>NZ_NFKF01000002.1 GCF_002160255.1 Olsenella sp. An188 | reverse complement strand
CGGAGTCAGTCCGTGGGAGAGCAGGACGTCGCTGACCAACAAGGGGCATTTTCGCGCGCGGAGGCCCCCTCCCCGGCAGCGGCCGGGGAGGGGGCCTCCGGCGTACGGGCGTTTTTCTCCAGTTTTTGCTTCGGTTTGCTTTTGCGCCATCAGGTCTTTGTTACCCCTAGGACAAAATTTGGCCTCATTTCAGCAATCTTCCGGAAATCTCTCAGTTATCTTTCGGTTAGCTCCAAAAATAAAACTGTTCAAGCGCCGAATTCTCGCGTTTGAAGCTTGAATTGCTGATAGGTTTACTTTAGCTCGAGCTGAAATGTAGCCTATCGTCAAAAGGAAACCAAAGTATGAAAGATGGCAAGGAGCCGATCGAGGGCACCTCGGTCGTGGGGTCAACTGCGTCAATTATTAGCCGGGATGAAGAGTTCGCCTGGACGCCGTACGAGCGTGTCGCGATGCTCTTCTTCGGCCCGCACGGGTCGGAGGGTGCTCGCATGGTGGCCATCTGCGCCGAGCCGGGGATGGGGCGACACGACGTCATATCTGGCGTGCTCGCCCAAGCGGAGCGAGCGGGACTTCGTGTGACACGCAAGGGCCTGGGCTCGACGTCCGCCGAGGACGCGACGCGCATTCTCACCAGGACGGCGCGTCTCGCCGAGCACGGTGACGGGAGGGCGGCGATTGCCTTCGACGACATCCCGGCTTCAGACGAGGGGTGCATAGTTCGACAGGCGAGGGCGCTGCGACGCCTTGTCTCGTCGGGCGCTTCCGTGATCTTCTCAATTGCTCCGGAGGCGCGCCAGCTCCTGGAGGAAATCCCGGAGTGTCTTGTCGTCTGGTCCTCGGGACTCGTGTCCCACGGAATTGCTGCCGCGGAAAGGCGCGGGGACTCCCATGAGATGCGCTCGCTCACGCGAGGCATTCCAAGCCTCATGCGCTCGCTCGGCGACACAAAGGCCTCAAGCGCCCTGCCTCAGGCCTTCTACGACGCCTTCGGCGAGCTCGTGGCTGCGTCCGTCCGTCGTAGCCTGACCGACGAGGAGCTCAGGCTCAGGCTTGCTATGCTCCTTCTTGGTCGAGGCACCGTCGAGGACCTCATCGGTGTGATTGGAAAGCTTCCGCAGGACGTCATGGCCTCCCTCCGCGCTGACGCTCCCCTGTTTGGGGTTGCGTCCAGCCTTGAGTCCTTCGAGTGCCTCTGCTGTCACCTGCCCCTTGCGCTCTCGGCTGCCCTCCCGAGGCTCTCCGCCCTCTGCTCGCTCTTTCCGGACGTGCTTGAGTCCTCGGCGCGGATGCTTGTCTCCAATGGGGAATATCGGCGTGCTGCCGCGCTCTACAAGATGCTCGGATGTGGCGGATCAGACGAGGTTGTTCTGGCGCATGGCGCCGAGTTCCTTGAGGTGGGGGAGGTGTCGCTGGTTCGCCGGGCACTCATGGGGTCGACGATCGACCTGGGCCGCGGCGCGGTGAGCTCCCTCGGGGCCGCGCTCGCTGCGGTGGCAAGGAGGGGAAAGACCGAGAAGGACCGTCTTGAGGTGAGCGTCTCGGCGGAGTCCGACAGGTTCGCGCTCCTCTTTGTCGACGCTCGCAGGGTTCTGAGGGCGGAGCCGCCGCTCGTGAGTCGCCCCGAGGCGTTGCCGGGCCTGCTGGCCCAGCGCGCTTCGGTGCACCTGGAGGCGTGCTCACTGCTGGCGGGCGGGCATCCAAGCGCGGCCCTCAGGCTGCTCGTCGCACATCCTCGCAGCAGCTCTGAGATGACGGTCAGCTCCGCTCTTCTCGACCTTGACTTTGAGGTGGCTCGCCTGCTCGTGGGTGACCGCGAGGCAAGGGGCGTCTCAAGGCCTGACGAGGCGGCTCGGTTCCTCTCGGCAACGAGCCTCGAGGGCCTGTCCGGGTACGCATCGCTTGCGAGCCTGATTCGCGCCGTCGTGACGGGTGACGCGAGCGCCGCGGCGGAGGCGGACGTGCTCATGGCACGCTCCGAGCGCTCCGGAGACAGGCTGGCCCAGGTGGTGGCGCTTCTCGCCGGCTGCGTCTGCGACCTGAGGGCAAAGGCAAGCGCGCGGGCAAACGTCAGGTCGCTGCTGGCCGAGACGGTAGCCGAGAAGAGCTCGCTGGACTACCTCGGTCGCGTCGCGAGGCTCCTGGGTGACGTCGCCCGCTTCCTCATGGGCGAGACCCTGGAAATGGGCCTTGAGGACGGCCCGCGCGACGACCTCTCCGCGGTGCGCTCGCTCGTCAGGGCGGCGATGGCGCTGCGGGAGGACGCTTCGCTGGCGCCTGTGGTCCCGGAGGACGTGCCGAGGGACGCGCTGTGGCTGGTCTCCCTGCTCGCAACGGGCATCGGGGAGTTTTCCGGGCTCGTGCGCGAGCGTATGCCGCAGGGGTGGAGGCGTGCTCTGGCCACTGTTGAGGAGGGCGAGGACGAGCGCATGCGCGACGGGCGCGACGTGTCCGTCTGCGAGCTTGCGGGGCTCGACCGTCCCCCGCTCGGCGACCCGACGGTTCCGATCGAGGTCACGTTGCTTGGGGGATTTGCCGTCTACGTACGGGGCGTCAGGATCGCGGACAACAAGCTCGAGCAGAGGAGTGCCAAGTCTATGCTCGAGTACCTGGTCCTGCGTCACGGAGCCTGTGCGAAGCGGTTCCAGCTCGTGGAACAGGTCTGGCCCGACTGCGACTACGTGTCGGGCTTCAACCGCGCCTATCAGGCCACGAGCTCTCTGCGGGCGGCGATCGCGGAGATTGACCCGAGCCTGGACCCGTTCCTCGCAAGTCGCTCGAGCAGGGAGGTGTCACTGGACATGGGGCTCGTTCGCTGCGACGTGGACGTGTTCAGGGCGCTCGCGCGGGAGGCGTCGGACTCCCGGGACCCCGCGCGCTCCCTGACGATGGCGCGCCAGGCGGAGCGTCTCTACGCGGGGGACCTGTACCTGCCCCCGGTCGACGCCCTCGGGTACGTCTCGTCCGTGCGCGACGAGCTCAAGGAGCTCTACGCAGACGCGATGGTCGCCGGCGGTGACGCCGCCCTGCGGCTTGGGCAGGAGAGAACCGCGGCGCGCCTGGCCGCCAACGCGCTCATGGCGAACGACCTCAGGGAGGACGCGGTCATCGTGCTGGTGAGGGCCCTGCGGGCGAGCGGCCGTGCCGTGGAAGCGGACCGACAGTACCGTCACTACAACAACCGGCTGAGAAGGGCGGGGAAACACACGCCGTCGGGGCGTCTGAAGCAGGTCATGGAGGAGGTGGGGCCAGCGTCGCCGGGCGTGTCGTGACGGTTGGGCGTGGAGAAAAAGTGGGAGGGGAGTCATGGGACGCGCAGGTCATTGGGTGCGCTTTTGGTGAGACCGACGTGCGCGCCCCATGCCAAGCCCTCCAATGAGTAGAGTGTTGGGGGTGAGTGCGCTTATCGGCGCCGCCGAACTACAGCAAAGGGAGACACATGCCCAACTTTCTCTCCAAGCTCCTTTCCATGGGATCGGACAAGGAGCTCAAGGAATTCGAGCGCATCACGGCGCGGGTGAACGAGCTCGAGCCGAAGTTCAAGGCCCTCACGGACGACGAGCTCCACGGCATCACCGCGGTGTTCCGCGAGCGCTACGAGGCGGGCGAGACGCTTGATGACCTGCTGCCGGAGGCGTTCGCCGCCGTGCGCGAGGCCTCGGTGAGGACGACGGGCCTGCGCCACTTTGACGTGCAGATCATCGGTGGCATCGCGCTGCACCGCGGCACCATCGCCGAGATGAAGACCGGCGAGGGCAAGACGCTCGTCTCCACGCTTGCCGGCTACCTCAACGCCATCCCGGGCAAGGGCGTCCACATCGTTACGGTGAACGACTACCTCGCCAAGCGAGACAGCGAGTGGATGGGGAGAATCTACCGGTTCCTGGGCATGTCCGTCGGCCTCATCCAGAACGGCATGCGCCTGCCGATGAAGAAGCCGGCCTACGAGGCCGACGTCACCTACGGCACGAACTCCGAGTTCGGCTTTGACTACCTGCGCGACAACATGGTCACCCGGCCCAACATGCGCGTCCAGCGCGGGCACCACTACGCTATCGTCGACGAGGCCGACTCGATCCTGATCGACGAGGCTCGCACCCCGCTCATCATCTCCGGCGCCGGGACCAAGTCCGCCAGCACCTACAAGGACTTTGCCCGCGCCGTGCGCGGCCTCACACCCGAGGTCGACTTCGAGATGGACGAGGCGAAGCACACCATCGCGACCACTGACGAGGGCCTGAAGAAGGTCGAGCGCTCCCTCGGCATCGAGGACATCTACGCCGACGCGTCCGGCCAGCTCGTCAACCACCTGCAGCAGGCGCTCAAGGCCGAGTACATGTTCCACCGCGACCAGCAGTACGTGGTCGTGGACGGCGAGGTCAAGATCGTCGACGAGTTCACGGGCCGCATCATGGAGGGCAGGCGCTACTCCGAGGGCCTGCACCAGGCCATCGAGGCCAAGGAAGGCGTGATCGTCCGCGAGGAGAACCAGACGCTCGCCACCATCACGCTCCAGAACTACTTCCTCATGTACGACAAGCTCTCCGGCATGACGGGCACCGCCATGACCGAGGACGCGGAGTTCCGCGAGGTCTACCACATTCCCGTCCAGGTCATCCCGCCCAATAAGCCCGTCATCCGCGTTGACCACGACGACCTCGTCTACCGCACGATCGACGCCAAGTTCAAGGCGGTCGCGGACGACGTCGTGGAGCGCCACGCGAAGGGGCAGCCCTGCCTCGTGGGCACCGTCTCCATCGAGAACTCCGAGCGACTCTCGCGCATCCTGGACAAGCGGGGCATCAAGCACAACGTCCTCAACGCCAAGTTCCACGAGCGCGAGGCGCAGATCGTGGCGCAGGCCGGCCGCGAGGGCGCCGTCACCATCGCGACCAACATGGCCGGTCGTGGCACGGACATCCTGCTTGGCGGCAACCCCGAGCTCATCGCCGAGGACTTCCTGCGCGTTGACGGCGTCGAGCCCGAGGAGGCGACCCCGGAGCAGCGCTCCGAGGCCCTCGCCCGCGCCAAGGAGATCTGCGACGCAGAGAAGGAGCGCGTCAAGTCCGCGGGCGGCCTCTGCGTGATCGGCACGGAGCGCCACGAGAGCCGACGCATCGACAACCAGCTCCGCGGCCGCTCCGGCCGTCAGGGAGATCCCGGCGAGACCCAGTTCTACCTCTCCCTCGAGGACGACCTCATGCGCCTGTTCGGCGGTGACCGCATGGACCGCATCTCGGCGATGATGCAGAAGTACGAGATGCCGGACGACATGCCGATTCAGAACAAGCTCGTCACCAAGGCGGTCGAGAGTGCGCAGCGCAAGGTCGAGGAGGTCAACTTCGCCATGCGCAAGAACGTCCTCGACTACGACAACGTCATGAACACCCAGCGCCAGGTCATCTACGAGGAGCGCAACAAGATCCTCGACGGCAAGGACCTCATGGAGCGCGTCGGCGAGGTCACCTTCGACACGGTTCAGCGTGAGGTTGCCTCGTTCTGCCCCGAGGGCAAGAAGCACGACGAGTGGGACGAGCGCGGGCTCGAGCGCTGGCTCCAGGAGCTCACCGGCCGCAAGGACGTCCCGTCGGTCGAGGACGGCCAGGACGAGGGCGACGTGGTGGAGATGGTCGACGAGTTTGTCGACACGTGCTTTGCCGAGAAGGCCGAGCGGATCGGCCAGGAGCCCATGCACGCCCTGTCTGCCCAGGTCATGCTCCGCGTCATCGACACGCGCTGGATGGCCTACCTGCAGGAGATGGACTACCTCAAGACGGGCATCGGCCTGCGCGGCTTTGG
The DNA here is from genome assembly GCF_002160255.1 of Olsenella sp. An188. Taxonomy (GTDB): domain Bacteria; phylum Actinomycetota; class Coriobacteriia; order Coriobacteriales; family Atopobiaceae; genus Thermophilibacter; species Thermophilibacter avistercoris. The sequence goes on along the minus strand of NZ_NFKF01000002.1, from coordinate 369,942 downwards.
CCAGCGCGACCCGCTCGTCGAGTACAAGAGCGAGGCGTACGCCGCCTTCACCGAGCTCGTCAACACGATGTACGAGGACTTCCTGCGCACGATCCTGCGCCTCGAGGTCGTTGTGAGGCCAAACGCCCCCCAGGCCCCGGCACCGGCGGAGGAGGAGCCCGACGAGCTTCGCGGCGCGCGCTACTCCGGTCCCTCCGAGGCCGACGGCGCCCAGGGCGGCGCGCGTGCGGTCGCGTCGGGCGTCCGCGCCCCCGCGGGCCCCGCGCCTCAGGGGGCCAACCCCGGCGTGTCCAAGCCTCGCACCTACCGCAAGGCCGATGACCCGGACCCCTACGTGGGGGTCGGGCGCAACGACCCCTGCCCGTGCAGGAGCGGCAAGAAGTTCAAGAACTGCCACGGCAGGAACAGGTAGATGGCGGACGCGAGCAAGCCCGACCTTCTCGCCCTCTCAGAGCGCCTGGAGGAGGTGGCGGGCTACCTGCACATCGACGAGAAGCGCGTCAAGGTCGCCGAGCTCGAGGCGAGAAGTGCTGAGCCGGGCTTCTGGGACGACGCCGACGAGGCCCGCTCCGTCATGGCCCACCTGTCCGCGGCTCGCGACGACGTCACGGGCATCGAGTCCGCACGCTCCCGCCTCGAGGACGCCCGCACGGCGCTCGAGCTGGGCGAGGAGACCGGTGACGAGGATCTTCTCGCCGAGGCGTCCGAGATCGCCGACTCCCTCGAGCGTGACCTCTCGGAGCTTGAGCTCTCGAGCTGGTTCACCGACGAGCTGGACCACGGCGACGCCATCGTGACCGTGACGCCGGGCCAGGGCGGCCTGGAGGCGCAGGACTGGTGCGAGATGCTCTTCCGCATGTACCTGCGCTACTGTGACCGCCGCGGCTGGAAGGTGACGGTCAACGACGCGCCCGCGGCCGAGGTCATCGGCATCGATCGGGCCACCTTCACTGTGAGCGGGAAGAACGCCTACGGGATGCTGCGCGCCGAGCAGGGCGTGCACCGCCTCGTGCGCATCTCTCCGACCGACGACAAGAAGCGTCGCCAGACCACCTTTGCCGGCGTGGAGGTCCTTCCGGTGCTGCCGGACGACGTCGAGGTAGAGATTGACCCCAACGACCTGCGCATCGACGTCTACCACGCCTCGGGCCACGGCGGTCAGGGAGTGAACACCACCGACTCCGCCGTCCGCATCACGCACCTGCCCACAGGTACGGTCGTGACCTGCCAGAACGAGCGCAGCCAGCTCCAGAACAAGGCGTTTGCCATGAAGATCCTCAAGAGCCGCCTCTACGAGATGGAGCTCGAGAAGCGCGCGGCGGAGCTCGACGAGCTGCGCGGGCCCAAGCACGACATAGGCTTCGGCAACCAGATCAGGAGCTACGTCCTCTACCCCTACCAGCTCGTCAAGGACCTGCGCACCGGCGTCGAGACCGGCAACGTGGAGTCCGTCCTCGACGACGGCGACCTCGACCGCTTTGTGGTGGGGTACCACCGCTGGGTCGTGGGCGGAGGGGGCGCGTCGTGACCCGCGTGCCCTGGCGCACCGTCGTGCGTGACGCGACGCTCATCGTGGGCGGCTCGCTGCTGTTTGCGATCGGCGTCGACTGCTTCGAGATCCCCTACGGGCTCGCCGCCGGCGGCGTAACGGGCCTTGCCACGGTCTTCTCGGCCATTGCCGAGCGAATGGGCTTCGCGCTGCCGGTGGGCATGCAGACCATCGTCATGAACGTGCTGCTCATGGCCCTCGTGGTCCGCTCGGGCGATCGCGGCTACATCGCGCGCACGGTGGGCGGCATCCTGGCCTGCGGCATCCTCACGGACGCGCTCGTCCCCGTCCTGCCCGTCTTTGGCAGCGAGAAGGACCTGCTGCTGTGCGCGATAGCGGGAGGCGTGGTCACCGGCATCGGGCTCGGTCTGGTGTTTCGCTCCGGGGGCAACACCGGCGGCACGGACATCGTCGCCCAGGTGCTGGCGCGGCGGACCGCCATGCCCGTGGGCGTCGCGGTGATCATCGTTGACGGGGTGATCATCGCCTTCTCCGCCACGGTCTTCTCGGTCGAGCAGGCGCTCTACGCGGCCGTGGCGATGTTCATCAGCGGAAAGGTGATCGATGCAGTGGTGGACGGGCCGCGCTCCGAGCGTGCCGCCTACATCATCTCGGTCGAGCACGAGAGGATCGCCAACGAGATCCTCTACACCCTCAACCGCGGGTGCACGGAGCTGCAGGCCCGCGGCGTGTGGAGCGGCAACGCGCGCCCCGTGCTCTTCTGCGTCCTCGGCCGCTCCGAGAGCGTTCGCCTCAAGCAGATCGTCGCTGCGTGCGACCCCGAGGCCATCGTGGTCATCTCGGAGGTCCACGAGGTCTTTGGCGAGGGCTTCAAGCAGATTGACGGATAGGTCGCCCGCACGGGGCTAGTCGTCCGAGTCTCCCATGAGCGCCGGGTCCACCCTGAGGACCTCGCCGACGCCGAAGGCCTTGAGCTTGGCGAGCTGCGAGTCGGTGGCCCCGGTGTCGGTGATGAGGAGGTCGACCTCGTCCGCGGACCCGAACTGGAAGCTTGACGTGAGGCCGATCTTCGAGGAGTCGGCCACGATCACGTGCTGGCGCGAGCGCTCGAGCATGAGCGCGTTGATGGCGGGCTCGGGAGCGGTCGCGGAGGTGAGGCCGTAGTTGGCCGAGATTCCCGTGACGCCCAGGAAGCACTTCGTCGCGGTGACGCGCTTGATGTAGTCGAGCGCGACCTCCCCGGTCATGGACGCCTTGGGTGGGCGGATCTCTCCTCCGGTGAGCAGGATGGAGACGTTGGGACGCTCGTCAAGCAGCAGCGCCTTGCCGTTGTTGGTGATGACGGTGACGTCCTGGGCAGTGATGAAGCGGATGATGCCGAGCGCGGTGGAGCTCGCGTTGATGAAGATGGCGTCCCCGTCCTCGACGTGGCGGGCGGCCTCGCGCGCGATGGCCTTGTTGGCGCGTATCTGACGGGAGCCCGAGGGCCGGCCGAGCGGGTTGAGCAGCTTCGCGGAGCCGTACTGGCGCGAGACGACCTGCTTGGACTCGAGGTAGTCGAGGTCGCGCCTGATGGTGAGCGTGGAGACGCCGAACTTCTCGGCAAGCTCCGCGACGCTCACCTGGCCACGGCTCTCCAGCAGGGCGATTATCGCGTCGCGACGGGAGGCAACGTAGGCCCTGCTTCTCTTCATGCGCATTCCTCCCGACGACTCCAAAAAAGCCCGCCCTTACAGTATACGAACACAAGCGACTAAAGCAACACGAAAACATTCATATTTTGTAGAGCGTTCGAACATAAAATAAGAGCGCAACATAAGTAAAAAGTGTAAGGAAATCAAGCGGCATATTATATGAACGATGCGTCGTAAACACACGTTCAAAGTTTATCATAATGAACAAAATAGCTCAAATATGGCATAGTATTATTAGGAATATGATGTAACGATTACGGTCGATTTCATACCGTTCGGAGGAATATTTGGAGTTACCGCGTTCGAAATGTGAAAAAATCGTTGCCGAGACGTTCAGTTAATGACACACTTATGAACGTTACGAGACCACGGGCGATCGCCCGCGAGAGAGGAAGTAGAGGTGATGGGACATGCTGAGTGATCTTCTCGACGAGAGCCTGGTTCTGCTCGACGTCGAGGCCTCCGACTGGGAGGACGCCATCAGGAAGGCGGCCCAGCCGCTCGTCGACAACAAGAAGGTGACCCCCTCCTACGTTGACGACATCATCAAGGGCGTCAACGAGCTGGGCCCCTACATCGTCATCACGGAGCACGTCGCGCTGCCGCACGCCCGCCCCGAGAGCGGCGCTCTCGAGTCCGCCGTGGGCATCGTGACCCTCAAGGAGCCGGTCGAGTTCGGCAGCGCCGACAACGACCCGGTCAAGTATCTGTTCCCGCTCTCCGCCAAGGACAACGACAGCCACCTCGGTGCGCTGCAGTCCCTCGTCGAGCTGCTCTCCGACCCGGACTTCTTCGCGCAGCTCGACAGCGCCTCCACGCCTAAGGATGTCGTGGACCTCGTCCACGCCAAAGAAGGGAGAATGTAATGGCTAAGACGTATCACGCTCTCGTTTGCTGCCGCGCTGGCATGGGCTCTTCCATGATGCTCAAGATCAAGTGCGACCAGGTCATCAAGGAGGAGGGCCTGCCCATCGAGACCGAGCACGGCAACCTCGACTCCCTGATCGGCTTCAACGGCGACCTCGTCATCACCATGAGCGACCTCACCGACGAGCTCAACGCCGACTCCCGCGTCCCCTCCGCCGTGGGCATCACCAACATCGTCGACAAGAACGAGATCAAGGAGAAGCTCTCCGCCTGGGTCGCCGAGCACGCCGAGTAGCACCCCGTTATTCCTGACTGAGTAGGTTCTGAAGGACTTAAGCTCCGCTGGAAGGACTTAATTCATGGATATCGTCAACGTTATTCTCAACCAGCTGAGGGAGACCTCGGTCATCATGGGCATCATCGCCCTCGTTGGCCTTCTCCTTCAGAAGAAGTCGGCCGTTGACGTCTTCTCGGGCACCGTGAAGACCATCATCGGCTTCATGATCTTCAACATCGGCTCCAACGCCATGTCGGCGCAGGTCACGATCTTCTCCAACATGTTCAGCACCGCCTTCAACATCAACGGCGTCGTGACGCAGGTCGAGGCCGCTACGGCCATGGCCCTCAACCAGTACGGCCTTGAGGTGTCGCTCGTCTTCGTCCTCGGCTTCGCGATGAACCTCGTGTTCGCCCGCTTCACGCCGTTCAAGGCCGTCTTCCTGACCGGCCAGCACTTCCTGTACTTCGCGTGCGTCCTGGCGCTCGTCTTCATCGCCCTCGGCGCCCCGACCGTCGTCACCGTCGTCCTCGGCGGTGTCATCCTCGGCTTCTGCGGCGCGGCCCTGCCGTCGTTCTGCCAGCCGTTCGTGAACAAGCTGACCGGCTCCGACACCATCGCCATCGGTCACTTCAACTGCATCGGCTACGCCGTCTCCGGCTACATCGGAAAGCTCTTCACCAAGAGCACCGAGAAGGCCCAGGAGGAGGCCAACGAGAAGGAGCTCCCCGAGTTCTTCAAGCTCTTCCGTGACTTCGTGTTCTCCGTGGCCCTGTTCATGGTCGTGCTCTTCTACATCGTGACCATCGCCTGCTACGTGACCGGCAACTTCACCGAGGAGATCACCGCCAACTTCGGCAACAACATCTGGTGGATCTGGCCCTTCATGGCCGGCCTGCAGTTCGCCGCCGGCATGTCCGTCCTCATCTACGGCGTGCGCCAGTTCATCGCCGAGATCACCGCGGCCTTCGTGGGCATCTCCGAGAAGCTCATCCCGGATGCCCGCCCCGCCGTCGACTGCCCGGCCATCTTCCCGTTTGCCCCGAACGCCGTCATCATCGGCTTCATCGGCTCCTTCCTCGGCGGCCTCGTCGCCATGGCCATCCTCGTTGCCGTGGGCTCCGACGTCATCTTCATCCCGGCTGCCGGCATCTGCTTCTTCTCCGGCGGCACCTGCGGCGTCTGCGGCTACGCCTACGGCGGCTGGAAGGGCGCCCTGCTCGGCTCCTTCCTCGTGGGCATCTTCCTGTGCGCCGGCTGCCTGGTCCTGTACCCGGCCTTCGCCGACCTCGGAATCGCCGACGCCTCCTTCCCGAACGTCGACTACAACATCGTCGGCTCGATCATCTACGGCATCGGCAGCATCTTCGCCTAAGCCGGGAACCGGATTTGTACTGCCTACTCAGCTCTAAGGTCTAAGGCCGAGGGCGCTCGCGGAAGCAAGCCCGCGGGCGCCCTCGGCGCAAGTGAGGGAGGGAACTGCCGTGATTGACGTCTCCACGCTGCGCGACGCGCACCTCGGGGGACTGCTCGTCCAGGTGATCGACTCCGCGCCGGTCGCGCTCATGGCCAAGGCCGCGGGGATCGACTTCCTGCTCGTGGACGAGGAGCACGGCGACGTCGACGACGCGCGCCTGAGCACGCTCATGATGCTCGGCAACCAGATCGGCCTCCCCACCGTCGTCCGCGCCCCGCAGCTGGCGCGCGCGGACGTGTCTCGCCTGCTCGATCGCGGCGCCTCGGGCGTCATGGTCCCCATGATGGAGACGCCCGAGCAAGCCCGCCAGCTGACGGACTGGGCAAAGTACCCGCCCCTTGGGCGACGCAGCTACTCCGGCGGCGCCCACACGGCATACGGCCCCTCGGGCCACCATGCCACCAACATGGCGCGCGCCAACGCCGGCACGCTCGCCATCGCGCAGATCGAGACCGTTGCCGGCGTGGAGCGCGTGGAGGAGATCCTGGCCGTCCCCGGCATCGACGCCGCCGTGGTCGGTCCCTGCGACCTCGCCATCTCAATGGGCTACCCCGACGCGGTGGGCTGCCCGGAGGAGCTCGCGCTCATCGACCGCGTGCGCGACGCCTGCGTGGCGGCGCGCAAGGGCTTCGGCATCATCGGCGGCAACGCGCTCATCGGGCGCTACGCCCGGGACATCAACCTCATGGTGTCCGCCATCGACGTGCACATCCTGCGTGACGCCTTCGCGGACGCCGCGCTTGACTATCAGACCATCCGCGCCCAGGCATAGGGCCCGACCCGGAGAAGAAATGTCCAAGAACAGGAAAAAGAGCGGTACCGAGAAGAAGCGTCCCAACGCGGCCGAGCAGACCCTCACGCCGGCCCAGAAGGTGGCCCGCGAGGACCTCGGGGACTTCGTCGGAATATCGATGGGGGAGGGCGAGAAGCCCGAGGAGAAGGAGGCGGCCGCCCGCGAGGGGGCGGGGGACTCCCTGGGCGAGGTTCTTCTCGCCGTGGAGGAGGACCGCACGCGCCTGCTGGTGCAGGGCATCGCCTACCTGCTGCTCGCGTTCTTCGGCCTGTTCCTCGTGCTGGGCGGCATCGGAGCCACGCAGATCGCGCAGAACGTGGCGTACCTGACGCTGGTCGTGGTGGGCCTTCCGGTGGCGTGGTTCTCGTCAAAGGCGATGGGTCGCCGCCTGGGCAAGTTCGCGCGCCACGTGGGGGTCGTCGACCTCTGCGAGCGCGGTGTGCGCATCTACGTGAGCACGGACGCCAAGCGAGCCCTCTCGGTGCCCTACGGGGGCGTCAAGGCGTACAAGCTCATCCGCCAGGGCAGCGCGCTCAGGCTGCTGCTCTCCGGTGACTGGGTCGCCCACCCCTCGGGCTTTCACTTCGTTGACATCAACCGCCCCTTCATGGCGGGCACGCTCGACGCCCTGGAGGAGCAGATCCTGGGGATCCTGCGCGCGCACCACGTGAAGCAGGCCAAGAAGTAGTCATTTGGAAGCGGGCCCCGCGGGGCCTTCTAGGTAAGGAGGATCAATGGCAACCGACAAGGAGCAGGTCGTCGAGTTTCTCGACATCGTGAGGGGCTCCCTCGACAAGTACGTCGCGGGCATCGACTTCGAGGCGCTCTCCGCGGCCAAGAGGCTCATTCAGCAGAGCGAGGCCGCCGGCGGCCGCCTGCACGTGACGGGCATCGGCAAGCCGGGTCACGTCTCCGGCTACGCCGCGTCGCTCTTCTCGTCCACCGGCACCCCCACCTACGAGCTTCACGGCACCGAGTGCGTGCACGGCTCCGCCGGCCAGACCAAGCCCGGCGACGTGGTGATCGCCATCTCCAACTCCGGCGAGACGAGCGAGCTCAAGAGCACCGTCACCTGCCTCAAGGGCGTGGGCGTGCACATCATCGCGCTCACGGGCAACCCCGAGAGCTGGCTGGCCAAGGAGGCCGAGGTCGCGCTCATCGCTGGCGTGGACCAGGAGGGCGACTCCATGAACAAGCCGCCGCGCGCCTCCATCCTCGCCGAGATCCTGGAGCTCCAGTGCCTCTCGATCCTGCTGCAGAACGACTACGGCCTCGAGCCCACCCAGTACGTCAAGTGGCACCCGGGCGGGGCGCTCGGCGCCTCGATCCGCGAGGGCAAGTAGAAGCGTCGCCACGAGGAAAGGAAACGCACATGTCCAAGTTCCAGGGCATCATCGTCCCCATGGTCACCCCGTTCAACCGCGACGACGCCCAGACCATCAACTACGAGGCGGGCGAGAAGCTCGTCGAGAAGCTCATCGCGGGCGGCGCCTCGGGCATCTTCACCTTTGGCTCCAACGGCGAGTTCCACGTCTGCACCCCGGACGAGAAGATCGAGTTCTCCAAGTTCGTGATCGAGAAGGTCGCGGGCCGCGTGCCGGTGTACGTGGGCACGGGCGCCTGCTCCACGCGCGAGGCGTGCGAGATGTCGAAGCGCGCCGAGGCCATCGGTGCCGACGCGCTCTCCGTGATCAACCCGTACTTCCTCGGCATCTCCGACGTGCAGGTGGCCACCTACTTCCGCATGGTGGCCGAGAGCGTCAAGATCCCGGTCATGCTCTACAACATCCCCAAGGCCACGGGCAAGAACATCTCCCCCGAGGTCGTGGCCGAGGTCGCTCAGATCGACAACGTCAAGGGAGTCAAGGACTCCTCGGGCAACATGGACAACCTCAAGGCCTACATCGAGGCCGCGGCCGGCAAGGACGTCGACGTCCTCGTCGGCTCCGACGGCAAGATCTCCGAGGCCCACGCGCTCGGTGCGTCCGGCGCGGTGGCCGGCACGGCGAACCTCATCACCGAGGTCGTCGTCAACCTGTGGAAGGCTCTCGAGGCGGGCGACGGGGAGGAGGCCGCCCGCCTCCAGGCCGAGATCGAGCCCATCCGCGACGTCCTGCACCTCGGCTCCACGCCGCAGACCCTCAAGCGCTCGCTCGAGCTGGCCGGCTACGAGGTCGGCCCGGCGCGCTTCCCGGTCACCGAGGTCGCCGAGGGCGTGGACGAGAAGGCCGTCGCGATGCTGGACCACTACGGCATCTCCCACAGGTAGGGGTTCTTCTCGCCAGGCAAAGTCGATGCGAAAGGAGCATCCCATGATTCTTCAGAAGGCCACCGTGACCAAGGCGCTCTATGACACCTGCGCGTTTGCCGTGGTGCGCGTCCCCACCGTGGAGCGTGGCTGCGAGATCGCCGAGGGCCTGCTCAAGGGCGGCGTGCGCGCGATGGAGATCAGCTACACCCTGCCCAACGCCGGCGAGGTCATCTCCGGCATCAAGGAGCGCTTTGGCGACGACATGATCGTGGGCGCCGGCACCGTCATGGAGGCCACGACGGCGCGTCTGGCCATCATGAGCGGCGCGGAGTTCATCGTGGCCAACATGCTCTCCGACGAGGTCGCGCGCATCTGCAACCTCTACCAGATTCCGTATGCCCCGGGCTGCACCACCATGACCGAGGCCAACCACGCCCTCGAGATCGGCGCGGCCTACATCAAGTGCTTCCCGATCTCCAACACCTACGGCAAGCAGCTCGTGGGCCTGTTCAAGACCCCGACGCCCTGGATGCCGCTCATGGCCTCCGGCGGCATCAACCTGGACAACCTCGCCGACTGGGTGAAGACCGGCATCGAGTGCTGCGGCATGGGGAGCCTGCTCACCAAGGGCAGCGCCGACGACATCGCCAAGAACGCCGCCGAGGTGCGCCGCATCATCGACGAGACGCGCGCGGGGATGTAAGAGGGCTGTCAACTGGTCTTTGTTCGCCCTGTGAAATGCGACCGTTCGCGGCCTCTCGGCGGAAGTCGGGGGGCCGCGCGTGTAACTTAGAGACGTCAGCTCTGACAAAGAAGGGGGAGATCATGAAGTTCTTCATCGACACCGCCGATCTTGACGAGATCAAGGAGGCCCTGTCCTGGGGATGCCTGGCCGGCGTCACCACCAACCCGTCGCTGTACGCGCGCACGGGCGGCAAGCTCGCGGACTTCGAGGACCACATGGTCAAGATCGCCGAGATGTGCGGTGACCTGCCCGTGTCCGCCGAGTCCCAGGCCAAGACCACCGAGGGCATGATCGAGGAGGGCCGCCACCTGGCGAGCCTGGCCCCCAACATCGTGGTGAAGCTGCCGATCTGCGCCGAGTCCCTGGCCGCCACGCACACGCTCGCCGCCGAGGGCGTCCGCATCAACATGACGCTGATCTTCTCGGCCCCGCAGGCACTTCTCGCCGCCAACGCCGGCGCCCGCTACGTGAGCCCGTTCGTGGGCCGCTTCGACGACATCGGCGAGGACGGCATCTCCGAGCTCGCTAACGTCGTGACCGCCATCGGCAACTACGACTGGACCGGCAAGAACGTGGACAACGTCTGCGAGATCATCACGGCCTCCGTGCGCACGCCCAACCACGTGACGCAGGCCGCCCTCATGGGTGCCGACATTGCCACCGTGCCCTTCGGCGCGCTCAAGAAGTGCCTCAAGCACCCGCTGACCGACCAGGGCATGGCCAGCTTCGACGCTGACTGGGCCAAGGTCGTCGCCGCCCAGTAGGGAAGGGCAGCAAACACCGGAGCGGCGGGGCCTCAGGTCCCGCCGCACGTCTTTAGAAAGGGAGGCACCATGACCGACGAACAGCTCGAGAGGGTTGCCAACGAGGTGCGCAAGGGGGTGCTCGTGGCGACGCACGCCGCCAAGTCGGGCCACCCGGGCGGCTCGCTCTCTGCCGCGGACATCCTCACCTACCTCTACTTCGAGGAGATGAACGTCGACCCGGCCGACCCGAACAAGGCCGACCGCGACCGCTTCGTCCTCTCCAAGGGCCACGCGGCGCCGGGCCTGTACTCCACGCTCGCCGAGCGCGGCTACTTCCCCAAGGAGGACCTCGAGACCCTGCGCCACATCGGCAGCCACCTGCAGGGCCACCCCAACATGAACGACACCCCCGGCGTGGACATGACGACCGGCTCGCTCGGACAGGGCGTCTCGGCCGCCGTTGGCATGGCGCTCGCCGCCAAGCACTGGGGGGACTCGTACCGCACCTACTGCCTGCTCGGCGACGGTGAGATCGAGGAGGGGCAGGTCTGGGAGGCCGCGATGTTCGCGGGCAACCACGCCCTGGACAACCTCGTGGTGATCGTGGACCACAACGGCCTGCAGATTGACGGCACGATCGAGGAGGTCAACTCCGCGATGCCCATCGCGGACAAGTTCCGCGCCTTCAAGTTCCACGTCATCGAGCTCGCCGACGGCAACGACATGGCGCAGGTCCGCGCCGCGTTCGAGGCCGCCCGCGAGGTCAAGGGCGCGCCCGTCGCCATCGTGGCCGAGACGGTCAAGGGCAAGGGCGTCTCGTTCATGGAGAACCAGGTCGGCTGGCACGGCAAGGCCCCCAACGACGAGCAGTTTGCCGAGGCGATGGCCGAGCTTTCTAAGGAGGCGTAAGCAATGGCAGACGTGAAGAAGGTCGCCACGCGTGCGAGCTACGGCGAGGCGCTCGTGGAGCTCGGCGCCGAGCACGACGACTTCGTGGTCTTTGACGCCGACCTCGCGGCGGCGACGCACACCGCCACGTTCAAGAAGGCCTACCCGGAGCGCTTCTTCGACGCGGGCATCGCCGAGGGCAACATGATGGGCCTGGCCGCCGGCGTTGCCACCACGGGCCGCAAGGCGTTTGCGAGCACCTTTGCGATGTTCGCGGCGGGCCGCGCGTTCGAGCAGGTGCGCAACTCCATCGGCTACCCGCACCTCAACGTGAAGATCGGCGCCACGCACGCCGGCATCTCCGTGGGCGAGGACGGCGCCACCCACCAGTGCAACGAGGACATCGCCCTCATGCGCACCATCCCCGGCATGACCGTCATCGTCCCGTGCGACGACACCGAGGCCAAGGCTGCCGTGCGCGCCGCCTACGAGCTGGACGGCCCGGTCTACATGCGCTTCGGGCGCCTTGCCGTGCCGGTGGTCAATGACCCGGACACGTTTGAGTTTGAGGTGGGCAAGGGCATCGTCATGCGCGAGGGCACCGACGTCACCATCGTGGCGTGCGGCCTCATGGTCCAGGCCGCCCTCGAGGCCGCGGAGGCGCTGGCCGAGAAGGGCATCTCCGCCGAGGTCATCGACATGCACACGATCAAGCCGATCGACGCGGACCTCATCGTGGCAAGCGCCGAGAAGACCGGCCGCGTGGTCACCTGCGAGGAGCACTCCGTGATCGGCGGCCTCGGCAGCGCCGTCTGCGACGTGCTCGCCGAGCGCTGCCCGGTGCCCGTGCGCAAGGTGGGCGTGCAGGACACCTACGGGCACTCCGGCCCCGCGGTCGACCTGCTGCACGAGTTTGGCCTCGACGCCGAGGGCATCGCGCGCGAGGTGGAGGAGTTCGTCCGCTAGGCCGCGCCGCGGCGGGAGGTTCTTCTCGCCTGGTGAATACGTTGCTCGTCTTATACCTGGCCTCCCCACGTGGAAGTGGGGAGGTCTTTGCTTTTGTGTGGACGGGGCTCGCGGTCGGTGCTGAAAGCTGGGCGTTTGCTAGACTATGTGCGTATTTGTCCGTTATGAGACAAGGAAAAGGAGCTTCTGTGGCCAGTCACTTTCGCAGCACTGAGCGACAGGGGTCCGAGGGCACGCCGCTCGACGAGGCGGTCAGGCCCGAGACGGCTCCGCAGGTAGAGGTCCTGTCGCCTGACGACACCGGCGCCTTTCTCGCCGCCAACGCCGCAACGAGCGGGGTGATCGCCGAGGAGGCGCCCGCCCCCGAGGTCGCGGTCGAGACGGTCGAGGCGGTCCACGTCGTCACCGCGGCCGAGCCTGCGGACCCGGCCGAGCGTCCGGTGGCCGAGAGCGTCTACTCGTCGCTTGCGGGCGACGACAGCGCCCCCTCGGTCCCGCGCACCGGCACCCCCACCGTGTCGTTCAAAAACGTCACACTCATCTACCCGGCCCAGCCCAACAAGCCCGCGCTCGACAACGTGAGCCTCGACATCTACCCCGGCGAGTTCGTCTTCGTGGTTGGTCACTCGGGCTCCGGCAAGTCGTCGCTGCTGCGCCTCATCACGCGCGAGCTCAAGGCCAGCTCCGGCCAGGTCATCGTGGCCGGGCAGGACCTCACGCGCATGCGCAACAAGAAGGTCCCGTACCTGCGTCGCCAGATCGGCACCGTCTACCAGGACTTCAAGCTCCTGCCGGACAAGACGGTCTACGAGAACGTCGCCTTTGCCCTCGAGTGCATCGGCAAGCCGCGCTCCGTCATCAAGGCGCAGGTCCCGGAGGTGCTTCGCCTCGTGGGCCTCGCCGAGAAGATGAAGCACTTCCCCGACCAGCTCTCCGGCGGCGAGCAGCAGCGCGTCTCCGTGGCGCGCGCGATGGTCAACCGCCCGCCGCTGCTCGTCTGCGACGAGCCCACCGGCAACCTCGACCCGGCGATCTCGCTCGGCATCATGAAGCTGCTCGACATGATCAACCGCGCGGGGACCACCGTCGTCATGGCCACACACGACCGCGAGATGGTCGACTCCATGCGCAAGCGCGTCATCGCGCTCGAGGCGGGCCACGTGGTCCGCGACCAGGAGAGGGGAGGCTACGGCTACTATGGCGCCCTCTAACATCGGATACTCCCTGCGCGAGACGGGCCACCACTTCCGTCGCAACTGGACCACGGTGCTCGGCGCCGTCGTCACGATTTTCCTGTCCCTCTTCATCATCGGCCTGTTCATCCTGGGCTCGGTCATGATCAACAGCATGCTCGGCGGTGTCGAGGACAGCCTCACCATCCAGGCCTTCATCTCGGACAACGCCGACCAGGCGACCATCGAGGCCTTCCAGCAGGAGGTCGAGAGCTGGGACAGCGTCGAGTCCGTGACGTACAAGTCCAAGGAGGAGGCGCTCGAGGAGTACCGCACCTCCATGTCCAACCGCAACGCGAGCGATGCGGTGGCGGCCCTCGACGGCGAGAACCCGCTTCCGGCCTCGCTCGTTATCCGCCTGACCGACGCCCAGCAGGTCCAGGCCACCGCCGAGCGCATCGCGAGCGATGACACCTTCGCTCAGGTCCGCGACGGCATGGACGACCCGGAGTCGAGCGCGTCCGAGGACGTGCTCTACGGCCAGGGCACGGTCGAGCGCCTGCTCGAGTTCACCAACTACATCCGCGTCGCGGCCGTCATCCTCGTCGCGCTGCTGACGTTCGTGGCCTTCGTGTTTATCAACAACACGATCCGCCTCGCCATCACCGCGCGGAGGCGCGAGATCGCGATCATGCGTCTCGTGGGCGCGTCAAACGGCTTCATCCGCGGGCCCTTCGTCATGGAGGGCGTCATCGAGGCCCTCATCGCGGCGGTGCTCGCCATCGCCGCGCTCGCCGGCGGCGTCCAGGCCGTGATGCCGGTACTCGCGAGCAACCTGTCGTTCCTCTCGTTCGACATCCCGGCGACGATGCTCTACGCCACCTTCGGCGCCCTGCTCGTCATCGGTGTGGTGATCGGCCTGTTTGGCTCCGCGATCGCCATGAGGCGCTACCTCAGGGTGTAGCTGCCGCCCAGCGCGCCGTCTGGCCCCCGGCCCGGCTTTGCCCGGTCCGGGGGCCTTTTTGCGCCGTGTTTGGAGGGGGGGCGGGGGCGCTGCGGCCCTCGTGAGGCCTTGGTTTCTGGTTGTCTGTGGTTTTTACCGGCACGCCCGAGTAGGCCGGGGAACGCGCTGGTAGAGAAATGGCACCTTCACGGTAGTACTTGACCGCCCCCGGAAAAACCGCTGACAACCATTGGGCCGGGGTCTTTGCGGGACTGCCGACCCTTGAAAGTGCGGTGTTTGACACAGGCAGGGGGCGGCGGCGAGAAAAACTTGCGCTCGCAGCAACCCTGAGCGCCGTGCGAGCTTCTCGGACCCTTCCGTCGAGTGCGCGAAATTCGGGATGACCTCTCCGGCCTGAGACCTACGCCCTTTGAAAGCAACTGCGGAAACGTTGAGTTTGTGTCGGTAAACTCAAAACGGAAATGCCCGTATATCGCGCACTCGACGCGAGGGGCACCCTTGGGTGTGGCATGGGATAAGCTGGTCGGCAGAAACGGCGAGAAGAACCTCGGGGGAGGGAGGCCCATGGGACGTAGCAGGCCGCATCGCGGGAGCAGGCGCCGGGGCCGCGCGAGTGGGCCGCGCCAGCGCGGGCGCACGCTCACGGGGACGCTCGTGGTGTCGCGACCGGGTGCCGCGCACGTGGAGACGGCGGAGGGCGACTTCGAGCTCGTGCGCCACGGGCAGCGTGAGGCCATGAACGGAGACGAGGTCGAGGTCGCGATCGTGGAACAGCGCGGCCGGGCGCCTCGTGCCGTGGTGCGCGCGGTGCTCGCGCGCGCCGTGACGACCTTCCTCGGGCGCTTCTCGCCGGCCGGGCCGCTCGGCGCCGTGGTGCCGCTCGACGCGCGCATCGGCCACGACTTCTTCGTCGTGCCGGAGGACCCGAGCCCCGCGCGCCTCGGCGTGGCGGAGGGCGACGTCGTGCTCGCGCGCATCACCGAGTACCCCACGCGCAGGAGCGCTCCGGTCGTGACGCTCGAGCGGCGTGTGGGCGCTGCCGACGAGCTCGACCTCAACGTGGAGGCGGTGGTGGCGTCCTACGGGCTTCCGGGGGAGTTTCCCGCCTCCGTGCTCGGGCAGGCCGAGAAGATCGTGGCGGACGTGGGCGCGGCCCTCGCCGCGGACCCGCGCCGGCGCGACCTGCGCGACCAGCTCTGCGTGACCGTGGACCCCGCCGACGCGCGTGACTTCGACGACGCGGTCGGCGCGCGGCGCCTGGCGGACGGGGGCTTTGAGCTTGCGGTCCACATCGCCGACGTCACGCACTACGTGGGCGCGGACACCCCCGTGGACAACGAGGCAAAGCGGCGCGCGTGCTCGGCCTACCTCGTGGACCGCGTGATCCCGATGCTGCCGGAGCGGCTCTGCAACGACGTCTGCTCGCTGCGGCCGGGCGAGGACCGGCTCGCCATGAGCGTCGTCATGCGTCTTGACGCGCGCGGGCACGTAACGGGCGCCCGCATGTGCTGCTCGGCCATTCGCTCCGCGGCTCGTCTCAGCTACGACGAGGTGGACGCGCTTCTCGCCGGCGAGAAGGACGCGGCGGGCGAGAAGAACCCCGCCCTCGCCCCGGAGGTCGCCGAGCTCCTGCGTACCCTCGACGAGGTCCGGGCCCTGCGCGAGCGGGTGCGCGAGGAGCGCGGCGCCATCGACTTCGAGACCGTGGAGGCAAAGGTCACGCTCGACGGGGAGGGTCGCCCCACAGGCGTCTCGGTGCGCCGGCGCACGCGCGCGACGGGCCTTATCGAGGAGGCCATGCTGCTCGCCAACGAGTGCGTGGCACGCCGGCTCGCGGACGCCGAGGCCCCGGCCGCCTATCGCGTACACGAGCCGCCGCTGGAGGACGACCTCAAGGCCTGCGTCCAGCCCCTGCGCGAGCTCGGCCTGCTTGACGGCGCGGCCTCCGCGGGGCTTCTCGCCGGCGACCCCTTCGCCATCCGGGGAATCCTCGAGGCCGCCCGCGGCACGAGCGGCGCGCCCATGGCAAACGCCCTGCTCCTGCGCGCGCAGCGCCGCGCGGTCTACCTGCCGCACAACGAGGGCCACTACGCGCTCGGGGCCCCGGCGTACTGCCACTTCACCTCGCCGATCCGCCGCTACCCGGACGTGCTCGTCCACCGCGCCCTCAAGGCGCTTCTCGCCGGGCGCGTGGAGGGGAGCGAGATGCGCGCGCAGGCCGCGGCCCTGCCCCAGCTCTGCCACACGTCTTCGGAGCGCGAGCGCGCCGCAGACGCGGCCGCGAGGGCGTCGCAGAAGATCAAGATGGCCGAGCTCTACCAGGGGCGCGTCGGCGAGCGCGAGTCGGGCGTGGTCTCGGGGTGCACGCGCGCCGGCGTCTTCGTGACGCTCGACGAGACCTGCGCAGAGGGGCTCGTGCCGGTGCGCGCCCTCGGGGACGAGTGGTTTGCCTACGACGAGGTGCGCATGACGCTCACCGGCGAGGAGTCGGGCGAGGTGTGGCGCCTCGGGCGTCGCGTGGCAGTTGAGGTCACGGGCGTGAACGTGGCCCGCGGGCAGATAGACCTCGCCCTGGCGCGTGGTGGGAGGGACCGTCCGCGAGGTACTTCTCGCCGCGCTGACACGCCTGCGCGATAATGGGAACACTTACTACCTAGCAAGGACCCCGGGGGACCCGTGCGGCCGCAGCCGCCAGGAGGATGGATGAGCCAGAACCAGACAACGCTGACCGAGGAGCTCGAGCGGGCCGAGGGCCTCATGCTCCAGGGGCAGCCCGAGCAGGCCGCCGAGCTTCTAGCCCGGCTCGCCGAGGACGCCGAGGAGTACGTGGACCGCAACTGCCCCACCACCGACGAGGTGCAGTGGTTCAGCTTCCCCACGATCTTCGAGCGGCTGGCGTACCGGCGCGTGGAGGACGACCCGCGCGAGCTGCGCGACGTGGGCGAGCCGCTCGACCGCCTCTACAACGACCTCGCCCTCGCGAGCGTCCAGGCCGGGGACTACGACGAGGCGGCCGAGGCGCTCAAGCGCGCGGTGCGCTGGAACCCCATGGACTGCAGCTACCGGCTCAACCTCGCCGACCTCTTCCGCGTGGCGGGGGACATGCAGGAGTACCTGGCCCTCACCTACAGCGTCTTTGAGCGCGCGAGCGACGCCCGTCACCTGGTGCGGGCGTTCGTGAACTTCTCGGGCTGGTTCGAGGTGAGCGAGAAGCCCCGCGTCTCCGCGGCCTGCCTGCGCGCGGCGCGCGCTCTCGACGTGCGCGACTCCGCGCTCGACGCGGCCCTCAACCAGGCGGCCGGCACCGAGCGCGACCCCGACCTCGTGAGCGACTCCGAGATGACCGAGCTTCTCGCCGCCGAGGGGCTGCCCGACGGGGCCAACGCGGAGATCGCCGTGTGCCTGCTCATGTGCGCGACCGACGCCGCGGAGGCGGGTGCGCGCGACGTGGCGACGACGCTCACGCTGCGGGCGCGCGACCTGGTGGGCGAGCCGGCCGCGAAGGCCCTGCTCGAGCTCATCCGCGAGAGCGACGCCGAGCCCGGCGCGTCGGACGGGGAGGGCGACCATGGCCAAGAGTAAGGTCGTCCGCCAGGCTGCCAAGCAGGCGCAGCAGGCAAAATCCGGCGGCAAGAGGACCATCGCCAAGAACCGCTCGGCGCACCACGAGTACTTCATCGACGAGACCTTCGAGGCGGGCATCGAGCTCACGGGCACCGAGGTCAAGAGCCTGCGCGAGCGCGCCTGCCAGCTCACGGACGCCTTCTGCCTCATCCGCGGGCGTGAGGCGTGGCTGCACGGCGTCCACATCCACCCCTACTCCAACGGCGGCGTGTGGAACGTGGACCCGGACCGCAAGCGCCGCCTTCTGCTGCACCGCCGCCAGATTGACTACCTGGACGCCAAGCTGCGCCAGAAGGGCCTCGCGCTCGTTCCGCTCGAGATCTACTTCGACGAGCACAACCGGGTCAAGCTCGCCATCGGGCTGGCCCGCGGCAAGAAGCTCTACGACAAGCGCGCGGACATGGCGCGCCGCGACTCCGACCGCGAGATCGCCCGCGCGCTCAAGGAGCTGAACCGGTGATACGAGGGGACGGCCCCCTCGTATCAGGAGAGGAGACGGGCATGGACGCAACCGCACTGTTCAAGTTCTCTTCGGGGCTCTACGTGGTCTCGGCCGCAGACGGCGAGCGCGTGGGCGCGTGCCTCGTCAACACGGGGCTGCAGGTCACGTCCGCGCCGCTGCAGGTCTCGGTCACGGTGAACAAGGAGAACTACACCTGCGGCGTCATCCGCGACGCGGGGCACTTCTCGCTCGCCGTTGTGGACGAGTCCGCGGACATGCTCTTCGTGGGGCGCTTTGGCTTCCGCACGTCGGCGGACTTTGACAAGTTCGACGGCATCGAGAGTGCCGTGTCCGCCACGGGCGACCCGTATCCCACCGAGCACGCCTGTTCGTACGTGGCGTGCCGCGTGGTCCAGACCGTCGACGTGGGCACGCACCTCACCTTCGTGGGCGAGGTCGTGGACGCGGGCAACCTCTCCGACGTGGCCCCGATGACCTACGCCTACTACCACGGCACCCTCAAGGGCAAAACGCCGCCCAAGGCCTCGTCCTTTGTCCCGGGGCAGGGCTGACCCGCACGGCGCAACGCGGGGCGGCAAACGCCACCGTTGTGATAGCATTTCTCGGCACGATCGTTGGACCAGTGAGAGGAGCACCACATGGCAGATGAGAAGAAGTACACGTTCCGCTGCACCGTCTGCGGCTGGGAGGTCACCGTCGACACTCCCGAGCTGCCCGAGGACTTCGTCTGCGAGGTCTGCGGCGTCGGCCCCGACATGTTCGAGCCCGTCGAGGAGTAGCCCTTCTCGCCAGCAGCGGTGCACGGGGCGGTCTCCCGCGGGGGGCCGCCCCTTTGCGTGGGCGAGAAAAGCGTCTGCAACCTGCACGTTCTTCTCGGCGGCGATGCGCGTGCGGGCTACCGTGGCTTGCGGGTCCCCGTGGGGCCAAAACCTCGCACCCATTGTTTGTTTTTATTCTTTGCATGACAGCCAACTGGGGTTTTGTGGTCATAGACCAAAAAGAGAAACAATGGGTGCGAGGTTTTGCTCACTTGCCGCTACCGTGGCTAGACGTTGGGAAAAACGGGTAGAATGACCCCACGGTCGCGCGAGCGGCCCGTACGTTGACAGCCGCATGGTGGCAGTCTTCCCATTCCACCCGGGGGTGACTGGTTTCGACAGGGTGGGTCTGAGATGGGCAGCAGGCCGTGGTCTCCTCGCCACGCTAAACAGGGGTACCGTCAAATTGAATTGACGACAACAACTCTTACGAGCCTCAGCTGGCTCTCGCTGCTTAATTAGATAGCGGCGCGTCTAACCGGGGATTGCTCCCGTTCCCGGGGCGACGTCATTTCAGGGAGATGCGCGCGCGGACGTAGTCGGTATGCCGCGCGCTAAGACCGAACCGACTGGGAGGCCAAGCGCGGGTCACCGGGTGCGCGGCCTCCGAGACCCAACCGGCGACTGAGCCTGGAGACACCTGTCAGGGATCTGCTTTGGACCGGAGTTCGATTCTCCGCACCTCCACCATAGGCGCATCGGCGGGCGTCCCCCACGCGGGGGCGCCCGCTTTTTGTTTGGCGCGCCACGCTCCGGCCGTGCGACAATGTGCCGAGAAAAACGCGGACGAGGGGAGCCACCATGTCAACCGAGAAGACCAACGTGCCGGCGCTCGTGCTCGAGGGCGGTGGGTTCAGGGGCCTGTTCACGGCGGGCGTGCTCGACGTGCTCCAGGAGCGCGGGCTGTACGACTTCTCCAGCGTGTGGGGCGTCTCGGCAGGCGCCATCAACGCGTCCAACTTCCGCTCGCGCCAGATCGGCCGCACCATGCGCGACATGCTCGCCTTCCGCGACGACAAGCGCTTCATGTCCCTGTGGTCGCTCGCCACGACGGGTAACATGGCCGGCGCGGACTTCATGTACGACGAGGTCCAGAACCACATCGACCCCTGCGACGTGGACACCTTCAACGCGAGCGAGCTGCCCATGTGGGCGGTGGTCTCGGACGTGACCTTTGGCACGCCCGACTACCTGAGCGTGCGCCGCTTCCCAGACGACATCGTCAAGGTGCGCGCCTCCGCATCGCTGCCCATGGTGTCCCAGACCGTGGAGATTGACGGCCACCGCTACCTCGACGGCGGCACCACCGACTCCATCCCCTTCGAGACGGCGATGGGCCTGCCCGGCGCGCGCGAGATTGTGGGGCACGTTCCGGCAGAGCGCGCCCTCGTGGTGCTCACGCAGGACCGCGGCTTCGTGCGCGGAGCGGGCAGCGAGGCCATCGCGCTGAAGTCCCACCTCTACGACGCCTACCCGTACTACCTCGAGGCGCTTGCCACGCGCGGCGAGCGCTACAACGCCCAGCGCGAGCTCCTCTGGGAGCTCGAGGCCGGGGGGCGCTGCCTCGTCATCGCGCCGGAGGAGCCGGTGACCGTCGGCAACTCTGAGCGCTCGGGCGAGCCGCTCCTCAAGCTCTACGTTGCCGGCCGCCGTCAGGCCGAGGCACGCCTGGCCGAGATCGACGCGTTTCTCTGCGCAGAATAGGGGACACCCATGAGCAGCATCACCCTGACGGGCGTGACCTCGGTCGCGCCGGACCCGCTGCGGCCCAACGTGGCCGTCGTCACGTTTTCCGCCCTCGAGCGGGGCGGAGCGGCTGGCGAGAAGGACGGCGCGCCCGCGCCTCGCACGGTGGAGGGGCGCATCGCGTTTCTCGACGAGGGAATCGTGCGCTACACGGTTGACCCCGCCGGCGCGTTTGCTCCGTACGCGAAGCCCGTCTCGCCGGAGCACGCGGCGCGCATCCCGGCCCAGCCGGACGACTCGGAGCGCTACGCGCGGCCCGCGGCGCGCGTGCGCGAGGAGGGCGACGCCTTCGTGGTGGCCGCCGGCGGCACCGAGGTGCTTCTCGGCGGGTCGGACGCGCTGCTGAGCGTGCGTCGCAACGGACGCGCGGCCCTGCGCGAGACGGCGCCCCTGCAGCTGGGCGCGGACTCGACCACGCAGGTCCTGGCGTGCGCCCCCGGCGAGAAGTTCTTTGGCGGCGGCACGCAAAACGGCCGCGCCGAGCACGCGGGCAGCGTCATCAGCATCGTGAGCGCACCGGTCAACGGCAACGAGTGGCAGGACGGCGACGTGGCCTCGCCGAGCCCCTTCTTCTGGTCGAGCGCGGGCTACGGCGTGCTGAGAAACACCTTCGCGTGCGGTGCCTACGACTTTGCCGCCACGGGCGCGGACGTGCGCGCCACCCACGAGGACGGGCTCTTTGACGCGTACCTCCTCGTGGCGGGGCGCGCTGGCGTGCCCGCGGCCGGTCTCGCCGAGACGGCGCGCGACGTGCTGCGTGCCTACTACCGCGTGACGGGCGCGCCGGTCCTTCTCCCCGAGTACGCCTTCTACCTGGGGCACCTCAACGCCTACAACCGTGACGCGTGGTCTGCCGAGCCGCTTTCCGCGGAGGCGCGCGGCACCGTGGCGGGGGCTCCTGCGGCCGAGGGCAAGGCCTGGGTCGTCCACGGCTCCGGGCCCGCGGGCGGCGAGGGCCGCACGCGCTACGAGTACGGGCGCGTGCGCGGCTACGTGCTGCCGGGGCGCGGCGTCGCCGAGTCCCTCAACGGCCTGGACGAGGTGCTCCGCGAGTCTGCGGGCGGGTTCTCCTGCGAGACGCCGTACGAGTTCTCGGCGCGCGCGGTGATCGACGAGCACGCGGCCCACGACGTGCCGCTCGGCTGGTTTCTGCCCAACGACGGCTACGGCTCGGGCTACGGCCACAACGGCTATGAGATGACGGGCGGCGTGGGCGCGGACGGCGCCAGCTCGCCAGAGCGCCTCGCGGCGGTGGCGGCAAACGTCGACAACCTCGCGGCCTTCTCCGCCTACGCGGCGGAGCGCGGCGTGGCCACGGGCCTGTGGGCCCAGTCCAAGATCACGCCGGACACAAACCAGGACGTGACCTGGCACAACCTGCGTGACTTCGCCGCCGAGACCACGCGCGGCGGCGTGGCCGCCCTCAAGACAGACGAGGAGTGGGTGGGCCTGGGCTACTCCTTCGCCCTCTCCGGCACCAAGCAGGCCTACGACATCCTGAGCCTGGACGCGCGTCGGCGCCCCTTCGTCCTCACGCTCGACGGCTGGGCCGCCACGCAGCGCTTTGGCGCGGTGTGGTCGGGCGACCAGGACGGCACGGACTGGGAGTACGTTCGCATGCACATCCCCACCTACCTGGGGCAGGGGATGTCGGGCAACCCCAACGTGGCGTCGGATCTGGACGGCATCTTCGGCGGGGACCCGGTGGTGGCCACGCGCGACTTCCAGTGGAAGGCGCTCACGCCCGTCGTCCTGGACATGGACGGCTGGGGCACCTACGCCAAGCTGCCCTACGCAAACGGCGATCCCCACACGGGCATCTGCCGCATGTACCTCAAGCTCAAGAGCGAGCTCATGCCCTACGCCTACACCTGCGCGGCCGCGGCGGCGGGCCTCTCGGACGCAAACGGCGACGCGTGGCTGCCCATGGTGCGGCCGCTTTCGCTCGCGGGCTGCGAGGACCTGGCGCCCGAGGCGGCAAACTACGAGTTTCTTCTCGGCGACGCCCTGCTCGTGGCCCCGGTGTGGCGAAGCACGCGCGCAGACGAGCTCGGCAACGACGTCCGTGACGGCATCTGCCTGCCTGGCGGCGAGAAGGACGTCTGGTTCGACTACTTCACCGGGGAGCGCCACGCGGGCGGGCAGACGCTCGACGGCTTTGACGCGCCGCTCTGGAAGCTGCCCCTCTTCGTGCGCGGCGGCGCGATCGTCCCGCGCTACGAGGCGCACAACAACCCCATGCCGCCCGGCGAGAAGAACCCGCACGGGCTGGACCGCACGCGCCGCGTAATCGACTTCTGGCCGGAGGGCCCCGCCCCGGACGACGGCGTCCGCGAGAGCCGCTACGTGCTCTACGAGGACGGCGGGTCCTCGATCGAGAACCGCGCGAGGTGGGTCGAGGGCTACGGCCTCATGGACGACGTCTCCTACGGCGCCCACGTCGAGACCACCTTCCGCATGCGTCAGGAGCCGGGGCGGCTGGTCCTTCTCGCCGAGGCGTCGACGGGCGGCTACGAGGGCTACGACGCGCTCAGGGTGACGACCATGCGCGCGCAGGTGGAGGCGCGCCCCGCGGCCGTGGGGGCGCGCTGCGCCGGGCGCGAGCTTGCGGTGCGCGAGGTGGCGGACCGCGCGGCGTTTCTCGCCGAGGAGCCTGCGGAGGGCGAGGTCGTGTGGCTCTTCGAGGAGGCTCCCGCGATCGAGACCTTTGCGCCGGCCGAGGAGCGCGCGCTGGCCGCCATGGTTGCCGGCGTCCACGGCGCGCCGCGCGTGAGCGTCCGCTTTGCGCGCGCGGACGTGGGGGAGGGTGCGCAGGAGGTGATTCTGTGGGCCTGACGCCCCTTTTGGCCGGTCTCGGGGCGGGGCGAGGGGCGCAGCCGCATTTGAATGGCTTGTGGAAGAAAAATTCACCAGCTCAGCGGTGGCGCCATGCGCTATACTCTTACAGCTTTTCCACAGAGCCCCGTAATCTCTGACAAAAAAGCACGACGGTTTGTCCAGAAGCCGTCATCATGCAGGTACGTAGGAGGAGTCAAGTGAAGAAGTCGACTCAGTTCGCCAAGGCTGGCGAAGTCGAGCGCAAGTGGGTGCTCATCGACGCCGAGGGCGCCACGCTCGGCCGTCTTGCCACCACGGCTGCCATGATCCTTCGTGGCAAGAACAAGCCCCAGTACACGCCCAACGCCGACACCGGTGACTTCGTCGTCGTCATCAACGCCGACAAGGTCGTCCTCACGGGCGTCAAGGCGGACCACAAGCAGTACTGGCGCTACTCCGGCTACCTCGGTGGCCTCAAGCTCGAGAGCTTCCGCGAGGCCATGGAGAAGCACCCCGAGCGCGTCGTCGAGCACGCCATCAAGGGCATGCTCCCCAAGACCACCCTCGGCCGCAAGCAGGGCACCAAGCTCAAGGTCTACGCCGGCCCCGAGCACCCGCACACGGCCCAGAACCCCGTCCAGATCGATTGGAGGGCCTAACCGATGGCTGAGAACACGGTTGTCTACTCCGGCACCGGCCGCCGCAAGGAGGCCGTCGCCCGCGTTCGTCTCGTCCCCGGCACCGGCAAGGTCGTCGTCAACGGCCGTGACGCTGCCCAGTACTTCGGTCGTCAGCAGCTCGTGGACAACGCCGTTGCCCCGCTGCGCCTGACCGAGACCGCCGAGCGCTTTGACGTGCTCGCCAACTGCGACGGCGGCGGCATCACCGGCCAGGCCGGCGCCCTGCGCCTCGGCATCGCCCGCGCCCTTCTCGACGCCGGCGAGTACCGTGAGGACCTCAAGAAGGCTGGCTTCCTCACCCGTGACGCCCGCTCCGTCGAGCGCAAGAAGTACGGTCTCAAGAAGGCCCGCAAGCGCCCGCAGTTCTCCAAGCGCTAAACCCTGCATCGCAGTGTGCCTTCGGGCCCGTCGAGTTTTTCTCGGCGGGCCCTTTTGCTTGCCGGGAGGGCGCGTCGCCCCTCTCCGGGGGCGTGCCACCCCTTTTGTGCTTAGGAAAACGGCGTTATGGCAGGCCGCGCGCCCTGACCGCTTAGGAATCCGGGGTTATGGCGGCCCGGACGGTTCTTCTCGCCCCGCGCGGCGAGAAGGACGGGGCCTCTCGCGTCTGTCGAGATTCTTGGCAGCCCCCGTTTCTGTGCAACAATGGGTCCGGTCTGCACGCGTAACCGTCCCCGAGGGGAGAGCAGCAATGAAGTACTTTGGCACCGACGGCTTCCGCGGCCGCGCGAACGAGGGCCTCAACGTCGAGCACGCGTTCAAGATCGGCCGCTTCGTGGGCTGGTACTACGGCGCGAGGCAGGAGAAGAAGGCCCGCGTGGTGCTCGGCAAGGACACGCGCCGCTCGAGCTACATGTTCGAGTCCGCGCTCGTGGCCGGCCTCGTTGCCTCCGGTGCCGACGCCTACATGCTGCACGTCATCCCCACCCCGGGCGTCGCCTACGAGACGGTGGACGGCCGCTTCGACTGCGGCATCATGGTCTCGGCCTCTCACAACCCCTACACCGACAACGGCATCAAGCTCGTGAACGGCGAGGGCTACAAGATGGACGAGGACGTCCTGGAGCTCATCGAGGACTACATCGACGGCAAGGTGGAGGTCCCGCTCGCTACCGGTGACGCCATCGGCTGCACCGTGGACTACATGCAGGGGCGCAACCGCTACATCGCGCACCTCATCGCGAGCGCCAACTTCTCCCTCCAGGGCGTCAAGGTGGGCCTGGACTGCGCCAACGGCTCCGCTTCCTCGGTCGCCAAGCCGGTCTTTGACGCGCTCGGCGCCGACGTCCGCGTGATCAACAACAGCCCCGACGGCTTCAACATCAACGTCGACTGCGGCTCCACCCACATCGACCGCCTGCGTCGCCACGTGGTGGAGCAGGGCCTTGACGTGGGCTTTGCCTACGACGGAGACGCCGACCGCTGCCTGGCGGTAGACGAGCGCGGCAACGTCGTGGACGGCGACCTCATCCTCTACATCTGCGGCGTCTACCTCAACAAGCACGGACGGCTCACCGCGGGCACCGTGGTTCCCACCGTCATGAGCAACTACGGCCTGTTCAAGGCCTTCGACGAGGCGTGCCTGTCCTACGAGACCACCGCGGTGGGCGACAAGAACGTCTACGCCTGCATGCGTGAGAACGGCTACAGCCTGGGCGGCGAGCAGTCCGGCCACATCATCTTCGGCGACATCGAGTGCACGGGCGACGGCATCATGACCTCGCTGCGCGTGATGGAGGTGCTGCGCGCCGAGCGCGAGACGCTCTCGCAGCTGTGCGCGCCGGTGAAGCTCTACCCGCAGGAGCTCGTGAACGTGCGCGTGACCGACAAGGACGCCGCCATGTCCGACGAGGGCGTGCTCGCCTCGGTCGGGAGGGCGGAGGAGTTCCTCGCGGGGCAGGGCCGCGTGCTCGTGCGTGCCTCCGGAACCGAGCCGCTGGTCCGCGTGCTCGCCGAGGCCCCCACGGACGAGCTGTGCGCGCAGGCCAACGCCATCGTCCTAGAGGCGCTGGAGCCCTTCAAGGCGTAACGTATCGGTTATTCTCGCCGCGCGCTGCCCTGCTAGAATCTAGACCTGTACCCTAAACGCGCCCACCCGAGGAGGCCCGCATGTGCGGAATCGTTGGCTATACCGGTAGGAACCAGGCCGTCGGATATCTCCTCGAGGGCCTGAGGACGCTCGAGTACCGAGGCTACGACTCTGCGGGCGTCGAGGTCGTGGGCGCAGACCACGAGCTGCACGGCGTCAAGTGCGCCGGTCGCGTGGCCGCGCTCGCGGAGCGCTGCGACACGGCCAACCTCGTGGGCACAACCGGCATCGCGCACACGCGCTGGGCCACGCACGGCGCCCCCACGGACAAGAACTCCCACCCGCACCGGGACTGCACGGGGCGCATCGCGATCGTGCACAACGGCATCATCGAGAACTTCCGCGAGCTGAGGGGGTACCTCCAGCGCGCGGGGCACACGCTCGTCTCGGACACCGACTCCGAGGTCATCGCGCACCTCATCGAGGACGCGTGGGCGGGTCCCTCCGCCGGCGACCTCGTGAGCGCCGTGCGAAACGCGTGCCGTCGGCTCGAGGGCTCCTGGGCGCTCGCGGTGGTCTGCGCCGACGTGCCCGACCAGATCGTCTGCGCGCGCAATGGGTCCCCGCTCGTGGTGGCCTCGACCGAGGACGGCGCCTACGCCGCCTCGGACGTGACCCCGCTCGCGAGCGTCACGTCCCACGTCATCCAGCTCGAGAACGGCCAGGTGGCCCGCCTCGAGGCGTCCGGCAGGGTCACCGTCTTCGACGACGAGGGCATGCCCGTCGAGGTGCCGAGCGCCATCGACATCGACTGGGACGCCTCCGCGGCCACGCTCGGCGGCTACGCCGACTTCATGGCCAAGGAGATCGCCGAGCAGCCGGAGGCCATCGAGCGCCTGCTCGCGGGCCGCATGGGCGAGCACGGCGTCCACCTCGACGAGCTCTCCATGACGTCCGCCGACCTCGCCGCGATCGACCGCGTATACCTCATCGCGTGCGGCACGTCCTACCACGTGAGCCTCATCGCGCGCACGCTGATCCAGACCTGGGCGAAGGTGCAGGTCATCTGCGACTACGCCTCCGAGTTCAACTACGAGCAGGACGTCCTCGTGACGCCCAACACGCTCTGCGTCATCATCACGCAGTCCGGGGAGACGGCCGACACGCTCACCGCGGCGCGCCGCATGAGGGGGATGGGCTGCAAGGTCTTTGCCATCACCAACGTGCTCGGCTCGACCGCGGCGCGCGAGTCCGACGGGACGCTCTACGTGCAGGCCGGCCCCGAGGTCTGCGTGGCCTCCACGAAGGCGTACACCGCCCAGATGGTCGCGAGCGCGCTTCTCGCCCTGCGGCTTGCCGAGGCGCGCGGCGAGATGGAGCGCGCCGAGGTGGAGCGTCACTACCGCGAGCTCTGCGCGCTGCCCGACCTCATCCGCGAGGTGATCTCCCGCTCCTGGCAGGACAAGCGCGCCGCGTCCCTCTTCCGTCGCGCCCACTCCGCGCTCTTCCTGGGGCGAGGCGTCAACTCGACGACGGCCTACGAGGGGGCGCTCAAGCTCAAGGAGATCAGCTACCTGCACGCCGAGGCCTACCCTGCCGGCGAGATGAAGCACGGCCCCATCGCGCTTCTGGAGCCGGGGTTCCCGGTGGTGGCCATCGTGCCGGAGGACCGCGTGCACGACAAGACGGTCTCCAACATCCAGGAGGTCATCGCCCGCGGGGCCGTGTGCGTGGCCGTGGCCACCGACGGCGACGAGGCGGTGGCCTCGCTCGTGGAGCACGTGCTGTGGATCCCGCCCGTCTCCGACGAGCTCCTCGTCCCGATCGTGGCGGTGGTGCACCTGCAGATGCTTGCCCGCTACGTGGCCCGCGCCCGCGGCTGCGACGTGGACAAGCCCCGCAACCTCGCCAAGTCAGTGACGGTGGAGTAGCCATGGCGACGGCGGGAATCGGCGTCGACATGCTCGAGATCTCGCGTATGGAGCGCGTCCTGGCGCGCAGGCCCAACTTCGCCCGACGCGTCTTCACCGAGGAGGAGCGGGCCTACTGCGAGAAGTGCGCCCGGCCCGCCGAGCACTACGCCGCGCGCTTCGCGGCGCGCGAGGCGGTGGTCAAGGCGCTCGGGACGGGCTTCTCGCAGGGCGTCGGCTTCCGCGACGTCTCGGTGACGCGCGACGAGTCGGGCCGCCCCCGCGCGCTGCTCTCCGGCCGCGCGGCCGAGCTCGCCCGCGAGCGCGGCATCCGGGAGATTGCACTCTCCATCTCACACACCCACGACGTCGCCGTGGCAAACGCGATCGCCGTCACCGACGACGTCCGTCCCGCGCCGGACGCCCGCAAGGACGCCGAGCGTGCCCTCGCGAGCTCGTTCAAGGAGGCCCGTGCCGTGCTCGACGAGCTCGAGCGCGTGCAGGAGGACGAGCTTGCCGAGCTTGGGCTCGACGAGGTCGGGAAGACAGCTTCGAAGGAGTAGATCACATGCAGCCCGTTTTGAACATCGAGGACGTCAAGTGCGTCGAGGTGGCCCTCACCCGCGAGGGGGTGAGCGTCTCCGAGCTCATGCACCGCGCCGGGTACGCCGCCGCGCAGGAGGTGCTCGAGCTCGGCGGGGTGGACAACGTCGTGGTCCTCACGGGCTTGGGCAACAACGGCGGGGACGGCTGGGTTGCCGCGGAGGCGCTGCTCTCGCGCGGCGTCAACGTCAAGGTCGTGACGCCGATCGAGCCCGACGAGCTCTCCGGCGACCTCGCGCGCCAGGTCGCGCAGAGCGCGGTGCGCGCGGGCGTCTCCATCGTGGTCGGCCCCTCGCGCGACGAGCTCGCCGAGCTCCTCGCCACGGCCGACGTGGCCCTCGACTGCATGCTCGGCACCGGCTTCCACGGCGAGGTGCGCGCTCCCTTCGACATCTGGATCGCCTGCGTGAACGCGAGCCCGGCGCGCGTGGTCTCGGTCGACGTGCCGAGCGGCCTCTCCGGCCAGACCGGCCACGCCTCGAGCGCGTGCGTGGTGGCCGACATGACGGTGACGATGCTCGCCCTCAAGCCGGGCCTGCTTGCCGATGACGGCCGCGACGTCTGCGGCGCCATCGTCGTCGCCCCGCTCGCCGAGCAGACCGAGCGCCTCGTGGTCGACGCGGACCCCGTTGCCTGGCGCACCGACCTCGCAGACTATCTCGAGGTCACGACCCCGCGCACTGCGGCGGTCGACAAGTTCACGCGCGGCTCGGTGCTCGTCGTGGGCGGCTCGCGCCGCTTCCCGGGCGCCGCGGTCATGGCCGCGCGCGCCGCCGCCCGCATGGGCGCGGGCTACGTGACCCTTGCCGTCCCGGCCTCTGCCGCGCCGGTCGCCCAGGCCCACCTGCTCGAGATTCCCGTCGTCCCGCTTCCCGAGGACGCCGACGGCGTGCTCACCGCGGAGGCGCGCGACGTGGTGAGGACCCTCGCCGAGCGCTCGTCCGCCGTGCTCGTGGGCCCCGGGATGCGCGTGAGCGCCGGCACCGTGGCGATCGTCTCCGCCCTGCTCGAGACCGACGTCCCGCTCGTCGTGGACGCCGACGGGCTCAACTGCCTCGCCCGCCTCGCCGGCGGGGAGCTCCCCGAGTTCCCCGAGATCACGCGCCGCGAGTCCCCGCTCGTGCTCACGCCGCACCGCGGCGAGCTCGGCAGGCTCACGACCAAGTCCGGGACCCCCGACTCGCTCGTGGGCCAGCTCGAGGCCGCGCGCCGCATCGTGTGGGCAGACGGCGGCTCCGAGCTCGTCGTCGTGACCAAGGGGTGCGCGACGGGATGCGTGAGCGTCGAGCGCGCCGTGCTGCCCAAGCCTGGCCCCGCGGCCCTGGCGACGGCCGGCTCCGGCGACGTTCTCGCGGGCATGATGGCCTCCGCGCTCGCGCAGCACGGCTCCGACGAGGTGAACCTCGCCCTTCTCGCCGCGTACGTGTGCGAGATCCACGGCTACGCAGGGTCGCTCGCGATGGAGCGCGTGGGCTCGCGCGCGGTCATGGCGACCGACGTCATCGACGTCATAGGACTTGCCGCGGACGCAGTCGAGGAGCACGTGATGTATCCCGACGACGCCGGCGAGGCGTGATCGGACAGACGGGAGGGGGAGCTATGGACAGGGTCGTGAGCCCCGAGACGCGCTGGTCGTGGGTCGAGGTGAACCTCGCCGCGCTCCGGAGGAACACGACGGCCT
Source organism: Olsenella sp. An188 (assembly GCF_002160255.1). Taxonomy (GTDB): domain Bacteria; phylum Actinomycetota; class Coriobacteriia; order Coriobacteriales; family Atopobiaceae; genus Thermophilibacter; species Thermophilibacter avistercoris. Next base: position 339,224 of record NZ_NFKF01000002.1, on the reverse strand, counting down.
TCAGGCGCCTGATCGGGCGGGGCACGCAGATGATGTGCGTCGTCAAGTCCGACGCCTACGGTCACGGAGCCGTTCCGTGCGTGAAGACCATGCACGCCGCGGGCGCCGACCAGTTTGCCGTGGCCACGGTCCGGGAGGGCATCGCGCTGCGCGAGGCGGGCATCGAGTGGCCGATACTCGTGCTCTCCGAGCCGCCCGTGGACTGCGTGGAGACGCTCGTCGAGTACGACCTCATGCCCGCCGTCTACACCGCCGACTTCGCGCTCGCGCTCGGCGAGGCGGCCGCGTCGGCAAACCGCGTGGCCCGCTACCACCTGGCCGTGGACACCGGCATGACGCGCATCGGCGTGCGCCGCCAGGACGTGGTGGAGCTGCGTCGCACCATAGACTTTCACCGCGGGCTCGAGTGCGCGGGCACCTTCACGCACTTCGCCACCGCCGACGTCCCGGATGACTGGGACTTTGCCCTGCAGCTCAACCGCTTCCGCGAGGCCGTGGAGGCCCTGCGCGGCGCCGGGCTCGAGACGGGGCTCGTCCACTGCGACAACACGCCGGGCACGATCATGCACCCCGAGTGCCGCTTTGACATGTGCCGCGTGGGCGTGGGACTCTACGGGCTGCACCCCGCCGAGGTCACGAGGACGCGCATGGAGCTCGAGCCGGTCATGAGCGTGCGCGGGCGCGTGGTGCGCGTGCTGTACCCAAACGTGGGCGACGGCGTGGGGTACGGTCTCACCTGGCGCGTCCCCAAGCAGAACATCCAGGTCGCCACGGTCCCCATCGGCTACGCCGACGGCCTCGCGCGCGAGCTCTCCAACAACATGGACGTCCTCGTGAACGGCGTGCGCTGCCGCCAGGTGGGCAACGTCTGCATGGACCAGTTCATGTTCGCCGTGGACGTGAACAGCGCGCGCTCCTATCGCCCGACCCGGCCGGTCGAGTACGGCGACGTGGTCACGGTCCTGGGTGCGGACGGCGACGAGCGCATCAGCGCCGAGGAGATGGCGGGGCTGAGAAACACGATCAACTACGAGGTGGTCTGCGACTTTGGGATGCGACTTGAGAAGATCTACACGTAAGGGTTCCGCCGCCGAGAGAAGGGGGCTTGACCTCATGTCCGTCATGCACATACCCGGCCACAATCACCAGCGCCCGCGCGAGGTCACGCTGCAGGAGATCCGCGACCTCATGGGCAACTGCCAGCTGTGCCCGCTGGGCGCCACCCGAACCAACCTCGTCTTTGGCGTGGGCAACCCGCACGCGCGCGTGATGTTCGTGGGTGAGGGGCCGGGTCGCAACGAGGACCTGCAGGGCGAGCCCTTCGTGGGGGCGGCGGGCAAGAAGCTCGACTCGCTTCTCGCCTGCGCCGGCCTCACGCGTGACGAGATCTACATCGCAAACGTGGTCAAGTGCCGTCCTCCCGGAAACCGAAACCCCAAGCCCGAGGAGATCGAGGCCTGCTCCCCCTTCCTGCGCGAGCAGATCAGGAGCATCTGGCCCGACGTCATCGTGTGCCTGGGCAACTTCGCCTCGCAGTTCGTGCTGCGCACCAGCGCAGGCGTGACCTCGCTGCGCGGCCAGCTCTACCAGACGGGCCACTTCGTGGTGTGCCCCACGTTCCACCCGGCGGCCTGCATCTACCACTCCGACTGGCAGCCGCTCCTTGAGGACGACCTGCGCATGGTGGGCGCCTGGCTCGCCGAGCACCCGGCGGGAGGGGAGGCCTGATGGCTGTCGAGAGACGCTTTGTCACCGGCTCGCGCGATCAGACCATAGCGCTGGGCGAGAAGATCGGGCGGGCCCTGGAGGCCGGCGACGTGCTCGTGCTGACGGGCGATCTCGGGGCGGGGAAGACCCAGCTCACCAAGGGGATTGCCGCGGGGATGGGCGTGGTGGGCGACGTCACGAGCCCCACCTTCACGATTGAGATGGTCTACGAGGGCGCCGAGATGCCGCTCTACCACTTTGACCTCTACCGGCTCGACGACCCCGACCAGCTCGAGGACACGGGCATCTTTGACGTGCTGGGCGCCGACGGCGTCTGCTCGATCGAGTGGGGGGAGCAGTTTGCCGAGGAGATCGGCGACGCGCGCGTGGACGTCTTCGTGACGCGCCTCGAGGACGGGGCGGCGCCGGGCGAGGAGCCCCCGCGCGAGGTGCGTCTGGTGGCGCACGATGCGCGAGGCGAGGCTCTTCTCGCCGCGCTGTAGGGACGGAGGACGTGCCTGCTGGGGTTGTCGGTGGTTTTTGGGCGGCGGGGCGAGTAGCAGGCTTGGGTGCCGCCTCAAACCCGCAGGTCAGGAAATGTCACCTGTGAGGTGATACTTTGGGTGGCCGCAAAAAAGCACTGACAACCGGGCTCTGCCGACTTCTGACGCCACAAAATGAGAGAAATTCTCAGTTGATATAGAGTCTCACTTTGCTACAATGAGCTTGTCAGCGAGGGGAGGTAGCCATGACCAGCAGAAACACCGTTCAGCGCACGATCATCGCCGGAGCGCTGCGCGAGCTGGCCAACCATCCCACCGCAGACGAGGTCTACGAGGCCGTGCACGAGGAGCATCCCACGATCGGGCGGGCAACGGTGTACCGCACGCTCGGCCGCCTGGCGGACGAGGGCGCAATTGGGCGCGTGCGCATCAACAACGGTGCGGACCGCTTTGACCACCGCCCGTTCGCGCACTACCACGTGCGCTGCGTCCGCTGCGGTCGCGTGGACGACGTGATGATCCCGCTACTCTCGTCGGAGGTCGACGAGGCGGCGGCGCGCGCGAGCGGCTACCAGATCGACGGCCACTCGCTGCAGTTCGACGGGGTGTGCCCCGCGTGTCAGGCAAGTGAGGCACGCTCGGCCTAGGGCGACCGGGGCCGTGTGCATAGGAGAGGAGGCGGGGTCGAGGGGCCCCGCCACCACGACGATCAGGAGGGTTACCATGGACAAGTGGGTCTGCAAGGTCTGCGGCTACATCTACGAGGGCGCCGAGCCGCCCGCCGAGTGCCCCGTCTGCAAGGCGCCGGCCAGCCAGTTCGAGAAGGTCGAGGGTGAGCTGAAGCTCGCCGCCGAGCACGAGTACGGCATCTACGCCAAGACCGTCAAGGACAACGCCGACATCTCCGACGAGGACAAGGCCTACATCCTCGAGCAGCTCAAGGCCAACTTCACCGGCGAGTGCTCCGAGGTCGGCATGTACCTCTGCATGGCGCGCATCGCCCACCGCGAGGGCTACCCGGAGATCGGCCTGTACTGGGAGAAGGCCGCCTACGAGGAGGCCGAGCACGCCTCCAAGTTCGCCGAGCTGCTCGGCGAGGAGCTCGAGCCCAACATGAAGGCCTCCACCAAGGCCAACCTCGCCTGGCGCGTCGATTGCGAGTTCGGCGCCACCGCCGGCAAGACGGAGCTCGCCGCCTGCGCCAAGAAGAACGGTCTCGACGCCATCCACGACACCGTCCACGAGATGGCTCGTGACGAGGCCCGCCACGGCAAGGCTCTCAAGGGCCTGCTCGAGCGCTACTTCGGCTAATGGCTGGTCGGCCCAAGAAGAAGGCCGTCGGATCGAAGAAGGCCAAGCCCTCGGGGCCCGCGGCATGCGCGGTGCTCTGGGGGCTTGACCCTTCTGGCGAGAAGGGCGCGGCGATGCGCGCGGTGCTGCGCGAGATGGGCGTGGTGGCTCGGACGGCGACGTACGAGCGGCTCGGGGACCCGGCGGGCGCCTTCGCGCGGCTCGTCGGCTTCAGGCCCGCGTCCGTTGACTACGCGGGGCCGGCCCCGGAATGCGGGGAGTTCGTCCTGCTCTGCGGCCTGACGAACGCGCAGGTTGACGAGTTTCTCGCCCGGAGCCGCGAGGCGGGGTGCACGGTGGGCGCCAAGGCGCTGCTCACCAAGGCCAACCGCACCTGGCCGCTCGTGCGCCTGATCGAGGCCGTGGCGGCGGAGCACGCGGCCAACGCGTGAGTCGCTCCGGGGCGCGAGGTCCTTCTCGCCGGGGGGAAGACCACCACTGGACTGCGTAATAAACTCTAGAACCGTTACAAAGCCCCGGGTACCGGCGAGAAGAACCATCGGCCCGTGGAGTCGATCCGCACTCCACTGCGTATCAATTCAACGCGAGGTTCTTCTCGCCCGGGGACGGCCCGGGGCGCGCCTTGGGTGCCGGGTTGTGACGCAAACGGCGCGGGTGGTGCGTCGGCCCCGATCCTGTCCGCCATGCGGCTACACTAGGCTCGCCGGGATTCCGTCGATGTGAGGGGACGCCATGGGGGAGCTGCCGCAGGTCTTTGCCGCCACGTTTGTCCAGAGCGTCGACTCGCTCAGGTTCTGGGCGCTGCCGAGAAGGGCGTCTACACGCTCATCAAGCACTTTGCCTTCAACGACCAGGAGAACCACCGCGGCGACCGCTCCGGGCAGTTCTCCATGGCCACGTGGCTGAGCGAGCAGTCTGCCCGCGAGCTCTACCTGCGCCCCTTCGAGATGTGCATGAAGGTGGGCAACGTCGAGCTCTCCTACGTGCGCGCGACCGACGACGGCGGCTACGAGATGGCCACGCGGGAGTTCCGCGCCTGCCAGGGCCTCATGACGGCGTTCAACCGCGTGGGCGCCACGTGGGTGGGCGGCGACTACGACCTCATAACGGGCGTCGTGCGCGGAGAGTGGGGCTTTGACGGCTGGATTATCACGGACAACGCGGACACGGGCGTGTTCATGAACGCGGGTCAGATGATCGAGGCCGGCGCCGACTCCAAGCTCACGGCGAGCGACCCCACCGACACGTGGACCTTTGACTCGTCCGACGCGGCGCAGTACCGCTACGCGCGTGAGGCGGTGCATCACCTGCTCTACGTGATGGCCAACACGCACTGCATGAACGGGGCCATGCCGGGGAGCACCTACTCGTCCGGCGTGGGCGGCATGCAGAAGGCCGACCAGATCCGCTGGGGCGTGACCGGCGTGGGCGTGGCGCTGGCGGCGCTCGCGGCCGGGCTCATCGCGCGGCGCGTCGTCAGGCGTCGTCGCGAGTCTGCAGAGGAGAAGTGATACAAAGGGACAGTCCTTTGTATCATTGGGGCGTCGGTCCGTGCGGGCCGGCGCCTCTTCGCGGCGTTTGCGGGGCCGCGTATGATGGCACTGGCGAGAGGGGGACGCATGCGAGGGCGATTCACGTGCTGGGCTGTCGCGGCGCTTGCGGCGGCGACGCTGGCCACGGGGCTTGCCGGCTGCACGCCCGGGCGGGGCGCGGGCCCGACCGAGTCCCCGTCCGCCGACCAGTCGTCCGCCGTCGTGCGCGACGACCTGCGCCTCGTTGAGGAGGGGGACGGCTACGCGGCTTACGTGCTCCCGTTCGGCACGGACGGCCAGCGCATCTACGGTCGCCTCTACCTGCCCGATGGCGCGGACGAGAAGACCCCGCTCGTCGTGGTCTCCCACGGCTTTGCGAGCAGCTGGACCGCCACGGCACGCGACGCCGAGCGCCTTGCCGCGGCGGGGGCGGCGTGCTACGTGTTCGACTTCCGCGGCGGCTCCCCGAGCGGCGCGAGCGACGGCAGCATGCTCGACATGTCCGTGGAGACGGAGGCCGCCGACCTCGAGCTGGTGATGGACAGCCTTCTTGAGCAGGGCCACGTTGAGCCCGATCGGCTCTTCCTGATGGGGGAGAGCCAAGGCGGGCTGGTCTCGGCGCTCGTGGCGGCACGCCGCCCGGCGGACGTGGCGGGTCTCGTCCTGGTCTACCCGGCCTTCTCCATTCCCGACGACGCGCGGGCGCGCTTCTCGTCCGTGGACGAGATTCCCGAGGGCGAGGTCGACGGGCTCTTTGGCGTCACTGTCGGCCGGCGCTACTACGCGGACATTCTCGGCCTCGACCCGTTTGCGGAGATCGGGGCCTACGAGGGCCCGGTCCTTATCGCCCACGGGGACGCGGACGCCGTGGTGCCGCTCGCATACTCCGAGCGCGCGGCGGAGGTCTACGCCAACGCCGAGCTCCACGTGCTGCCGGGCGCGGGCCACGGGTTTAGTGACGACGAGCTTGACGACGTCTGCGGCTGGGCGTCTGAGCTCGTCTCCGGGGCGGTCGCGGAGTCATAGGCCCCTTCGGCGGTTTGACCGCCAGTGGATTGCGTAATAAACCCTGGAACCGTTACAAAAGCCCAGTTGCTGGCGAGAAGAACCGTCTCCTCCGCAGGTTTCATACGCAGTGGAGTGCGTATGAAACCCCGGCGGCGGCTCGGGCGGCGGTTCTTCTCGCAAAGCCTCACGCTTGGTGGCCAACCGGGCTACACTGGTGGGGTTGAAACTCCGAGCGAGAAGAGCCCCGAATGAGCAACCCCGTCGATTACGCCGAGAAGACCGTCCTTGCCGTCGACACGTCCACGGACATGCTGGCGTGCGCCGTCGCGCGCGTGGCCGCGGACGGCCGCGTCACCGTGCTGGCCGCGCGCGACCACCTGTGCCGCCGCCAGGCCAACGTGGAGCTCGTGAGTACCGCGTGCCAGGCGCTCGCGGACGCCGGTCTCTCGATGGCCGACGTCGACGCCGTCCTCACCGGTCGCGGCCCGGGCTCGTTCACGGGCGTGCGCATTGGCGTGGCGACGGCGAAGGGCCTGGCCTGCGGGCTGGGCCGCCCGCTCTTCGGCACCTCCGCGCTCGACGCGATGGCCTGGGCCGCGCGCGCTGCCGGCGTCCGCGGCACGCTCGCCGTGGCCGGCGACGCCATGCGCGGCGAGGTCTACCCCGGCATCTACCAGCTCGACGACGCCGGCGCGCACCGCACCTTCGCCGCCGAGACCGTCGCCAAGGCGGATGCCTGCGTGGCCGCCTGGGCCGAGCGCGCGGACGCCGCCGAGCTCACGCTCACGGGCAACGGCCTGGCCAAGTACCGCGCGCGCTTCGAGGCTGCGGGCTTCTCGCGCTTCTCGCCGGAGGAGGCGTGGTACCCCACGGGCGAGGGGCTGCTGCGCGCCGCCGTGGAGGCCGGCGTCTTTTCCGGGCCTGCCGCCCAGTCCGGCGACCCGGCGCTCGTGCTGCCCATCTACACGCGCCTCTCGGACGCCGAGGAGGCCGAGCGCACCCGCCTGGGGCTCAAGGTGCCGGCAACGGTGGAGCTCACCGGCGTGGACGACGCGCTGGCCGGCATCCACCTGCAGCTGCGTCCCATGACCGTCAACGACACCGCCGCCGTGGCCGTGCTCGAGGCGGCGACCTACGAGGGCTCCGCCCACACGCCGTGGAGCGAGAGGCTCTTCTACGAGGAGCTCACGCAGCCTGGCCGCAGTTGGTGGGTCGCGCACGACCAGGGCCAGGTCATCGGCTTTGCGGGTGGTGTGCTTGCGGGGGCGGACTTCGAGGTCGAGGAGGTCGTCGTGGACGCGGCGCGCCGGCGCGAGGGCATCGCGCGGCGCCTCGTGGCCCGCGTGGCCTACGACGCGCAGATGCTCGGCGCGCACACGATCTCGCTTGAGGTGGACGCCCAGAACGACCCGGCCCGCGCCCTCTACGCGGCGCTCGGCCTGGTGGAGGAGGGTCGCCGCCCCGGCTACTACGCCGCGGCTGCCGGCGAGCCCGCCCATGACGCGCTGATTCTGCGCGCGCCGCTGCCGCTGGCCGCCGATGCCGTGGGGGGCTCCGACGACCACCCCGAGCCCGCGCCCTCCATCCGCCCGTGGCCCATCGAGTGCGCCCCGCGCAGCGCGGAGGCAGAGGCCGCGATTGCTGCAGCCGGCCCACTCATCCTCACCATCGAGTCCTCCTGCGACGAGACGGCCATGGCGGTGACGGACTCCCATGGCGTGGTCTGCGCCAACGTGGTGGCCACGCAGATCGATTTCCACGCGCGCTTTGGCGGCGTGGTGCCCGAGATTGCCTCCCGCAAGCACACCGAGGCCATCGTGGGCGTCTTCGAGGAGACGCTCGCGCGCGCCGGCGAGCACTTTGGCGTGGACACGCTGGTGCCGGCGGACCTCGCGGCGGTGGGGTGCACGGCGGGGCCTGGCCTCGTGGGCGCGCTCGTGGTGGGCGTGGCCTTTGCCAAGGGGCTCTGTGCGGCCGCTGACCTGCCGCTCGTTGCCGTGCACCACCTCGAGGGGCACCTCATGGCCAACCTCTTCGAGACGCCGGACCTTGAGCCGCCCTTCGTGGCGAGCCTCGTATCCGGCGGCAACACCATGCTCGTGCACGTGCGTGCCTGGGGCGACTACGAGATTCTGGGCTCCACCATCGACGACGCGGTGGGCGAGGCCTTCGACAAGGTGGCCAAGGCTCTGGGGCTGGGCTACCCCGGCGGTCCCGTGATCTCCAAGCTCTCCGCGCAGGGCAACCCCAAGGCCATCCACTTCCCGCGCGCGATGATGCACAGCGGGGACTACTCCTTCAGCCTGTCTGGCCTCAAGACCGCCGTCATCACCTACATCGAGGGCGAGAACCGCGCGGGGCGCCCCATCAACCTGCCCGACCTGGCCGCGAGCTTCGAGGCGGCGGTCATCGACGTGCAGGTGGCCAAGGCCGTGACCGCGGTGGAGCAGACGGGCGTGAGCGACTTCTGCGTCGGCGGCGGCGTGGCGGCCAACCCGGGCCTGCGTGCGGCCTACCGCAAGGCCTTCGAGAAGCGCGGCGTGCGCGTGACGGTGCCGCCCATGCGGGCCTGCGGCGACAACGCGGCGATGATCGGCATCGCGGCGCTGCGGAGCTTCCGCGCCGGGTCCTTCTCGCCCCTCACGCTGGACGCGGACCCCAACGCGCCGCTCGGTGCCTGGTCCACGCCCGATGCCCCCGTCCCGCCCGTCTGGGAGTAAGGTCACGTGTGGGATGGCGTTGCGGCGCCTCCATCGTATACGGTTGCGTATGCAAGACTTTGAACTGCCTAATGCGCAATTGAGGTTCTTCTCGCCAGATTGTGCGTTTGGGAGCGTTTGCGCATGCAGCGCTTCAACGTTTTGCATACGCAAACACGTTCAAAGGCTCCGGGAACGAGTTACGTATGCAAAAAAGTCAACCTCGCCATGCGTAACTCCACCACCGAGCCTTCCGGCGGGGCTGCGTGTCCAAATCGCTTAATCACGCCATGCGCAGCCTCCCCAAAGACCGACAAATGGCGAGAAGAATCTCGCTTACGCATGGAGCGATTCAACATTTTGCATGCGCAGCCAGCCCACGCCTTGCCGGCCGGGCCTCGGCACAGGTGCGCTTTAGCACGCGCCGCCGCACATGAGCTCGATGATCGTCCGGTCCGTCTCGCGCATGCCCTGGGCCGCGAGCACGCCCACGTTGCGGATCGTGTTCTCCACGCCCTTGACCACGATGCCGTCCCCGCCAAAGAACTGCTCGCCGCGCCGCTGCATCTGCATGCCGAGCAGGCCCGCCTCCACCGCGCTCGCGATCTTGGCCGCGCAGCTCGCCTTGGCGCCGTCGCACACCATGCCCGAGTCGATGGCCAGGGCGTTGACCACGGTGTGGGCCACCTCGCGGTAGCGTCCGCCGTACAGGTACGTGATGCCGGCCGCCGCGCCCGCGCCCGCGCTCGTGGCGCCGCAGTACGCGGACAGCTTGCCGATGCCCGTCTTGAGATGGATGCTCACCAGGTTGGACACCACCAGCGCACGCAGCAGCTCCTCGTGGCTCGCGCCCAGCTCGCGCGCGTAGACCACAACCGGGACGCTCGCGGTGATGCCCTGGTTGCCGCTCCCGGAGTTGATGACCACCGGCAGCTCGCAGCCGCCCATGCGCGCGTCCGATCCAGCCGCCGCCCACGCCTTGGCCCGGTTGGCGACGGCGTCGCCGTAGGCGGACAGCAGCACGGACCCCACGTTGGCGCCCCAGCTGCTGGCAAGTCCCGCCTCGGCGATGGCAACGTTGCACTCGACCTGGCGCTCCAGCACGGCGCGCACGTCGTCCAGGTCTACCTCGCCCGCAAACTCGACGATCTTCTCGACCGTGAGGCAGCTGCGGTCCGTCGGGGCGTCGGACGCGCCCGCGGCCTCCTCGTACGACCGGGCGAGAAGAACCTCCCCGTCGCGCTCGAGCCGGATGACGTTGGTGTGGCCGCCCGCGATCTCGCAGAGCGCCGCGTGCCCGGCGGCCTCCGCGCGCACCTGGATGTCAAAGACCCAGGGCCGCTCGGACGGGCGCACCGCGACCTCGTGCTCGGCGAGAAACGCGTGCATCTGCGCGATCTGCTCCTCGCGCACGCCGGCGAGCACCTCGAGCTCGGCGCCGGCGTCTCCCGCCACCGCGCCGGCCGCTGCCGCCGCCTCGATGCCGTGCGCGCCGCCGGTGTTGGGTACGACGACGCTCTTGACGTTCTTGATGATGTTCGCGCTTGCGGCCACGTCGATGCGCTCTGGCAGCGTGCCGAGCGCCTCGCGGGCCTTCGCGGCGGCGAGCGCCACCGCGATGGGCTCGGTGCAGCCCATCGCGCAGACGAGCTCCTCCTCGAGGATGGCGACGTAGGCGTCGTAGGTCTCCTGGTCCATGGACCCTCCTGGGCAAGGCGTTACAGCGATGTTTCTCAGCATGGTATCAGCTCGAGGTTCTTCTCGCCGCGCGCTATCCTGCCGACGTGCGCGTAACTTTCTCGCATCGGGTGCGCCCGCTTGCAAGGGGGAGGGGAATGGGTCCCCTCCGGTTGCGTCGCGCGGAAGGGGATTTCACACAAAAGGGAAAGGAACCACCATGAAGGCCACCCCCACGCACGTGTACGTATCCGACAGAGTCTCTCGCCGCGACTTCCTCAAGATCTCGAGCCTCGTGGCGGGCATGGGAAGCCTGGTAGTCCTTTCCGGCTGCGGCCCCGCCGCGCAGGACGCGACCACTGACGACTCCTCCGACGCCAGCGCCGACGCCGACGCCTCGACCGAGGCCGCCACGCTCGGCGACGGCACCACCCTGCGCGTGGGCATGGAGGCGGCCTACGCCCCGTACAACTGGCAGGTCTCCGAGGCCTCCGAGTACACCATCCCCATCGAGAACGTCTCCGGCGCCTACGCCGACGGCTACGACGTGCAGGTGGCCAAGATGATCGCCGAGGCCCTGGGCATGGAGCCCGTGGCCGTGAAGCTCGACTTTGCCGGCCTCATCGACGCGCTCAACAACGGCCAGATCGACATCGTCTGCGCCGGCATGTCCGTTGACCCGGACCGCGCGCAGTCCGCCGACTTCTCCGACTCCTACATCGACGACGACATCGTCATGATCACCACGCAGGACTCTCCCTACGCGGGCGCCACGACCTTCGCCGACCTTTCGGGCGCGTCGGTCATGGGGCAGGCGGCCACCATGTACGACACGGTCATCGACCAGATCCCCGACATCAACCACATGACGCCGGGCGAGACCGTGCCCATCGTCGTGGAGAGCCTCGCCTCCGGCACGAGCGACGTCATCACCTACTCCATGCTCTCCGTGCCCAAGCTGCTCGAGACCTACCCCAACTTCGTGGAGCTTGAGATGGAGGACAAGTTCGAGGGCTCCGTCATGCCGGACAACGCGGCCATCGCCAAGGGCCAGGACGCCATCCTCGAGCAGATCAACGAGGTCATCAACGCCATCCCCGAGGACGAGCGCCAGCAGATGTGGAACGACTGCATGGATCGCCAGCCCGCCTAGCCGGCCCGGCCGTCCCACCCTCACGTAAGATGGACGCGTGTCGAGGTTCTTCTCGGCGCGCGTCCGCACGCGTTTGTCCCTAAGGAGAAAAACATGGGTTCCGCCCCCTCCGGAGAGCAGGTGCCGAGAAGAGCGCGTGGCCGCGTCGCCTCGTTCTTCTGCGACGACCACCGCTACGTGCTTCTGGGCACGAGCGCGGCCGCCCTCGCTGGCATGCTGCTCTCGAGCTCGCCGCGTCCCGCGATGAGCTTCCTCGCCCACGCGTTCACCGTCGAGTTCGTGATGTACTACGTGCTCGTGGCGTGGCTCGTGGTGAGCGGCGTCGCGCTGCTGTTCAAGCTCACGCACTGGAAGACCTACGCCGAGTCCGCGCCCTTCACCCGTCCGGGCGCCCGTCGCGCGCTGCGCTTTGCCTCGTACGTGATCTGGGCGATCGCGCTCGTGCTCTTCGTTGACCGCGTGGTCATGGGCGTGGCGTCGGCGTGGGAGGTCGCCGTGCAGGCCGCAAGCTCGGCGGACCCGCGCCGCCCCGAGCCCATGCTCGAGAGCATGTGCTACATCCTCTACCAGGGGCGCGACACGTTCTTCACCGGCCTTGTCACCACCGTCGAGCTGGCGGTCTTTGGTACCGTGATCGCGTTTTTCCTGGCGCTGCTGCTCGTCTTCGCGCGCATCCAGACCATCGACCGGCCGGACAACGACTTCGTGCGCTTCTGGAAGGTCGTCGGCTCGGGCTTTGCCAAGCTCTACTCCACGGTGGTCCGCGGCACGCCGATGATGGTCCAGGCCATGATCATCTACTACGGCGTCTTTGGCATCCTGCGCATGACCGCGCTCACCACCACCCAGATCAACGGCATCTGGACGACGTTTCTCGCGGGCCTCGTGACCATCACGCTCAACTCGACCGCGTACATGATGGAGGTGCTGCGCGGCGGCATCGAGTCGGTCGACAGGGGCCAGACCGAGGCGGCGCGCTCCCTGGGCCTCTCGCAGTGGCAGGCCATGGCCAAGGTCGTCTTCCCGCAGGGAATCAAGTACGCGATCCCCGGCCTCTCCAACGAGCTCGTCATCAACATCAAGGACTCGTCGGTGCTCTCGGTCGTCGGCACCTTCGACCTGATGTTTGCCACCACGACCGTGGCCGGCATCTACTACCAGCAGTTCCAGACGGCGCTCATCTCCACGGTTGCCTACCTCATCCTCACGATGGTGGCCACGTGGCTGCTCGGGCGCTTTGCGCACCGCTTCAACGTGAGCGCCGAGGTCATGGGCAGCACGTCTGACACGCCCGTCAAGACCGAGGAGGTCAGCGCCGTGCCCCTGCGGAACGGTAAGAAGCATCGTCGCGGCTGGGGCCAGGGGAGGTAGGACATCATGAGAAACGCTTCCGCATCGCGCGCCGCCGGTGCCGCAGAGCCGATGGTTCGCATCGAGGGGCTGCGCAAGTCCTTCGGCGACCTTGAGGTCCTGCGCGACATCAACCTCGACGTCATGCCCGGCCAGGTGGTGACGATCATCGGCGCCTCGGGGTCGGGCAAGTCGACGCTTCTGCGCTGCATCAACCTGCTCGAGACGCCCGACGCCGGCCACGTGTGGTTCCACGGGGCTGACCTCGCCGCCGAGCACGTGGACGTGAACCGCCTGCGCGAGAAGATTGGCATGGTCTTCCAGGGCTTCAACCTGTTCAACAACATGAACGTGCTCGACAACTGCACGCTCGCCCCCGTGACGCTGGGGAAGATGGACAAGGCCGAGGCCGAGCGCGTGGCGATGGGGCACCTGGAGGCGGTGGGCCTCGCGGACTTCGCGCGAGCCGACGTCAACAACCTCTCCGGCGGCCAGAAGCAGCGCGTCGCCATCGCGCGGGCGCTGTGCATGAGCCCGGACCTCATGCTCTTCGACGAGCCGACGAGCGCGCTCGACCCGGAGATCGTGGGCGAGGTCCTCGAGGTCATGCGGCGCCTGGCTGCCGAGGGCATGACGATGGTCGTGGTCACGCACGAGATGGCCTTTGCGAAGAACGTCTCCGACGAGGTCGTCTTCATGGACAAGGGCGTCATCGCCGAGAAGGGCACGCCGGAGAAGATCTTCTCGGCGCCCGAGCACCCGCGCACCCGCGAGTTCCTCGCCCGCTACCTGGAATAGGCGCGCGACGCGACGCCCGCGCCCAAGGTCTGGTCTGCACTCGAAGTTTGGCCCGCACTCGAAGCCCGCACCCAAGAAGTGCGGGCTTTTTTCTCGCCTCGGCCCGCACTTCTCGCCATACGCCGAGAAGAACCGCGCACTTGCTGTCTCAAGACCGGAACTGTGGCCGCACTCCTCAGGTGCGGTCCCCAAGTGCAGCCCCCAGGTGCAGCCCCCAGGTGCGGCCTGCGTCCCCGAATGCGGTTCCAGGCGCGTCCGGACCGCCCGCCGTTCCGGCCGTGATACGATTTCAGCGTGTGCCGGAAGGCCGGCGGGCTACGAGGAGGATGCCATGGTCGATGGGTTCGTCAAGGTCGCGGCGGTGACGCCGGAGGTGCGCGTCGCGGACGTCTCCTTCAACGTGGGGGCCTGCGTGGCCGCCGCGCGCCAGGCTGCCGAGAAGGACGGTGCGGCCGTCATCGTGCTGCCCGAGCTCGCGCTCACGGGCTACACCTGCGAGGACCTCTTCTGGCAGGAGTCGCTCGTCCGCGCCGCCGAGGCGGGCCTCGCCGAGTTTGCCGCCCGCACCGCCGACCTTCCCGCCCTCATCCTCGTGGGCGTGCCCGTGCGCGCCGGCGGCAAGCTCTACAACTGCGCCGCCGCCGTCTCCCGCGGCGAGGTCCTCGGCCTCGTGCCCAAGACGCACATTCCCACCTACAACGAGTTCTACGAGGGGCGCCACTTCGTTCCCGGCCCCGACGAGGTCACGCTCGTCCTGTTTGCCGGCAACCAGGACACCCTCTTTGGCACGAACCTGCTCTTTACCTGCGAGGAGCTCCCCGAGCTCGTGGTGGCGGCAGAGATCTGCGAGGACCTCTGGGTTCCCGCGCCGCCCTCCACGGCCCACGCGCAGGCCGGAGCCACGCTGATCTGCAACCTCAGCGCGTCCAACGCCATCGTGGGCAAGGCGGACTACCGCCGCAGCCTCGTGTCCGGCCAGAGCGCCCGCCTCGTCTGCGGCTACGTCTACGCGAGCGCCGGCACCGGCGAGTCCACGCAGGACCTCGTCTTCTCCGGGCACGATCTCTTGGCCGAGAACGGCCGCCTGCTCGCGGAGGGCAGACCCTTCGGCGACGGTCGCGCCGTCTCCGAGATCGACGTGCGCCTGCTCGCCCAGGAGCGCACGCGCATGTCCACCTTCGAGTGCGCGTCCTCGCCCGAGGCCGCGGGCTATGCGGTCGCGTCGTTCTCGCTGGGCGCGGACGCGGCCACGCGCGAGACCACGCTCACCCGCTACGTTGACCCGCACCCCTTCGTGCCCACCGACGCCGCCCGCCGCGCGGAGCGTTGCGAGGACGTCTTCTCCATCCAGGCGCACGGCCTGGTCAAGCGCCTCGCGCACACGCGCTCGTGCCGCGCGGTGATCGGCCTCTCGGGAGGGCTCGACTCCACGCTCGCCCTTCTCGTGGCCGTGCGCGCCTTCGACCTGCTGGGGCTTCCGCGCGACGGCGTCATCGCGGTGACCATGCCGGGCTTCGGCACCACCGACCGCACCTACAACAACGCCTGCGAGCTCGCCCGCACCGTCGGCGCGGAGCTTCGCGAGGTCGGCATCGCCGCCGCGGTGCGCCAGCACTTCTCGGACATCGGACACGACGAGTCCGTCCACGACGTCACCTACGAGAACTCCCAGGCGCGCGAGCGCACGCAGATCCTCATGGACGTGGCCAACCAGGAGGGTGGCCTCGTCATCGGCACGGGCGACCTCTCAGAGCTGGCGCTCGGCTGGGCCACCTACAACGGTGACCACATGTCCATGTACGCGGTGAACGCAGGCGTTCCCAAGACGCTCGTGCGCCATCTGGTGCGCTACGTGGCCGACACCTGTGGGGACGAGGCCGAGGCGCGCGTCCTTCTCGACGTGCTGGACACGCCCGTCTCGCCGGAGCTCTTGCCGGCCACCGGTGACGGCACGATCGCGCAGAGGACCGAGGACCTCGTGGGCCCCTACGAGCTGCACGACTTCTTCCTGTACGAGGTGCTGCGCCGCGGGTCGAGCCCGCGCAA
Source organism: Olsenella sp. An188 (assembly GCF_002160255.1). Lineage (GTDB taxonomy): Bacteria > Actinomycetota > Coriobacteriia > Coriobacteriales > Atopobiaceae > Thermophilibacter > Thermophilibacter avistercoris. The sequence continues at coordinate 323,440 of NZ_NFKF01000002.1, read as the reverse complement.
GGTCTACCGCCTGGCCCGCTACGCCCTGGGCGAGAAGTACGACGACGAGACGATCCTCTCCTGGCTCAAGGTCTTCTACCGGCGCTACTTCGCGCAGCAGTTCAAGCGCAGCTGCCTGCCCGACGGTCCCAAGGTGGGCTCTGCGGCCGTGAGTCCGCGCGGCGACCTGCGCATGCCGTCGGACGCCTGCGCGACGCTCTGGCTCGCCGAGCTCGAGGAGCTGTGACGCGAAGGGACAGTCCCTTCGCGTCACGCAACGGTGAAGACGTACTCCGCCCAGCCCTCGTCGAAGCTTGCTACGAGTTCGTAGCGGTAGCCCGACTCGACGCGGAGTCGGGCGGTGCCGTCGGCGGTCAGCTCAACGGACGTGTCCTCCTCAGCGGGCAAGTCGGTCGCCCCTTGCACTAGGCTGACGAGCGGGCCTATGAGGGGGACGCGGCGGGGCAGGGCGTTCCACGCCTCGATGTCCTTCTCGCTCCAGCACCGCGCGGTTACGCCAGCGGGCGTCTGGTCAAAGCTCACGCTGACCCGCCCGTCTGTCCCGGCCGTGACGCTCGGGATTTCGTCGATTGAGAATTCGTACGACTCTACCTGCTCGACGCTCAAATGGGTCTCGGTGCCGTTGGCGCTGCTCCAGTAGGTCCAGTCGCAGTCTAAGGTCGTGACCTCGACGCCGCTTCCGGACGGTGCGTCACTGGCCGCCACGTGAGCCACGGGCAGGTCGGGGTCCTCCGAGGGGTCGTGCGGCAGCGTTATGCACGAGCCCACCGTCAGCACAAAGATGACGACCACGGCGAAAATCACGAACCTGCGTGTGCGCCTTGCGCCTCCTGTGTCCATGGCAGCCCCCTAGCGACGCAAATGACACGAAGCGACAGTCCCTTCGCGTCACGCAACGGTGAAGACGTACATGGCGATGCCCTGCTCGAAGCTGACCTCGAGCGCGTAGCGGTAGCCGGGCTCGACGGTCAGCGTCACGCCACCGTCCGCGAGCTGCGCGTCGATGGTCTCCCCGATGACGTCGCTCGCGCTCAGCTCGTGCACGGAGCCGGTCGCCGCGGCCGCCTCGGAGATGTCGGCCTCGAGGTAGCGCGTCACGTCGACGTAGACGGCGGGCTCGTCAAAGCTGGCAGTGACCTCGGTGGGCCCGTCGACCGTGGCCTCGGGCATGCCCTCGGCCTCGTACTGGATGGGGTGCGGCGCGTCGGTGGTGACCGTCTGCGTCTCCCCGTCCTGCTCGAAGGTCCACGTCGAGCTGCAGGTCAGCGGGAAGAGGGAGACAATGGCGTCTGCGGTGCGGTACTCGACCGTCGCGTAGGGCGGGTCGGCCGGGTCGCGGCTGGCGTCGAGCTGGGAGACCAGGTCGGCGTACTTCTCAGCGTCCTCGGGCGCACCCTCCTCGACGACCTCCACCTTGGTGATGCCGGGATACTGGCCGGGGTAGCTCTCGAGCATGATGCCGTTTCCGGTCACGCGCACGACGTTGCCGGTCGCGAGCTCGGGCGCGTCCTCGGGCAGGGTGGGGTAGTAGGGGGTCTCGGTCTCCTGGTCTACAAAGAGGACCTGGCCGTCGGAGAGCGTGACGACCATCGCGGTCGAGGTGAACTCGTCGGCCGACTCGGTCGCGGCGGGGGCCTCGTCCTGGCCGGCGTCAGCCGCGGGCGCCTCCTGCGTCTGGGCCTTGCAGCCCGTGGCGAGAAGAACGAGCGCGAGCGCGGCGGTCACGGCGGTCACGGCGGTCAGAGCGGTGCGGATCCTCATGGGTCGGCCCTCCAGTCGTAGGCGTTGAGTCCATGCTAGTCGTTTTGCCTTCAGGCTGCGCTCAGGCGGCGGGCGGCGGCTGCGACCCCGCGGGCGGCGCGAGGCGGCTGGTTCTTCTCGCCTGCGCTTCTTGCCCTCAGAAAATCTAAGTGCCGCGACTAAGATTTTTTCTAGCGAGGTGGTATAAGTCCGCGTGGGTGGGTATGATTCTGAACGTTGGATAGGGCGGTGCGCGCACAGTCGTCGGCACCGCAGAAGCGCGCCCGTGCGGGCGCCCCAGAAGGAGGTTCTTGAACATGACTCTGAAGCCGCTTGGTGACCGCGTCCTCGTCAAGCCCGCCCCCAAGGAGGAGAAGACCTCGACCGGTCTCTACATCTCGAGTGGCGCGCAGGAGAAGCCGCAGCGCGGCGAGGTCGTCGCCGTGGGCGCCGGCAAGATGAACGAGCACGGCGAGCGCATCGCCCTCGACGTCAAGCCTGGCGACGAGGTCTACTACGGCAAGTTCGGCGGCAACGAGGTCAAGATCGACGGCGAGGACTTCCTGCTGCTTCGCGCCGACGACATCTACGCCATCATCGAGGACTAGTCACAACCACTATCGCGCATCGCGAGAACAACTTTGGAGGAAAGAAATGGCTAAGGACATTCTTTTTGGCACCGACGCTCGCGCCAAGCTCGCCAAGGGCGTGAATACCCTCGCCGACGCCGTGACCACCACCATGGGCCCCAAGGGCCGCTACGTTGCCCTGCAGCGCTCCTACGGCGCCCCCACCATCACCAACGACGGCGTCTCCGTGGCCAAGGAGATCGAGCTCAAGGACCCCATCGAGAACATGGGCGCCCAGCTCGTGAAGGAGGTCGCCACCAAGACCAACGACGCCGTGGGTGACGGCACCACCACCGCCACGCTCCTCGCCCAGGTCATCGTCAACGAGGGCCTTCGCAACGTCGCCGCCGGCGCCAACCCCATCGCCATCCGTCGCGGCGTCGACAAGGCCGTGAACGCCGTCGTCGAGGAGATGCGCGCGGGCGCCCAGGAGGTCTCCACCAAGCAGCAGATCGCCTCGGTCGGCACCATCTCCGCCTCCGACCCCGAGATCGGCGCCAAGATCTCTGACGCCATGGAGGTCGTGGGCAAGGACGGCGTCATCACCGTCGAGGAGTCCCAGACCTTCGGCATCGACATCGACACCGTCGAGGGCATGCAGTTCGACAAGGGCTACATCTCCCCGTACTTCTCGACCAACAACGAGAACATGACGGCCGAGCTCGACTCCCCGTACATCCTCATGACCGACCAGAAGATCTCCAACATCCAGGACATCCTCCCGATCCTCGAGGCCGTCCAGAAGCAGGGCGCCCCGCTGCTCATCATCGCCGAGGACGTGGACGGCGAGGCCCTGGCCACGCTGATCCTCAACAAGCTCCGCGGCGTCCTCAACGTCTGCGCCGTCAAGGCCCCCGGCTACGGTGACCGCCGCAAGCGCATGCTCGAGGACATCGCCATCCTGACCGGCGGCCAGGTTGCCATGAAGGAGCTCGGCGTCCAGCTCACCGACGTCACCGCCGAGATGCTCGGTCGCGCCAAGTCCGTCAAGATCTCCAAGGACGATACCACCATCGTGGGCGGCGCCGGCTCCAAGGACGCCATCGACGAGCGCATCGCCCAGATCAAGGCCGAGTACGAGGTGACCACCTCCGACTTCGACAAGGAGAAGCTCCAGGAGCGCCTTGCCAAGCTGGCCGGCGGCGTGGCCGTCATCAAGGTCGGCGCGGCCACCGAGGTCGAGCTCAAGGAGATCAAGCACCGCATCGAGGACGCCCTGCAGGCGACCCGCGCGGCCGTTGAGGAGGGCATCGTCGCCGGCGGCGGCGTGGCGTTCCTCGAGGCCTCCAAGGTCCTCGACGGCGTCGAGACCGCCGACTCCGACGAGAAGATCGGCGTGGAGATCGTCCGCAAGGCCCTCGAGGCGCCCGTGAAGACCATCGCCAACAACGCTGGCTTCGAGGGCTCCGTCGTGGCCGAGAAGATCAAGAGCCTGCCCGCCGGCCAGGGCCTCGACTCCGCCACCGGCGAGTACGGCGACATGATCGAGATGGGCGTGCTCGACCCGGTCAAGGTTGCCCGCGTGACCCTGCAGAACGCCGCCTCCGTGGCGTCGCTCATCCTCATCACCGAGGCCACCGTCTCCGACGAGCCCAAGAACACCACCATCGAGGAGGCCATCTCCGCGGCGGCTGCCCAGGGCGGCCAGGGTGGCATGTACTAGGCTCAACGCCTGAACTAACCTGACTCGGGGAGGCCCCGGGTTTCCACGCAGAAGTGCGCTTCGCGAAACCTCTGCTTAGGAAACCCGGGGCCTCCTCTCGTTTAGTTCAGGCGTGATGGGCCTTGACTGCGGTGGAAGTTGATACGCAGTCGAGTGGCGGTGAAAGGGCTTCTGGAGGTTCTTCTCGGCCTGTTTTGGGACTTTGACCGCCACTCGAGTGGCGGTCAAATCCCGTGGTCCCGCGCAACGCCCGCACTTCTCGCCCGCACTCCACAGGTGCGGGCTTTTTTCTTGCCGCGGACCGCACTCAAGAGCAAGCGTCGAGAAGAACCTCGCACTCGGACGCGTAACCGCCCTCCCAAGCCCGCACTCCTTGGATGCCGCCCCCCCTCTCGCCGTCGCGGTTGCGCAACCCGGCCTGCTCCCCGCCACTACGTTGGAACCACGTTAAGAGCGAGAGAGGAGCGGAAATGACCGACATCGAGGAGACGCTGGAAGGCATGAGCGCGGACGAGATCGAGGAGCTCATGGAGCAGCTGAAGAGGGAGTTCGGCGTGGTCGACAAGTCCGGCCCGTGCATGAGCGCGGTAAAGGGCCTGCTCGACAGCCTCAACATCAAGTACTCCCAGCTCGACTCCGACTGCGTGTCCGTCGCGGTGGGCGACGGGGACGGCACGACGGTCTACACCAGGATCTTCTCGCTGGAGCGTGGTGGGATCCACCTCTCTACCCGAGACCTCGTCTCCTTTGCGCACGAGAGGCGCCCGCGCGCCCTGGAGCTGGCCTGCGAGCTCAACTCCCGCTACCGCTTCGCGAAGTTCTGCGTCGACGATGACGACACCATGCACGCGGAGATGGACCTCCCCGGATACGACGAGGCCAACCTCGCCGTCCTGAAGGAGTTTCTCGCGAGCATGGTCCGCGTCTGCTTTGACGCCCTGCCCGAGATCCTCAAGCTCGGCTAGGCGCGGCGGTCGCGCGCAACGAAGGCTCAGGCGGCGGAGGGAGGCACCATGAGAGGGTCGCGATGGCGTGACGCAACGTTCAACTGCGGCCTCGTGAGGCTGGGCGAGAAGGGCGACCCGGGTCCCGCCGGCGGGGACCGGTGGGGCAAGAGCTGGGACGAGTTCAGGAGGCGCATGGACTTCGTGCGCGAGGTCCGCGGGCTCAACGTCACCTTCCTCGAGGCGATGCAGGACAAGGAGGGCAACTGGGAGGTGCCGTTCTTTGCCGTCCAGGACGACTTTGGCGCGCCCGCCTCGCCGAAGGAGCTCATCGAGAAGAACACGCCCTACCGCGTGGAGTGCTACCGGACCGTGGAGCCCGCGCGCGCAGACCTGGAGACGCTCTCGATCCTTTGCGAGCTCGTGGGCGAGGAGCCCAGGGCGTCCTGGATCGACGAGGTGATCCCCGGGCAGCGGAGGGCGCCGGCCGGCCCCGGGGAGATCTTCGAGGGGCTCGTGGGCATGGAGGAGCAGCGAAAGACGCTCGAGAAGATCTCGAGCGCCGTGGCCCGCCACGGACGCGGCGCCATCGAGTGCTTCCACCTCGTCTTTGCCGGCAACCCGGGGACGGGCAAGAGCGAGCTCGCCTCGCGCCTGATCTCGTACCTCGACCTGCTGGGCATCACCGACGGCACGGGCCGGATGGTCAAGGTCGGCGAGGCGGACCTCGTTGCCAAGTACGTGGGCCACACCGCACCCAAGGTCAAGGCCGTCGTGGAGCGAGCCCTGGGGGGCCTGCTGTTCATCGACGAGTTCTACTCCATCGCCAGCGCGCCCCACTTTGGCCAGGAGGCCATCGACTGCCTCGTCGACCAGCTCGACACGCACCGCGGTGACTTCGTCTGCGTCGTCGCGGGCTACCCGGAGCAGCTCGACGCCACGCTCGACCTCAACCCGGGGCTGCGCGACCGGTTTGGCTACCGAATCGACTTCCCGGACTACACGAGCGACGAGCTGGGGCAGATCTTTCGCTCCATGGCCCGCGACCGGGGCTTCGAGACACGCTGCGATCGCGCGCTCGGGCCGGCGATGGACCGGCTGCGCTCCTCGCGCGGCTTCTCCAACGCCCGCAGCGTCCGCAAGCTCGTGGACCACGCGGTCTGCGAGGCGAGCTGGGCGCGCGAGGAGAGCGTCCTCACGGACGAGGACGTCACGGCCGCGGTGGCGCAGTGCGTGGAGGTCCCCCGTCGGCGGCCTGGCTTCGCCTAGGCGCGGGCGAGCGGCGCATAAGGGTGGGCGCCCGGGCTCCGGGCGCCCGAGAGAAGGGAGCAGTGATGAGAAGCGAGAAGTTCGTGGAGATGCTGGGGCTCATGCCGGAGGGTCCCGACCTGGGGGAGGCGCGCGACCGGCTGCGCGAGCAGCTGGAGGGCTCGGGACGCTACTGGTTCCACGACGTCTCGGGCAACGGCACGCGCTACGAGACGAGCGGTCGGAGGCACGGCATCGCCTTCGCCCGCGGGATCGTCGAGCTGAACGACGACGGCATGGTGGTCGTTCGCGTGGAGACCGGCCAGCGCGTCTCTCCCGAGCTCGAGCGCGCCACGCGGAAGCTCTTCTCGTGCTACTCGAGCCGCTTCAAGGTGCCCGGGCTCGCCGTCGAGGACGGGCGCGCGGTCTTCGTGACCGAGCCCTTCGACGCGTTTGCGGGCAGCCGCGACGTCGAGGAGGTCCTGGGCCTCGCGCTCTCCACCGTTCACGCCTTCGGCGGCGTCATGCTCGCGCTCGACGCCGGGGTGGAGCCGTGGACGCTCATCGACTACGACGACCCCGACGACGGGGACGACGATGACGGCGGCGAGCCGGTCGCGCCGCCGCGGCGATCCGGGGGAGAGTCCACCGCCGAGCTCGCGAGCGAGCTCAGGAGGCGCCTCGAGACGCTGCTCGAGCGGCGTCGGGACGAGGCCGAGGCAGCGGAGGAGCGCGCGTAGGCGCGCGGAGAGGAGACTGAGATGACCATCAAGAGCTCGGGCGCCACGCCCCTGGACGGCCTGACGCTGGGACAGGGCGGAACCGCGTTCGCGCCCTGCGACGACGACTCGTCCTACGCATACTACGAGCGTGCCGGCGCCGGCTGCTCCGTGATCTACGAGCAGGGAGACGACCACCCCTACCTGCGCTTCTCGCCCAACTGGATGCTGCCCGAGGGCGCGCGCGACCGTCGCGCGTGGCAGCGCTTCGTCTTTGGGCTCGAGGACGACCGCGCCCTCGAGCTGCGGGTCGACTTCAGCGACGGGGAGGTGCGCTACTTCTACTCGGGCACGCCGCTCGAGGAGCTCGATGACATCGAGCGTTCCATCGACGAGGGCGTCGAGTTCGTGACCTCCCTCTACCCCGACGTCGTGAGGTTCGTGGGCGAGCAGCTCGCGCCCGCGTAGGGCACGAGGCCACGGGCGATGTGGCGGGTCCCGGTCGCCGCCTGGGGCGGCCGGGGCCCGCCCTGTTCCGAGCAACTCAACCACTGGTTGTATCCGCTGGTAGAATGGGGTATCTGGATGGTTGCTGGAAATCAGCCGGCTGCGGTGACAGAGTTGGTGGCGTCAGATGGACCGCAGGAAGGGAGCTCGGATGGCCGAGAAGAACGAGACGCTGGGTCGACGCATCGCACGGCTGCGCCTGGAGCACGGCATGACGCAGGAGCGGCTGGCCCGCGAACTGGGGGTGACGGCGCAGGCCGTGAGCAAGTGGGAGAACGACCTCTCCGCGCCGGACATCATGCTGCTGCCGGAGCTCGCGCGCACGCTCGGCGTGACGGTGGACGCGCTGCTGGGTGCGGGGGAGCCGGCGTCCGGGGCGTCGGAGGGCGCGGCAGCGGAGGCTGTCGCGGAGCCGGAGCCCGTATCCGAGGAGCCGCCCGCAAGGGCGCACCGGCTTCACATCCAGGTCCACGACGCCGACGACGGCGACGACGTGAACATCAACGTCCCGCTGGGCCTGGCGAGTGCCGTGCTGCGCACTGGCGTCGGCGTGAACGTCTTTGACAACGACGTCGACACCAGGCTCCTCGCCGACGCCATCAGCCGCGGCGAGTCCGGCACCCTCGTCGAGGTCAACAGCCCCGACGGCGACCACGTGACCATCTCGCTGGAGTAGGGTGGGCAAGGAGGAACGCCATGTGCGGCGAGCCCTCGGTTGCCTCCATCGTCTCGAGAACCCCTCCTGTCGCTCATAGCGTGGGCCGCACTCGAGGCCCGCACCCGAGGAGTGTGGGCGCCGAAGGGGAGAAGGCCCATCGAGTGCGGGGCTCTTCTCGCCAGCTGTGCTTGAGTGCGCGCTGCGGCGAGAGAAAAGCCCGCACTCCTCTGGTGTGGGCTTCTGGTGCGGGCTTCGAGTGCGGGCATGAAGTGAGCGCATGGCGGGCGCGCCGGGCGACGCGGCTTGCGTGACGGACGCGCGGGCGGCGAGAAGAACCTCGTGACAGAAAAGGCCCCGCCGGTTTTCTAAGCGGAAGTTTCACGAAGTGCACTTCCGCGTGAAAACCGGCGGGGCCGTCGGTTGCGGCGCGAGGTTCTTCTCGCCAGACTTACCCGACGAGCGTCTTGGTGATGCTGGCTGCCGCCGTCTTGCCGGCGCCCATGGCCAGGATGACCGTGGCCGCGCCGGTGACGATGTCGCCGCCGGCCCAGATACGCGGGTCGGAGGTGCGGCCGTCCTCGTCGGCGATGATGTAGCCCCACTTGTTGAGCTTGATGTCGCCGATCATCTTGGCAAACGGGTTGGCGTTGGTGCCGATGGCGGAGATGGCCACGTCGCAGGGGATCTCCTCGATGGCGCCCTCGATGGGCACCGGGCGACGGCGGCCGGACTCGTCGGGCTCGCCGAGCTCCATCTTCTGGACGCGCACGGCGCACACGCAGCCGTCCTCGCCCTTCACGAACTCGAGAGGGGCCACGAGCGGCATGACCTCGACGCCCTCGGCCTTGGCGTGGTGGAGCTCCGCGCGACGGGCGGGCATCTCGTCCTCGGTACGGCGGTAGGCGATGATCGCGCGCTCGGCTCCCAGGCGCTTGGCGGTGCGCACCGCGTCCATGGCCACGTTGCCGCCGCCGAAGACCACGACGTTCTTGCCGTGCTTGGTGGGCGTGTCGTACTCGGGGAAGCGGTTGGCCTTCATGAGGTTGACGCGTGTGAGGTACTCGTTGGCGAAGAACACGTTGGGCAGGTTCTCGCCGGGGACGTTCAGGAACTTGGGCAGGCCGGCGCCGGTGGCGATGTAGATGGCGTCGAAGCCCTCGGCAAAGAGCTCGTCGGCGTCGGTGATGCGACCCACGACGGAGTTGTACTCGAACTTGACGCCGAGCTCCTCGAGGCCGTCGATCTCGCGCTTCACGACCGCCTTGGGCAGACGGAACTCGGGGATGCCGTAGACGAGCACGCCGCCGCCGGTGAAGAACGCCTCGAAGACGGTGACGTCAAAGCCGTTGCGGGCCAGCTCGCCGGCGCAGGTGATGCCGGAGGGACCGGAGCCAACCACGGCGACCTTCTTGCCGTTCTTGGGGGCCATCTTGGGCTTGGAGGCAAGCTCGGGCTGGTCGCCGAGGAAGCGCTCCAGCTGGCCGATGGCCACCGGCTCGCCCTTCTTGCCGCGGATGCACTTGCCCTCGCACTGGTTCTCCTGCGGGCACACGCGGCCGCAGATGGCGGGCAGCATCGAGTCCTCGCGGATGACGTCGAGCGCCTCGCCGAACTTCTCCTCGCGGATCTTCTCGATGAACTTGGGGATGTTGATGTTGACGGGGCAGCCCTCGACGCAGAACGGCTTCTTGCAGTCCATGCAGCGCTCGGCCTCGGCCAGCGCCATCTCCTTGGTGAAGCCCTTGTCGACGGGACGGAAGTCGCACGCGCGCTCGGCGGCCGGCTCCTCGTTGTCCGGGGTGCGCGGGGACTTCATGTCGGGAACAAAGCGACCGTTTACCTGTGGCATGCGCAGTTCGCCTCCTCGTAGGCCTTGAGGGACTGGCCCTCCTCGGTGAGATACGCGGCCTGACGCGCGCGCAGGTCGTTCCAGTCGACCTTGGTGGCGTCGAAGTCGGGGCCGTCGACGCAGGCGAACTTCGTCTTGCCGTCGACCTCGACGCGGCAGCAGCCGCACATGCCGGTGCCGTCAACCATGATGGGGTTGAGCGACGCGGTGATCGGCGTGCCGTACTTCTCCGCGGTCAGGGCGGAGAACTTCATCATCGGCACGGGGCCGACGCAGAAGACCTGGCTGACGGCCTTGTCCTGCAGCAGGCGCTCGAGCGGGGCGGTGACGACGCCCTTCTCGCCGTAGGAGCCGTCGTCGGTGGTGATGTGGATGTGGTCCTTCGGGAGGAGCTCACGGAACTGCTCCTCGAGCAGCAGCAGGTCCTTGGTGCGCGCGCCCATGATGGCGTGGACCTCGTGGCCGGTCTCCACCAGGTGCTTGGCCACCGGGTAGGCGATGGCGAGGCCGACGCCGCCGCCGATGACGGCGCAGGGGCCGTCGGCCATCTCGGTCGGCTGGCCGAGCGGGCCGGTGACGTCCTGGATGGAGTCGCCCGCCTCGTAGGTGGACAGCATCTCAGTGGTCTTGCCGATCACCATGAAGATGAACTCGACCCAGCCCTCCTCGGGGTTCCAGCCCGCAAGCGTGAACGGGACGCGCTCGCCCGTCTCGTTGGCGCGCACCATGAGGAACTGGCCGGCGTGAGCGTGCTTGGCCATCCTCGGCGCCTCTATGCGGAACTTGAACACCTTCTCCGAGAACTGCGTCTTTTCGAGGATCTTGTACATTAAACCGAACTCCTCTCCTGCAAGTCTCTGCTTTGAGCCAGAACCCCTCGCGGCTCTCTACCAAATCGCAATTGTACCCCAGAGCAGCGGTTCCGCCGGCATGCGCGGCCGAGAAGACCGGTGGGCGGCGAGAAGGGACGCGAAAGCGTTCGGCGCGCTGCGCGGCTAGCTGCGCAGCGCGTCCTCCACGACGTCGGCGGCGCGCTCGACGGTGAGCTCGAACTCGTCGAGGAAGCTGCCCTTGAGCTCGCGCAGCACGTAGTCGGCCACGGCCATGCGCCCCGGCGGCCGGCCGATGCCAAACTGCACGCGGGCAAAGTCGCGGCTGCCGAGCTTGTCGGCGATGGAGCGCAGGCCGTTGTGGGCGTTGAGCCCGCCACCCAGCTTGAGGCGTACCTCGCCGGCCGCCAGGTCGACCTCGTCGTGCACCACGAGGATCTCCTCCGGTCGCACGCGGTGGGCCCGGGCCAGCTTGGAGAGCGGCCCGCCGGACGTGTTCATGTAGCTCATCGGCTTGGCGAGAAGCACCTCGCGCCTCTCGCCGTCGGCGCCGGCCACGGAGATCGAGGCGACCTGGGCGCCCGCCTCGGACTTCCAGTAGCGCACGCCATGGCGCGCCGCGAGCGCGTCTATCGTGGCGAAGCCGGCGTTGTGGCGGGTGTGGGCGTACTCGGCGTCGGGGTTGCCGAGGCCGCAGACGATGCGGACTGCGGCCGACTTGGCCGGGGTCTTTGCAGGCATGGCGCCTCCTTTCGTTGCGATCACCACATTGTAGATGCCCGCGGCCCGGTGCCGCCCGCCGCGGGTCGGGTGCTTACGAATTGGGGGTTATGGCACTCGGCCGAGGTTTTGCGCTTAGAAAAGCCGGGTTGTCCCCCTGCGACCGCCCGCCTATGTGCGAGAAGGACGCCCGGATGGTGGTTTTTCTCGCCCGCCGGAGCGGGACAACCCTGATTCCTTAAGCACGGGCACCTCCGCGGCAGGGACAACCCCGGATTCCTAAGCACCGTGGTGGCCGAGATTGCCACAACTCGGGTTTCTTAAGCGCGCGTCGCGCGGGCCCGGCGCGAACGTGTCCTCACATGCAGCGGGGCCGCCCGAAGGCGGCCCCGAGCGGTGCGCAGGGGTTTCTCGGCCGATCAGATCTCGGCGCCGCGGCCGCCGAAGATCTCGGAGACGGAGCGACGCATGTAGACGCTGTTGATGGCCTCCGCGAGCTCGTTGGCAACCGAGACGGTCTTGATCTTGGAGCCGGGGAGGTTGACGGCCTCGCAGGGGATGATGTCGGTGACGACGCACTCCACGAGCGGGGCGTCCTCGAGGCGCTGGATGGCCTCGCCGGAGAAGATGCCGTGCGTGGCGGAGACGTAGATGTCGCCGGCGCCCATCTCCTTGAGCTTGCGGACGGAGTTGCAGAGGGTGCCCGCGGTGTCGATCATGTCGTCGTTGACGATGCAGGTCTTGCCCTCGATGTTGCCGATGATGCCCATGACCTCGGACGCGTTGTGCTTCGGGCGGCTCTTGTGGGCGATGGCGACCTCGCAGCCCAGGTAGTCGGCGAGGCGCTTGGCGACCTTGGCGCGGCCCATGTCCGGGGAGACCACGACGGTGTTGGTCCAGTCGAAGCCCTTCTCCCTGAAGTAGTCGCCGATGAGGTACAGGGCGGTGAGGTGCGTCACCGGGATGTCGAAGAAGCCCTGGATCTGGCCCTGGTGGAGGTCGACGGTGATCACCTGGTCGACGCCGGCGGCCTCGAGGAGGTTGGCCACGAGGCGTGCGGTGATGGGCTCGCGCGCGGCGGCCTTGCGGTCCTGGCGCGCGTAGCAGTAGTGGGGGAGCACGGCGGTGAACTTGGAGACGGAGGCGCGCTTGGCTGCGTCGGCCACGACGAGGGTCTCCATGAGCAGGTCGTTGACGCTAGCACCGGAGAGCGACTGGATGAAGAAGACGTCGTCGCCGCGGACGGACTCGTCGAAGCGCGCGTAGATCTCTCCGTTGGCGAACTTCTCGATCTTGAGGCCCTGAAGCTCGAGGTGCAGGATGTCGGCGATCTTCTGGGACAGCTCGGGGTTGCCGGTGCCGGTGTAGAGCTTGATCTCTTTCTTCAGCGGCATGGGCTCGCTCAGGTTCTCGTACATCTAGGCCTCGTCTCTCTTGAGTCGCTCGAGTCGCCTGGCGGCGTACCCCTCTACAATGCGCTGCTCGGCGCGCTCGAGGTAGAGCGCGTCGGCAGGGACGTCCTTGGTGACGCAGGAGCTTGCGCCCACGAGCGCGCCGTCGCCGATGGTGACGGGCGCGACCATCATGGTGTCGGAGCCGACGAAGACGTCGTCGCCGATGACGGTGCGGTTCTTGTGGACGCCGTCGTAGTTGCAGGTGATGGAGCCGCCGCCGATGTTGACGCCGGAGCCCATCGTGCAGTCGCCGATGTAGGAGAGGTGCGGGACCTTGGAGCCCTCGCCGATCACGGAGTTCTTGATCTCGACGTGGGTGCCCACGTGCGCGCCGCGCAAGACGTGCGCGCCGCCGCGCAGGTAGCAACGCGGGCCGCAGGTGACGTCATCGTCGATCGTCACGTCAACGCCCGCGGTCTCCTCGAGGGAGACGCGGCAGCCCACCGTGCAGTCGGTGAGGCGGGTGTTGGGGCCGACCACGCACTCATCGCCGACGGTCGTGCTCCCCCAGAGCATGGTCATGGGGAGAAGGACCGTGTCGCGCCCGACGGTCACGTCAGGGCCGACCCAGGTGGTCGCCGGGTCGACGATGGTGACGCCCTCGTCCATGAGGCGCGCGTTGATGCGGTCGCGCGCGATGGCCGTGAGCTGGGCGAGCTGGGCGCGGCTGTTTACGCCGAGGAGCTCGTCGGCGTCCTCGGTGCGCACGGCGGCCACGCGCTCGCCGTGACCGCGCAGGATCTCCACCATGTCCGTGACGTAGTACTCGTGCTGGACGTTGGCGGTGGAGAGCTCACCGATGTGGGCCGCGAGCTTGGCGCCGTCGAAGGCGTAGAAGCCGGGGTTGCACGCGGTGAGGCTCGCGGCCTGCTCGGGCGTGCAGTCCTTCTGCTCGATGATGCGCGTCACGTCGCCCTCGGAGTCGAACTCGAGGCGGCCGTAGCCGAAGGGGTCGGCAGGCGTCCAGGTGAGGATGGCCTCGGCGGCTCCGTCGTCGGCGACGGGCTTGGCCAGGCGGCGGAGGGTCTCGCTCTCGACGAGCGGGCCGTCGCCGTTCAGGACGAGCACCGCACCCTCGTTGACGCACGCCTCCTCGAGCGCCACGCGAACGGCGTGGCCCGTGCCCAGCCGCTCGGTCTGCTCGACGCACTCGACGTCCTTCTCGCCTGCTAGATGAGCCCGCACCTCGTCAGCGCCGTGCCCCACGACCACCACGACGCGCTCGGCCCCGGCCCCGCGCGCGGCGCGGATGACCCAGGAGACGAGCGGGCGGTCAAGAAGCTTGTGCATTACCTTGGGGTGACGGGACTTCATGCGCGTTCCCTCGCCGGCGGCGAGGATGATCGCGGTCATGGGCATTGGGTAGCCTCCAAGCGACGCGTTTGTCCCTGTTTGCGCATCCATGATACCCCAGATTGTCGTGGGCGGACGGTGCCAGCTTCTTGCTACAATGCTTGCGCACAGGGGTATCGTCCAATGGTTAGGACAGTGGTTTTTGGTGCCATCAATGTGGGTTCGAATCCTACTACCCCTGCCATTTTTCTCTTGTGGCGCCTGCGCCTTCCGCAAGCCCTGAGACATGCACGGGCAGAAGGTCCCTCTCGCCGGGCGAGAAGGACCTCGTGTTTCTCCTACCTTCTGACATGCGAGGCCTAACCGCTGGCCCCGGGCTCTGCTCGAGCACGCCTCGGGCTCGCCGCGGTGCGGCCCCCTACAGCTCCAGGCGGTCGAACGCGGCGCAGATGGCGTCGAGCAGAAGGACCGCGAAGGTCTGGGCGTCGCTGATCGTGAAGGCCGACGCGCCGACCGGGAGCTCCACGCGCACCGCGCGCGGGCGGGCGGGCGAGCTCTGGATGGCCGTGCGCAGGCGCATCGGCAGCGTGTCTATGTCGTCGAGCATGACGTTGCCCATGTCGGGCGCCACGTTCTCGGGCAGGGGCTCGGTGGACAGCACGATGAGGGCGCGCGCGTCGGAGGGCGTCGACTCGGGGGAGTCCACGAGGTCGAGCGCGCAGTCGTCGACGGTGGCGTGGGCGAGGTTCCAGATACGGCCGGCCACGTTGCGCGAGATGGGGTCGTCTGCGGTGATGGCGATGCCGGCGTCGTTGAGCACGCTCGCGGCGCGGGCGAAGCCCATGGCGCCCTGGGGGTGCGGGCCCGCGGCGGGCTTGCCGGCCCAGACGTGGCGCAGGCGCTCGATGGCGTCGAAGGTGTCGGGGAAGGCCATGCCGTCCGCGAGCGCGCCGATGCTCTCCTGGAAGAGCTTCACGGCCGCCTCGGTGTGGACGCCGTAGACGCCGTCGGGCTCGCCGCAGGAGAAGCCGAGCACGTTGAGGCGCTCCTGGAGCTGGCGGACGTCGTTGCCGTGGAAGTTGGGGAGGCGCAGGTAGAGGGTGCGGTCGCCGAGCTGGTAGCACTCGTCGACGAGCGCCGACCACGTGGCGGCGTCCACGGCGTCGCCGAGCGAGAGGCCGTGGTCCAGCCGGAAGCGCGCGACGGCCGTCGCGGTGGAGCGGCCGAAGCGGCTCTCGGCGCGCTCGGCCTCGTCGACGGCGTAGCCCACGGAGCCAAGCCTGTCCTGAATGTCCTCGACGGCGGCGCCGACGGCGCCCTCGCAGATCGTGTCCATGTCCTCTCCTATGCGTTCAGTGGGGTGCGCGGCGGCATTGGTGCCCTCACGCCGCTCGCTCCACGAAGAAGTCTGCCATAGAGACGAGAAGGTCGCGAGCCTCTGCCGTGACCAGCCCGTCCTCGGCGAGCCCGCAGGCCCGCCCCTTCGCGCGCTCCGCCAGCTCGCGCCCGAGCGCCCGGCACCGCTCGATGCCGCCGCCCGCCTCGATGAGCTCCACGGCGCGCGCCAGCTCGGCGGGGTCCGCCGTGGCGCTCGCGAGAAGCCCCACGAGCTCGGAGCGGTCCTTCTCGCCCAGGTGCTCGAGCGCCCAGACCACGGCGAGCGTGCGCTTGCCCTCGGTGATGTCGGAGCGGAAGTCCTTGCCCTGCGCCTCGGCGTCGCCGACGAGGTTGAGCAGGTCGTCCTGGAGCTGGAAGGCCACGCCCGCGTCGAGCCCGAGGTCGAGCAGGCCGCGCGCCGCCTCCTCCGCCCCGCCCGCGGCGAGCGCGCCCAGGTAGAGCGGCATGGCGGCGGAGTACCAGGCCGTCTTGCTCGTGACCATGTAGAGGTAGTCGTCCGAGGTGACGTCCCAGCGCCCCTCGCGGACCCAGCCCAGGTCGAGCGCCTGCCCCTCGAGGGTGTGGCGCTCCATGCGCGCGAGCTCCTCCAGCACGCGCAGGCGGCGCGCCGGGTCGAGCCGGCCGTCGGAGAGGACCACCTCGAAGACCTGGACGAGCGCCAGGTCGCCGGCGTTTATCGCCAGCCCCTCGCCGACGGTGCGGTGAAGGCACGGCTCGCCGCGGCGCAGCTCGCCCTCGTCGGCGATGTCGTCGTGGATGAGCGCGGCGCTCTGGAAGAGCTCCACGGCCACGGCGGACGAGAGCGCGTCGGCAGCCCTCCCGCCAACGGCCTCGGCCCCAAGCAGGCAGAGCGCCGGCCGCACCCGCTTGCCGCCGCCCGCCGTGAAGCGCTCGAGCGGCTCGTAGAGAAAGCCGCGCAGGTCGCCCGCGCAGGCGCCGTCCGTGAGCGGGGCGTCCGCGGCCCGCGTGAGCGCGTCCTCCACGAGCGGCAGGCGGCTGGCGAGGTAGTCGACGAAGGGCTGTGCCATGGTTCTTCTCGCTTCCGGTGACCGGGGCGGCTAGCCCTCGTAGCCGTTGGGGTTGTTGGACTGCCAGTTCCAGGAGTCGCGGCACATGTCGTCGATGTCGAACTTGGCCTCCCAGCCCATGAGCTCGCGGGCCTTGGTGCAGTCGGCGTAGTTGGCGGTGACGTCGCCGGCGCGGCGCGGCTCGATGACGTAGGGGACCTCGTGGCCGCACGCCGCGGAGAACGCGCGGATGATCTCGAGCACCGAGGTGCCCTTGCCCGTGCCGAGGTTGAAGACCTCGACGCCGGTGCGCCCGTTCATCCAGGCGAGCGCCGCCGCGTGGCCCGAGGCGAGGTCGCAGACGTGGATGTAGTCGCGCACGCCGGTGCCGTCGGGGGTGTCGTAGTCGTTGCCGAAGACGTGGACGGCATCGCGCTTGCCGATGGCGGTCTGCGCGACGTAGGGCACGAGGTTGTTGGGGATGCCCTTGGGGTCCTCGCCCATGAGGCCCGAGGGGTGCGCGCCGATGGGGTTGAAGTAGCGCAGCAGCACGACGTCCCACTCGGGGTCGGCGGTGTGGAGGTCGGTGAGGATCTGCTCGATCATCCACTTGGTCCAGCCGTAGGGGTTGGTCGCCGGCTTCTTGGGGCTCTCCTCGGTGAGCGGCAGAGAGTCCGGGTCCCCGTAGACGGTCGCGGAGCTGGAGAAGATGATGGACTTGCAGCCGTGCTCGCGCATGACGTCCACCAGGGTGAGCGTGTTGCCGATGTTGTTGGAGTAGTACTCGATCGGCTTGGTGACGGACTCGCCGACGGCCTTGAAGCCGGCGAAGTGGATCACGCGGTCGATGCGGTGGGTGTCGAAGATCTTGGTGAGGGCCGCGCGGTCGTTGACGTCGGCCTCGTAGAAGGCGAGGTTGCCCGCGGCGCTCTCGCCCACGATGGTCTTGATGCGCTCGCACACCTTGGGCGAGGCGTTGGAGAGGTCGTCCACGATGACGACCTGGTAGCCGCCCTTGAGGAGCTCGACGACGGTGTGGCTGCCGATGAAACCGGCGCCGCCGGTCACGAGCACGCAGGTGTCCTGGGGTGCGATCTTCTCGCTCATGAGGGTCCTTTCTGCTGGCTCCCGCGCAGGCGCGTCGGGCTGCTCCTTAGGCCATTGAACAGTATACGACCTGGGGGCGCGGTTCTTCTCGCCGTGCGAACAACCCCAAATCTTTCCGGTTGACGGCGGGCGGGCACGGGCCGCGTCACCCCGCGCTCGGTCGCGGAGGGTACGGGTGCGTCCGACGGCTCCGGGGCGGGGCACGAGGGCCATCACGGGGGGTCGCTGGTAGACTGGGCACGAGGCTGTCGCGCTACCCCGGGAGGACGCTTGGGCGAGAAGGACCACATGCGCGAGCGCCTGCTTGCGTCGCTCGCCGCGCGCGGGCTTCTCGCCGAGGACGGCGCGACGACCGTCCACGGGCAGCCCGCCTGGCGAGAGGTGCCGGCGGGCCACGAGCCGCAGGCGCTCATGGACGCGGGCGCGCGGCAGCGGCGCGCGGTCGAGTGCGCGCACGCCACGCCCGCGACCTGCGAGGACCAGTGCGCGACGTGGGTCGAGAACGTGCTGGCGAGTGCGGGGGCTCCCTACGTGGTCGGCACGGCGCGGGAGCTCTATGACGGGTTCTGCCACCTCACGGACGCGCGCGAGCTGCTCGTGGGGATGATCGTGGCCGTGGGACGCCACCCCTACGACACGGCCGGCTGGGCTCACGGCCACGTGGGCCTCTACGTGGGGGACGGCCAGGTGATGGAGTGCGCCGGCGGACGGGTGCGGACGGCTCCGCTCGAGCTGTGGGCGAGCGCGTACGGGGTGATGTCCGAGCCGCGGTGGGGCTGGCTCGGCGCGATCGCACTGGGGTAGGCGGGGGCGCGCGGGTTGGCGTTCTTCTCGCCTGCGTGTCAAACGTCGAAATTGTGGGCGCGCGTGCGCCTCCCGCGGCTAGACTGGTGCTTGTCGTGAGTTCTGGCCGGCGGTGGCCGGTCCGTGAGATGGGAGCACACATGGCCGAGGACGCCAAGCAGTACGCGCTGGACAAGCACGAGGAGTGGGGCGGAAAGATCGAGGTGATCAGCCGCGCGCCGATCACCACGCCCGAGGAGCTGGCCGTGGCCTACACGCCGGGCGTCGCCGAGCCGTGCCTCAAGATCCGCGATAACGTGGAGGACTCCTACAAGTACACGCGCCGCGGCAACCTGGTGGCCGTGGTCACGGACGGCAGCGCGGTGCTGGGCCTGGGCAACATCGGTCCCGAGGCGGGCATGCCGGTCATGGAGGGCAAGTGCGCCCTGTTCAAGACCTTCGCGGACGTGGACGCCTTCCCGCTGTGCATCCGCTCCAACGACGTGGACGAGATCGTGCGCACCGTGGAGCTGCTGGCCGGCAGCTTTGGCGGCATCAACCTCGAGGACATCTCCGCGCCGCGCTGCTTTGAGATCGAGCGCCGCCTCAAGGAGGTCTGCGACATCCCCGTCTTCCACGACGACCAGCACGGTACGGCCGTCGTGACCTGCGCCGCGCTCATCAACGCGTGCCGCCTCACCGGCCGCGAGCTGGCGGACGTGCGCGTGGTCTTCTCCGGCGCCGGCGCCGCGGGCATCTCCATCGCCAAGCTGATGCAGCGCATGGGCGTGCGCGACGTCATCATCTGCGACCGCACGGGCGCCATCTACGAGGGCCGCGAGGGCCTCAACCCCGAGAAGGCCGAGATCGCCACGTGGACCAACCGCGAGGGCGTGAAGGGCACCCTGGCCGACGCCGTGGCCGGCGCCGACGTCTTTGTGGGCGTGTCCGCGCCGGGCGTGCTCACGGCCGACATGGTGCGCACGATGGCCGCCGACCCGATCATCTTTGCCTGCGCCAACCCCGTGCCGGAGATCATGCCGGACGAGGCGCTGGCGGCCGGCGCCGCCGTGGCCGCCACGGGCCGCTCCGACTTCCCCAACCAGATCAACAACGTCCTGGCCTTCCCGGGCATCTTCCGCGGCGCCCTGGACGTGCACGCCTCCGACATCAACGACGAGATGATGGAGGCCGCCGCCTACGCCATCGCCGGCCTGGTGGACGACGACAAGCGCTGCGCCGAGTACATCATCCCCGGCGCCTTTGACGAGCGCGTGGCGCCTGCCGTGGCTGCTGCCGTGGCCGAGGCGGCCCGCAAGTCCGGAGTCGCTCGCGCGTAGGAGACAAAGGGAACAGTCCCTTCCGTATCATTGGCGGTCCGCCGTTGGAGGCGGGCCGCCTTCTTGCTGCCTAATTATTGTCCGGTCATAGGCGTACATTCGTTCTATCGAGAAGTCCGATGGATAGGAGGCGCACATGAGCACGGAGAAGGGCATTGTCCTGTTTTGAGTCGGCAGACGGGGAGGTTACGCTACCAGTAAGAATTGACCCCGAGGGTGAGGAGATTTGGCTTAACCGCAACCAGCTGGCCGCGCTTTATGGCCGCGACGTTAAGACGATTGGCAAGCACGTCGCGAATGCGCTGCGCGAGGAGCTTGCGGGAAGCGAGAGTCGAGTTGTCGCAAAATTTGCGACAGTTCGACTCGAGGGCGACCGTGAGGTTGTTCGGCAGGTCGAACACTACAGCCTCGACATGATTCTTTCCGTCGGCTATCGCGTGAAGTCGCGGCGCGGCGTGGAGTTTCGCCGTTGGGCCACGGACGTGCTGCGCCGCTACGTCGTGGCCGGCCATGTGGAGAACGAGCGCCGGCTCGAGCAGCTGGGCAAGGTCACCAAGGTGATGGCGCGCATCCCGGACGACCTCGGTACGCGCCAGGTGCTCGACATCGTGCAGAGCTATACGGCCGCGTGCCTACCCGTCCAGCTCCGTAACGAGGTAGAGGCTTGGCGGGTTGCCCATGAGCTCCTGGACCTGCGCGCTCGTGTCGGTGCCCTCGACCTCGCGCTGGAGCTCGAGGTCGGTGATCTGGCCGAGGTAGGCTGCGTAGCGCTCCCTCGCGTCTTCCACGGGGTCAAAGCGATAGCGCCGCGTCTGCGCGCTCCCGTTCGCGAGGCTCGCAGAGAGCGTGAGCTCAACGCCCGCCATCCTCTGCGCAAACTCCTCGGCCGCGCAGACCGCGACGAGGTCGAAGGCCCGCCAGATCTGCTCGTTGACCGCGCCCTGATCCGAGGGTGCCGCGTAGGCGTCGTAGAGCGCGTCCACGCGGCGTCGCCACGGCATCCGGTGAAGCTCGCGGCACCGGTTCACCGTCACGCGCAGCAGCCAGGCGCGCAGGTGCTCGTCGCCGGTGAAGGCGGTCTCGTCGGTAAGTAGCCTGCAGAACACGTCCTGCGCAACGTCTTGCGCGTCGTGCTCCGAGCGGGTCTGCGCGAGCGCCGCGAGGTAGACGGACCCTCCGTGCGCGCCCATCGCATACCGCATGAACTTCTCGCCACGCTTGTGCGGGCTTGATCCGTTGGTCTGGCCAGTCACTTGCGCATCACCTCCCTGCCCATAACATGCGCGAGGAGGGCAAATTGTTCCCCTCATTTTGGCGTATCCTGAGGCGGGCCATGCAGGGGGGCGTTACGCCCGCGCGACGGGGGAGGCGAGTCATGAGGGCGCAGCCAAGGGCCGGCGAGGATCCGGCGGAGTTCAGGGCGTGCGGGCGCAAGAGGCGCTACGAGACGCGTGTGGAGGCGGCAAAGGCCGCCGAGAAGAGCTCGCGCCGCAAGGACGCGCCAAAGATCTTTGTCTACGAGTGCCCGTACTGCGGCGGCTGGCACCTCACGCACCGACGGCCGAAGGGCTAGCCGATTGACTCGGCCACTCCCATGAAGACGGGCGTCATGGTCTGCTGGTCCACGATCAGGTAAACGAACGGCCGGTCGAGAATGACCTCGTTGACCACGGGATTGTCGGGGGTGCCGGAGGCGCCGTCCATCCCGACCGAGGTGACTGCCGCGGCGCGCGTGCCCTCCTCGTTCACGTCGACGTAGGTCTTGTGAATCACCTGGCCAACGTAGAGCGGCCCGTCCTCCGACTCGCCCATGGGCGAGAAGTCCGCGGCCTGCCCATCGAAGGCATCGTCTATGCCGAGCGCGCGCAGGGCGTCGGTGAGCTCGGTCTGGTAGGTGGTCGTGAACATCGGTAGCCCCGCGTCCACCGAGGCGTACTCGACGGGCGTGAGCAACTCGCGCAGCGCCGTCCCGTCGAGGGACTCCAGGAGCTCGCCGACCGTGACGCCTTCGTTGGGAAGGATCCCCACGAAGGCGTAGTTGTAGTTCTCGTACGGCTTGACAAAGCCCGTGGCCAGGTCGTTCTCCAGGTAGCTCTGCTCGTGCGAGCGCATCATCCGCACATCCTGCTCGACGCCTTCCTCCGTGGTGAAGACGTCGGGCTCGATGCTGCCCTCCTCGTCGTAGGGCTCCTCCCAGGTCCCCTCGAAGGCGAGCGCGTTGATGAGGTAGAGCTGCGCGCTCGCGGGGATCTGGCTTAGCAGCTCCGGGATCATCCCGTGCGTGCGCTCGCTCACCCATGCGTTGACGTCGTCGACCGTGGACTGGTCAAAGGCGGCGCGGTATGCCTGAGCGCCGAGCCGCTCCCCGCACGCCGCGAGGAACTCGTCACCCACGACAAGACCCTCGGAGTCGCGCAGCCAGACGGAGTTTGCCAGGGAGAGCTCGAGGGCGTCCCCGCTCACGCCCGCGTCGAAGACGTCCTCTCCCGCCGTGCGCCGCGCGTAGGCGTTGAGGTAGTCCGTGAGCTGCCCCGCGCTCATCCCCGTGGCCGCCTCGAGCTGCGCAAGCGTCTGTCCCGCGGCGCCGTTCTCCGCGAGCGCGAGCGCGTAGAGCACCGAGAGCGGGGAGACGAACACGTTGCCTCCCGAGTCCTGCCGCACGCACTCCCGGAAGAGCCGTGCGGAGAAGTCGTAGACGGCGGCCTCCGCCGTGGGGTCGGTGAGCGTG
Organism: Olsenella sp. An188; assembly: GCF_002160255.1. GTDB lineage: Bacteria > Actinomycetota > Coriobacteriia > Coriobacteriales > Atopobiaceae > Thermophilibacter > Thermophilibacter avistercoris. Next base: position 300,823 of record NZ_NFKF01000002.1, on the reverse strand, counting down.
TCGTAGATGGGGGAGTCGTCCGCCGCAAGGCCCTCGTGCGCGGTGAGCTCCGTCGCCGTGAGGCTGAGCGAGGACGGCGCGCACCCGGCAAGCGCGACGCACAGGGCGAGAAGGACCACGCGTGTGAGGGTCTTGGCGGGTCGTCCCATGGCTGCTCCCTCCGTTGTCGACGCCCCTATCGTAGGCGCGCCGGCGCTGGGGCCCGCTGCGCGTTCGGCGACGAGCGTCTCGGGGCCGTTGGGCGGGGTTGTCTGCGGTTTTGCGAGGGGAGCCTAAGTACTATCTCTCAGGTGCCATTTTCTGACCTGCGGCTTTGCGAGGCCTTTTCGAGGAGCTACTCGGACGACCGGGCAAAAAGCACTGACAACCAAAGTCACGCCTCGCGTCGGGCACTTCCGACGGCCGCCTCGGGCCGGTTCACCACCACGATGCCCACGCTCACCAGCGCAAGCGCGGCAACGGCAACCACGGGGCTCACCACGTTCGTCTCGCCGAGAAGGACCGCGGAGAGCAGCACGCCAAAGACCGGGTTCATGAAGCCGAAGACCGCCACGCGCGAGACCGGGTTCGCGGCCAGCGCGAGCGACCACAGTGAGTAGGCGGCCGCTGAGATGAAGCCCAGGTAGCCGAGAAGCGCGAGTGCGGGCAGCGGGTCGGCGGCGTCGGCAGGCGCCACGTGCCCGCCTGCGGCGAAACCCACCGCCATCATGACCACGCCTCCGACCACGAACTGCCAGCCGGACAGCAGCACCGGGTCGTGGCTGGACGAGAAGCGCTTGGCGAGGTTGCTCGACGTGGCGGCGGCCACGGTCGAGGCGAGCACCATGCCCTCGCCGGCAAGCGTGAACGAGAGCCCGCCGGACTCGCCGGTCACGTTGACGAGCACCACGCCGGCAAAGCCGACCGCGCAGCCGAGCAGCTTGCGCGGCGTGAGCCGCTCGAAGCGAAAGACGAGCGCCGCCAGCAGCACGCAGAGAAAGGAGTTGCTCGCCTCGAGGATGGAGCTCGTGACGCCCGCGCAGTTGGCGAGGCCCACGTAGAAGAGCACGTACTGCAGCACCGTCTGGAAGAGCGACAGCACCCCGATGGCCGGCAGGTCGCGCCGTTCGGGTACGAAGGCGCGCCGCCGCGCCACGCTCATGCCGACCACCACCATGAGCCCGGCCAGCGTGAAGCGCACCCCCGCAAACGCCAGGATGGACGGCACGTCCGCAGCGTCGACGGCAAACAGCTCGTAGCCGATCTTCACGCACGGGAACGCCGACCCCCACAGAAAGCACGCCGCCAGGCAGGCGAGAACCACGCCCGGCGTGGTGGCCAGAAACGGCTTCTTTGCAGGTGCGTTTTCCTCTTCAGCAATCACGTCTAGATCCTCCGGCGGCGTGTTGGTGCTTTGCAGATGACGCACAGCAACAGGCCGCCCGCCCTTCTCGCCCAGCGACTTTTGGGCGAAGCCCAATGAGCTGGGGAGAAGGGCGGGCGGCCAGCCGTGCGTGCGAACTTATGCCGTGAAGTACGCCACGCCGCCTTCAATCAGGGGCTGGTACGCGTTGCCCGGCACGTTCTTGTAGAGCCCGGCGCCGGAGCGCTCGGTGTGGCCCATCTTGCCGAGGACGCGACCGTCCGGCGAGGTGATGCCCTCGATGGCGAGCACCGACCCGTTGGGGTTGACGTCGAGCGACATGCCCGGGACGCCGCTCTCATCCACGTACTGCGTGGCCACCTGGCCGGCTGCCACGAGCTTATCGAGGAGCTCGGGCGAGGCCACGAAGCGGCCCTCGCCGTGGGAGATCGCGATGTTGTGGACGTCGCCGACCTCGCACTTGGAGAGCCACGGGGAGAGCGTCGAGGCAACGCGCGTGCGCACGAGACGGCTCTGGTGGCGACCGATGGTGTTGAAGGTGAGGGTGGGGCAGGTGTCGTCCATCGGGCGGATGTCGCCGTAGGGCACGAGGCCCAGCTTCACGAGCGCCTGGAAGCCGTTGCAGATGCCGAGCATGAGGCCGTCGCGGGACTGCAGGAGCTCGCGCACGGCGTCGGTGACCTCGGGCGCGCGGAAGAACGCGGTGATGAACTTGGCGGAGCCGTCGGGCTCGTCGCCGCCGGAGAAGCCGCCGGGGATCATGACGATCTGGCTCTCGCGGATGCGCCGCGTGAGCTCGTGGGTGCTCTCGGCCACGGCCTCGGGCGTGAGGTTGTTGATGACGAAGACGTCCGCCACGGCACCGGCGCGCTCGAAGGCGTGCGCGGTGTCGTACTCGCAGTTGGTGCCCGGGAAGACGGGGATGACCACGCGCGGGCGCGCCACGCGGACGGCGGGAGCCGGACGGGCGGCGCGGGCGAGCTCGGGGTCGAAGGAGATGGGCTCAACGCTCTCGCCGTCGGCGCGGTAGGGGAACACGCTCTCGATGGCGCCCTCCCAGGCCTCCTGGAGCTCGGAGAGGTCGATCTTCTCGCCGGAGACGGTGAGCTCGTAGCTGGCGGTCGTGGTGCCAAAGAGCGAGAGGGTCACGCCCTCGGGCGGCTCGGGCAGCGTGGCGTCGTCGGAGAGCTCCACGAGGAAGCTGCCGTAGGAGGGGCAGAAGAGGGCGTCGGAGCCAAACGCCGGCGCGACCTCGAGGCCCAGCTGGTTGCCCACGCACATCTTGAACGCGGCCTCGGCGGCACCGCCGTAGCCGGGCGTGGAGACGGCCAGGGCGTCGCCGCGGCCAACCAGCCCCTCGACCAGGTCAAACGCGGCGAGAAGGGCGTCTGCCTGAGGCGTGAGGCCGTCCTCGGCGTAGTCCGGGACGACCACGAGCACGCGGTGCCCGGCGCCCTTGAACTCGGGCGACGTCACGCGGTCGACGTGGCCCAGGCCCGTGGCGAACGAGACGAGCGTGGGCGGCACGTCCAGGTCCTCGAAGCTGCCGGACATGGAGTCCTTGCCGCCGATGGAGCCGATGCCCAGGTCGACCTGCGCCATGAGGGCGCCGAGAAGGGCGGCGGTGGGCTTGCCCCAGCGGCTGGGGACGTCGCGCAGGCGCTCGAAGTACTCCTGGAACGTGAGGTAGAGGTCCTCGTGCGCAAAGCCGGCCGCCACCATGCGCGCGACGGACTCGACGACCGAGAGGTAGGCGCCCGTGTAGCAGTTGGCGCTCATGAGGTAGGGGTTGAAGCCCCAGGCCATGCCCGAGCACGTGGTGGTCTCGCCGTCGACGGGGAGCTTGGCGACCATGGCCATCGCAGGCGTGAGCTGCGTGCGGCCGCCGAAGGGCATGAGGACGGTGGCGGCGCCGATCGTGGAGTCGAAGCGCTCGGAGAGGCCCTTGTTGGAGGCCACGTTGAGGTCGGTCACGAGCGCGCGGAACTTCTCACCGACTGTGGAGCCGGGCCAGGTGTGCTCGAACTCCGCGGGGGCCTCGACGCGCACGGACTGCGACTTGGGCGCGCCGTTGGACGCGAGGAACTCGCGGCTCACGTCGACGATCGTGGCTCCGCGCCAGTGCATGCGCAGGCGGGGCTCCTCGGTGACGGTGGCGACGGGCGTGGCCTCGAGGTTCTCATCGTGGGCGTAGCGCAGGAACTCGTCGACGTCCTCGGGGGCCAGGGCCACGGCCATGCGCTCCTGGCTCTCGGAGATGGCGAGCTCGGTGCCGTCTAGGCCCTCGTACTTCTTGGGCACGAGGTCGAGGTTGATGTCCAGGCCGTCTGCCAGCTCGCCGATGGCCACCGAGACGCCGCCGGCGCCGAAGTCGTTGCAGCGCTTGATGAGCCGGCACGCGTCCTCGCGGCGGAAGAGGCGCTGGAGCTTGCGCTCGATGGGGGCGTTGCCCTTCTGGACCTCCGCGCCGTCCTTCTCGAGGGACTCGACGTTGTGGGCCTTGGAGGAGCCCGTGGCGCCGCCGATGCCGTCACGGCCGGTGCGGCCGCCGAGAAGCACGATCACGTCGCCGGGGGCGGGGCACTCGCGGCGCACGTGGCTGGCCGGCGTGGCGCCCACGACGGCCCCGATCTCCATGCGCTTGGCCACGTAGCCGGGGTGGTAGAGCTCGCTGACCTGGCCGGTTGCCAGGCCGATCTGGTTGCCGTAGCTGGAGTAGCCGGCGGCGGCGGTGGTGACGAGCTTGCGCTGCGGGAGCTTGCCGGCCATGGTCTCGGACACGGGGACCGTGGGGTCGGCCGCGCCGGTCACGCGCATGGCCTGGTAGACGTAGCTGCGGCCGGAGAGCGGGTCGCGAATGGCGCCGCCGATGCAGGTGGCCGCGCCGCCGAAGGGCTCGATCTCGGTGGGGTGGTTGTGGGTCTCGTTCTTGAAGAGGAACAGCCAGTCCTGGTCCTCGCCGTTGACGTCCACCTTGACCTTGACGGTGCAGGCGTTGATCTCCTCGGACTCGTCGAGGTTCTTGAGCTGGCCGGTCGACTTGAGGTACTTGGCGCCGATGGTGCCCATGTCCATGAGGCAGATGGGCTTGTTGTCCCGGCCGAGCTCGTGGCGCATCTCCATGTAGCGGTCGAAGGCGGCCGCCACGACCTTGTCGTCAAACTGCAGGTGCTCGAGGGCCGTGCCGAAGGTGGTGTGGCGGCAGTGGTCGGACCAGTAGGTGTCGATCATGCGGATCTCGGTGATCGTGGGGACGCGGCCCTCGCCGGCGAAGTAGCTCTGGCAGAAGGTGATGTCCGCGAGGTCCATGGCCAGGCCGCGCTCGTCGATGAAGGCCTGGAGCTGGGCGGCGTCGAGCGTGAGGAAGCCGTCGAGCACCTCGACGTCCGCCGGCTCGGGGTAGTCCTGGCGCAGCGTGGCGCGCGGCTCGAGGGAGGCCTCGCGCGCCTCGACCGGGTTGATCACGTAGTGCTTGACCGCGGCGACGTCCTCGTCGCTGAGGCTGCCCTCGAGCACGTAGACCTTCGCGGAGCGCACGACGGGGCGCTCTCCCTGGGAGATGAGCTGGATGCACTCGCTCGCGGAGTCGGCGCGCTGGTCAAACTGGCCGGGGAGGAACTCGACGGCAAAGACCGCGGCGCCTGCGGCGACCTCGGGCATCTCGGTGGTGGCCACGTCGGTCTGCGGTTCCGAGAAGACCGTGGGCACGCAGCGCTCGAAGAGCTCGGGCGTGAGCCCCTCCGCGTCGTAGCGGTTGATGATTCTCAGGTTGGTGAGGGCGTCGATGCCAAGGAGCGTCTTGAGCTCGCGCTCGAGGCCCTTGGCCTCTCCGTCAAATCCAGGCTTCTTCTCCACATAGATGCGAGAGACCATGCGCTGTTACCTCCTGAGATACCGAGGAAGCCGACTAGTCCCACCATTCTACGGCAAAATGCTACCGCTCGCGGGGCTGGCGCGTGTCATCGCCCGCCTCCCGTGTCCGTAGGGCGCATGGCAAACGAGGTTCATATGCGCGTTGCCACGGGCGGGGGCGTCTCACGCCCTATACTCGAGGCACGGCGGGGAAGGGAGGCACGCATGGCAGAGGAGCGCATCCCCAAGGCGTCACCCGAGGCAGAGCGGTTCTTTGCCGAGCGTGGCCTTACCGAGCGCGAGCGTCTTGCCGCTCGATCCGTCCTGGCCGGCATGACCGCGGAGGCGGCGGCGCCGCTCATGGGCATCAGCCCCTCGACCGTGGGGAGCCTGCGCCAGAACGCCTATCGCAAGCTGGGCCTCTCCGGCGCCTCCGAGCTCATCGAGAAGTGCGGAGCCCCCGCGGCCTCCCCCTCGGTCGGGCCCGTGGGGCGAGAGACGCTTCGTGCCCGCGGACTCAGCGAGACGCAGGCATCCGTCCTTGCGCTCGTTGCTGCCGGGAACAGCTCCGCGGAGATAGCCCGGGAGCTCGGGATTGCCCCGGGCACGGTCAGCTCGGCCCGCGCGAACGGCTACCGGCTGCTGGGCATTCACTCACGCGGCGAGCTCGTGGGGCTTCTCGCATCAGGCGAGAAGGGCGCTCCGGAGCGCCCGCGCGGTCAGGCGCGCCGCCGTGGGACCCTCGCAATCGTGTCGGTTGCGATTCTCCTCATCCTCCTGGCCGTCGCCGCGTGGTGGCCGGGCAAGCAGGCGGGCCCCGCGGAGGCTGCGCCCGGTGAGCTGACCGCCATCTCCCACACCCTCGGCATCGTGAGCCTTGACGACGTCGTGGCAGGCTATCGGGAGGGCGGCGTCGCTGAGGTTCGAGTCACGCGTGAGGGAGACGTGGACGACGAGCGCTGCCTCATCACAGAGGCGCTCTCCGACGGGGACCCGCGGCTGCCGGACAGCCTCTACGAGGGCGCGACCGTCTACCTCACGGTCACAAGCGACACCGAGGTGCCCAGCGTCTATGACATGTCGCCCATTGACGCAACGCGCGCGCTTGAGGACGCGGGGCTTGTTCCCGACCCGGCCTTTACCAGCTACCAGGGGGTGCCTGACAAGCCCATGGTCAACCAGCCGCGCGTTACGAGCATGTCTCTCGACCCCGGGACGGAGGTCCGTGTTGGGACGACCGTGAGCCTGGCGTACGAAGCCCCGCTCGAGGGGTATGGACGGTGATGCGAGAGGACAGTCCCTCTGTCTCGTCTTCCGGTGGGGCGGCGGCCTAGAAGAATGCTCCAAGCACGGCGAGAAGGACCACAAAAGCCGCGGTAGCCACCACCGCCACGGCCTCGCGCCGGCCCAGTCGCGGCTCGTGGAGGTGGGTGCGCCCGACGCCGCCCTCGTAGCAGCGGGCGTCGAGCGCGCGGGAGAGGCCGTCGGCGTGGCGCAGGCCGCTTGCGAGCAGCGCCACCACCACGGGCACGATCGAGCGCACGCGCCGGACGGGGCCGCCCTCGTCGAAGGCGCCGCCGCGCAGGGACTGCGCGTCCATGATGGCCGAGGCCTCGTCGGCCAGGGTGGGAACGAAGCGCATCATGAGCGAGAAGACCATCGCGATCTCGTGGCCGGGCAGGCCGACGCGCGAGAGCGGGGAGAGCATGCGGTCGAAGGCGTCGGAGAGCTGCGTGGGCGTGGTGGTGAGCAGGATGAGCGAACCCACTACGAGCGCCACGGCAAAGCGGATGGCGTAGAGCACGGCCGCCCACGCCCCGCCCGTGGTGACGGTGACGGGCCCGAGGGTGGCGAGCGGCTCTCCGGTGCGCACGAAGACGAGGTTGAAGAGCGAGAGCACGGCGAGAAACACCACGAGCGGGCGCACCGACGCAAAGACGCGTCCCGCGGGGATGCACGCGAGCGCCGGGAGCGCGACGGCGAGAAGAACGCCGAGCGCGAGCTGGGCGGGGTTGGAGATGCAGAAGACCGCCACCAGGACGACGAGCGCGCACACCAGCTTGACGCGCGCGTCGAGACGGTGGATGGGGGAGCTTGCGGCGAAGTACTGCCCGATGCTAAGCCTGAGCGCCATCCACCCCTCCTCGTATCGCGGCGACGAGTTCGTCGGTGGTGAGGGGGTCGCCGAGGGAGGACCAGCCGCGGCGCTCCAGCTCTCGCGCGACGCGTAGCGAGCGCGGTATGCCAAGACCGCTCTGCGCGAGTCGCCGCTCGTTCTCTCGGGCGAAGACCTCGTGCGGCGTCCCGGTGCAGACGAGCCGCGCCTGGTCGAGCGCGATCACGCGGTCGGCGCGCGCAGCGTCCTCCATCGAGTGCGTGACCTGGACGAGCGTGACGCCGCGCTCGCGCAGGCGGGCGAGCACGCCCCTCAGCATGGCGCGCCCGCGCGGGTCGAGGCCCGCGGTGGGCTCGTCGAGGATGAGGACCTCGGGCTGCATGGCGAGCACGCCCGCGAGCGCGCAGAGGCGCCTCTGGCCGCCGGAGAGCTTGAAGGGGGAGGCGTGGCGCTTCTCGGCGAGGCCGACGATGTCGAGGGCGCGACCCACACGCCGGTCCACCTCCTCGGCAGAGAGTCCGAGGTTGCGCGGGCCGAACGCCACGTCCTTCTCGACGCTCTCGGCAAAGAGCTGGCGCTCGGGGTGCTGCATCACGTATCCCACGGCGTGCCGCGCGGCCCTGCGCCCGCGGCGCGTCGAGGTGTCGTTTCCGCACGCGAGGACGCGCCCCTCGTCGGGGGTCTCCAGGCCGCAGAGCAGGCGCAGCAGCGTGGACTTGCCAGATCCCGTCTGCCCGACGATCGCCGTGGACGTGCCGCGCGCAACCTCAAACGAGACCTCCTCAAGCGCGTGCGACCGACCGTCATACGAGAAGGACGCGTGCTCGACCCGCAAGACGGGGCCAGGCTGCGGCTCGCGCCCATTTTTGATGTCAGATCCGGATGGCATGGAAGGCTCGCGCGAACCGGGGCACGGTCCCAGCTCACGGAGGAGGGTGGACTCGTCGCAGGTCCAGGGCAGGCCCAGGCGCTGCGAGAGGCGCGCGGCGAACGGCACCTCAAGGCCGAGCTCGGCGAGCTCCGGCCCGTGTGAGAAGACCTCCCCCGGCGTGCCCTCGAGCGCGACGCGGCCGTGGTCGAGCACGACGACGCGGTCGGCCTCGAGGGCCTCCTCCATGAAGTGGGTCACGTGGACGAGCGTGGTGCCTGCCGCGGCGAGCCTGCCCATCACGCGCAGAATGGCGGCACGCCCGCGCACGTCGAGCAGCGAGCCCGGCTCGTCGAGCACGAGCACCGCGGGTTCCATGGCGAGCGCCCCGGCGATGGCCACGCGCTGCTTCTGTCCGCCCGAGAGGCGCGTGGGGTCCGCCCGCGCGTAGTCGTCGAGGGCAACGCGATGCAGCTCGCGGGCCACGCGCGCGGCGATCTCCTCGCGCGGCAGGCCGAGGTTCTCCGGGCCGAAGGCCACGTCGTCGGCCACCACGCTCGTGACGATCTGGTCGTCGGGGTTCTGGAACACGAGGCCGAGGCGCCGCCGCGCGCGACGGTATGCCTCGAGGTCGGGGGTGCCGTCGGCGCACGCGCGCTCGCCCACGAGCTCGACCTCCCCGGCGTCAGGGGCGATGAGGCCGCAGATCACCGAGGCGAGCGTGGACTTGCCGGAGCCGTTCGCCCCGAGCACGCACACGCGCTCGCCGCGCGCCACCGTGAGGGAGACGTCGTCGAGCGCGCGCACGCCGCCGTCGTAGACGAGGGTGACGTGCTCGAGCCGCACCGGCGCGCCCGCGGCCGCCGGGTTCTTCTCGCCAGGCTGGCCCATGCGGCGCCTACGCGGAGAGGGCCTGAGAGACGGGCTTCTGCACGAGCGCGGTCACCACGCAGTTGATGACGACCTTGATGAGGTTGAACGGCAGCAGGATGGGCACGATCATCGCGATGACGTCGGCCGTGGAGACGGCGGTGTAGAGCGGCGTGATGACGATGTTGCCGAACACGCAGGCGACGACGGACGCCGCGGCGCCGACGAGCATCCCGAGCGCCAGGCCGCGCGGCCCGCTCACGCGGCGCGCGATGAGGGCGGCGGGCAGCACGAGCGTGAGGCCGGCGAGAATTGCCATGACGTGACCGTAGGGGTTGAACGAGAAGAGCGTCTTGAGCACCCACGGGAGCACGGCGACCACGGCGCCGGTGCTCGGGCCGAAGGCGAGCGCGGCGACGAAGGCGACGATGCCGGACGGGTCGTACATGAGCCACGGCGCGGGCGGGAAGATGGGGATCTCCACGAAGGTGAGGACGAACGCCAGGGCGCAGAACAGCGCGGTGATGGCGATGCGCCGCGTAGACCAGGCCCCGCCCACGGTGGTGGAGTGGGTGTCGTGCGAGCTGTGCGTAGCGTGCGTGGAAGTAGCCATGACGGCCTCCGTTTCTTCCATCCGGACTGTAACCGTTGGTCCCGGAGTCTCACCGGGTCAGCCGCCTTTTTAGCGGGTCGCGGACTTCGGGCCCGGCGCCGCGCGCCTCCCGTCACCGCCAGTGGGGACTTTCACCCCGCCCTGAAACTGACAGCGCGAGTGTAGCACGTATCGGGGCGGTGCGCGCTGGTATACTGTGACGAGCTGACGTCCGAGGAAAGGAAGACATGTCCGAGAGCGAGAGCGCCCGAGAGCCCCTTGCGTGGCGCCTGCGCGCCATCGTGGGCGAGCAGAACGTGCTCGAGTCCGAGCCGATGAGCGAGCACACCACCTTTCGCGTGGGCGGGCCTGCCGACCTCTACGTGATTCCCGAGGACGCGGGCGAGGTGCGCGACGTGCTGCGCGCCTGCGACGAGGACGGCGTCGAGCGCTTTGTCCTGGGCCGCGGCTCCGACCTGCTCGTCTCCGACGAGGGCTACCGCGGGGTGATCGTTGCGGTGGCCGACGGCCTGGTGGGCGTCACGGTGGACGGCGCCGAGATGACGTGCGAGGCGGGCGTCGACCTGCGCGAGGCCTCCGAGATGGCCTGCGAGCTGGGCCTCTCCGGACTGGAGTTTGCCTGCGGGATCCCGGGCTCGGTGGGCGGCGCGTGCTTCATGAACGCGGGTGCCTACGGCGGGTGCGTCGCGGACGTGCTCAAGAGCGTGCGCGTGGTGAGCCCGGACGGCTCGATCGACACGCTTGGCGTCGATGAGCTCGAGCTGGGCTACCGTCGCAGTCGTGTGGCGTCCGAGGGCCTTGTCGTGCTCTCGGCCACGTTTGCCCTCGAGAAGGGCGACCCCGAGAAGATCCGCGCCACGATGGACGACCTCATGCGCAGGCGCGAGGAGAAGCAGCCGCTCGAGCTCCCGAGCGCTGGGTCCACGTTCAAGCGGCCCGAGGGCCACTTCGCGGGCAAGCTCATCATGGACGCCGGCCTCATGGGCTACCAGGTCGGGGGCGCCGCCGTCTCGAGGAAGCACGCCGGGTTTGTGGTGAACCTCGGCGGGGCCACGTCGGCCGACGTCCACGCGGTGATCGAGCACGTGCAGGACGAGGTCGAGCGCCAGTTCGGCGTGCGCCTTGAGCCCGAGGTGCGCTTCCTGGGCTAGGCCGCAAAACCCGCGCGGCGAGAAGAACCGCGCAGCCGCAAAACCCGCGCGGCGAGAAAAACCGCGCGGCCGGAGGAGCACCTGGCCGCGCGGTTCTTCTCGCTAGTTCTTGAGGCTGTTGAGCGGGGCGGGGAAGCGGCCGCCGCGGTGCGCGAACACGCTGCCGGCGAAGCGGTTGACGGGCATGACCGGAGCGGAACCGAACAGGCCGCCAAACTCGAGCATGTCTCCCTCCTTGCGGCCGATGGCCGGGATGAGGCGCACGGCCGTGGTCTTGGTGTTGATGACGCCGATGGCCATCTCGTCGGCGATGATGCCGGCGATGGTCTCCACCGAGGTGTCCCCGGGCACGGCGATCATGTCCAGGCCCACGGAGCAGACGCAGGTCATGGCCTCGAGCTTCTCCAGGGAGAGCGCGCCGTCCACGGCCGCGCGGATCATGCCGGCGTCCTCGGACACGGGGATGAACGCGCCGGACAGGCCGCCCACGGAGGAGCTGGCCATGACGCCGCCCTTCTTGACGGCGTCGTTCAAGAGCGCGAGCGCGCAGGTAGTGCCGGGGCCGCCGCACTCGCCCACGCCGATGATCTCCAGGATCTTGGCCACGGAGTCGCCGGCCGCCGGCGTCGGCGCGAGCGACAGGTCCACGATGCCCTTCTCGACGCCCAGACGGCGGCTCGCCTCGCGGCTCATGAGCTCGCCGGCGCGCGTGATCTTGAAGGCGGTCTGCTTGATCTTCTCGGCCACGTCCATGAGGCTCGCGGACTCGGGCAGCTCGGAGAGCGCCGCGGCCATGACGCCCGGGCCGGAGACGCCCACGTTGATGACCGCGTCGGCCTCGCCGGAGCCGTGGACGGCGCCCGCCATGAACGGCGAGTCCTCAACCATGTTGGCAAAGACCACGAACTTGGCCGCGCCGTAGCAGTCGATGTCTGCCGTGCGGCGCGCGCACTCGAGGATGGTCTCGGCGGAGAGCAGCACGGCGTCCATGTTGATGCCCGCGCGCGTGGACGCGATGTTGAGCGAGGAGCAGACGCGCTCGGTGGTGGCGAGCGCCTCGGGCACGCTTGCGATGAGGCGGCGGTCGGCGCCCCCCATGCCCTTCTGCACGAGGGCGGAGAAGCCGCCCATGAAGTCGATGCCCAGGGTCTCGGCCGCGCGGTCCATAGCGTGCGCGAGCGGGGAGAGGTCCTCGTCGGCGCAGCCCGCGGCGATCTGCGCGATCGGCGTCACCGAGACGCGCTTGTTGGCGATGGGGATGCCGTACTCGGCCTGCAGGTCGTTCGCGGTCTCCACAAGGTGCTCGGCCGTGCGCGTGATGCGGTCGTACACCTTGTCGCACATGCGCGACATGTCCTCGTCGGCGCAGCCGGCGAGCGAGATGCCCATCGTGATGGTGCGGAGGTCGAGGTTCTGCTCGGAGACCATGGAGAGGGTCTCGGCAACTTCCTGCGGGGTGATGTCCAAGGCGGGGCCTTTCTCGCGCGGGCGTTCGTGGGCACCCATTATAGAGTGCTGGCGAGAAGAACGCGCTGCCGGCCGCGCCAGCTGCGCCGGCCCCTACGCCGGAAGCGGGATGAGCGCGTTCACGTGATAGACGTCGTCGGTCACGTTGGCGGAGATCGTTCCCCCGTAGCGCTCCACGATGAGCCGCATCGAGCGCGTGCCAAAGCCGTGGTTTGCCTGATCCTCCTTGCGGGTGACGGGCAGGCCGTCGTCGCCAAAGTGCACCTGGCCGTCGAAGAAGTTCTCCACGTGCACGGAGACCATGTCGCCCGCGCGCCGCACGATCACCGAGACGCTGCGCCGCTCGGGGTCGTCGAGCCGCTCCACGGCCTCGATGGCGTTGTCGAGCGCGTTGCCAAAGAGCGAGTAGAGGTCGACCGCGTCCATGAAGCCGAGCGCCGCGCCGTCGGCGATGCACGAGAGCGTGATGCCGTCGCGCTGGCAGACCAGGCCCTTCTCGGTGAGGATGGTGTCCAGGGCGTCGTTGCCGGACTTGACCGCCGAGTCGTAGACCTCGACCTCGCGCTCCATGTCTGCGAGCACGCGCTCGTCGATCGCCTGGCCGCCCCCTCCGAGCGCGCGGATCTGGTGCTTGATGTCGTGGCACTTGAGGTTGATGGCCTCGATGTTGGCGCGCGAGAGCTCGTACTGGCGGGCCTCGGCGGCGCGCAGGCGCTCGCTCGTGGCCACCTCGAGCCGCAGCCGCCGGGTGTAGATGATCTCGAAGAGCGAGTACATGAGGTAGACGCAGACGAGGATGTAGATCCAGCAGAGCGCCTCGGTGTAGCGGCGCGGGAGTGCGAAGTCGGGGACGGAGACGTCCTTGATCACGAGGTCGAGCACCATGTTCACTATGATCACGAGGGCCGCGGAGACGACCATCACCGGGTCGGAGATCTGCAGCAGCCCGTTCTTCTCGATGCGCCTAATGAGCAGCAGGTAGGCGGCCGCAAACACCACGGCGGAGATCAGCCAGTACTTCAGTGACGTCTCGAGCAGCGGCGGGGGATAGCTGGAGCTGGGAAAGAAGGTGCCCATGGCTCGCTCCGCGGCGGACGAGAGGTTCTCCAGCAGGTAGGCCATGGAGCAGCAGAAGGTCGACGTCCAGACCGAGCACGAGAAGAGCGCGCGCTGCAGCACGATGTCCACGGCGAGAACCGCCACGAACTGCAGGACCGCTGCGACGAAGCTGAAGTCGTCGGTCAGGGTGGGGAAGACCGAGAAGCCCATGATCGGCATGGCCGCCGCGAGGCACCCGACCGTGACGAGCGCCACGACGAAGCGCGCCGAGAAGGACGGGCGACGTGGCAGCGTGTGCGAGAAGAGCCACGTTGCCAGCGCGAGCTTGACGATCGTGAAGGCGGAGAGCAGCGCGGCGTCGAAGGCCATCAGATGCTCCCGCCGAAGAAGCTCGTGATGGTGGCGAGCGCCTCGCGCTTGCGGGAGCGGCTGAAGTAGAGGGTCTCCCCTCCGCTCATGACGAGCGCGGAGCCCCGCACGGAGCGGACGTGGTTCATGTTGACGAGGCAGCTCGCCGATATGCGCACGAACGGGCCTCCCTCGACCTCCTGCTCAAAGGCCACGAGGCTGCCGTAGACCACGAAGGGCTCCTCCGCGCCCACGAGGTGGTAAGAGAGGTCGTGGCGGCTCACCTCGACGTACTCGATGTCGGCGAGCGGTATCACGCGCATGCCGTCGCGCGTTGAGACGCTGACGGAGCGTCCGGAGTTGCGGCGGATGTGGCGCATGGCCTTGTCCATGCGCATGCGGAAGTTGAAGTAGGTGACGGGCTTGACGATGAAGTCGAGCGCGTCGACCTCGTAGCCGCGCACGGCGTACTGGGCGAGGTTGGTCACAAAGACGATGGGGGTCACCTCGTCGTAGGTGCGCAGGAGGTGCGCGGCCTCCATGCCGTTGATGCCGGGCATCTGGATGTCCATGAACACGAGGTCGAAGCTCTCCTTGGTGAGCTCGAAGTCCATGGCGTTGGTGAAGCGCGCGAGCGCGAAGTCGAGCCCGCGCTCCTGCGCATAGCGGTCGAGAAACGCCGCGAGCGCGTCAGCGGCGTCGAGTTCGTCCTCGACGAGTGCGATTCTGTACATGTTCCTTCCCCTTCTCCCCTGCCAAATACTAGCAGGTGAGAGGTGGCGTCGGTCATCCGGCGACCGGCGGGTGGCGCAAAACGTGCGGCGAAACCGACGGGTTGTGCGAAGGGGGGCTTGGCCGGCAGCGGGCGACTTTCAATCTTCCTTAAGTTTGGTACTGCGGAGCCCCGGCGGGCGCGACGCTCCCGACCGGGCAGAGGTAGGGAGGAAGAGATGAGAACCATCACGCGAAGGAGCTTCTTGGCGGCGTCCGCGGTGTCGGCGGGCCTCATGGGCCTCGCCGGCTGCGACGGGGCCCAGGCCCCGGCGGCGGGCGACGGGGCTGCGGCGCCGTCGGCCGACAGCTACCCCATCGACCCGGACGGCGAGGGCGTCGAGGCCAAGTGGGCCTCCGAGGAGGTCCGCGACGGCTGGACCAGGGTGACCCAGGAGGGCGGCGCCACGCTCGGCGTCATGGACGCCGCCCGCATCATCCAGGTCGACGGCTACGCCTTCCGCGACATGAACGGCGACGGCAAGCTCGAGCTCTGGGAGGACTGGCGCCAGAGCGCGGACGACCGCGCGGCGGCGCTGGCGGCGGCGCTTCCCGCCGAGGAGTGCATCAAGCTCATGTGGCACGGCGGGGACACCTCGATGGGCGGTGGCCCGGGTGGCCCGGGCGCGGAGGCGAGCGAGGAGACCGAGAAGTACGACCTCGTCAAGGCGGGCTCGCGCGCGGGCGTCTCTCGCCTCTCCTCCGACCTCGAGTCCTGCGCGTCCGACATCTCCTGGATCAACGACGTGCAGGAGATCTGCGAGCAGAGCGAGTGGGGCATCCCGTACCTCAACTCCACCGACCAGTACCAGCTCTTTGGTCTGCCGGACAACCTTGCCATCGCCGCCTCGATGGACAAGGACGTCTGGCGCAAGGCGGGCATGTGGCTCGGACGCGCCTGGCGTGCGACCGGCGTGCGCTGCCTGCTCGGCCCGCAGGTCGACGTCTACTCCCAGCCGCTCGGCTGTCGCTTCTCCGGCTCGGTGGGCGAGGACCCGGCCCTGAACCGCGACTTCACGGCCGCCTTCTCCGGAGGTCTGCAGTCCACCTGGGGTGACGACGACGCCACCGACGACCAGGGCTGGGGCAAGGACTCCGTTGCCGCCATGCTCAAGCACTACGTGGGAGAGGGCTCGGTCGAGGGCGGCCGCAACGACCACGCTGACCCCGGGCGCTACAACGTCTTCCCCGGCGACAACTTCAACGCCCACCTCGTCCCGTTCCTGGACGGCGGTCTGCACCTCGACTCGACGACCGGGCAGATGGACGCGGTGATGCCCTGCTACGGCGTTGCCTACGACGAGGACGAGAAGTACGGCGAGCTCGTGGGGGCCGGCTACAACAAGCGCAACCTCGACATCCTGCGTAACGCCGGCTGGGACGGCATGTTCTGCACCGACTGGGGCATCATCAACCAGCAGACCTACGGCGTTGGGTCGCTCACCGAGGCGCAGCGCTACGAGAAGATGGTCAACGCCGGCATCGACCAGTACGGCGGCGCCTACATGTACGACACCGGCATGGAGGCCTACGAGGCCCTCGTCGCGGAGCTCGGCGAGGAGGGCGCGCTCGAGCGCGTCCGCGAGTCGGCGCGCCGCATCGCCAAGGTGATGATTCACGTGAGCCTCTTCGAGCAGCCGTACTCGGACGTCGCGTCCGCCCGCGAGGTTCTTGAGAGCGAGGCCGCGGCCGCGTTTGGCCTCGAGGCCGCGGAGAAGTCCGTCGTCATGCTCAAGAACGCGGGCGGCGTCATCAAGGAGGGTGGCCTCGGCGCGGGCGCCAAGGTCTACATGCCAGTCAAGAAAACCGAGCCCAACATGTTCGTGGTCATGATGGGCGGCGACGCCACGCCCACGTTTGACACGGCCGTGGAGGCGGACCTGCTCGGTGACTACGACGTGGTGAGCGACGGCGTCGAGGGCGAGGACATCGTCTCTCTGAGCGCAGAGGAGCTTGCTGACGTCCAGTACGCGATCGTCAAGGTCAAGAACCCCACCGACCCCAACGACGGCGTCACGGGAGGTGTCTCCCTCATGGGCGGTGACACGGGAGAGCCCCTCGTCTACCACCCCATCACGCTGCAGTACCGGCCCTACACCGCCGACTCCGATGCCGTGCGCAAGGAGTCCATCGCGCACGTCAACGAGGCGGGAGAGTACGAGAACCGCAGCTACTTCGGGCAGTCCGCCTCGGCGAGCAACGAGAGCGACCTCGACCTCGTGCTCGAGCTGCGCGAGAAGCTCCCGGAGGGTGCCAAGATCATCCTGCTCGTTGAGGCCACCCGCCCGATGGTCTTCTCGGAAATCGAGCCGTACGTCGACGTCATCCTCTTTGCCTGGAACATGCAGGGCGGCCTGCAGAACGCTGCCTGGGCCAACATCATCAAGGGCGAGGTCGAGCCCACCGGTCTGCTTAACGCCCAGCACCCGGCCAACATGGAGACCGTCGAGGCCTCCTACGAGGACGTCCCACGCGACCTGGAGTGCTACGTCGACTCCGAGGGCAACACCTACGAGTTCTGCTTCGGCCTCAACTGGTCCGGCGTGATCGACGACGAGCGTACGGCCACCTACAAGGCGGCGCCGCTCACCGAGCCCGAGACGGAGGTCACGCCCGGCGAGTAGCTTCCTCGTCTCGGGCTTCCTCCCTTTTGCCCGCAGGTGGCTCCGGCTGCCTGCGGGCGCTTTCTTTGAGCGCTCGGGTTGCCATCCAGACGACGCCACCTGCAATCCGTGTGGCGGCCTCGACCGATCGTGCGGGGCTTCTCGGCTCGTGAGCTGGGGGCGGTTTAATCCAACCTGAAGCACGGCCCTGCAAGGGAACGAAAAAAGGGAGAAGGAAATGAGCAACATCACGCGCAGGAACTTCCTGGCCGCCTCCGCGGTCACGGCAGGCCTCATGGGCCTCGCCGGCTGCGACGCGACCGCGCCGGCGGCGAGCGACGAGACGGCGGCGCCGTCGGCCGACAGCTACCCCATCGACCCTGACGGCGAGGGCGTCGAGGCCAAGTGGGCCTCCGAGCAGGTGCGCGACGGCTGGACCAGGGTGACCCAGGAGGGCGGCGCCACGCTCGGCGTCATGGACACCGCAAAGATCATCCAGGTCGACGGCTACGCGTTCAAGGACCTCAACGGCAACGGCAAGCTCGACCTCTACGAGGACTGGCGCCAGAGCGATGAGGACCGCGCCAAGAGCCTCGCTGACACGATGAGCGCCGAGGAGATCCTCCCGCTCATGTTCCACGACGGCATGATGAGCACGAGCGCCCCGCTTGACGAGGACTCCGAGGCCAAGCTCGGCGAGGGCCTTCGTGCGGGCGTCTCCCGCGCAAACGCCAACGCGGACACCTACGCGAGCGCCATCGCCTGGATCAACGCGGTCCAGGAGTGGTGCGAGGCAAACGACAAGTACGGCATCCCGTACATGAACTCCACCGATCCCTACCAGCTCTACGACATCCCGGACAACCACTGCCTGGTCTCCTCCTTCGACCCGGAGCTGTGGAAGAAGTCGGGGCACTACACCGGTCGCGCGTGGCGCGTCACGGGCGCCCGCGTGAACCTCGGCCCGCAGATCGACATCGGCTCCAACATCGTCTACACGCGCTTGGGCGGCTCGATCAGCGAGGATCCCGCGGCCAACCGCGACCTCTGCAAGGCGTTCGGCGGCGGCATGCAGTCCACCTGGGGTGACGACGACTGCACCGACGACAAGGGCTGGGGCGAGGACTCCGTCGCCATCATGCTCAAGCACTACGTGGGCGCCGGCGCCGTCGAGGGCGGCCGCAACGACCACAACGACGCGGGCAAGTACGACGTCTTCCCCGGCGACAACTTCAACGCCCACCTCATCCCGTTCCTCGACGGTGGCATGCACCTCGAGTCCTCGACGGGTCAGATGGCGGCGGTCATGCCCAACTACGGCATCGCCTACACCGAGGACGAGTCCCTCGGCCCGATCTGGGGTGGCGCCTACAACAGGCGCAACCTCATGATCCTGCGCAACGCCGGCTGGGACGGCATGATCACCACCGACTGGCAGATTCTGCGCGAGACCGACTTCGGCGACCGCGCCCACGGCGTGAAGGACATGACCGAGCCCGAGCGCTTCGAGAAGCTCCTCGAGGCCACCGTCGACCAGGTCGGCGGCGACTGGGCGGTCGACGTGGCCACCGAGGGGTACAAGCTCTACGAGCAGGAGTATGGCGAGGACGAGGCGCTCGCCCGCGTGCGCGACTCCGCGCGCCGCATCTTCACGGTGATGAACCGCGTTGAGCTCTTCGACAACCCCTACTCCGACCGCGAGCGCGCCAAGGAGATCCTGAACGACCAGGCCGCCCTCGACTTTGGCCAGGAGGCGTCCGACCGCTCCATCGTCATGCTCAAGAACAAGGGCAACGTCATCTCCGAGGCGGGCATCTCCGGCAAGCCGAAGTGCTATATCCCGCAGAAGTCCTCCGGCGGCGGGTTCTTCTCGTCCACTCCTGCCACCGTCAGCTCCGCCATCAGCCAGGACCTCGCCGACGAGCTCTTTGACGTGGTGACCGACACCGTTGACGAGTCCGGCGAGAGCCCGGTCATCACCGACCTCCCCGTGGCGGACATGGCGGGCTGCGAGTACGTCTTCTACGTCATCTCCTCGCCCGACACCGGGGCGGGCGAGCCGCAGGGCGGCGGCTTTGGCCCCGACGCGGCGCCCGTCGACCCCGACGCCCCCAAGTACCTGCCCATCTCGCTGCAGTACCGTCCCTACACCGCCGACACCGCGCGCGACCCCTCGCTTGCCGGCGACATCCTCGAGGACGGCACCAAGGAGAACCGCTCCTACCGTGGCCAGTCCGTGACCGCGAGCAACGAGGCCGACCTCGACCGCCTGATCGAGATCCGCGAGGCCCTGCCCGACGCCAAGATCATCCTGGCGGTCGAGGCCACCAACAACGCCCAGTGCTTCCACGAGATCGAGCCCTACGCCGACGTCATCCTCTGGTCCTGGGCGAGCTCGGGCCGCAACTTCGAGCAGGCGTACGGCCGCATCCTCAAGGGCGAGGTCGAGCCCACCGGCCTGCTGCCCTGCCAGATGCCCAAGGACATGGAGACCGTCGAGGCATCCTACGAGGACGTGCCGCGTGACGTCGAGTGCTACACCGACTCCGAGGGCAACACCTACGACTTCTGCTTCGGCCTCGACTGGGCCGGCGTGATCGACGACGAGCGCACCGCGACCTACAAGGCGGCTCCGCTCACCGAGCCCGAGACGGAGGTCATCCCGGGTTAGTTGCGGAGGTGGCGCGCGCCGGTTCTTCTCGCCGGCGCGCGCCCTTCTCGCCTCTGTCAAAACCTCGCACCCATTGATTCTTTTTTAAAGCAAATAACGCATCAACAGGGATTCTCTTGCCGAAAGTTTGAAAAACAATCTATGGGTGCGAGGTTTTTTGGGAAAGGCTCGCTGTCGAGGGGTGCAACTTGCGCTCTCAAATCGACGGTTTACGGGAAGGACCGTCCCTGTTTGAGCTGGGCACCTACAATGTGGTTGCACCGGAACCTTTGAAAGGAGACACGTCCCATGAAGAAGAACATCCTGGTTGTCGGCGCCCTCGCCGTGACGCTCGCGCTGCCGCTCGCGGCCTGCGGCGGCACCCCGGCCGCCACGGGCGACAACGGCGGCTCCGACGCCCCCGCCGCCTCCGAGTCCGGAGACTTCGACGCCGTGGACGCCTACTGGGGCCAGTGGAGGGGCTCGGTGGAGATCACCGGCACCACCGTCTACGGCACCGCGGGCGGCACCGAGGCCATGCTCGACCTCAACCTCGCCGAGGACGGCACCTGCACGGTGGAGCCCGTCGAGGCCCACGCCGACCTGCCGACCGACTCCGGCACCTGGGAGGGCACCGAGTCCGAGATCACGCTGCACCTCGAGACCGCCGGCGACGTCACCCTCACCGTTGTCGACTCCGTCACCTGCGAGGGCGACGCCCACGCCTTCGGCATCGCCGACTTCGACACCATCCAGTTCGACTTCTACGGCTAATCCAGACGTCACATACGGTCGTCCTCTGCGGGCGCGGCGCCATCCCCGAGGCGCCGCGCCTTCTTTTTGCCCCTTCGTACAACCGAGGGGCTAGTTCCCCGCCACGGGAATCACGGCGTCAAGCCGGAAGATGCCTTGCTCGCAGGAGACCGTGAGCGAGCCGTCGTACTTCTCGGCTATGAGACGCATGGATCGCACACCAAAGCCGTGGTTGGCTGCGTCCGGCTTGGTGGTCTGGGGTGTGCCGTCAAGAAAGCGCGGCTGGTTGGCGCAGTAGTTTTCCTCGTGGATGGTAACCATGCTGCCGCGGCGCTTGACGACGAGCGAGACGGTGCGCCGCTCGAGCCCCTCGAAGGCGCTCACCGCCTCGATGGCGTTGTCGAGCGCGTTGCCGAAGAAGGCGTAGAGGTCGCTCGGCGCGACGAAGGAGAGCGACGAGCCGTCGACGATGCATGAGAGCGTGATTCCTCTCCGCTCGCAGATGAGGCCCTTCTCGGTGAGAATGGTGTCTAGGGCCTCGTTGCCCGTTCTGAGGGAGGAGTCGTAGATAGCCACCTCATGCGCCAGGTCGGCGAGCGCCGTTGGGTCGGCGACGCGCCCGCCGGACGAGAGCGTGCGAATCTGGTGCTTGATGTCGTGGCACTTGACGTTGATAGCCTCGATGTTGCCCCGGGCGAGCTCGTACTGGCGCCCGCGCTCGGCAAGGAGCCGCTCGGTCGTGGCCTTCTCAACGCGGAGCTGCTGGACGTAGAGGATCTCATACTCCGACACGAGCACAAAGACGCAGGCGAGGACGTGCGCAACGCGCAGCAGCACGGATGTCCCCAGGGTCAGCCCCTCGTTGCAGGCGCTCTTGACCACCAGGTCAAAGCCGATCACGGCAAAGGCGACCACCACGTAGACGCCAATCATGGTGCGAGAGCGCATCCGCTCAAGCGCGGAGCGGTCAATCTTTCGAATGAATCCAAGGTAGCAGAGGGAGTAGGAGAGAACCATGGTTGCCAGCGAGAAGAGCTGGCCACCCGCGAAGTCAAGGTCCTGCGCCCGCCCCAGAAGAACCATTCTCGCAAGCTGCTCGGCGCTGCTCGCAAGGTTTTGCATGGTGTAGGCCGTCGTGGCGCAGAACAGGGCCGCCCAGGTGTTGGCGTCAAAGAGCAGGCGTACCGCCAGGACGAGAAGGGCGAGCACGCCGCAGAAGACGAAGAACTGCTCGAGGTAGCGCGAGGTGCTATCCAGCGTGTCGATCAGGCCCGTGGCGCTCGGGATGAGGGCGACGCAGGCGGTTGTCGCAAGTACGGCGCAGAGACGTCGTCCGAACGCGTTGCGTGGGGTAAGGCGGCTCCCCAGGAGCAGGACGGCCACGGTAAGCTGGACGGCGATCGAGACGGGCCAGATGGGCCAGCCAATCGTATTCATCTGCTGCCGCCAAGGTAGCGCGTTATCTCCTCGGTTGCCACGCGCTTGTACGATCGGCTGATGCGCAGCGCGTCCCCGGAGAGGGTCCTTAGATCATAGCCCCGCACCCAGTCGATACGTTCCATGTTCACGAGCACGCTCTTGGAGATGCGCAGGAGCGGTCCTCCGGCGTTCTCCTTCTCAAAGGTGCTCAGGTTGCCGCGAACGCAGAGGGGCTCGTCGCCCGATACGTGGAAGATGAGGCTGTGGTTGCGGACCTCGACGTAGTCAAGCAGCGAGAGGGGGATCACTCGGACTCCGTCTGTGGTTGGGACGGGAATGGTGCGGCCAACGTTGGCGCTGAGCTTGCGCAGGGCCTTCTCCATGCGCAGGGAGAAGTCATAGTAGCCCACCGGCTTGACCATGAAGTCGAGTGCGTCGACCTCATAGCCCTTCACGGCAAACTGGGCGAGGTTGGTGACAAAGATGATGGGTGTCACCTCGTCGTAGACGCGCATGAGCTGCGCAGCCTCCATGCCACTTATGCCCGGGAGGTCGATGTCCAAGAACACGAGGTCAAACTTGCCGCTCTGCGAGACGAAGTCAAATGCCGTCTTGAGCCACGTGATGGAGAAGTCCACCCCGCGCGCTGCCCCAAACCGCTCGAGGTGAGACCTCAGGGTCGAGGCCTCGTCGGCCTCGTCCTCTACGATCAAAACGCGATACATGATTCCTCCCCGACAATCCTTCCCGTGCCTAGCGTAGCCGATTGACGGGCCGTTTCCGGCCCTCTCCCGCGGGCGCCGCCTGCGAGAGCGGGAGTGCATCTTGCGTCCTCTGGGGGACCGCTCTCGACGCGCACGCGTCCTTCTCGGCGTACGCGGATAGGGTTTCGGCCCGAAAGAGGTGCATTGCGCATCGCAGGTGCGCGGGACCCCCGCGCGGAAGAGGAGGAGACATGGAGAAGAACGTGACGCGTCGCAACTTCCTTCAGGCGACGGCGGCCGCGAGCGCCCTCGTGGCGCTTGCGGGCTGCAGCGGCGAGGGTAACACCCCGGCGAACAACGCCTCGGGGGTGCCTGCGGCGGATGCCTACCCGATCGACGCAGAGGAGTGGGGGTCGGGCACGCCCAAGCATGCCGAGGAGGAGATGCGCGACGGCTGGACGCGCGTGACCAACGAGGGCGGCGCGACGCTGGGGGTGGCGAGCACCGACAAGCTCATCCAGGTCGACGGCCTCGCGTTCAAGGACCTCAACGGCAACGGCAAGCTTGACCTCTGGGAGGACTGGCGCCAGGGTGCCGACGAGCGTGCCGCGGCGCTTGCCGCCCAGCTCACGGCCGACGAGGCCCTCGCGCTCATGCTGCACGGCTCGGTCTTCAACGCCGGTGAGATCACCGACGTCCTTGCGGGCACCGGCCCCGTTGAGGGCGACAACGCCGACCCCACGCTGCAGGAGGTCCTCGACCACGGCATCCGTACGATGCTCAACTTTGGTAACGCCAACGGCGCCCCCGTGCTCGCCCGCTGGGTCAACAAGCTCCAGGAGTACGTCGAGGGCCAGACCTACGGCATCCCGGTGAACATCTCCAACAACCCCAAGGACTACGGTTTCCCGAGCACGCTCGGCCTCGCCGCGAGCTTTGACCCCGACCTCGTGCGCCGCGTTGCGGACGAGTACGGACGTGCCTACCGTGCCGAGGGCGTCTCCACGCTGCTTGGCGTCCAGATGGACATCACGAGCGAGCCGCGCTGGAGCCGCATCCCCGACACCTTTGGCGAGGATCCCGCGCTCTCCCGCGACATGTCCAACGCCTTTGCGTCCGGTCTCCAGTCCACCTACGACGAGTCCGGCGAGGACCAGGGCTGGGGTTCCGAGTCCGTCATCAACATGCTCAAGCACTTCCCCGGCGACGGCTGCGGCGAGCAGGGCCGCGAGGCGCACAACGACTACGGCAAGTTCTGCGTCTATCCTGGCAACAACCTGGCCGCGCACCTCATCCCGTTCGTGGACGGTGGCCTGCACCTGGACTCCAAGACAGGCCAGACCGCGGCCTACATGGACTCCTACTCGATCGCCTACTCTGACACCGAGGAGTACGGCGAGCTCGTGGGCTCCGCGTTTTCCAAGTGGAAGAACGACCTGCTGCGCGAGAAGTGCGGCTACGACGGGCTCATCTGCTCTGACTGGGGAGTCATCGACGACCCGGGCGCCATGGTCTCCACCCCCTGGGGCATGGAGGACGCGACCAAGGTCGAGCGCTGCAAGAAGATCGTGGAGGCGGGCGTCGACCAGATTGGCGGAGGCTTTGACCTCGTGTCGCTCCGCGCCGCCTACGACGAGATGGCCAGCGAGACGAGCGAGGACGAGGCGCTCGCCCGCGTCCGCGAGTCCGCCCGCCGTGCGCTGCGCACCTTCTACGTCATCGGCCTCTCCGACTGCCCCTACGTCGACTCCTCCTCTGCCGACAAGATCGTGGAGAGCGACGAGCTCCTCGCGCTCGCTGCAGAGGCCGTGGACAAGTCCATCGTCATGCTCAAGAACGTGGGCGGTGCCATCTCCGACCGCGGCGGAGCTAAGCCCAAGGTCTACGTTCCGATGAAGTTTGCCGACGGCGCCTGGACGCTGCCCGTCACCGAGGCCGTTGCCTCCGAGGTGATTGAGATCGTGACCGATACCATCGGCGACCCGACCGGCCCCGCGGGCGAGGACGGCAACCCCACCTATGCCGAGTCCGACGTCACCCGCGCCACGCCCGAGCAGATTGCCGAGTGCGATCTTGTGGCCTGCTACATCAACAACCCGACCGCGGGTGTGGGCTTTGACGCCGAGACCGAGACCTACGTGCCCATCACGCTCCAGTACGGCGAGTACGTGGCCGACGGCCCCAACGTGCGCGAGAACTCCATCGCAGGCGACGTGGTGAACGGTGAGAAGGAGAACCGCAGCTACGTGGGCAAGTCCACGACGGCCGCCAACGCCTCTGAGCTTACCTTCGTCCAGGAGATGTCCGAGGCTTCCGGAGACGTGCCGCTGGTCCTGTGCGTGAGTGCCGACCGCCCGATGGTCTTCTCGGAGGTCGAGCCGCTCGCCGATGCCATCCTCATCGGCTTCAACGCTGGTGGTGACGACTACCTCAACCTGCTCGCGGGCAAGACCGAGCCGAGCGCCCTCCTGCCGCTCCAGATGCCGGCCAACATGGACACCGTCGAGGCCAACCAGGAGGACGTCCCGCGTGACCTCGAGTGCTACGTCGACTCCGAGGGCAACGAGTACGACTTCGCCTTTGGCCTCAACTGGTCCGGCGTGATTGACGACGACCGTGTGAAGACCTACTCGGTCGAGCCGCTCACGACTCCGGAGCACATCGAGCTCTAGGCTGTTCGAACAGATTGCCCCTCCCAGGTGCGGTACCCCCCTGTTCCGGGGTGCCGCACCTCCTTTTGCCCACGGGAGTCACGCCCTGCCGTACTTCTCGCCGTTGAAGAGTTTTAACTATGGGTGCAACGGGTGCTTTCCCTGCGGCTGGCTAGCTCGTCGCGGACGTTGTGCCTGCGGGGGACAGGAGGATGTTGAGTGAGAAGACGTCCCCGTGCTGAGACGCCTCAAGCAATCCATCGTACCTCCCGGGCGCCGCGCCTCTTTGCGTTACCGCCTTCGAAAGGTTTGACTTGAGGGCAAATCGTCCCTGCCCCATCTCAGGCGCCTAGCGAATCCGACGCTGCTTGATGATGCCAAGCACGCTGACGGTCTCATCGCCTTCGCCGTTGCCGCGGTCGTCTTCGTCCCCTTCGCTTGAGCGCTCGTAGATGACGTCGTAGCCGACCGCGGAGACCTTGAGGCAGCCTCGACCAAACGCACGCACAAGAAGCGGCTCCAAAAGAGACGATCCAACGCCGGGAAAAGACTCAACCAGCTCAAGTTTTTCCCAGATGCGTGCTTCTGCGGATTCGTCCAACTCGGCCAGTTCGTCAAGAAACGGGCCGGAGAAGCGCATCCTAGTCACGCTCGGCCCTTCGCCGTGCAACCGCCTCGCGCGCAGCTCCGATTCCTTCGACGTAGTTTCCAGCCGCAATTGCGCTACGCCCATCAAGGATGGCGCGCTCGGCGCGTTCGGCGTAGAGGGCTCGCTCAACCGCCTCGTCAATCTCGCGCCTGAAAACGTCCTCCGAGCAGAACACGTATGCGCCGTTTCCGTTCTCGGTTATGCGTACTAGGCTCTCTCGCGCGGCGGCCTTGACCTCGCGCGGATGATCTCTCAACGCCGTTGCAGAGAATATGGCATCCATGGAACCCCCTTTCATTCTATGAAAGAGTGTAGCCGATTCTGTACATAACTAGCCACAGAACAGGGGACATCACGTGGAGGCAGGCGTCTCCGGCATGGCGAGAAGAACGTTGAGGTAGAAGACCCCGTCCTGCACGCCGGCGTGAAGCGACCCCCCGTAGCGCTCGGCTATCGCGCGCATGGAGCGCACGCCAAAGCCGTGGTTGGACCTGTCGCGCTTGCTTGTGATCGGGAGACCGTCGTCCGAGAACCGGGTCACGCCCGAGTAATAGTTCTCCACGCTCACCGCCACCATCCGCTTGAGGCGGCGGACCGAGAGCGTGATGGTGCGGCGCTCCTCGTCGTCGACGCCGCGGACTGCCTCGATGGCGTTGTCCAGGGCGTTGCCAAAGAGCGCGTAGACGTCCGCGGGCGTCATGAAGTCGAGCGCGGAGCCGTCGGCCATCACCGTGAGCACGATGCCCTCTCCCGAGCACGCGAGGCTCTTCTCGGTGAGGATGGTGTCCAGGGCCTCGTTGCCGGTCTCCACCACCGAGTCGTAGACGTTGATCTCCCGGGCGATGTCGCTGAGCACCGAGCGATCGACCGCAGCCCCTCCGTCCGCGAGGTGGCGGATCTGATGCCTGATGTCATGGCACTTGATGTTGATGGCCTCGATGTTCTCGCGGCTGAGGCGGTACTGACGCTCTCGCTCGGCGAGCAGGCGCTCGGTCTCCACGCGCTCGTCCTCCGCGTGCTTTGCGTAGAGCAGCTCGTACTCCGCAAACAGCACGAACACGCAGACAAGCGGGTGAACGCAGCGAAGGAGCAGCAGGTAGTTGAAGGGTATTCCGACGAACGTGAGCCCCTTGATGATGAGGTCAAAGCCGATGACCACGATGACCACGATGGCAAACATGGAGAGCATGAGGCGGTTCTCGACGTTGAGCAGACCGTTGAGCGCCACGCTTCGGGCGAAGAAGATGTATCCCAGGAGATAGACGAGGGCAGGCACACCAACGGCGACGATTGAGGCGAGGGGTTCTGAGAGCGCGGCGCTGGCGCGGCCGGTTATGAGCATCTGCGTGAGGATGGTGAGGCCGCTCGCGATGTTCTGGAGCGTGTAGCCCGCCGTTGCGCAGAAGAGCGCAGTCCACAGGCTCACGCGGTAGACCAGAAGAATCGCTCCCACAAAGAACGCGAGCAGCGCACTGAACACGATGAACGTCTGCAGTACGTCAAGCCCTCGCACAAGCCCCGTGGCCAGCGGCACCACGGCAATGAACAACAGGGCGAGAAGAACCCCCGCTCCGCGTAAGGCGGCATGCGGGCGCCTTGGCAGGCGATGGGCGAACAGCAGGATGGGAACGAGCAGCTGAACGATGGGCTCGAGGGACCACCACGTGTCAAAGAACTCCCTCACCGTCTGCCGCCTAGGTGGTCGGTGACCGCGTCTACCACCTCGCGCTTGCGCGTGCGCGAGATGCTGAGGGTGTCTCCCGTCACCATCTGGAGGGACTGGGGGCGCATGAGGACGATCTTGTCCATGTTGACCAGGCAGCTCTTGGCCACTCGGATGATGGGCGCTCCGCTGAGCGCGTCCTCGAGCTGGCCGAGCGACCCTCGCGCCTCAAGAAGCTCCCCGCTCTCGAGGTGGTAGGTGAGGCGGTGCCCCGTGACCTCCACGTAGACGATCGTGGAGAACGGGACCACGCGCATGCCGTCCTCGGTGGGGACCATGACGGAGCGACCGGCGTTCTGCTTGATGGCGCGCATGGCGCGGTCGAGGTTCATGGAGAGGTTTCCCCAGGTGACCGGCTTGACGATGAATCCCGTGGCACCCACCTCGTAGCCCTTAACCGCGTACTTGGCGAGGTTGGTCACAAAGATGATGGGCGTGGTCTCGTCGTAGACGCGCATGAGCTGCGCGGCCTCCATGCCGCTTATGCCTGGCAGGTCGATGTCGAGGAGAACCAGGTCGTAATGGCCATGGTCAGAGAGCATCTCCATGGCGGACTTGAGCCACGTGAGCTGAAACACCTCGCCTCGGGTCTCCCCGTAGCGGCGCACGAAGTCGGAGAGGCGTCGGGCCTCGTCCGCCTCGTCTTCGACGATGAGCGTCCTGTACATTGTCTTCCCTTCCCCCGGATATGAACGAAGTCATATCCGTCCCAGCTAAATCATAGCGTTTTTACGTTCGCCGGCGAAACTGAACCGTTTGCCGGCGATTGCGGGCGGTTAGTGTTGCCGTTTGGCGGGTCTGTGCGACCGACGTGACCGGAAAGGTGCGCTTCAGGCCAAATGCACCTTCGGCAGGCGGCTGGGGATTTGAATGTGTCCTAAGTGTTAAGGAAGCGTTATGCGCTTGCGGAAGGGACGCGCATAGCGTGAGAACAAGGGAGGAGAAACCCATGAAGAAGCAGTTCCTGGTTGTCGGCGCGCTCGCCGTGACGCTCGCGCTGCCGCTCGCGGCCTGCGGCGGCACCCCGGCCGCCACGGGCGACGACGGCGGCTCCGACGCCCCCGCCGCCTCCGAGGACGGCGGCTTCGACGCCGTGGACGCCTACTGGGGCCAGTGGAGGGGCTCGGTGGAGATCACCGGCACCACCGTCTACGGCACCGCCGGCGGGTCTGAGAACATGCTCGACCTGAACCTCGCCGAGGACGGCACCTGCACGGTGGAGCCCCTCGAGGCCCACGCCGACCTGCCGACCGACTCCGGCACCTGGGAGGGCACCGAGTCCGAGATCACGCTGCACCTCGAGACCGCCGGCGACGTCGTGCTCACCGTGACCGGCTCCGCCAAGTGCGAGGGCGACGCCCACGCCTTCGGCATCGCCGACTTCGACACCATCAACTTCGACTTCTACGGCTAGGACGGGGACTTCCTCGGGCTGCGTTCTATTTGATGCGTTTTGAGGTAGGGGCAGTGGCCTGCCCCAAATGAGACCTATAGCTTTTTGGGAGGAGAAAGATATGAGCAACATCTCGCGTAGGAACTTCCTCGCGGCCTCTGCGGTCACGGCGGGCCTGGTGGGCCTTGCCGGTTGCGACAACGGAGCTGGCACGAGCCCGTCCGGCGATGACGCGCTTGCCGCCCCCGCTGCCGATGCCTACCCGATTGACCCTGACGGCGAGGGCGTCGAGGCCAAGTGGACGAGCGAGGAAGTGCGTGACGGCTGGACTAGGGTCACTCAGGAGGGTGGCGCCGAGCTGGGCACCATGAACACCGCCAAGATTATCCAGGTTGACGGCTATGCGTTCCGCGATATGAACGGTAACGGGAAGCTCGACATGTGGGAGGACTGGCGTCAGTCCGCCGAGGACCGCGCCAAGGCCCTTGCCGACTCCCTGAGCGCTGAGGACATCTTCCCGCTGCTGTGGGCGGGCGGAAACACCTCCGGATCCTCCACGCCGGGCGGCGACTCCGAGTCTAACGACTGGATCGAGGCCGGTTCGCGTGCGGGCGTCTCCCGTCTCTCCGCAAACGAGGAGTCCTACGCCTCCGCCGTCAGCTGGATCAACACGATTCAGCAGATCTGCGAGGAGGGTGCCAACGGCATCCCGTACCTGAACTACTCCGATCCCTACGTCCTCTTCAACGTTCCGTCGAGCAACGGCCTTGCCGCGGCTATGGACAAGGACCTCTGGCGTAAGGCCGGCATGTGGCAGGCTCGCGCCTGGCGCGCCACGGGTGTGCGTTGCGAGCTTGGTCCTCAGATCGACGTCTACTCTCAGCCGCGCGGCACGCGTCTGTCCGGTTCCGTGTCCGAGGACCCCGCTCTGAACCGTGACTTTGCCAGGGCATTTGGCGGCGGCATGCAGTCCACGTGGGGCGACGACGAGGCCACTGACGACCAGGGCTGGGGCTCCGAGTCCTGCGGCGTCATGCTCAAGCACTTCGTGGGCGAGGGTTCCAACGAGGGCGGCCGTGACGACCACTCCGACTCCGGCAAGTGGAACGTCTTCCCGGGCTCCAACTTCAACGCCCACCTCGTTCCGTTCCTCGACGGCGGCATGCACCTCGACTCCTCGACCGAGCAGGTGGCGGCCATGATGCCGTGCTATGGCATCGCCTACGACCCCAACGACCCCGAGGGCCTCGGCGAGCACGTTGGCAGCGCCTATTCCAAGCACAACATCTCGATTCTGCGCAACGCCGGCTGGGACGGCATGCTCTGCACCGACTGGATGATTCTCGACGCCATCGCCCACGGCTGCACCGACCTCACCACCGAGGAGCGCTACGCGAAGCTCATGGAGAACACGATCTCCCAGCACGGTGGCACCTTCGAGCCTGACGTTGCCAAGTCTGCCTACGACCTCATGGTCGAGCAGCTCGGAGAGGATGAGGCCCTCTCCACGCTCCGCGAGAACGCCCGCCGCATCTTCAAGCTCATGGTCGACGTCGAGCTCTTCGACCAGCCCTACTCGGACCGCACCGTGGCCAAGGCCGTCTTCGACAACGAGGCTCCCGCCCAGTTCGGCATGGAGGCTTCCGAGAAGTGCGTCATCATGCTCAAGAACGCCGGCAACGTCATCTCCGAGTCTGGCCTGAGCGGAAAGGTGTACATCCCCCAGAAGTTCACAGCTGGTTCCGCGAGCCCCTTCGGGACCTCTCCGGCCACGATCGCCCCGGTCATCGACCCCGCTATCTTCGAGGGTCTCGACGTCGTGACTGATGCGGTCAACTCCGCCGATCCCGAGAACCCGGCCGAGGGCGACATCACGCGCCTCACCGCGGAGGAGCTCGCCGACGTCCAGTACGCCATCGTGAAGGTGAACAACCCGCAGGATGCCTACCAGGGCGTTCAGGGTGGCCCGAGCTTCGCCTCCATCATCATGGGCACCGAGCCCGAGCCCGGCCCCTACTGGAAGCCCATCTCGCTCCAGTATCGTCCGTACACTGCGGACGGCCCCAACGTCCGCAAGGAGTCTCTGAACCCCGAGGACGAGTACGGCGAGTACATCAACCGTGCCTACTACGGCGAGTCCACCTACGCCACCAACGAGAGCGACCTTGACCTGGTCCTCGACGTCAAGTCCAGGCTCCCGGAGGGTGCCAAGCTCATCCTCATCGTCGACGCTGACCGCCCGATGGTCTTCTCCGAGATCGAGCCCTCTGCCGACGCGATTCTCATGGGCTTCAACGGCATCATCGACGAGGCGTTCGCCCACATCATCACCGGTTCGGTTGAGCCCTCCGGCCTTCTTCCGTTCCAGATGCCCAAGGACATGGACACCGTCGAGGCCAACGAGGAGGACGTCCCGCGCGACATGGAGTGCTACACCGACTCCGAGGGCAACACCTACGAGTTCTGCCTCGGCCTCAACTGGTCCGGCGTGATCGACGACGATCGCACGGCCACCTACAAGGCCAGCCCGCTGACCGAGCCGGAGACCGCGGTTCAGGCTGACGCCTAGGACAGCGATCCCCGAGCGGGGAGCGCGCCGCCCCGGCAACCGGAGCGGCGCGCTCTTCTCGCTGAAGCGCGAAACCTCAAGGTCGAGTTATGCACGAGCAAAACTCGACTTTCGGCAAAAGGTGCGAGGCAGGTTCTGAGTTTGCGCAGGTAGACGGCTTGACGGTTTTTCTCGCCAGAGAAAGGTCGAGTTTTGCTCGTGCACAACTCGACTTTAAGGCGGAGGCACTCAAAAGCCGCTTGCAGCGCCGGTACCACCCGTCCCCGCTGCGTGCAAGTCACGCCGTGAAAACGACTACTTGCGAGAAGAACGCGCATCCGTGCGGCGCTTCTCGTTAGATGAGAGGGTCGGGGTATCCGAACAAGGAGGAGTTACCATGGCTGACAAGCCAAAGAAGCAACCGAAGAAGATGACACGTCGCGGCTTTGTCGCGAGCGGCGTGGGCGCCGGCGCCCTCGTGGGCGTGACCGTCGCCGCCAACGTGGGCACCAACATGTTCAAGTCGGCGCTCGACCACTACGTGGGCGGCGGCGAGACCACCATCACCAACGCTCCTGGCTCCGAGGACTGGGATACCGCCTACTACGACCAGCAGTACCGTGGTCGCGGCGCGGCCACCGAGGACGCCAAGAACGTCGTCATCGAGATCGAGGGCGAGGGCATCGTCCTTCTCAAGAACGACAACAACGCCCTCCCGCTGGCGTCTGGCACCGAGGTCTCCCTCATCGGCCGCTACGCCGCCGACCCCGTCTACGGCGGCGCCGGCTCGGGCACCGTTGACCCCAACGACTGCACCACGCTCTACGACGGCGTCGCGGGCGCGGGCCTCGTGGTCAACGACACCGCCTACAACTGGATCGCCGAGAACTACAGCAACTACCCCAAGGCCAACATCACGATGGACAACCCGGCCACGGCGAGCTACTACATCGGCGAGATCCCCTGGTCCGCCTACAGCTCCGACGCCCAGGGCTCCATCGCAGGAACGACGGCGCTCGTGGTCATCGGCCGCGGCGGCGGCGAGGGCGGCGACCTGTCCCGCGACCTTCTCGCCGACGTGAACTCCGGCGTGTCCGAGAACTTCACGCCCAACGACGAGACCGCCAACTACGTGGAGGGCCAGCACGAGCTCGAGCTCTCCAAGGAGGAGCGCGACCTCATCACCGCGGCCAAGGACGCCTGCGACAAGGTCATCGTGCTCTACAACGGCTCCACCCCGATGGAGCTCGGCCCGCTCATGTCCGGCGAGCTCGAGGTCGACGCGATCCTCTCCATCGGCTCGCTCGGCGCCTCGGGTGCCGCGGCCGTGGGCCAGGTGCTCACCGGCGCCGTGAACCCGTCCGGCCGCACGACCGACATCTGGGCCGCGGACTTCACCGCCGACCCGACCTTCGGCAACTTCGGCGGCAAGCAGTACACCGACGTTACCGACTACTACCCGACCAACTACACCGGCACCGTCTCCAACGCCACCGCGTACTTCGTGGAGTACAAGGAGGGCATCTACTACGGCTACCGCTTCTACGAGACGGCCGCCGCAGAGGCCGAGGCCGGCAACTACGACTTTGACTACGACTCCGCCGTGGTCTTCCCGTTTGGCTACGGCCTCTCCTACACCACCTTCGAGCAGACGCTCGACTCCTGCGCGGTGAACGGCGAGAACGTCGAGGCCTCCGTCACGGTCACCAACACGGGCTCCACCGCCGGCAAGTGCGTCGTCGAGCTCTACTACTCCGCCCCGTACACGGCGGGCGGCATCGAGAAGAGCGCCGTCGTGCTCGGCGCCTTTGGCAAGACGCAGCTGCTCGACCCCGGCGCGTCCGAGACCGTCGACCTCACCATCCCGGTGCGCGAGATGGCCTCCTGGAGCTCCGACGAGGGCGGCTACGTCCTGGACGCGGGCGACTATGTGATCTCCCTGCGCTCCGACTCCCACACCGTCATCGCCGAGCAGGCCGTGACGCTCGAGGAGCAGGTCTACAAGACCGACTCCGCCACCGGCAACGAGCTCGCCAACCGCTTCGACGACATGACGCAGTACATGAAGGACAACTGCGAGAACCTCTCGCGCGCCGACTTTGCCGGCACCTGGCCCGAGGCTGCCGCCGACAAGACGGCTGCCGAGTGCGGCATCACGCTCGAGGAGTACAACTACGCCGACCACCTCGGCGACGAGGCCATGCCCACGACCGGCGCCAACAACGGCATCTCCCTCATCGACCTGCGCGGCAAGGCGTACGACGACGAGATGTGGGACCAGCTGCTCGACGAGCTCACCGTGGACGACATGACCACGATGCTCAACGACTGCGCCTACAACACGCCGGCGATCGCCCACATCGGCAAGCCCGCCACCTCCGAGCCCGACGGCCCGGCCGGCTTCACCTCGCTCACCGGTGCCACGGGCAACTGCGCGTACTGCTCCGAGTTCATCATGGCCCAGACCTGGAACACCGAGCTCATGTACCGTACCGGCCAGATGGTCGGCCAGGAGGCGCTGGCCTCGGGCTACAACGGCTGGTACGCGCCGGCCATGAACACGCACCGCAGCCCGTTCGCCGGTCGTAACTTCGAGTACTACTCCGAGGACCCGCTGCTCGCCGGCAAGATCGGCGCGGCCGTGGTCTCCGGTGCCGCGAGCAACGGCTGCTACGCCATGGTCAAGCACTACGCGCTCAACGACCAGGAGTCCTACCGCGTCCAGCACCTCTGCACGTGGGCCACGGAGCAGACCGCCCGCGAGATCTACCTGCGCCCGTTTGAGATCACGATCAAGGAGTCCTCGACCGAGATGAAGTACATCTCGGACGACCAGGGCACCGTCGAGACCGTGGAGATGCCGGGCTGCACCGCCCTCATGAGCTCCTTCAACTACGTGGGCACCCAGTGGTCCGGCGGCAGCCACGCCCTGTGCACCGAGGTCCCGCGCGGCGAGTGGGGCTTCACCGGCTGCATCATCACCGACTTCAACCTCTACGGCTACATGGACAAGAACTGGGCCCTCGACGGCGGCACGGACATGCACCTCACCTACGCCGCCATGACGCCGGCCTTCCAGGGCACCGGCGAGGCGTCCGTCGTGGCTCGCCTGCGCGAGGCGTCCCACCGCGTGCTCTACACCGTCGTCAACTCCAACGCGATGCAGGGCATGGCGCCCGGCTCCACCATCACCACCTCGCCCTCGCCGTGGCAGTACGGCGTCTGGGGCGCGAGCGCCGTCATGCTCGTCGGCGCCGCCGCGCTCGGTGCCCGCTGCTACCTGGGCGCGCGTCGCAACAAGCAGATTGAGGCGGCCGAGAAGGACGAGGCGTCCGCAAAGAAGTAACCCATTCGGGTAAGCGAGCCCTTCCTTCGGGCGCCGGTCCGCAGCGTTGCGGGCCGGCGCCGCTTTGTGTGGAGCGGCGAGCCGCGCTTGATGCGCGCACTTCTCGCCTGCACTTGCGGCCCGCACTTCTCGCCCGCACTTGAGGGGTGCGGGCAACTCGGGGGCGCTGCGGCGCCCGGTGCGTGGTTCTTCTCGCCATTTAGCGAGAAGTGCGTTCTGTGGTCGCGCCGAGGCCCGCACTTGTGGAGTGAGGGCCTCGGGTGCGGGCCTCAGGTGCGGGCCCTGGACGACGTCCGGTGCGGGCTCGGACGGGCCGCGCTCGGGGTCGCGCCAGGCGCCCTCGCTCCACGTCCTTCTCGCCGCGGTATATTCCTACCAAAATAGGGGTATTAAAGAGGGGATGCCCATCCCAACCGAAAGAGAGACATGACGTACTGGAGCCTTCCCGCCGAGAAGACCCTGTCCGACCTTGACGTGCGTGCCGACCTTGGGCTCTCGCCCGAGGAGGCCGCACGCCGCCTTGCCGCCAGCGGCCCCAACGCCTACCGGCAGGCCAAGCCCGAGGGCGTGGGCTCGATGGTGCTGCGACAGTTCAGGGACGTTGCAAACGTCATCCTGGTCGTGGCCGCGGCGCTCTCGCTGGCGCTTGCCGTCCGCGAGGGGCACGGCTACCTGGAGCCCCTCGTCATCTTTGCGGTGATTGCGCTCAACGTGACGCTGGCCGTCACGCAGGAGCGCGGCGCCGAGCGCGCCCTCGAGGCCCTGCGCGACCTCAACAGCCCCACCTGCCTGGTGCTGCGCGGGGGCGCCCGCCTGGAGGTGCCCACCGCGGACGTGGTGCCCGGGGACGTCCTGGTCCTCAAGACCGGCGACCTCGTGGCCGCCGACGCGCGCCTGCTCGAGACCACGGGCCTCGCCGTGGACGAGTCCTCGCTCACCGGCGAGTCCGAGCCGGCCGAGAAGGACGCCGACGCGCCCGTGGAGTCGGACGCGCCCGTGGGCGACCGCGCCAACATGGTCTTCTCGGGCTGCCTCGTCACGGCCGGCAACGCGCTCGCCGTGGTCACCGCCACCGGCATGGAGACCGAGATGGGCCGCATCGCCGGCTACCTCAACGACACCCAGAAGCTCCAGACGCCGCTCCAGCGCCGCCTCGGGCGCGTGAGCCGCTCCGTGAGCGTCGTGGCGGCCGCGGCCGCGGTGGCGCTGCTGCTCACGGGCCTCCAGCAGGGCGAGGAGTTCTGGGCCATGATGCTCGCCGCCGTCTCCCTGGCGGTGGCCGCCGTTCCGGAGACGCTGCAGCTCATCGTCACGCTCACGCTCACCCGGGGCGTGCAGAACATGGTGGAGAGAAACGCCCTCATCCGCCGCCTGCCCGCCGTTGAGACGCTGGGCTCCACCTCGGTGATCTGCTCGGACAAGACGGGCACGCTCACGCAGAACCGCATGAGCGTGCGGCGCCTCTGGGTGAGCGGCGCGGACGTGGCAAGGGTCGGGGACGATGCGCTCCCGGAGGGCGCGGAGCTCGAGCTGCTGCGTCGCCTCGCCCTGGCCAGCAACGCGACCGTCGAGCCGGACGGCGAGGGCGGCGAGAAGATCGTGGGAGACGCCTCCGAGAGCGCCATCGTGCGGCTCCTCGGCGCGTGCGGCGAGACCCGCGAGCGGCTCGAGGAGGAGCTGCCGCGCGTGGGCGAGGTGCCCTTCTCGTCTGCGCGCAAGATGATGACGAGCGTCCACCGCATGCCCGACGGCCGCTACCTCGTGCTCACGAAGGGCGCGGTCGACCGCGTGCCCTTCCGCGAGGGGACGCCCGGTGAGCGCGAGGAGCGCGCCCGTGTGCACGACCTTCTCGCCCATGACGCGCTGCGCGTGATGGCGCTCGGCAGCCGCGTGGTCGACGAGCTCCCGGTGTCCGGCGACCTGGAGGAGCTCGAGCGCGACCTCGCCTTCGAGGGGCTCGTGGGCCTCATCGACCCGCCGCGCCCCGAGGCGGCGCGGGCCATCGCACTGGCGCGGCGCGCCGGCATCCGCACCGTGATGATCACGGGCGACCACGCCGCCACGGCCGGGGCCATCGCGCGCCAGATCGGGCTCCTGGGCGAGGGCGGCCGCGTCGTCACCGGCCGCGAGCTCGCCGCCATGTCCGACGAGGAGCTCGTCGAGAGCGTGCGCGGCTTCTCCGTGTACGCGCGCGTCTCGCCGGAGGACAAGATCCGCATCGTGGAGGCCTGGCAGGAGCAGGGCGAGGTCGTCGCCATGACCGGCGACGGCGTGAACGACGCCCCGGCGCTCAAGGCGGCCGACGTGGGCGTGGCGATGGGCCGCGCGGGCACCGAGGTGGCCAAGGCGGCCGCGGACATGGTGCTCACCGACGACGACTTCGCGACCATCGTGGCGGCCGTGCGCGAGGGGCGCAACGTCTTCTCCAACATCAAGCGCACGGTGTACTTCCTGCTGGCGTGCAACCTCTCGGAGATCGTGATCATGCTTGGCGCGCAGCTCGCGGGCTGGGGCACCCCGCTCACGCCCGTGATGCTGCTGCTCATCAACGTGCTCGGCGACGGCATCCCCGGGCTCAACCTCGCGCGCGACCGCTCCGACGAGCGCATCATGGCGCGCAGGCCCATCGGCCGAACGGAGAGCTTCTTCGCCGGCATCTCGCGCGCCATCGGCCAGCAGACCGTCGCGTTTGCCGTGGTGGGGCTTCTCGCCTTCTGGCTGGGGACGTTTGCGTGGCTGCCGGGAGGGGAGGGGCCGTCCCTGGCGGCGGGCCAGACGATGTGCTTCCTCGTGGTGGCGTTCACGAGCGTCCTGCACGTCTTCACGGTGCGCACGCGCGGCTCGGTCTTCCGCCGCACGGTGCGCGACAACATGCCGCTCGTGTGGAGCGCGCTCGCCGTGGTCGCGGCCTTCTCGCTGCTCGTGCTCGTGGAGCCGGCCGGCGCCGTCTTTGGCCTTGCGCCGATCGGGCCCGTGAGCTGGGCCTGCGCCCTGGGGCTGTCGCTTGTTCCCACGCTTGTGGCCGAGGCCTTCAAGCTCTGGGACAACCGTCACGAGACCTGGCTCTATCGCAGGAGGCTCGTCCGTCACCGCAACGTCGGGGAGGAGTAGCGGGTTGGTCCCCGGCGCCGCCCGCACCGGGGCCGGGGCCGCCCTACGTGCGCAGCAGGGCGTCGACGAGCTCGTTGTCCTCCGGGTCGGGCGAGCCGAGCGGCAGCCCGCAGGCCTCGAAGAAGTGGCTGCCCGCAAACTGGCGGGCCCGGAAGGTGTCGTGGGCGCCGTCGTCGAGGTAGCGCACGCGCGAGAGGCAGTCGGTGGTGGCGCAGTAGAGCACGCCGTGCCGCTCGGCGTAGGCGAGGTAGCACTCGTCGTCGGACCACAGCGTCACGCCGGCCATTCCCTCCAGCTCGTAGGCGACCGCGTACTGTGACCAGGGAATCCTTCGAATCCGCACGTAGCGGTCGAGCAGCGAGGCCATCCGGGTCACGCGTCGCATGGTCGCGGGCGCGTCTATGAGCGTGGCGTCCGCGGCGGGCGAGAAGAGCGCCCGTGCCGCGAGCTGCGCCTGGGCGTCCGCGCGCCTCTTGCCGTCGAGAAGGACCGCGGGCACGGAGAGCTTCATCGACTCGTCCCCAAAGAGCTCGATGGCCGAGTGCGGGACCACCGCCTCGTCGCGGGCCGGCGTGCGAAAGACGAGGCTGTCGTGCGCGTGCTGGACGCGGCAGGCGAGCCCCTGCTGCTCAAAGGCCTCGCGCATCGCCGCCGCGTTGGCGTTGGTGCGCTCCCGCGAGGCGACGTCCTCCCGGGAGCGGCCCATGCGGAAGAGGTAGAGGTTGAAGAGCGGAAGGTCGCCGGGGACGGCGTCCGCCATCGGGTAGTAGACCGTGCGCTTGCAGAACATCCGCACCTCGAGCCGGCGCCTCGTGGCCTTGTCGTAGAGGTCCACGAGTGCGGTGCCCGCCGCGGGGCCGGACGTGGACCCCTCGCGGATCTCCACCACGCCGTCGGCCACGTAGGGCGGGAAGTCGCCCTCGAGCACCTGGACGAGAATAACGCCCTGGTCGGGGCACGTGGGGTCGGGCAGGAAGCGCGCGTCGAAGCGCGGGGCGGGGGAGACGTGGCGCCGGCAGAGCTCGCCGATCGTCTGGCTCACGTCGGCGGTCGGGCGCGGCACCGGGCAGAGGTCCTTCTCGGCGTCTGACACCCCGATCACGAGCCAGCCGCCGCGGGAGTTGGCAAACGACGCCACGATCTTGGGGATCTTGCGACGCACGCTCGGCGAGAAGGTCTGCTTGAGCTCCAGGGCAAAGCCCTCCTCGAGCTCGCGCAGCTGGTCGAGGTCGGCGTACGTGACGTCCGACAGCGCCTTGGGCGTACCCTGCTCGTCGGTGAACGGGCTGAACATGCGGGGCCTCCTCTCCGCTTTCCCGTAGTTATACCCAACCGCTCGGCATGGTCCGGCGAGAAGGGCGGGCACTCGACGCCCGCACTTGAGGGGTGCGGGCGTCGCGGGGCCGTTGGCGAATCGAGTGCGTTGCCCTTCTCGGTGTTTGGCGAGAAGTGCCCGCCGGAACGGTCTTCCAGCGGGCACTTCTCAAGTGCGGTCTTCAAGTGCGGGCAGGGCGCCTGCCGTGGGGCGCCTGCCGTGGGGCGCCTACCTCAGGAGCGGCGTCATCTCGCCCTGCGCGAGCACGGTCACGCGGTGCATGGCGCGGGAGAGTGCCGTGTAGAGGCGCCGGCGGGCGAGCGGCGTGTCCGGGTAGACCTCGGCCTGGGCGTCGGGAACGATGACGTGGTCAAACTCGAGGCCCTTGGCAACGCGCAGCGGCATCAGCACCACGCCGCGCGCGGGCAGGCTCACGTCGCCGCGAATCACCCTCGCCGCGTCGCCGAGCTGCTTGGACAGCCAGTTCACGCGCGCGTCGCTCTCGGCCACCACGGCCGTGAGGCCCTCGCCGGGCTCGGCCACGGCCTCGCGCAGCGCCGCGAGGTACGCGTCCTTCTCGGCAAACGAGCGGATCACGGGCTCCACGCCCGGGCGCTGCACCGAGGTCAGCCGCAGCTGCTCGCGCTTGTCGAGAAGGCCGGTGAACAGGGTCG
Organism: Olsenella sp. An188; assembly: GCF_002160255.1. Taxonomy (GTDB): domain Bacteria; phylum Actinomycetota; class Coriobacteriia; order Coriobacteriales; family Atopobiaceae; genus Thermophilibacter; species Thermophilibacter avistercoris. The sequence goes on along the minus strand of NZ_NFKF01000002.1, from coordinate 260,806 downwards.
TGATCTCCGGGGAGGAGCGGTAGCTCGTAAGCAGGCGGCACTCGTCCACGCTGCCGTGCGTCTGGCGGAAGATGTCCGCGATCTGCGTGAAGCCGGCCGTGCCCTCGTAGATGGCCTGGTGCTCGTCGCCCAGCAGCAGGAAGTGCGCGCGCGAGAAGTACCGTGCGAGCACCATGAGCTGCGTCACGGTGTAGTCCTGCACCTCGTCGATCATGACGAAGCGGGCGTCGCGCTCGCCGACGCCGGTGAAGATCAGCCGCAGCCACAGCCACTCGGTGGCCGAGAGCGCCCTCTGGCCGAGCAGGCGCATGCCGATGCGGTCGAAGCGCAGCCAGGCCAGGCGCTCGATCTCGTCGTGCGCGCTGGCGTAGCGGGCCTCAACGAAGCGCTTGGCGTAGGCGAGCGTCTCGTCGTCATCGTCCGCCAGGATCGTCTCGCCGAAGATCTCCACCTGCTGCTCCACGTCCAGGCCGAGCATCTCCTCCTGGAGCTCCTCGTCCTTTGCCATCTGGGACAGGCGGCGGTTGAGGCGGTCGTGCAGCTCCTCCTTGACGAGCGCGGTGAAGCGCGGGCCCACCTCGAACTCGGAGAACTTCTCAACGGCGCTCTTGACCTGCCCCTGCTTGAGCAGCGCGACGCCGTCAACGCGAATCTCGCGCAGGTCGCCCTCCTCGATGACAAGTCCGTGCGCCAGCTCCTCCATGCGCAGCAGCGTGTCCGGGTCGGAACCCTCGCCGAGGTCGCGCTCGCCGGCGCCCTGCGCGCTCACGAAGGCACGCCAGGTGAAGGTCTGCGGGTTGGCCTCGCCCATGGAGGGGAGCACCGTGTCGATGTAGTTCTCGAAGACGCTGTTGGGCGTGAAGAGCCACACCTGGTCGGCGCGCAGCGTCTTGCGGTTGCGGTACAGCAGAAACGCGATGCGCTGCAGCAGCACGCTCGTCTTGCCGGAGCCCGCGATGCCGTTCACCAGCAGCACGGGCACGTCCTCGTGGCGGACCACCTCGTTCTGCTCGCGCTGGATGGTTGCGGTGATGGCCTGGAGCTTCTCGGTGTGGTGCTTCTTGAGGGCGCCCAGCAGCAGCGAGTCCTGGATGGCCACCGTGGTGTCGAAGTACATGTTGAGCCTGTCGCGCACGATGTCGAACTGTCGGCGCAGGGTGAGGTTCACGTTGCGCGTGCGACCGTCCACCTCAAAGCTCGTGGGGCCCATCTGCTGGTTGTAGTAGGTCTCCGCCACGGGCGAGCGCCAGTCCACCACCAGGGGGCGGCTGCGCTCGTCGGTCATGCCCGCGGCGCCGATGTAGACGTCGCGCGGCGGCCGGCCGGGACGCATCTCGAGCGTGACCTTGGCGAAGTAGGGCTGCAGGAGCAGCAGCATCACGCGCCGCAGCTTGTCCGTGTTGACGTCGTGGAACTGGTTGTAGGCGTCGATGATGGAGTTCAGGGCCTCGATGGAGGCCGCCGCCTCGGCGAGGTCGTCGTAGTTGGGGTCGTCGAGGTCGAGCACGTCGACGTTGACCTCCTCGCTCATCTCGAGGAGGTCGCGCACCGAGGTGGCGTGCGTGCGCTCAAGCTCGGCCGAGATGTCGTCGCGAATCTGGGTCAGCTTCGCGTAGAGCTCGGTGAGGTGCGCCTGCTCCTGCTGGAAGATCGGGTCGTCGTGCTGGTCGCTCTCAAGCTGCTCGTCGTGCTCGGCCATGCCGCTCCTCCCTCTGCGCGGAATTTCGAGTTATCTATGGTACGCCATCAACCGCCCGGCGAGAAGAACGCCGCGTCGCACCGGCGGTTGACGTGCGGGCCGCCGGCCGCTCTCGGCGTCGCTCCTGCGTCACGGGGGAGGCGCGGCCAAACAACAAGTGACGTAGCGTCTCTTGGGCGTACAATGTGGACAACGGAATCGTCGAAGGGGGCACCATGGCAGAGAAGAATCCGGTTCCCGGCACAGGCGGCGAGAGGTACGTGCCCTACGAGGAGCGCGACGGCAACGAGTCGATCGTCTACTTCACCCGTGACCTCTCCGCCGCAGGCCTGCGGAAGGCCTACGAGCAGGTGGCCGGCGAGGTGCGCGGCAGGGTGGGAGTGAAGGTCCACACCGGCGAGCAGCACGGCCCCAACATCATCCCGCGCGAGTGGGTGGCCGAGCTCATGGCCGCAGACCTGCCCGGCGCCGCGATCGTGGAGACCAACACCTACTACGACGGCGACCGCTACACCACCGAGAAGCACCGCGAGACCCTCGAGGTCAACGGCTGGACCTTCGCCCCGGTGGACATCCTCGACGAGGAGGGCGTCACGGCCTTCCCCGTGGCGGGCGGCAAGTGGTTCGACGCGGTCCACATGGGCTCCCACCTGGCCGACTACGACTCCCTCGTGGTGCTCACCCACTTCAAGGGCCACACCCAGGGCGGCTTTGGCGGCTCGGCCAAGAACATCGGCATCGGGTGCGCGGACGGGCGCGTGGGCAAGGCCGAGATCCACACCACCCCCGGCTCCGACGACCAGTGGGACATCAAGACCGAGGAGTTCATGGAGCGCATGATGGAGAGCGCCAAGGCGGTGTGCGACCACTTCGGCCGCCGCATCACCTTCGTGAACGTGATGCGCAACATGAGCGTCTCGTGCGACTGCGAGGGCACGGCCGCCGCCCCCGTGGTGACGCCCAACGTGGGCATCCTCGCCTCGACGGACATCCTCGCGCTCGACCAGGCGTGCGTCGACCTCGTCTACGCCATGCGCGAGGAGGACCACCACGACCTCGTCGAGCGCATGGAGACGCGCCACGGCCTGCGCCAGCTCAGCTACATGCGCGAGCTGGGGGTGGGCAACTGGCGCTACGCCCTTCTCGACCTCGACGCGCTCGGCGCGCGCATCGAGCCGGCCGACGCCGTGGCGCACGTCGTGCCGTTCGCCGGGTAGCGCGGCGCGCGGCTAGTCGTCCACGAAGCCCACGCGGTAGCCCGAGAAGACCACGGCGCCCTCGTCCTGCGTGGCGTCGAGGTCCACGTCGGCCCAGATGCCGAAGTCGCGGTCGTCGTCGGAGTCGCGGAACACCTGGTGGACGTGCCAGACGTGCGCCGAGCGCTCGTCGGACTCGTCGATGGTGTAGTAGGAGGTCGAGCGCGCGTCGCCGTCCAGCACGATCTCGTCGTGCTCCTCGTAGAAGCGGTCGAGTGCGCGCTGCCACACCGGCGCGCGCCAGCCCCACTCGCCGTCGAGCTTGCCGAGCGCCTCCACGTCGCCGAAGGCCGCCAGCCGCACGCGTGCGAACAGCGCGTTTCTCACGAGCAGCGTGAGGCCGCGGCGGTCGCGCACCACCTCGTCGGCCGCGGGCGGCGCCGCGTCCAGGCCGGCGGCCGAGCCCTCGCCCGCCGCGGACCACTCGTCCACGAGCGAGGAGTCCACCGTGCGCACAACCAGGCCCAGCCAGGAGACGATGTCCGTCAGCCGCTCGTCGCGCTTTGACACCGGCACCGTGCGGTCGAGCGCGCGGTACGCCTCGGAGAGGTAGCGCAGCAGCAGGCCCTCGGAGCGCGCGATGTTGTAGCGGCCCACGTACTCCTTGAAGTCGCTCGCCGTCTCGACCATGTCGCGCAGGACGGACTTGGGCGAGAGGCTAAAGTCGCGCGCCCACGGGACCTTCTCGCAGTACTCGGCGAAGGCGGCCTCGAGCAGCTCCTCGAGCGGCTTGGGCCACGTGACCTCCTGCAGGCGCTCCATGCGCTCGTCGTACTCGACGCCCTCGGCCTTCATCTCAGACATCGCGCGGTCGCGCGCCACGCGCTGCTGGGCGCGCAGGATCTGCCACGGGTCCTCGAGCGTTGCCTCCGCCATGGAGATGACGTCGAGCGCGTAGGTCTCAGACTCCGGGTCCAGGAGCTCGAGCGCGGCGAGAAGAAACGGCGAGAGCGGCTGGTCGAGCGCAAAGTCGTCCGGCAGGTCGACCGTGGTGGACCAGCTGGCCTCGCCGTCCGGCCCCTCCTCGCGCGAGACCACGCCGGCGTCCATGAGCGTGGCGAAGATCTCGTCGGCGCGCGTGGAGAGCGCCTCCTTCTCCTCGGCGGGCTGCGCGGAGTCCTCGATGAGCCTGTGCACGCGCGCCCAGGCGTCGCCGCCCTGCTCGACCTCGGCGAGCACCATCGAGTGCGTGACCTTCATGCGCGGCCGCAGCGGCTCGGGCACCGCCGCGATCAGGCGCTCGAAGGTCTGCTTGTTCCAGCCGACAAAGCCCTCGGGCGGCTTCTTGGTCTTCGCCTTGCGGGCCTTCTTGGGGTCGCCGCCGGCCTTGCGCAGCGCGCGGGCGTTCTCGATGTCGTACTCGGTGGCCTCGGCGATGACGTGGCCCTCGGTGTCGAAGCCGGCGCGTCCCGCGCGGCCCACGATCTGGTGGAACTCGCGCGCGTTGAGGTGGCGCATGCGCCGCCCGTCGAACTTGGAGAGCGCGGTGAGCACCACGGTGTGGATGGGAACGTTGATGCCCACGCCCAGCGTGTCCGTGCCGCAGATGACGGGCAGCAGCCCCTGCTGGGCGAGCTTCTCCACCAGAAGGCGGTAACGCGGCAGCATTCCGGCGTGGTGCACGCCCACGCCGCAGCCCAGGAGGCGCTGCAGGGTCTTGCCGAAGGTGGTGGTGAAGCGGGTCCCCTTGATGGCGTCCTTGATGGCCTCGCGCTGCTCCTTGGTGGATACGCCGTAGCTCGCCAGGCTCTGCGCGCTCGCGAGCGCCGCGTCCTGCGAGAAGTGCACCACGTACAGCGGCGCCTCGCCCGCGCGCAGCGCGAGCTCGACGGTGCCCTCGAGCGCCGTGTCCACGAACTCGTAGGAGAGCGGCACCGGGCGCGGGGCGTCGGCGATCGTGTCCACCGTGCGGCCGCCCGTGTGCTCGGAGAGCGCGGAAGCGATGGAGCTCGTGTCGCCGAGCGTGGCGCTCATGAGCAGGAACTGCGCGTGGGGGAGGGTGAGCAGCGGCACCTGCCACGCCCACCCGCGGTCGGGGTCGGCGTAGAAGTGGAACTCGTCCATCGCCACGCAGCCCACGTCGCAGCCCTCGCCCTCGCGCAGGGCCTGGTTGGCGAGGATCTCCGCCGTGCAGCAGATGATCGGGGCCTCGGCGTTGATGGCGGCGTCTCCGGTGATCATGCCCACGTTCTCGCGGCCGAAGAGCTCCACGAGGTCAAAGAACTTCTCGCTGACCAGGGCCTTGATCGGGGCGGTGTAGTAGGCGCGCCGGTCCGTGCACACGCTCATGAAGCACATGCCCAGGGCCACCATGGACTTGCCCGAGCCCGTGGGCGTGCCCAGGATGAGGTGGTCGCCCGCCGCCAGCGACAGCAGGGCCTCCTCCTGGTGGGGCCAGAGCTCGATCCCGCGTGAGTCCACCCAGCCGAGGAAGAGGTCGAGCGCCTCGTCCGCCCCGATGTTGGGGTAGGTCTCGTCGTCGGGCCAGGGGATGAGGCGGCCCAGCGATCCGGGGCCGTTGACGCCCTCGTCCACGGTCACGGCGGGCGACGAGGGGGCTGTGGGTGCTACGGGCATGGCGTCTCCTTTCGGGCCATCCATTCTACCGCGCGCCGCGCGAGCCGGCACGAACGGCGAGCAGTGCAGAACGTGTCGGAAAACAGGCCGGTTGCGCCGGCTTTGGCCCCGTCGCGCCCCGGCGGGCTATTCTAGGCTCAACAGAGAGGGTGACCAGAGTTTCCGCACAAGCACGGCCGAGCCGCTCCTCCCCTCCTTTCCCCGGTTCCGGCCTCGGTCATTCTCTCCCTTGCCTCAGGGGCCCGGACGCCATGCTCCGGGCCTCCGTGCGTTTGGGGGGCGGTCGCGCCCCGGCGCTCGTGGCCCTCGCGAGCCCGTTGCGCCGCCGGGAGGCCGTCTCGCGCCGCGCGCACGCACGCCGGCGGCCGCGTCCCCTACGCTCGTTGCCAGACAAGAGAGGCAACGGGGGAGGAACTCATGGGAACGACGACGAGAAGATCAGCGATCGCGCTGGCGGGGCTCGCGCTGGCGGGGCTTGCCGCCTGCGAAGCGCAGGCTGGCGACGACGGCGGGCGGCGCGAGCTGACAGGCGTGGAGAGCGTCGGGGACACCACCGGCTGGGACGCCACCTACTACGAGAGCTCCTGCGCGAGCACCGAGGAGGCGCGCGCCGCGGGCGAGGCCGTGGCCGAGGAGGTAGAGGCAGGGGGCGTGGTCCTTCTCGCCAACGACGGGACGCTGCCGCTTGCCCCGGGCACGACCGTGAGCCTGCTCGGGCGCGGCGCGGTCGACGTGGTCTACGGGGGCACGGGGGCGGCGCTCATAGACTCCTCGTCCGCGGTGGACCTGCGCGCGGCGGCGGAGGGCGCCGGGCTCGTGGTGAACGCGACCGCCTGGGAGTGGCTCTCGTCCGTGGCTCCCGACTACCCGCGCGCGACCGTGGGCGCGCTCGACCGGCCCGAGACCGTCTCGCACTACCTCGGCGAGGTGCCGTGGGGGTCCTACCCGCAGGAGGTGCGCGCCTCGCTCGCGGGGACGGTGGGCGTGGTCGTGCTCTCCCGGCCGAGCGGCGAGGGGGCAGACCTCTCGCAGGACCTTCTCGCCAGCCTGGAGTCCGGGGTCTCGGAGACCTTCGTGGCCAACGCCGAGACGGCGCGCTACGAGGAGGGCCAGCACCAGCTCGAGCTCTGCGCGGAGGAGCGCGAGCTGCTCGCCGCCGCGCGCGAGGCCTGCGACGCGCTCGTGGTGCTGCTCAACGTGGCCACCACGATGGAGGTTGGCCCGCTCGTGGAGCCGGGCGGCCCCTGCGCGGCGTCCGCCCTCGTGGAGATAGGCTTTCCGGGGGCGGTGGGGCTGCGCTCCGTGGCGCGGGTCCTCACGGGCGAGGTCAACCCGTCCGGGCGCACCTGCGACCTGTGGGCGTCGGACCTCTCGGCCACGCCGAGCTTCATGAACTTTGGCGACCACACCTACCCCGACGTCACGGACTACTACACCTCGATCGGCTCGGGCGCCCACTTCGTGGAGTACGAGGAGGGCGTCTACGTGGGCTATCGCTACTACGAGACCGCGGCGGCGGAGGCGGCGGCCGGCCGCTACGAGGGCTTCGACTACGACGCCGCGGTGACGTTCCCCTTTGGCTACGGCCTCTCCTATACCACGTTCGAGCGGGAGCTCCTCGAGGTGACGCGCGAGGGCGAGGAGGTGTCCGTGCGGGCGCGCGTGACCAACGCGGGCCAGGTGGCGGGCCGCGACGTGGTGCAGGTCTACGGGAGCGCGCCCTACACGGGCGCGGTCGAGAAGAGCGCCGTGGTGCTTCTCGCCTTTGCCAAGACCGCCGAGCTCGCCCCGGGCGCGTCCGAGGAGGTGGGGCTCTCGTTTGCCGTGCGCGACCTGGCGAGCTGGAGCAGCGACCGCGGGGCGTGGCTGCTCGAGGCCGGGAGCTACGAGGTGAGCCTGCGCTCGGACTCCCACACGGTGGTGGGCGTGCGCACGCTCGAGCTCGGCGAGACCGTCTACGACACCGACTCGGCCACGGGCGCGAGCGTGGCGAACCGCTTTGACGACGTGACCGACTACCTGGAGACGCACTGCACGCCGCTCACGCGCGCCGACTTTGCCGGGACGTTCCCGACGCGCGCCGAGGATCGGACGGCGGCCTCGGTGGACGTGGCGCTCGAGGAGTACGACGCGCTTTCCGCCGTGAACCCCGACGACGAGATGCCGACCACGCGCGCGAAGAACGGTCTCTCCCTCATCGACCTGCGCGGCCTTCCCTACGACGACCCCCTCTGGGAGCCGCTGCTCGACCAGCTCCATCCCAACGCGATGAACCTCGTGCTCAACAACCACAGCTACGGGAGCGTCTCGGTGCCTTCCGTGGGCAAGCCCGAGGTGCGCGAGGGGGACGGGCCGGCCGGGATCTCGGTCTACGTGAGCGAGGCCGGCCACTGCGGGTATCCGAGCGAGTACCTGGTGGCGCAGACGTGGGACGCGGGCCTGGCGCGCGCGATGGGCGAGGCGATCGGCGACGAGCTGCTCCTGGCGGGCATGAGCGGCTGGTGCGCCCCGGCGATGAACTGCCACCGCTCGCCGTTCGGCGGGCGCAACTTCGAGTACTACTCCGAGGACCCGCTGCTGGCCGGGACGCTCGCCGCGGCGGAGGTGGAGGGTGCCTTCACGCGCGGCGTCTACGCCCAGATCAAGCACTTCGCCCTGAACGACCAGGACACCAACCGCTGCGCGCACCTGCTCACCTGGGCGAGCGAGCAGGCCATCCGCGAGATCTACTGCCGCCCGTTCGAGATCGTGGTCAAGACGGCGCGCGGGAGCGTGCCCTACCTCGACGCCGCGACGGGGGAGCGCCGGGAGCGCGAGGTGGGGGCCGCCAAGGCGGTCATGAGCTCGTACAACTACGTGGGGGCCACGTGGGCGGGGGGCAGCCGCGCCCTCTGCACCGAGCTGCTGCGTGACGAGTGGGGCTTTGACGGGTACGTGATCTCGGACTGGTCCCTCTACGACTACACCGACAAGAACCAGGCCATCTACGCCGGGACCGACGTCAACTTCACCACGACCGCCACGACCGGGGAGATGGCGGACGCCGAGAGCGCCACGGCGGTGCGCGCCATGCGGCAGGCCATGCACCGCTACCTCTACGCCATCGCTAACTCAAACGCGGTGAACGGCCAGGTTCCGGGGATGCGCGGCGTCTACGCGTGAGCGGTGTAAACTCGGGTGAGGACCCGCGACGAAGGGACAGCCATGACCGACTTCCTTGAGCTTGCGCGCGACCGCTACTCCTGCCGCGCCTTCACCGACCGCCCCGTCGAGCCCGAGAAGGTCGACGCGCTGCTTGCGGCCGCCGTCGCCGCGCCGACCGCGGTTGACAGGCAGCCCTGGCGCGCGTGGGTCGTCGAGAGCCCGGAGGCCGTGGAGCGCCTGAGCGCATGCACGCGGTTCAGCTTCGGGGCGCGCGTCTTCGTGGTGGTGGGGGCCGTCGCCGACGAGGCCTGGGTCCGCAAGTACGACGGCCGCAACTTCGCCGACGTGGACGCGAGCATCGTTGCCACGCACGTGATGCTCGCCGCGCACGACCTCGGCCTCGGGACCACGTGGGTGGGCCACTTCGACGCCCCGGCGCTGGCGGAGGCCTTCCCCGAGATGGCCGGCTGCGACCTCGTGGCCATCTTCCCGCTGGGATACCCGGCGCCGGAGGGCGGTCCCGCGCCCAAGCACTTCGAGCGACGGGACGTCGGCGAGCTCGTGACGCGGCTGTAGCGCCGGTCGCGCGCCGGGAGGGGGTGGCCTCCCGGCGCGCGGCGGGAGCCTCGAGGGGCTACTTCACGCCGTACTGCTCGTAGTACGCGTCGATCGCGGCGTGCAGCTCGGGCGTGATGACGGTGCCGTCGAGCACCTCCACGACCTCTGACATGGAGACGATGCTCGCCACGGGGAAGCCGTACTTCTCCTGGATCTCCTCCTGGGCGCTCACCTTGCCGCCCTTGCCGACCTCCATGCGGTTCAGGCTCACGATGAGCCCCTTGACCTCGACGTTTGCGGCGCCGGTGACCTTGGGGTAGGTCTCGTCGATGGACTTGCCCGAGGTGGTCACGTCCTCGATCATGACCACGCGGTCGCCGTCGGCAAGCGAGGTGCCGAGCAGGCCGCCCTTGTCGGCGCCGTGGTCCTTGGCCTCCTTGCGGTCGGAGCAGTAGCGGACCTCCTTGCCGTAGAGGTCGTGCAGGGCGATCGCGGTGGTCACGGCCAGCGGGATGCCCTTGTACGCCGGCCCGAAGAGCACGTCGAAGTCAAGGCCAAAGTTGTCGTGGATGGCGTGGGCGTAGTACTCGCCCAGGCACTTGAGCTGGCTGCCCGTGACGTAGGCGCCCGCGTTCATGAAAAACGGGCTCTTGCGGCCGCTCTTGAGCGTGAAGTCGCCGAACTTCAGGACGTCGCTCTCGACCATGAACTTGATGAACTCGCGCTTGTAGGCTTCCATGGGTCTCCTTCCGGCGGTCGCCGCATCGTGTGCTCCCACGATTCTAGCGGCTCGGCGCTCCGTTCGTAGACAACAGCCAGCTCCAAGCCGGAATCTGGGCGATGGACATCCCATCGCGCTCATAGTGCGCCTGAGCTCCGGATCGCACGACGATAATCCCATCTCTTGCCCCGAGCTCCTCCATGGCCTCCCAGAGGGCGCGCGTTTCGCGTTCGACGGTTCGGGAGTCGTCCATGGAGTCGGTTACCTGGACGAGCTCGGTTGCTCGCTCGTCGAGCGCGTCGCCCACGACGAAGTCGACCTCGTAGCCGTGCGACCTGGTGCGGAGGGTGGAGATGCCTCCGTCGCGAAACTCGGGATGACGGCGTCTCAGCTCGAGGTAGACGGCATTTTCGAGGCGCTGGTCCATGTCGCTGACCCCGGCTCGACTGTTGGCGAGCGAAAGTCCGGGGTCGATGGCGTATGCCTTGGGCGGGACGGTCGTGCTCTCCGAGAGCGCCCGGGAGCGCTCCCTTACGAGAAACACGAGGTACGCCTCCTCAAAGTATGAGATGAGGTCCCCGAGGTAGCCTCTTCCCGAGGCGAGACCAGCTGAGCGTAGGTCGTTCTCGATTTTGCGCACGGAGAGCTGGCGGCCGCTGAGGCCCATGAGCCGGGAGGCAAGTGCGGAGGCAACGCGCGGTCGCGCGAGGTTGTGACGCTCCACCACATCGCGTGCCACCACGCGCTGCGTGTAGGACTGCAACAGCCCGTTGGCCTGTGCCACGGGGAGCCCTTGGACTGCCGGAAATCCCCCTCGGGTCAGGTAGGTGTCGAGAAGGGCTTGGAGTCGCGTTTGCCGTGCCGGGCTCTGGACGACATCATCTATGTGTGCCGCAAGCTCGACGTCTTGCAGGGCAAGTTCGCGCAGGGAGTAGGGGAGCAGCTCAAAGTCAAGAGCCCTGCCGCGAAACTCGGTCGCTATCTCGCTTGTGAGCATCTTGGACGATGAGCCGCTTACGTAGATGGTTGCCCGCGTTGTGTCCACGACGCGGCGCAGCCAGGAGCCCCATTCCTCCATTTCCTGAAGCTCGTCAAAGAAGAGATAGAGTCCGTCCTCTGGAGCCACGTCTGGGTGGAGGTAGCGGAAGGCCTCGATTACGTCGTCGCCGGTCTGGTGTGTGGCGGGACTTATGCGATCGTCCTCAAAATTGAAGTAACAGATGCGACTCTCGGGGACTCCGGCCGCTAGGAGCGCATCCATTTCCTGAAAGAGGCGGTAGGACTTGCCCGAGCGACGCATGCCCGTCACGACTTTGACGAGGTTTCCTGCACGCGGGGGTAGAGGCTCGCCAAGGTCTAGGTCGCGGTGGAAGATGGGGCGGTATGCATCGAGCGAGAACTCTTGGAGGATGGCAACAACGGTATGGTTCATGCTTCTCCCAAACTGGTCATATGAAATTACCAATACTCTATCAAACCGGGCACCTAATGTGACCAGTCTTACTCAAAACTGGCAATATCAGGTGACCAGTTCTGTGTGTGGGCGCTTCTCGCCGCGGCTGGGGGTGTCCGCTCCGGCGCGCCGTCCGTTGCGCTAGAGTTAGACGCGCAAACCAGGCGAGAAGAACCTCGACGCACCAAAGGAGAACCCCGTGGAACGCACCCACATCTCGCAGCTCTTCGCCGACGCCGACGCGCTCGGCGGCACCACCGTGACCGTGGCGGGCTGGGTCCGCTCGGTCCGCGACATGAAGAACTTCGGCTTCGTCATGCTCAACGACGGCTCCTGCTTCAAGGACCTGCAGGTGGTCATGAACCGCGAGAAGCTCGAGAACTACGACGAGATAGCCGCCACCGGGGTGGGCTCTGCGCTCGTCGTGACCGGCGAGCTCGTGCTCACGCCCGAGCGCCCGCAGCCCTTCGAGCTCCAGGCGGCGCAGATCGTGGTGGAGGGCGCCTCTGCCCCGGACTACCCCATGCAGAAGAAGCGCCAGACTCGCGAGTTCCTGCGCACCCAGCAGCACCTGCGCAGCCGCACCAACCTGTTCCGCGCGGTCTTCCGCGTGCGCAGCGTGGCCGCCTACGCTATCCACAGCTTCTTCCAGGAGCGCGGCTTCGTCTACGTGAACACGCCGATCATCACCACCTCCGACGCCGAGGGCGCCGGCGAGATGTTCCGCGTGACCACGCTCGACGTGGAGAACCCGCCGCGCACCGACGACGGCCACGTGGACTGGAGCCAGGACTTCTTCGGCCACGCAGCCAACCTCACCGTCTCCGGCCAGCTCCAGGCCGAGAACTTCGCGCTCGCCTTTGGCGACGTCTACACCTTCGGCCCCACCTTCCGCGCCGAGAACTCCAACACGCGCCGTCACGCCGCCGAGTTCTGGATGGTCGAGCCCGAGATGGCCTTCTGCGACCTCGCGGGCGACATGGACTGCGCCGAGGCCATGCTCAAGCACGTGATCAACTACGTGATGGAGCACTGCCCCGACGAGATGGAGTTCTTCAACAAGTTCGTGGACAAGGGCCTCGTGGAGCGCCTCACTCACGTGGCCACCTCGGACTTTGGGCGCGTGAGCTACACCGACGCCATCAAGATCCTGCAGGACGCCCAGGCGGCGGGTCACGTCTTCGAGTTCCCCGTCGACTGGGGGAGCGACCTGCAGACCGAGCACGAGCGCTACCTCACTGAGGAGCACTTCCGCCGTCCGGTCTTCGTCACGGACTACCCTGCCGCGATCAAGGCGTTCTACATGCGCATGAACGACGACGGCAGGACCGTCGCCGCCGCCGACTGCCTCGTGCCCGGAATCGGCGAGATCATCGGCGGCTCCCAGCGCGAGGAGCGCCTCGACGTGCTCGAGGGCCGCATTCGCGAGCTCGGCATGGACCCCGAGCAGTACAAGTACTACCTCGACCTGCGCCGCTACGGCGGATGCCACCACGCCGGGTTTGGCCTGGGCTTCGAGCGCCTGGTCATGTACCTCACGGGCGTGGACAACATCCGCGACGTCATCCCGCACCCGCGCACCGTGGGCAACGCGGACTTCTAGGACCTCCGCGGCCCCGGGGGCGCCTCGCCTCCGGGGCCGCTTCGCCCGCCCGAGAGAGGAGCGTACATGTCCCCCGCCTGCCTCACGCGACGCGCGTTCTTCTCGGCTGCGGCGACCGCGGGCCTGTGGGTGCTCGCAGGCTGCTCGGGGAGGGACTCCTCTCCGGCCGGCGGCCCCGGGGCGGGGACGGCCACGCTCTACGACCCCGCTGCCCCCGTTCAGCCCGCCGACGTCACCGTCCTCATGGTCGGCGACGTCCTCGTGCACCCGAGCGTCTGGAAGAGCGGCGAGCGCGCCGACGGGACGCGCAGCTATGACCACCTCTTCGAGCACGTCCTGGAGGACGTGGCCGCCGCCGACATTGCGATGCTCGACCAGGAGACCATCCTCGGGGGCGACGAGCTGGGCCTTTCCGGCTACCCGGTCTTCAACAGCCCCCAGGAGTTCGCCGACGCCGAGGCCGCCGCGGGCTTTGACGTGATCCTCCACGCCAACAACCACGTGCTCGACAAGGGCATGGCGGGCATCGAGCGGGAGCTGGGCTACTGGCGCGCCAACCACCCGGACGTGACGGTCACGGGGATGGCCGACAGCCAGGACGCGGCCGCCGTCGTGCCGGTGCTCGCGCGCGCAGGCCACAAGGTGGCGATCCTCAACTACGCGGCCAACACCAACGGCATACCCCTGCCCGAGCCCTGGGCCGTGCGCATGCTCGACGAGGCCCAGATCGCGTCCGACGTCGAGGCCGCGCGGGCGGCCGGCGCCGAGGCGATCGTCGCCTGCCCGCACTGGGGCACCGAGTACGCTCCCGCGCCTGACTCCGAGCAGCTTCGCTGGGCGGCCGTCCTCGCCGACGCCGGGGTCGACGCGATCATAGGCAACCACCCGCACGTCATGCAGCCCTTCGAGGTGATCGGGTCGTCCGACGGGCGCTCGGTGCCGGTTTTCTGGTCCACGGGCAACTTCGTCTCGGGCCAGGACCGCAAGGACTCCATGGTGGGCGGCATGGCGCGCCTGACGCTGTCCTTCTCGGCGGACGGGTGCTCGGTGAGCTCGTGCGGCCTCACGCCCCTCGTGACCAACAGGGCGGGCCAGACCAGCCTCACCACCTACAAGCTGGCCGACTACACCGAGGAGCTCGCGGCGGGCAACGGGATCCGCGGCTTTGAGGGCTGCTCGGACTTCTCGCGCCAGTGGTGCGTCGACTTCTGCTCCGAGCGCCTCGGGGAGGCCTTCGACCCCGCGTCCTGCGAGCTCGTCTGGCAGGCCTAGGGCCGTCCGCTACAGCACGCGGCGCACGGCGTCGTGCCAGCCGGCGAGAAGCGCCTCGGCCTGCGCGGGCCCCATCTGGCGGCGGAACACGTCGTCTCCCGACCGCAGCGCCACGAGCTCGTCGGTGCCGGACCAGAATCCCGCGGCAAGACCGGCGAGAAACGCCGCGCCGAGCGCGGTGGTCTCGGTGTTGGCGGGGCGGCGCAGCTCGCAGTCGAGGAGGTCCGCCTGGAACTGCATGAGAAACCCGTTCGCGGCGGCGCCCCCGTCGGCGTTGAGGACGCTGAGCGGCGCCCCGGCGTCTGCGGCCATGGCATCGGCGAGGTCGGCGACCTGGAAGGCGAGCGCCTCGAGCGCGGCCCGGGCGAGGTGCGCCCGGGTGGTCCCGCGCGTGAGCCCGAGGATCGCCCCGCGCGCGTCCGGCTCCCACCAGGGCGCCCCGAGCCCCGTGAAGGCGGGCACGATCGTGACCCCTCCGGCATCCGGCACGCTCAGCGCGAGCGCCTCGGTCTCCGCCGCGGTGCGGATGACGCCCAGCTCGTCGCGGAGCCACTGTATGAGCGCCCCGGCGACGAAGACCGAGCCCTCGAGCGCGTAGTGCGCGGGCTCGCCCGGGGGCGTCGCCGCCACCGTGGTCACGAGCCCGTGCTCGCTCGCGCGCGCCTCGAGCCCCGTGCTCATGAGCATGAAGCACCCGGTCCCGTAGGTGTTCTTGGCCTGCCCCGGCTCAAAGCAGCACTGGCCGAAGAGGGCGGCCTGCTGGTCCCCGGCCACGCCCGTGACGGGGATGCCGGCCGGAAGCCCCGGGTAGCTCGTCTCGCCGAAGAAGCCCGAGCTCGGGCGGACCTCGGGCATCATGGCCGCAGGGATGCCGAAGAGCGCCATCAGCTCATCGTCCCAGCACCCGCGGTGGATGTCGTAGAGCATCGTGCGGCTCGCGTTGGTGGGGTCGGTGGCGTGCACGAGCCCGCCGGTGAGGACCCACACGAGCCACGTGTCCACGGTACCAAACAGCAGCTCGCCCGCCTCGGCGCGCTCGCGCGCGCCCGCCACGTTGTCGAGCACCCACGCGATCTTGCTTGCCGAGAAGTACGCGTCGGGCAGAAGGCCCGTCCTGGAGCGCACCAGCTCGCGCACCTCGGGCGCGCCGCAGACGCGCTCGACCATCTCCGCGGTCCGGCGGCACTGCCAGACGATCGCGTTGCACACGGGCACGCCCGTCGCGGGGTCCCAGACGACCACGGTCTCGCGCTGGTTGTCGATGCCGATGGCCGCCACGTCGTCGGCGCCGAGTCCGTGGCGCGCCACGAGCTCGGAGCAGCACCCCAGCTGCGAGAAGAGGATCTCCTGGGGGTTGTGCTCGACCCACCCGGGCTTGGGGAAGATCTGCTGGAACGGCCTCTGGACCACGTCGACCATGCGCCCGGAGCGGTCGACGAGTGCCGCGCGCGAGGACGTGGTCCCCTGGTCGAGCGCGATTACGTACCTCTTGCCAGCCATGCGTCCCTCCCCGCCGCGCTTACGTCCCGCTTACATGACAGTATCTCCGTCCCGCCCCGTCGCCGCCACGCCCGCCCGTCCGCCGACGCGTTGCGGCCGCTCGCGTTGGGGTACCATCTGCTGTGTCAATCCCCGAGGAGGTCTCGCATGGGCTTTCACTGCACCGACTGTCTGTACTCCGCGTTCGCCCTGAACGAGGAGTCCGGCCTCTACCAGGGCGCGTGCAGCCGTGGCTACACGCTTGCCAACCCCCACGTGCACGTGAGCCCCGAGAGCCACTTCGCCGAGCGCCCCGAGGACCTGGTGCCGGCCGTCGACCCGTATGGCGCCGAGTACCTGCGCACCTCCAACGTCTGCGGGGAGTTCCGCCGTCCGCACGACGTCTCGCACGACAGGAGGGTGTGAGCGCGCGGTTCTTCTCGCCCGCCGAGCCCCTCGACGCCATCTGCCGAAATTGACCCCGCCGTAGCAAATTCAAGGAAGTTTTAAGCTACGCTGCTCCTGCCCCGAGAAGAGGAGGAGAAGCATGAGAGCTACGAGAAACGCGGTCGCGCTTGCCGGCGCGCTTGCCCTTGCCGTGACGCTGGCCGCCTGCGGGGGAACGCCGGCCGGTCCCGACCTGGAGAAGCTGAGGACGGAGTTCGTGGGGAGCTGGGAGCTCGAGTCCGCGGAGTTCGACGACCAGTCGATCTCCGAGGAGGACTACGACTCGATGTCCGAGACGCTCGACATGCACGTGACGCTCGACCTCTCCGACGAGGGCGAGCTCCTGGTCGACGCCTTCGGCAGCCAGCAGGAGGGAAGCTGGGAGATCAAGGACGAGGACACCCTGACGCTCACCCTGGGCGACGAGGGCGTGGACGTCCCCTATGAGGACGAGCGCCTCACGCTCACCTACGACGGCGAGACCATGGTCTTCTCCAAGGTCTCCGACGAGCCCGTCATGGACCGCGACCCGTCCGTGAACGCCGGCGGCGGCTCCCTCGACCAGTTCGACGACCTCCCGGTCGAGGACACGGACGACGACCCGATTGACGACACGCTCGACGAGGGCGACACGAGCCTCGCCGACGAGCTCTTCACCGACGAGATGTACGCCTGGGCGGACACCTACGCCGCCGACGTGACCGTGAGCGAGCCGCTCGACGTCACCGTGGGCGACGACGACACCGCGCTCGTCAAGATCGTGGGCGTCGGCGCCGACTTCGAGGGCGAGACGGGCTACCTCATGAGCTTCGAGAACCGCACCGACCAGGACCTCGTCTTCACCAACATCTCGACCACGCTCGAGGGCGAGGACGTCTACTACGACGCCACGCTCGCCCGCCCCGTGCGTGCCGGCGAGACCGTCCAGGGCTTCTTCTACTTCGACGCGAGCCTGGGCGAGGTGACCTCGGCGTCGTCCTGCTCGTTCAGCATCATGGCGATCGACCGCTCCGACGCGCCGGTCGCCGTCTACTCCGCGACCCTCTAGGCGCGCTCGCGCGAGGAGCCTGAAAAGCGGCTATCATGTGGGGCGGGGCGTCTCGTGCGCCCCGCCCTTCTCGTCAAACGTCCCTGAAGTCCGACCGAAACGGGGGAGTCATGTCCGACACGAAGCGCGACCTTGTCTTTCCGGAGCCCATCTTTCACGAGAAGATCTGGGGAGGTCGCAAGCTGGCAGACGACTTCGGCTACGAGATTCCCGACGGGCCGATCGGCGAGTGCTGGGCGATAAGCGCCCACCCCAACGGTGACTGCGTGGTCGCCGAGGGCGCGTGGGCTGGCAAGCACCTCTCCGAGCTCTGGGACGAGCACCGCGAGCTCTTTGGCAACGTGGAGGGCGACCGCTTCCCGCTGCTGGTCAAGATCATCGACGCCAAGGACAACCTCTCCGTGCAGGTGCACCCCGACGACGTCTACGCCGCCGAGCACGAGAACGGCAGCCTCGGCAAGCGCGAGTGCTGGTACGTGCTGGCTGCCGACCCCGACACCAAGATCGTGATCGGGCAGCACGCGCACGACCGCGCCGAGCTCGCGGCCATGATCGACGAGGGCCGCTGGGACGACATGCTCAACCTCGTGCCCTGCAGCGCCGGGGACTTCTTCCCGATCGAGCCGGGCTGCGTGCACGCCATCCAGGGCGGCACGCTGATCCTCGAGACCCAGCAGTCCTCCGACGTCACCTACCGCGTCTACGACTACGACCGCGTGGGCGACGACGGCAAGCCGCGCGAGCTGCACATCCAGCAGAGCCTCGACGTGGTGGACTACGACATGGTCGCGCCCGCGTCCGGCGAGATCAGCGCGCCCGAGGTCGACGGCGTGACCGAGCTCATGGAGTGCCCCAACTTCGTCGTGGACCGCGTGCGCGTGGACGGCGAGAAGGTCCTGGGGCAGCCCTGGCCGTTTTTGTGCGTGAGCGTCATCGACGGCGAGGGCACCGTGCGCGCGGCCGAGGCCGGCGTGGAGCACAAGGTCGGCAGGGGCACGCACTTCCTGGCGCCCTCCGGCTGCGGCGACCTGACCTTCCGCGGCGACATGACGCTCGTGACCTCGCGCCTGCCGTAGCCCCGCGCCCCCGGGGCTGCCCCGGGCTCACCTATCGAGAAGGACGCGCGGCTTGCGGACGCTTTGCCGCCTCAAAACGACCGGAACCCGCACCTTCGACGGAAGCGTGCGGGTTCCGGTCACTTTTGTCGAGAAAAACGTCCGCAAGCCGCGCGTTCTTCTCGCCGAGCGCTAGGCCTGCGCGCTCCAGCCGAGCTCGTCGGTGTCGAGAAGCACGGTGAAGGGCCCGTCGTTGACCAGGCTCACGCGCATGTCCGCGCCAAAGACGCCGCGCCCCACGCGCCCCGCGCCGAGGTCCGCCTCCGCGAGCTCGCAGAAGCGCTCGTAGAGCCGCTCGGCGAGCGCGGGCGCCGCGGCGCCGGTGAAGGAGGGGCGGTTGCCGCGCCGCGCGTCGGCGTAGAGGGTGAACTGGCTCACCACGAGCACGTCGCCGCCGGTGTCCACGAGCGAGCGGTTGGTCTTGCCGGCGTCGTCCGCGCAGATGCGAAGTGCCGCCACCTTGCGCCAGAGCCGCTCGGCGAGCGCCTCGTCGTCTGTCGGCGCCACGCCGAGGAGCACGAGGTAGCCGGCGCCGCAGCTGCCCACCACGGTGCCGCCGACCTCAACTTGTGCGCTCTCGACGCGCTGGATGAGCGCGCGCACCTAGGCCCCCAGCCGGTAGAGGGCCGAGAACTTCTCGGTGAGATAGTCCGTGAAGTAGCGTGCCGAGAAGCCCTCGCCGCACGCCGCCTCGATGAGCTCGCCGGAGTCCTTGGCGCGTCCCCAGCGCCAGATCTTCTCGCCGAGCCAGGCGCGCGCGGGGGCGAGGTCGCCGCTCGCGCAGGCGCCCTCGAAGTCCACGCCCTGGGCCACCATCGCGGCCTTGAGCTGCGCGCCAAAGGCGGAGCCGAGCGCGTAGGTGGGGAAGTAGCCGAACGACCCGTCGGACCAGTGGGTGTCCTGGAGCGCGCCGCGGGCGTCGTCGGGGACCGTGACGCCCAGGTAGCTCCCGTACTTCTCGGCCCAGAGGGCGGGGACGTCGGCCGCGGTGGCCTCGCCCGAGAAGAGCAGCTGCTCGATCTCGTAGCGCACCATGATGTGCAGCGGGTAGGTGAGCTCGTCGGCCTCGGTGCGCACGAGTCCGGGCTCGGCGCAGTTCTCGGCGAGGTAGAGCTGGTGGGCCGTCACGCGCCCGAACTGCCCGGGGAAGTGGCGGCGCAGCACGGCGAGCAGCGGCTCGGCAAAGGCCTCGGAGCGGCCCACGAGGTTCTCGAAGAAGCGGCTCTGCGCCTCGTGCATGCCCATCGAGGTGCCGCCCACGAGCGAGGTTCCCGCGTAGTCAGCCGAGACGCCCTGCTCGTAGAGGGCGTGGCCGCCCTCGTGCAGGACGGAGAACACGTTGGAGAGCACGTTGTCGGGGTAGGCGTGCCCGGTCACGATCACGAAGTCGCGGGAGAGGCCGCTCGTGAAGGGGTGCTCGGTGCGCCCGATCCAGAGCGCGTCCATGTCGAGGCCCTCGAGGCGCGCGAGGTCCTCTGCCAGGCGCCATTGGCGCTCCTCGTCAAAGACCCCGTCCACGCAGGCGTGGCTCGGCTTGTGGCGGCTCGCCATGCAGTCGGCCAGAAGCGGCACCACCGTGTCCTTGACCTCCGAGAAGAACGCGTCGTAGAAGGCGCGGTCGCAACCGCGCTCGTACTCGTCGAGCCAGACGTCGTAGGGGTCGCGCGCGGGGTCCTTGAAGGCGGCCATGCGGCGCAGGGAGTCGACGATGCGGTCTAGGTAGGGCTCGAAGGAGGCCCAGTCGTTTGCCGCCTTGGCGCGGCGCCAGACGTCGTTGGCCTCCACCGTGAGGCGGCTGAAGGCGGCCTGCTCCTCGGCCGGCACGTCGACGAGCGAGGCGCGGTCGCGCTTGAGCACGCGCACCTGCGCCATGCGGCGCTCCCCCAGCAGCTCGGGCTGCTCCTCGAGGCGGTCGAGCAGCGGGCCCACCGAGGGGTCGCACAGGGCGTGCACGGCCATCTCCTGGAGGCTCGCCATCGCCTCGCCGCGCTGCGCGGTGGCCTTGGGCGGATCGATCACGGGGCCAAGCGAGCCGATCTCGCCGAGCGCGTAGCCCAGCGAGAAGAGCGTGCGCTCGAGCTCGTCGAGCGCCTCCATGTCTGCGCGAGGGTTGGGGAGGGCGGCGTTGATCTGGGTGGGGTGCGTTTCTGCCATGGGTTCTCCTCTGTTGCGACGGAAGGGGCCGTTCCCTGCCCCTCAGTGTACCCGTCCGACCGCCTGCGACGCGGATGGGGCGTTCCGTGCAAAGGACGTTCACGCGCCGCGCGCGGCAACGTATCATTCATACGTGCAGACGACTGTGCGCCGGCGCCCGGGGCGCGGGCGAGAAGCGAGGGAGGCACCCCATGGACATGGTTCTTGGCATCGACGTCGGCGGAACGAGCATCAAGGTCGGCCTCTTCACCCCGGCCGGCGAGCTGCTCGAGGAGCGCAAGATCCCCACGCCCGCGCTGGTGGACGAGACGGCCTACGCGGTGGTCACGGACGGCATCGGCAAGATTCTCGCCGCCCACGACGCCGGGGCGGACGACGTCATCGCCTGCGGCCTGGACATCCCCGGGCCGGTGGCCGACGACGGCACGGTGGGGCTTCTCCCCAACATCGAGCTTGACCCGGACGGCCTGGTGGGCGCGCTCACGGCCGCCTACCCCAACGCCACCACGGCATTCGTCAACGACGCCAACGCCGCGGCCCTGGGCGAGATGTGGGCCGGCGTGGCGCAGGGCGTCTCGAGCTACGTGCTCATCGCGCTCGGCACCGGCGTGGGCGCGGGCGTGGTGGCCAACGGCCGGCTCGTGGCAGGCGCCTTCGGCTCCGGCGGGGAGATCGGCCACGTGACCGTCAACTACGACGAGACGCTCGTGTGCGGCTGCGGCCGGCGCGGCTGCCTTGAGCAGTACGCCTCCGCCAAGGGCATCGTGCGCCTCTACCTGGAGGCCTGCGAGAAGCGCGGCGTCAAGCCGGTGGAGATCGAGCACGCCACCGACACCCTCTCGGTCTTCCGGGCGCTGGCGTCGGGCGACGAGTGCGCCAAGATCGCCATCGACCAGATGTGCGAGTACCTCGCCCGCGTGATGGCGCAGGTCTCCTGCATCGTGGACCCGGCGATGTACCTCATCGGCGGAGGCGTCGCGGGTGCCTTCGCGACCTTTGCCCCCGAGCTGCGCGAGCGCTTCCAGGCTCACGCGCTCAAGACCTGCCGCGACACGCGCATCGAGGCGGCCGGCCTCGGGAACCAGGCCGCCATGTACGGCTGCGCCTACGAGGCGCTGCGCCTGCGCCGGGAGGGAGCCGGGAAGTAGCGCCGAAGCCCGCTCTTGTCCACCACGGGCAGGCCAAGCGGTGGTACTATTTCCATTGTTGTGCATTCGCGAGGTACGGCGCCGGGCCGCCGGGTCGCCGGGTTAGGAGTCACGATGAGCGAATTTGTCCCCGCCAACCACGTTCTTCTCGACCAGTCTGCCTCCTCGGTCGACGACGTCCTGCGCCTTCTTGCCGACAAGTCCGTCGAGCTGGGTCTCGCGAACGACGCCGACGCCGTCTACGAGGCCTTCAAGGCACGTGAGGCCGAGGGCACCACGGGCATGACGGGCGGCTTCGCGATTCCGCACGCCAAGAGCGACGCCATCACCAAGGCCGGCATGATCGTCGTCAAGTTCACCGAGGGCGTCGAGTGGGCCTCGATGGACGACGCCCCGATCACCTGCGCTATCTCCATCCTGACGCCGGCCGCCGAGGCGGGCACCACGCACCTGCAGCTGCTCTCCAAGACCGCCGTGCTGCTCATGAACGAGGGCTTCCGCTCGAGCGTCCAGGACGCCGCGGACGCCGAGAAGATCGCCACCCTCATCAACGAGGGCCTCGACGAGGAGTAGGCGACCAGAAGAGGGATCTGTGGCGGGGCCCGGCGCCGTGCGCGTCGGGCCCCGCCTGCGTTTGTGGGTAAGAAAGGCGCCGCCGCACCCTCCTCCTTGGGTGCGGCGGCGCCGCCGCGTGCCGCGCGATCCTCTCGCCGGGGGCTACGCCTTGTTGACGGAGCCGAGGTTGGTCATGCGGACCTTGACGAGGTTGGTGATCTCCTCCATGCCGGGCTTGTTGGCCTTCTTGGGGTCAAAGGTGCCCGGGTTCTCGCCCATGAAGCCCATGAAGCCGCGCATGAAGGCCTGGCGGAGCTCCGTGGCGTAGTTCACCTTGCAGATGCCGTTCTTGACGGCCTCGGCGACCTGGTCGTCGGGCACGCCGGAGGTGCCGTGGAGCACGAGCGGCACGTCCACGACGGAGCGGATGGCCTTGACCACGTCCTGCTCGATGTGCGGGGTCTCGGTGTAGACGCCGTGCGCGGTGCCCACGCCGATGGCGAGCGACGTGCAGCCGGTGCGCTCGACGAACTCGCGGGCCTCGTCCGGGTCGGTGTAGGGGTTCTCGCCCTCCACGGCCGGGCCGTCGTCCTCCTTGCCGCCGACCTTGCCGAGCTCGGCCTCGACGGGGATGCCGAGCGGCGCGGCGACCTTGGTCACGGAGGCGGTCAGCGCGATGTTGTCCTCGAAGGTGTCGTGGCTGCCGTCGATCATGACGGAGGTGTAGCCGGCCTTCATGGCCTGGACGCAGCGGTCGAAGCCGTCGCCGTGGTCGAGGTGGATGGCCACCGGCACGCTGGCCTGCTCGGCGGCGACCTTGCACATGGCGGCGAAGTAGTCGAGGTTGGCGTACTTCACGGTGCCCGGCGTGGTCTGCATGATGACGGGGGAGCGCAGCTCCTCGGCGGCCTTCACGACGGCCATGACGAACTCGAGGCTCTCGACGTTGAACGCGCCGACGGCGTAGTGGCCGGCCTGTGCGTCGAGCAGCATCTCCTTGGTGGTGACGAGCATCTTGTCTCCCTTCGCTGGGCTTATCGACACCGTCATTGTACGAGGTGGGAGGGGCGGTGCGGGGCGTGCAAGCGGCGAGCGGCGCGCGGAAGCGAAAGCAAGGGCAGGAGTGCGGGCCCTGGGCGCCGCGGGCTGGGCGGCGCTTAGGAATCGGGGGTTGTGGCAGAGAGGCGCGGGGGCGCGGCGGGAGGTTCTTCTCGCCAACTGGGCTTTTGTCGAGAAGTGCGGGCCGGTGAGAGGGTTTTGTGCGGACGGCCCTGCCACAACCCCGGATTCCTAAGCACGTTTGGGGTCCGGCGTGCCATAACCCCAGATTGTTAAGCACGACCGCGGAGCGGGCGTCCTTCTCGCCGAATTTGCCAAAAGGAAAGAAAAGAACATGTGATATTTTGCTTTAAAGGAAAGGAAAGGAAACACAATTCCACCACATCTCGCCGGCGAGAAGAACCTCGCGCAGCGTCGCCGCCGGCGAGGGAACGGAGCGCCCGACATGCCAACGTCTCCCGAGGAGCGCCGCGCCGCGATCCTCTCCATGCTCGACCGCGCGACGTCCGTGCAGGTCACGCAGATCGCCGAGGCGTTCGGCGTCAGTCGCGTGACGGTGCGCGCGGACCTTGACGCCCTGGCGCGTGACGGCAAGCTGCGGCGCACGCACGGCGGCGCGGTCTCGCTCTCCAAAACGCTCACCGTCTCCGTGCAGGAGCGGCGCATCAACGTGAACGCGGAGGCAAAGCGCTCGATCGCGCGGCTCGCGGCGCCCTTCGTGGAGGACGGGGACTCGGTGCTCGTGGACTCCGGAACCACGGCGCTCGAGCTCGTGCGGGCCATCTCCGGCCGTGCGGGCGTCACGGTGGTCACGGACGACTTCACGATCGCGGACTACGTGGACCGCTCCGCCCCGTCGCTCGACGTCATCACGCTCGGCGGCAGCCTGCGCAAGGGCCACCGCTACACGGCGGGCCCGCTCGCGCTGCGCACGCTCGAGATGCTCCACCCCGACAAGGCCTTCGTGACGCCGACCTCCTACGTTCCCGGGCGCGGCCTCATGACCAACAACCAGGACATGGCCGAGCTCAAGCGCGCGTTTCTCGCCTGCGCCGAGCGCACCTTCGTGCTCATGGACGCCAGCAAGGTGAGCGCGCCGGGGCTCCTGTGGTTTGGCACGCTGGCCAGCGCCGAGGCGGTGATCATGGACGCGGACCCCGGGGACCTCGTGGCCGCCGACGCCGCGGAGCTGGGCTGTCGCGTCATATACTGATGCGGACGCTGGCGCGGACGTGGCGACGGACGGGGGAGAAGAACATGGCGGTCAGGCTCATTCTCACGGACATCGACGGAACCATCCTGCCCTGGGGGCGCCACGAGGTCTCCGCCCGGACGCGCTCGGCCTTCCACGCGGCGCTGGACGCCGGGATCGTGGTGGGTCCGGCGTCGGGGCGCTTCTACTCGTGGGTTCCCGCCTTCTTTGGCGGTGACGAGGCGTGCTGCGCCACGGCGATCGCCGCCAACGGCCTGCAGGTCTACCACGGCGGCAGGCAGGTGATGGCGCGCTCCATCGAGCCGGGGCCGCTGCGCCGCGCGGCCGAGGTGCTGCGCGACGAGCCCCGCGCGGGCCTGCTCTACTTCGAGGGCGACGCGCCCCTGCTGGCCCTGGGCTCGCGCGACGACCTGGCCGAGGCCTTCCCCCGCTACGCGCGCGAGTGCCTCGACGCGCCGGGGCTGCCCGACGCCCCCGTGCCCAAGGCCAACGTCTTTGTCAACGGCACGCTCGAGGAGACCCGCGAGCTCGTCGCGCGCCTCAACGCCGAGGTGGACGGGCTGGACTTCGACGTGCCACAGGCGGGCTTCTCCAACGTGATGCCCGCTGGCTGGAACAAGGGCGCCGCGCTCGCGTGGCTGCAGGACCACCTCGGCGTCACGCGGGAGGAGACGGTCGTCTTTGGCGACGCGGGCAACGACCTGGCGCTCTTCGCGCAGGCGGGGCACCCCGTCGCCGTTGCGGGGGCGCTTCCCGAGGCGGCTGCCGCGGCGCGCTGGCACATCGGCGCATGCGAGGACGACGCGGTCGCGGCCGCGATCGAGGCGCTCGCCGCGGGCGACTGGCCGTTCGAGCGCTAAGGCGCGCGCCGGGCCCCGTGGGCTACACTGTCTGCATGGAACCTCACGCCCACAGCATCGCCCCGCGCGTCCTCGTGGTCGAGGACGACGCCGCGCTCTCCGAGGTGGTCCGCACCTTCCTCGGGGACGAGGGGTACGCGTGCGCGCCAGCCTTCTCCGGCACGGAGGCGCTGCTGCTCTCGGAGCGCGCGGCCGAGAAGGGCCAGCCGTTCGACCTCGTGATCCTCGACCTCATGCTGCCGGGCGTCCCGGGCGAGGAGCTCATCGGGCGCCTGCGCGCGGCGGGCGTTGACGCGCCGGTGATCGTGACCTCGGCAAAGGGAGCGCTTGCCGACCGCGTGGGCGTGCTCCGCCTGGGGGCGAGCGACTACCTGGTCAAGCCCTTCGACCTCGAGGAGCTTCTCGCCCGCGTGGAGGTCCAGCTGCGCGGCCGCGAGACGCCCGCAGCCCCGGCCGCCCTGCGCTTTGGCCGCTGGGAGCTCGACCCTGCGGCGCGCACCTTTACCGTGGACGGCGCGCCCGTGCGCCTCACGCGCACCGAGTTCGACATCCTCGCCGCGCTGATGCGCGAGCCGAGCCGCGTCTTCACCAAGCAGGCCCTCTTCGAGCTCGTGCGCCACGAGGAGGCGCTCGCCGACGAGCGGACCATCTCCACGCACGTGAGCAACCTGCGTGCCAAGCTGCGTGAGTCCGGCACGGACGACTACGTCCAGACCGTCTGGGGCATCGGCTTCAAGCTCCGCGCGCAGGCGTAGGGGCGGGCACGGGCGAGAAGGACCCAGGCGCGGGCTCGTTCTTGTCAAAGTCTTGTACCTTTCTGAAGCCTTTCTCGAAACTCCCCGCGTACGCTTGAGACAAAGACGGCGAGGGGAGGTCCCATGAGCAGCAACGCCATAGAGACGAGTGGTCTTTCCAAGTCGTTCCGCGGCGTGCGGGCCGTGTTGGACGCGGACATGCACGTGCCTGCAGGCTCCGTCTACGGCCTCGTGGGCAAGAACGGCGCGGGCAAGTCCACCCTGCTCAAGCTCGTGTCCGGGCTCACGCCGCAGGACCGCGGGACCGTCTGCGTGGGCGGGCGCCAGCTGCGCCCCGGCGAGTCCGACCCGCGCCTCGGCGTGCTCGTGGAGGCCCCGGCCGTCTACGGGCGCCTCGACGCCTTCGAGAACCTCATGAACCGTGCGCTTATCCTTGGCCTGCCCGACCCCAGGGCGGCGTGCCGAGAGGTGCTCGAGCTCGTGGGGCTCGGTGCCCGTGACGCCGGCGACGGCCGCCGGCGCGTCCTCTGGCCGCGCGGCACCTACGTCGACGACCTCTCCACCGGCCAGCGCCAGCGACTCGGCGTGGCCCTCGCCCTTCTCGGCGACCCGGAGATCCTGCTGCTCGACGAGCCGCTGAACGGCATCGACCCCACGGGCGCGGCGGCCCTGCGCGACCTTCTCGCCCGGCTCAACCGCGAGCGCGGCGTCACCGTGGTCATAAGCTCGCACGTGCTCTCGCATCTGGAGCGCGTCTGCACGCACTACGGCATCATGCGCGGAGGCTTCCTCGTGCGCGAGCTCACGGAGGGCGAGCTCGCCGACGCCTGCGCCACCTACCTCACGCTGCGGGTGGACGCGCCGGAGCGCGCGGTGGCGGCGCTCGCCGAGGAGCTTCCCGGTCTCACGGTGCGGGTGCTTCCCGACGGCGCGCTGCGCGTGACGGCGCCGGGCGGCGGCGAGCCGGACCGCCGCGTGCTGTCCCAGGCGCTCCTGTCCGCGGGAGTTGCCGTGAGCGAGCTCTCGGTGAGCGTCCCCGACCTCGAGGCCGAGCTCGTGCGCATCATCGACGCGCGCGAGCCCTCGCGCGCGGCCGGCGACGCGAGCGCTCCCGGGAGGGGGCGGTCCGCATGAGAAACCAGCTTCGCGCAGCGCTCTACCTGCTGCTTCACGACGCGTACCCCAAGGGTGCGGTGGCCATTACGGCGCTGCTGCCGCTCGTGTTCGCGCTGACGACCCTCATCCCGGGGGTCGACCCCGTCACCTTCGAGTACGTGCTTTCGGGTGCCGTGGGCGCCGCCAACTTTGGGGCGAGCTTCGCGATGGTGGGGCTCGTCGCGCACGACCTGGCGTCCGGGGGCCTGCGCGCGGCCTGCCTCGCCCCGCGCGGCCGGCAACGCTACGTTGTCTCGCGCGCGGTCCTGGCGGGCGTGGTCTCGGTCGCGCTCATGCTCTGGGCGGTGGTCTTTTCTGCCGTGCTGCTCGTCTTTCCCGGCGTGTACGTGGCATATTCGGACGCGCTCGGCGAGCTCGTGGGCGTCGTTGGCGCGCGCGTGCTCGTCGCCTGGGCGTATGCGACGATCGCCACGCTGCTCACTTGGGTCTCAAGGCGCGAGCGGGGCATGGGCGGGGTCTTTCTCATCTCGCTTGCGGTCTCCGCGGGCATCCTGGGGCTTCTCGTCCAGACGCTTCCCGTCATGGTCGCCCAGCTCTTCTCGCAGGAGCTGGGAAGTGCGCTGCTCGACGGTCTGCGCTTCGTGCTGCTCTACCCGCTCGTGGAGAGCTTTGCCGTGGTGGACCCGCTGCGCTCCGTCGCCCTGCCGCTCGTCTATCTCGTTGCCGCTTCCGCGCTCTCCTGTCGCCTCTGGGCGAGAAGGGCCGTCTGAGAGGGGTGTCATCATGAAGAACCAGCTTCGCTCCGGGTTCTACCTGCTCGTCCGTAACCCCTACGTCTGGGTGGCGCTCGCGCTCGTGGTGGCGCGCTGGGCGTGGACCCTGGCGGGAGTTGCGCAGGGCAGCGTGAGCTTTGGCCTGCAGGACTCCATCCTGCGCGACAAGGTCACGCTCGTCGTCTACGTGTTCTCCGCCGCCGGCATCGCCGCCTTCGACCAACGCGGTCGCGCCCTGCGGAGCTCCTGTGAGGCCGAGGGTGGACGCGCCCGCTACGCCACCTCGCGCTTTGTGATGGTCGCCGTGGTCGCGCTCGCGCTCGTGGCTGCCACGGCGGCGCTCGACCTGCTCGGAGGGGCGCTCGTGCCGGGGGCGTCGCGCATCCTGGCGTCGCCGCAGATGCACGAGCCGCTGCGCCTGGCGGCCGGCATCCTCACGGTGCTCGTTGCCTGCGAGCTCGCGTTCTTCGTGGGCGCGCTCGTGAGGAGCCCGAGCGCGCTTGCCACGGTCGCCCTGCTCGCGGTGCTCTACGTGCTCTTCCACATGGCGATCGTCGCCCTGGTCCCCGACGGCGAAATCACGCTCCAGCAGGCCCGGCTCCTCGACGTCGTGGGCGCGCTCGTGTCCACCGAGGGCCTCACGACGGGCGTCTCCTTTGCGCCGGAGGCCCGCCTCATGCCGCTCGAGCTGGTGCCGGCCTTTGTGACCCCGCTCGTGTGGCTCGCGGCCCTCTTCGGCCTGACGCGCCTTCTGCTGGCGAGAAGGACGGTGTGACGTGACGGCGCTGCTCGCCATAGCGCTTCTCGCCTCCCTGGGCGCGCTCGCGTGGCTCGTTGCCCGCGGGCGCGCCCGCACGCGCGACCTCGCCCGGCTCACCGCGATGCTCGAGGACCACGAGGCCGCCCCGATCGCCCGTGCGCGCCTGGAGTCGGCCGACCGGGAGGTCGCCGCGCTCGCCGCGGCGATCGACCGCACGCTCGACGCCGCGCGCGACCGCGAGCTTGCCCGTCGCGCGGACGACGAGCGCTTCCGCGAGCAGCTCTCCGCGCTCAGTCACGACCTGCGTACGCCGCTCGCCGGCGCGCAGGGCTACCTGCAGCTCGCGCGGCGCACCCCGGACGCCGCCCGCGCGGCCCACTGCCTGGACGGGGCCGAGGAGCGCCTCGCCGCCTTGCGGGTGCTCGTGGACGACCTCTTTGCCTACGCCCGCGCGGCGGACCCGTCCTGGGCGCCCGAGCTCGTGCCCTGCGACCTGCAGCTGGCGGTGGCCGACGCGCTGGCGGCGCGCTACGAGGAGTTCGCCGCGCGCGGCTGGGAGCCCGAGGTGCTTCTCGCCGACGCCGAGCCCGCGCTCGCCGCGCCGGACGCGCTCGACCGCGTGGTGGCAAACCTACTGGACAACGCCCTCGCGCACGGATCGGGCGCCCCGACGGTGCGCGTGGACGGCGCGACGCTCGCGGTGGAGAACCCCGTGGGCGCCGACGTCGCGGCCGCGCTCGACCCCGCGCGCCTGACCGACCGCTTCTACCAGGGCGATCCCTCGCGCACCGGGCAGGGCTCGGGGCTGGGCCTGGCCGTCGTGGGCGCGCTCGCCGAGGCGATGGGGGCGAGCTTTTCCGTTGATGTCACGCGCGAGCCGCCGCGCTTCTCGGCGCGTCTTGAGCTGCGGCCGGCGTCGGAGGCTCGCGCGGCGTCGTAGCCCGCGTGCCGCGTCGCCCGGCGCGAGTCCCGCATGGCGCCGGGGCCCGTCCCGTCCATCTCGCTGCCACAAAAGCGGCCCGATTGGGCGTTTTGGTCCCCTCGGGTTGCCGGGAAGCGTCGTTTTGTCAGGAACCCACTCCCGTTGGGTGGCATCCTTGATGTCCCGGGGGCGCCCTTGCCCCCTCCGGCACAGATTCGCCCGGCGAGAAGAACGTTTGGGCAGGTCGTTCTTCTCGCCGGGCGGTTGGTGCGGTCTTGGGCGCGTGGGCACATCAAGCTTGCCACCCAATCGCACGGCATTCTTGCCGTACGGCCCTCTCGCCGCGCGCTACGCCACGCGCTCCACGCTCGTGCCGGAGCGCAGCTCCTCGGCCACGGCCATGTCGAAGTGGCCGGTCGAGGCCGTGAGGCAGTTGGCGGAGGCGCAGCTCATGGCGTAGGCGAGCTGGTCCTCCACGCCCATGCCGCGCGCGATTGCCACGGCGAAGGCGCCGACCATCGTGTCTCCGGAGCCAACCGGGTTTACCACGTCGATCTTGGGCGCACGACCGCGGAAGACGCCCTCGGAGCAGGCCATCACGGAGCCGTCTCCGCCGAGCGACACCACAACCTTCTCGACGCCGCGGCTCTCGTGCACCTCGCGCGCGGCGGCAACGATCTCGTCGATGGACTCGGGCTTCTTGCCAAGGATCGCGCAGATCTCGTCGGTGTTGGGCTTGATCATCGTCGGGCGCGCCGCGAGGCTCTCCACGAGGAGCTTGCCCGAGGTGTCCAGGATCGCCGGCTTGCCCGCCGCGCGCACGACGTCCACGAGCACGCGGTAGATGTCCTCGCCGGCGCCCGCCGGGGCGCTTCCGTTGAAGGTCACCACGTCCGCGCGCGCCGCTACCTCGGCGATCTTCTCGCGCATGGCGGCCACCTCGGCCTCGCTCACGGGGCGGCCCGGCTCCAGGAACTCGGTGGAGCGCCCGTCGGGCTCGAGCACGTTCACGCAGCAGCGGGTCTCGGCCGCCACGTGGACAAAGTCGTGCGCGATGCCGTCGGCGTCCAGAAGCTCGCAGAGCAGCCGGCCGTTGTTGCCGCCCACAAAGCCCGTGGCCAGCACGTCCTCGCCGCAGGTGGCCACCGCGCGGGCCGCGTTCATGCCCTTGCCGCCCGCGTTGTCGATGCAGGTCTCGACGCGCATGACGGTGCCGTCCACGAGCGGGCACGCCAGCTGGTAGGCCTTGTCGATTGAAGCGTTGAGCGTGACGGTGGCGATCATGCGAGTCTCCTTTGTTCGCGCGGGGCGCGGGCGCGACCCCTCCTCACTGCAATCATAGCCCGCCCGTGCGCGCCGCCCGGTCGCGTGGGCCCGCGACTCGCCCTGCGGCAGCCTTTCGCTTGCTTGCGTTTGGCGCGTTTTGCGGTCCCGAGGTGCGCACCGGGACGTCCGTGCGCCGCCCACCCTAAGGGTTTTGTCACGTTCGGCACCGAGCGCCGGGAGGCGCGTCCCGCCCGGTATCATGATGAAAAGCGGAGAGGAGGTGGTCATGCGGGGCAGGCTCCGTAGAAAGGGTCGCAGGCGCGGGGTGCTTCTCGCCCTGCTCGTTGCCGTCGCGCTGGCCGACAGCGCCACGCTCGCCGGGGCCGCCGTGCTGCACGCCCGCCGGCTCGAGCGCGTCACGGGGGCCAACGCCGTCACGGCGCCGACCGTTGCCGCCGAACGCCGCACGGGATCGTTTGTCACCACGATCGAGTACGGGGCACTCTTCTCCGCAGGGGGGCACCAGGTCACCTCGGAGGTCTCCTGGGACGACGCGTGGTTCTTCCAGGACGCCGGCTCCTACAACCAGGACCTCGCGCACACATGCGCGGTGCTCTCTGCCGTGGCAAACGCCGAGAGCGCCTACTACCAGCAGGGGTCCACCTCCCCGGCCTACGCCGAGCACGCCTTCGCGCAGCTTGGCTTTGACGAGGTGTGCACGGCGTCCTACCGCTATCGCAGCGAGGTGCTCGACGAGGTGCTCGGCGTGGTGGACGGCACCGACGTGGTCGCCTACACGCTGGCGACCAAGCGCGTCACCGACCCGGCTACGGGCGCGGAGAGGCTGCTCACGGTCGTCGTTGTCCGCGGGAGCTACGGCTCCGAGTGGATCTCCAACGCAAAGATCGAGGGCGCCACGGGCGTGGCGGGTGAGGGGGACGAGGAGGACCACCTCGGCTTCACCCTCGCGGCGAGCGAGATCGTGGCCGACCTCGAGAAGCGCGCCGCCGAGCTCGACCCGAGCGTGGAGCGCAGCTACCTGTTCTGCGGGCACAGCCGCGGGGGCGCGGTCGCAAACCTGCTCGCCAGCTACGCGGATGACGTGGCGGGCGGCAGCCACGCGCTCGCCACGGCCGAGGACGTTCGCGCCTACACCTTCGCGACGCCCAACTGCACCTCCGCGGACGACGCGCGCAGCGCCACCTACGACAACATCTTCAACGTGCTGAATCCGTCCGACCTGGTCACGCGCCTGCCGCTCGAGTCCTGGGGCTACGAGCGCTACGGGCGCGACGTGTGGCTGCCCGGCGAGGGCGACGCGTCGTTTGCCGAGCGCGAGGACGTCATGCGCGCGTCCTACCTGG
The DNA here is from genome assembly GCF_002160255.1 of Olsenella sp. An188. Classification (GTDB taxonomy): domain Bacteria; phylum Actinomycetota; class Coriobacteriia; order Coriobacteriales; family Atopobiaceae; genus Thermophilibacter; species Thermophilibacter avistercoris. The sequence goes on along the minus strand of NZ_NFKF01000002.1, from coordinate 228,489 downwards.
CCACGATGGGCGCCGAGTGCCCGGCGAGCCCGGACGACCGCGCCGTGGCGGACGAGTTTGCCGCCTCGCTCGGGGCGCGCGTCTCCAGCTTCGACGAGCTCGTCTCGCCGCTCGGGCTCGTGGACCTGGCGGGCGAGCTCATGGGGCTTGACCTCGGGCGCCTGCTCGCGAGCCACTACCCCAACACCTACATCGCCTGGCTCGACGCCACGGATGCCGCCGACCTGCGCTTCGAGTAGGGCTCGGGCCGCGCGTTCTTCTCGCCCTGCGCCGTTGCGTGTGCTACCATGTCCCAACAGGCGATGACGGAGAGGTTCGGGCGTCGCGTTGCCAGCGGACAAGAGATGGGGGTCACCGGCTGAGAGCCCCCTCCAAGGCAGAGGCCCGGAGTTCACTCCACCAGCCGCGACCTGAACGGCGCGAGGTTCTTCTCGCCAGCCCAGTAGGGAAGCCGTCGGCCCCACGGAACGGGGCGAGAAGAGCGGGCGCGCGGGAGAGAAAACCCACGCGTCAACCGAGGTGGTACCGCGGATCACTCCGTCCTTGGGCAACTGGCGCCCGGGGACGGTTTTTGTTTGGAAAGGGGAATTCGCATGTCGATGTCCGACGACCTCAAGGCGATTGAGGCGCAGGTGGCCGAGGGCGTGGCCGCAGCACAGAGCATGGAGGAGCTCGAGGCGCTGCGCGTGAGCGTCCTTGGCAAGAAGGGCCAGCTCACGGCCATCATGCGCTCGATGGGCAAGCTCGCGCCCGAGGAGCGCCCGGCCATGGGCCAGCTCGCCAACACCGTGCGCGCCAACGTTGACGCCGCGCTCAAGGCCCGCAGGGAGACCCTCGCCGCCGAGCTCATGGAGCGCAAGATGGCCGCCGACGCCTGCGACGTCACGCTGCCGGGACGCCGCCTCACGCCCGGCACGCAGCACCTCATCTCCCAGATCCGCGAGGAGGTGGAGGACATCTTCTGCGGCCTGGGCTACACCGTCGAGGACGGCCCCTACATCGAGACGACCTGGTACAACTTCACCGCCCTCAACGCCCCGGAGGACCACCCCAGCCGCTCGGCCAAGGACACCTTCTACGTGGTGGACAACGCGCCGGGCACCGTGTCGCACGCCGAGGAGACCAACGTCCAGGGCGAGTCCGACATCCTGCTGCGCACCCAGACCTCCGGCGTCCAGGTGCACGTCATGGAGCGGAGCAAGCCGCCCATCTACATGATCTGCCCGGGCACGGTCTTCCGCCCGGACACGGCCGACGCCAACCACCTGCCCCAGTTCACGCAGATCGAGGGCCTCGTCGTGGACGAGGGCATCACCTTCGGCGACTTCAAGGGCACGATGGACTACTTCCTGCGCCAGGTCTTCGGCGAGGACCGCGCCACGCGCTACCGCCCGCACTTCTTCCCGTTCACCGAGCCCAGCTGCGAGGTCGACGTCTCCTGCGGCGTCTGCGGCGGCAAGGGCTGCCGCTTCTGCAAGGGCACCGGCTGGCTCGAGATCCTCGGCGCCGGCATGGTCGACCCCAACGTCCTGGACAACTGCGGCATCGACTCCGAGAAGTACACCGGCTTCGCCTTTGGCATGGGCGTCGAGCGCATCGCGTGCCTGCGCTACGACCTGCCCGACCTCCGCATGCTCATGACCGGCGACATGCGCTTCCTCTCGCAGTTCTAGACCGGCGGACCAACGTTTCAGACTTTATCGCGCACAAAGGAGAAGAACATGCGCATCTCATACGAGTGGCTCAAGTCCATGGTGGACGTGCCCGAGGACCCCGCCGAGCTCGTGGCGGAGTTCACCCGCACCGGCACCGAGGTCGAGGCGGTGGAGAAGGTCGGCGCCAACCTGGAGCACGTGGTCACGGCCCAGGTCGTGAGCAAGAAGCCCCACCCCGACTCCGACCACATGTGGCTCTGCCAGGTAAGCGTGGGCGACAAGAACGTGGACGCGGACGGCAACCCCGTGCCGCTGCAGATCGTCTGCGGCGCCCAGAACTTCAACGAGGGCGACCACATCGTGTGCGCCATGATCGGCGCGGTGCTGCCCGGCGACTTCAAGATCAAGAAGAGCAAGCTGCGCGGCGTGGAGTCCTGCGGCATGAACTGCTCGGCGCGCGAGCTCGGCCTCGGCAGCGACCACGAGGGCATCATGATCCTGCCCGAGGACGCCCCGGTGGGCATGGACTTCACCGACTACCTCGGCACCTCCGACACCGTGATCGACTGCGAGATCACGCCCAACCGCCCCGACTGCCTCTCCATGACCGGCATGGCGGTGGAGGTCGCCGCCATCCTCGACGAGGACACCCACGTCGAGCTGCCGAGCGTCAAGGCCGAGAAGGGCCCTGACGCCGCCGACCTCGTCGACGTGACGATCGACGACCCCGAGCTGTGCTCCCGCTACACCGCCCGCGTGGTCCGGGGCGTCAAGATCGGCCCCTCGCCGGAGTGGCTCGCCCGGCGCGTCGCCGCCGCGGGCGGGCGCTCGATCAACAACGTCGTGGACGTGACCAACTACGTGATGTACCTCACCGGGCAGCCGCTCCACGCCTTCGACCTGGGCAAGCTCACCGAGCGCGACGGCAGGCGTCACATCGTGGTGCGCGCCGCGGGGGATGGCGAGAAGCTCGTGACGCTCGACGGGCAGGAGCGCACCCTGACCCCCGACATGTGCGTCATCACCGACGACGGCCACACGCCCGTCGCGCTCGCCGGCGTCATGGGCGGGCTGGACTCGGAGATCACCGAGGACACGACCGACGTCCTTCTCGAGAGCGCGAACTTCTCGTCCGGCCACACCTCGCGCACCAGCCGCAACCTCGACCTCATGAGCGAGGCCTCCATCCGCTACGAGCGCAAGGTGGACGGCACCAACTGCGCCAACGTGGCCGAGATCGCGGCGGCGCTGTTCGAGGAGTGCTGCGGCGCCGAGGTGTGCCCCGGCATCGTCGACGTCTACCCCGGCGAGGCCGACGACGCCCCCGTCCAGATCACCCTGCGCCCGAGCCGCACCCGCCTCATCGGCGGCGCGGACATCCCCGAGGAGTTCATGGTGGCCCGCCTGCGCCGCCTGGGCTGCTCCGTCGAGCGCGCCGGCGAGGACGCCCTTTCCGTCGTCGCGCCGACCAACCGCCCCGACCTCACGCGCGAGGTCGACCTCATCGAGGAGGTCGTGCGCCTGTGGGGCGAGGGCGACATCGCGCCGACCATCCCGGCGGCGAGAAACCACGCCGGCGGCCTCACGCCCGAGCAGCGCCGCGTCCGCAGGATCGGCCAGGTGCTGCGCTCCTGCGGCCTCTCCGAGACCTCCACGTACTGCTTCGCCGCGACGGACGACCTCGCTCGCCTGGGCATCCCCGAGACGGGGCGCGGCGTGCCCGTGAAGATCATCCGACCGCTCGTGGCCGAGCAGTCCGAGATGCGCCGCGACCTGCTGCCGGGCCTGCTGCGCTCCGTGGCCTACAACCTCGACCACGGCGTCTCCAACGTGGCGCTCTACGAGATCGGCCGCGTCTTCTTTGGCCACGAGAGCAAGAGCCTGCCCGACGAGCCGAGCTACGTCTGCGGCGTCCTGTGCGGCAGGCGCGCCGACGACGCATGGAACCAGCGCTTCGACGAGTACGACTTCTTCGACGCCAAGGGCGTGGTCGAGGAGCTGCTCGACGCCCTGCGCGTGACCAAGGTCCGCTTCAAGGCGGCCGACCCCGAGCAGTACCCGTGGCTCCAGCCCGGTCGCGCGGCCGAGGTCGTGGCCGGCGGAGGCCAGGTCGTGGGCTGGGTGGGCAACGTCCACCCGCGCGGCCTGCGCGCCATGGGCGTCGAGGCGCCGGTGGTGGCCTTCGAGCTCTCCCAGGCGGCCCTGCTGCGCCTGGCGGCCGACCAGCTCTCCTACCAGGACATCCCCACGCTGCCCGGCGTGGACGTGGACCTTGCCATCGTGGTCGACGAGTCCGTGACCTGCGAGACGCTCATGCAGCGCATCGGCTCCGCGGGCGGCAAGCTGCTCTCCGACGTTCGCCTCTTCGACGTCTACCGCGACCCGGTGCGCGTGGGCGAGGGCAAGAAGTCCATGGCCTTCTCGCTCACCTACCGCGCGGCGGACCGCACCCTCACCTCCGAGGAGGTCGAGAAGGCGCACGCCAAGCTCGTGACCAAGGTCTGCAAGTCCACCGGCGGCGAGGTCCGCAGCTAGCGCTAGCGTGGAGACTGGGACGACATAGTCCGCCTGCGGCTTTTCGGCCCGGGGGCGCACGAGGCGTCCCCGGGCCGCTTCGTGCTAGGATACGCACATGCCGAGCTGGAACATACATACCGCGCACGTCGAGAGGCTCCTTCGCGAGGAGGGGGCCGAGGCCCTCGGCGTGACCGACGTCAACGCCTTCCTCTTCGGCAACCTCGCGCCCGACGTCTACGTGGGCTACATGGTCCCGAGCACCAGCCACCGCATCGACTACAAGCTCACGCACCACGCCATGCGCGAGCACATCCCCCTGCCGCGCGCCGACGAGTTCTGGGACTTCTACGTCGAGGGCGGGCCCGAGACGACCGACCTCACGCTCGGCGCCTGGGCGCACCTCGTGGCGGACCAGGTCTACAACCGGCACACGCGCGCGTACCTCGAGCGCATCGGGATGGAGCCGGGCGAGGAGGCCAGGGTGGGCAAGCAGGCGGACTTCGCGCTCTTTGGCCGCACGCTCGACATCTCGCTCGTCCCGCGCGTGGACGAGGCCCTTCTCGCCCAGTGCGCGGCGTTTGGGCCCTACTCGATCGGCGAGAAGGACGTGCGGGCCGCGGTGGACGTGGCGCGCGGCATCGTGGAGCGCAACCGCGCCGAGCACGTGGACGGCGAGCCGTCCTACCAGCTGCTCACGGCGGAGTTCTTCGCCGCGGCGCGCGAGGAGGCCCACGAGGCGATTGCGGCTGGGCTGAGAAGCCGCGCCGCGCTCCGGTAGGCCCGGGGCAGGCTGCGGACATCGCGCGGAGGGACGCTTTTCTCGCCTGGTGCGGGGCGTTTCGTGTGAGAATGGGACGACACGCGAGGTTGACGGGCGAGAGGTGACCCGATGGAGTTTGTGGCGACGTGCCCCAAGGGCTTTGAGCGACTGCTGGCGGACGAGCTGTCCGGGATGGGCGTGCCGCAGGTCCGGCCGCTCCTGGGTCAGGTGGCCTTTGGCGCCGACCTCGCCGACGCGTATCGCGCGTGCCTGTGGTCGCGCCTCGCGTCTCGCGTGCTGCTGGTGCTGGGGCGTGTTGACGCGCGTGACGCGGACGCGCTCTACGAGGGAGTCCTCGCGCTTGCGTGGGAGGACCACCTCGCGCCCGGCGCGACCTTCGCCGTGGACGCCCACGGAACCAACGCCCAGCTCAGAAACACCCAGTTCCTGGCCCTGCGCACCAAGGACGCCGTGGTCGACCGCGTGGTCCGCGCCCGCGGCGCCCGGCCGCTGACCGACACCGCGCACCCGGACGTGACCGTCTCGGTGCGCCTCTCCGGGCAGAGGGCGACCGTCTCCCTTGACCTCGCGGGCGAGCCGCTGTTCCGCCGTGGCTACGACTCGCGCACCGACGCGCGCGTGGCCCCGCTGAGGGCGGACTACGCCGCCGCGCTGCTCACCGCGCTCGGGTGGCCCGGGTCGGGCGCCTCCACGCTCGCGGCGCTCTACGCGGGCCAGGGCAGCGTCCTGGTCGAGGCCGCGCAGGCGTCGCTCGACCGCGCCCCGGGCCTGCTGCGCGCCCGCTGGGGCTTTGCCGGCTGGGCGGGCCACGACGCGTCCTGCTGGGACCGCCTGGTCCGGGAGGCGAGGGAGCGTGCGGCCTCTGGCGAGAAGAACCCCTGCTCGCTTGCCGTCTTCGACCCGCGTCCCGGCGCGCTCGCCGCGTGCCGCCAGGCCGTGCGCGCGGCGGGCCTCTCGACCGACCTGCTCGTCGACGGGGGGTCGGCTCCGGTCGAGGCGGACCTCATGACCTGCGACCTCTCCTGGGTCGGCGCCGACGCCGTCGCGACGCAGGCGTCCGCGCTCTCCGCGCTCGGCTCGTTCGCGGGGAGGGCGGCCGTCGTCCTCTCCCGCGACGCGACGCCCGACGCCGCCCTGCGCGCCGAGCCCTCGGCGGTGACCGAGCTCATCGTGGGCCGCGACGCCGCGACGCTTCGCTCCTATGCCGCGAGCGACGAGGTGGAGCCCATCGCCTCGGTCGAGGTGCCCGTCGCCGGCGGCGGGCCTGCGGCCCGCGTGGGCGTGCTCGTTCCGGCCTCCGACCAGTTTGCGCGCCGCCTCGCCAAGGTGGCCAGGCAGCGCGCCAAGTGGGCACGGCGCGAGGACGTGAGCTGCTATCGCGTCTATGACGCCGACCTGCCCGACTACGCGGTGGCGATCGAGCTCTACGAGGGCTCCGAGACGCCGGGGCGCTGGCTGCAGATCTCCGAGTACGCCGCGCCGCGCGGCGTGGACCCCGAGCTCGCCCGAAGGCGCCTGCTCGACGTGGCCGCCATCGCGCCGCGCGTCCTGGGCGTCGACCCGGGCGACGTGAGCGTGCGCGTGCGCACGCGCTCCCGCGGCGGCTCCCAGTACGCCGACGAGGCCCGCACGAGCGAGCGCGCACGCCGAGGCTCTTCTCGCCGGCAGGGGGACGTCGAGCTGCCGGCCGGATCTCACCTCGTGGACGAGGGCGGCCTCACCTTCGAGGTCAACTTCGACGCGCGCCACGACTGCGGCATCTTCCTCGACCACCGAGAGACCCGCTCGCGCATCCGCGAGATGATGAAGCGGACCCAGGGCTCCAAGCGCTTCCTCAACCTCTTTGCCTACACCGGCACGGCCACCTGCTACGCGGCAGACGGCGGCGCCAAGTTCACCACCACCGTGGACCTCTCGCGCCCGAGCCTGGACTGGGCGCGGCGCAACATGGCCCGCAACGGCTTCACGGGCCCGGAGCACGAGTTCGTGCAGGCAGACGTCCTTGCCTGGGTGAGCGAGCAGCGCCACACGCGCAACCGCTGGGACCTCATCTTCTGCGACGTGCCCACGTTCTCCAACTCCGCGCGCATGCGCAAGGCCTCCTTCGACGTGCAGCGCGACCACGCCGAGCTCATCATCGGCGTGTCGAGGCTGCTCGTGCGCGGCGGGTCCGCGATCTTCTCGTGCAACCTGCGCAGCTTCAGGCCGGACGTCGAGAAGCTCGCTCGCGCCGGCGTGGCCTTGGAGGACATCACGGACGAGACCATCCCCGAGGACTTCTCGCGCAACAGGAAGATTCACCACGCCTACGTGGTGACCCGCGTCTAGGGACCGCGACGGGGCGAGAGGTTCTTCTCGCCCCGTCTGCCGCCGCTGCCCATCCGTCCGCGTAGAGTCGGGCTAACTCGCGTGCCCCCGATACTAGAATCAACTCTGACGTGTGTTTGTCGGCGCGGCGTGGCCGTCGCGCCCCGAGTCGAAAGTGGGGGAACGTCAATGGACGCAAGCATCGAGGCCACGGTCAAGACGTGGCAGGACAACGTCAAGGAGGCCGACCTCGCCGAGGAGCTCGCCGAGCTCGTCAAGCCCGGCAACGAGGACAAGCTCTTCGACGCCTTCTACCGCGACCTCGCCTTCGGCACCGCCGGCCTGCGCGGCACCCTGGGCGTGGGCACCAACCGCATGAACGTCTACGTTGTCGCCCAGGCCACCCAGGGCGTGGCGGACTACCTCAACGCCCACTACGAGAACCCCACGCTGGCCCTCGCGCGCGACTCGCGCAACAAGGGCGAGGACTTCCAGCGCGTGGCCGCCGGCGTGCTCGCGGCCAACGGCGTGCACGTCTACGTGTACCCGCGCATCGAGCCCGTCCCCACGCTGTCCTTCGCGGTGCGCCACCTCGGCACCTCCGCGGGCATCGTGCTCACGGCCTCGCACAACCCCGCGCCCTACAACGGCTACAAGGTCTACAACGACAACGGAGGCCAGATCACCGACGAGGCCGCGGCCGAGATCTCTGACAACATCGCCAAGGCCGACCCGTTCAACGTCAAGATGATGAGCTTCGAGGAGGGCCTGGAGAAGGGCCTCATCGAGTGGACCCCCGAGGAGGTCCTCGACAGCTTCATCGAGAACATCAAGAAGGTCTCCGTCCCCGGCTTCAAGGCCTCCGACGACTACTCCGTGGTCTACACCCCGCTCAACGGCACCGGCATGGAGTGCGTGACGCGCATCCTCAAGGAGATCGGCGTCGAGAACGTGACCGTGGTGCCCGAGCAGGCCGAGCCCGACGGCAACTTCCCGACCTGCACCTACCCCAACCCGGAGTTCCGCGAGGCGCTTGAGCTGGGCCTGAAGCTCGCCGACGAGGTCAAGCCCAACCTGCTCGTGGCCACCGACCCCGACGCCGACCGCATGGGCACCGCCATCCCGCACGACGGCGACTACGTGCTGCTCTCCGGCAACGAGATGGGCGTCCTGCTCATGGACTGGCTCGCCACCATGGCGCGCAACCGCGGCGAGGACGTGGCCTCCAAGGTGGCCGTCTCCACCATCGTCTCCAGCTCCATGCCCGACGCCCTCGCGCGTGACTGGGGCTTCGAGATGAGGCGCGTGCTCACCGGCTTCAAGTACATCGGCGACCAGATCGACCAGCTCAAGGACGCCGGCGAGGAGGACCGCTTCCTCATGGGCTTCGAGGAGTCCTACGGCTATCTCGTGGGCACGCACGCCCGCGACAAGGACGCCATCGTCGCCACGATGCTCTGCGTCGAGATGGCAAGCTACTACGCCGAGAAGGGCATGGACCTCTACGAGGCCATGGACGCCCTCTACCAGAAGTACGGCTACTACCTCAACGGCACCGTCAACGCGAGCTTCCCGGGTGCCGCCGGTGCCGACAAGATGGCCGCCATCATGACCGGGCTGCGCGAGAACCCGCCCGCCGAGATCGCCGGCTACAAGGTCGTCGGCATGACCGATTACGCCACCGGCCCCGAGATGCCGCGCGTCTCCGGCCTGCAGAAGGAGGAGGCGCAGGTCCTGCCCACGGCCAACGTCATCGAGTTCCGCCTCGAGGACGACAACAAGGTCATCTTCCGCCCGTCCGGCACCGAGCCCAAGGTCAAGGCGTACCTCTTCTCCAAGGGCGCCACGCGTGCCGAGTCCGCGGCCGTGCGCGCCAAGCTCCAGGAGGCAAGCGAGAAGATCCTCTCGTAGCACGATCTCAGCCGCTGGGGAGGCCCCGGCAGCTTCCACACGGGACTGTGCTTCGCGAAAGTCCCGCTTAGGAAGCTGCCGGGGCCTCCGGCTGTCGGTCGGCTCCTCGACCGGGGAGGGGTGGTGGTATGAGAAGCCGCCCCGTCCCGGGGCGATCGGGACGGGGCGGCTGGCGGGTCTTCGCTTGCGGTGCCTTGCGGCCGGGCTACTCGCCCTCTGAGGCGTCCCCTGCGCTCAGGGCGTAGAGGGTGGTTGACGCCGAGGCGACCGTTGCGGGGTCCCAGCTGTGCGAGCTCACGTCGGGGGAGGTGGGGTCGTAGACCACCACGGAGCCGTCCTCGTTCTCCGAGACCACGACCACCCAGTGGGCGCTGTCGGTGAGCGAGCCGGCCGTTACCTCCATGAGCAGGTAGGTTCCGGAGTCGAGCACCTGCGTGAGGTTGTCTGCGTTGGAGGTGTAGGCGGTGCAGGAGAGGCCCAGGCTGCTGAGGTCGCCCTCGAGGAAGCTCCCTGCCATGCCGGAGTCGCCGCTCGCCGCGCCCGCGTCGGAGACGAGCGTCGCCATGTCGGCGGGGGTGCGGTCACCCTGTCCCGTGATCGCCATGTAGGCCATGGAGAGCGCGGTGGGGCCCGAGCCGCTCACCGCGAGCGGGTGCCCCGCGTAGTCCACGCCGCCCCAGCGGCTGTCCCAGCACCAGAGCTGGGGGACCGTGCCCTGGCTCACGGCGTCCTCGTAGGGCTGGGCGGTCTTGTCGGACTCGGGGTAGGCCGCGACGAAGTCGATCGCGGCGGGCTCGGAGAGCGCGAGCTCGAGGAGGGCCTGGTCGGAGTAGGCGCTCGCGTTGGCCGCGATCTGCGCGAGCTTCTCGCCGCGGTCGAGCTCGGTCGAGAACCGGCGCGTGAGGTCCTCCGAGACGCCGGCGGCCACGCGCGCGTCGACCGCGTTGGTCTCGCCGGAGGACTGGTCGGACGAGCAGCCGCGCACGCAGCTCGAGATGCCCACGACGAGGAGGATGACGAGCACCAGGGCGAGCGCGGCGAGGATGAGGAGCCGGCGGTTGCCCGCGAGCCTGCGCGCGCGGCCGCTCTGGAAGTTGATGCTGCGGGAGCGCAGCGGGTATCCGCCGCCGCGCGGCCCCGAGAGCCTTCCGCTCCCCGGCCGCTGGCGGGTGCCGCGGGGGCCGTGGTAGGTTCCCTGGGAGGAGACCGGTGGGCGCGAGCCCTGCCTCGACGAGCCCGAGCCCGGGCGCGGCCGTCCGCTGCGATCGCTGTACGTCATGGCTCCTCCAGGGTGTGCCGCACGGTCATGGTACCTATCGCATCATACGCCCGGGCAGCTGCGCGGTATTTGCGGCCGGACGGTATAATCGGGGAGCGGTATGCGAAAAAACGAAAGCTCTCCCGAAAGGCGGCCCACATGAGGCGCAGGAACAACCGGCAGGACGCGATCAGGGAGATCGTGCGCGACAAGTCCATCCGCACGCAGCGCGCCCTCGTCGACGAGCTGCGCGCGCTCGGCTTCTCCTGCACGCAGGCGACCGTCTCGCGCGACGTGGCCGACATGGGGCTGTGCAAGCTCGCCGAGGGCGTCTACGTGCTCGCGGAGGACCTGCACCTCCAGCGCATGCTCTCGGAGTTCGTGGTGAGGGTGCTGCGGGCCGAGAACCTCGTCGTGGTGCGCTGCCAGCCCGGCACGGCCTCGGGCGTCGCCGCGGCCATCGACGACGCCGACCTCGCCCACGCGCTCGGCTCCGTGGCCGGCAACGACACCGTCCTCGTGATCGCGGACAGCTCCCAGGCCGCCGAGTCGCTTCAGGCGCTCGTGGCAAAGCTCGCCAACGCGCGCTAGGGCCCCGCGCGGCGCCGCGGCGGCAATCCCGACCACAAAGAGAGGAGGCCCCCGGACGTCCCGGGGGCCTCCTGGCATGCCGTGGCTCTTCTCGCCAGCCCGTGGGGAGACTAGCCCGAGGGCGTCGGCTCCGGGTTGGGGGTTGGCGTGGGCTCGGTGGGCGTTGTGGGCTCGGTCGGCGTCGTGGGCTCCTCGGGGGTGGTCGGCGTCTCGGGCGTGGTGGGGGTCTCCGGGGTCTCGGTGGTCTCGGAGTCCTGGGCCTGGTCGGTCTGCTCCTCGGTCTGCTCCTCTTCCTCCTCGGTCTCCTCCTCGCGCGTCCAGCCGGGCTGGTTCACCTCGGAGGAGGTGCCCACGAAGGTCCAGGAGCTGTTGTCCTTGTACTCGGCCTCGTGGTCGGACTCCGGCCACGAGCCGCGCTCGACGCCCTCGAGGATCGTGTTCATGTACGCGGTCCAGATGGGCTGGGCGGTGTTTGCCGTGGAGGCGTAGGAGCCCCAGACGTAGACCGCGCTGTTGCCGCTGTAGCGACCGACCCAGGTGACGGTGGTGTACTGCGGGGTGAAGCCGCAGAACCAGAGGTCGCCGGCCTCGTCGGCCGTACCGGTCTTGCCGGCGACGGGCTGGTTGGCGTTGAAGTAGGCGTTCACGTAGCTCGTGGTGTAGCCCGCGTTGAAGACGCCCTCGAGGACCTCGATGGCGTCCGCGGCGATGGCGGAGTCGAGCACCTGCTCGGCGTCGTCCTCGTGCTCGTAGACCACGTTGCCGTTGCGGTCCTCGATGCGGGTGATCGCCACGGCGTTGCGGTGCACGCCGCCGCTCGCGAGCGTGGAGTAGGCCTCGCACATCTCGAGCGGGGTGACCTCGGTGGAGCCGAGCGAGGACGCGGGGTAGGGGTTGATGGGCGTGTCGATGCCCATGAGCGCCGCGGTCTCCTGGAGCTTGTCAACGCCGATGGCCTCGATGACCTGGCCGTAGGCGGTGTTGGAGGAGAGCTCGGTGGCGCGGGCGAGCGTGATGATGCCGTACTGGTTGTTGTTGAAGTTGTGCGGCGCCCACTCGGAAGTGATCTGCATGGGCGATCTGCAGTCGAGCATGACGGTGGGGCTCATGCCCTCGCGCATGGCGGCGATGAGCGTGAAGGTCTTGAAGCTCGAGCCTGCCTGGCGCGGCTCGACCGCCATGTTGATGACGCTCTGCCCCGCCTCCTCGTCGTATCCGTAGTTCTGGCCGCCGACCATGGCCACGATGTGGCCGTTTGAGTTGTCGATGGAGACGAGCACGCCGCAGACGTCGGGGTCGTTGATCGAGCTGACCGTGTCTGCCGCGGCCTCCTCGGCGACCTGCTGCTTGTCGGGCTCGAGCGTGGTGTAGACCTTGAGGCCGCCCTGCTGGATGATGTCGGACGAGAAGTCCTGCAGCAGCAGGTCGCGCACGTAGTCGGTGAAGTAGGGGTACGTGCTCGTGGAGTCGGTGAGCTGACCGGGGTTGAGCGGGATCTCCTCGGCCACGGTGGCGTCGTACTCCTCCTGCGTGATGGTGCCCGCCGTGAGCATGCGCTGCAGGACGACGTTGCGGCGGCTCTTGCAGTTCTCGTAGTTGGTGAAGGGGTCATAGTAGGTCGGCGAGTTGGGGATGCCCACGAGCGTCGCGGCCTCGTTCAGGGTGAGCTCGCTCGCGTGCTTGTTGAAGTAGGTGATGCTCGCCGCCTCGATGCCGTAGGCGCCGTTGCCGTAGAAGATGGTGTTGAGGTACATGTTGAGGATCTGGTCCTTGGTGTACGTCTTCTCCATCTGGATGGCGATGTAGGCCTCGCGGACCTTGCGGCGCAGCGAGTTCTCGAACTGCTCGTCGGACAGGACCGTGTTTCTCACCAGCTGCTGGGTGATGGTGGAGCCGCCCTCGGAGCCGCCGAGGAACTGCACGACCACGGCGCGCATGATGCCCTCGACGTCGATGCCGTTGTGGCTGTAGAAGCGGGCGTCCTCGGTGTCGACCACGCCCTTCTTCACGTAGTCCGAGATCTCGTCGAGGGTGACGGAGCGACGGTTCTGCGTGTAGTAGGCCACGAGCTCGTTGCCGTCCGCGTCGTAGACGCGCGTGGGCTCGGCCACGAGGAAGGCGTCGGCAGAGGTGTAGTCAGGCAGGTCCTCGAGCCAGGTCGAGACGACGGCGCCCAGCGAGAGCGCGAGCGTCACGGCCAGAAGCGCTATGAATCCGAACACGCCCGCGATGCCGAAGGCGACGAAGTGCGTCTTGGAGTGCGTGCGCGCCCTGCGGGTTCTGATCCCCATGTACTCCTCCTGTCCAGGGAGCATGCGTCCACAGTCAGACAACATTATAGGTGCTGCGCGCACGTCCTTCTCGCCAAGGGGGCGAGCGCGTGGTGAGTCCGTGGACGAGGTCCTCCCGCGCCCCCATTTCGTGGCTGCGTTGTCCCTGCTCCTGCGGTATGCTTAGCAGTTACGCGGCCGCGTTAAGCGCGGCTTGGTCACGCGAAGAGCCTATGGAGGACAGAGCATTGCTGCCAGTTGACGAACAGCTCAAGGTCATCACGTCCGGGACGATGCAGATCGTGCCGCTCGACGAGCTGAAGAAGAAGCTCGAGAAGGGCACGCCCCTGAACATCAAGCTCGGCGTGGACCCCACGAGCCCCGACCTGCACCTCGGCCACGCGGTCCCGCTGCGCAAGATGCGCCAGTTCCAGGACCTCGGCCACAACGTGACGCTCATCATCGGCAACGGCACGGCGCTCATCGGCGACCCGTCCGGCCGCGACTCCACGCGCCCGCCGCTCACCGAGGAGCAGGTGGAGGCCAACGCCAAGACCTACGTCGAGCAGGCCATGAAGGTGCTCGACCCCGAGCGCACCACCATCGTGCACAACGGCGACTGGCTCAAGGGCCTCAACCTCGCCGAGATGCTGAAGCTCATGAGCCAGTTCAACGTGGCCCGCATCCTCGAGCGCGAGGACTTCCACAACCGCTACACCGAGGGCAAGTCCATCGCGCTGCACGAGTTCATCTACCCGGTGCTGCAGGCCTACGACTCGGTGGTCGTCAAGGCTGACCTTGAGATGGGCGGCAACGACCAGATCTTCAACCTGCTCGCCGGCCGCGACCTCATGCGCGCCATGGGTATGGAGCCGCAGGTGGCCCTCACGATGCCGCTTCTGGTGGGCACCGACGGCCACAAGAAGATGTCCAAGAGCTACGGCAACTACGTCGGCCTCACCGACGAGCCGGCCGACATGTACGGCAAGGTCATGTCCATCACCGACGAGCTCGTGCCCCTCTACTGGCGCCTGTGCTCCACCGCGGACATGGACAAGCTCGACGCGATCGACGCGGCGTTTGCCGACGGCACCGCCGACCCCTACGCGCTCAAGCGCGAGCTCGCCGCCAACATCTGCGACCTCTATCACGGCCAGGGCGCCGGCGAGGCCGCGAGCGCGGCCTTTGACGCGCAGTTCAAGCGCGCCGAGGCCCCCGAGGACATGCCGGAGTTCCCGCTCTCCGTGGCCGAGGTCAACGACGAGGGCAAGGTCTACCTCGGCAAGCTGCTCGTGGAGGTGGGCATCGCCAAGTCCGCGGGCGAGGCACGCCGCCTCGTCGACGGCGGCGGCGTCAAGATCAACGGCGAGGCCGTGGCGCCCAAGTGCTACAACGTCGAGGCGTCGCTCTTCTCGGCCGGCACGACGGTCCAGTCCGGCAAGAAGCGCTGGGCGCGCCTGGTGTAGGCCGCGGGCCTGGATGCGACGTGCGGGCGGGGTCGTGCGGTGCGGCTCCGCCCGCTTTTTTGGGCGGTCGCGCGAAGGGTCGGGATAATAACCCACATTTCAGGCCCTGCGCGAAAAGCTCAACTGGGGTTTTGTCCGATTCACAAATCCAAATGTGGATTAATTTGAGCGGATGCCGAGTTGCGACGCGGCGGGGAGGTCACATGACGAGACGACCCACGTTTCTGGAGACGCACGGTGTGCCGGAGCTCCTGGCCCCGGCCGGCGGTCCCGCGCCGTTCAACGCGGCGCTCGCGGCCGGGGCCGACGCCATCTACTGCGGCCTGGGCAACGACTTCAACGCCCGCCGCGGGGCGGACAACTTTGACGACGAGTCCTTCGCCGCGGCGTGCCGGCGGGCGCACCTGGCGGGCACGCGCGTCTACGTGACGGTCAACGTGGCCGTCTCCACCGCCGAGATGCCGCGCGTGCTCGAGCTGGTGCGCCGCGCGTGGGGGCTGGGCGCGGACGCCTTCATCATCCAGGACTGGGGGCTTCTCTCGGAGGTCCGGCAGCGCTGGCCCGAGATCGAGACCCACGTCTCCACGCAGGCCAACGTGCAGGACGCGCGCGGCGTGGCGTGGTGCCGCGACGTCTGGGGCGTGGACCGCGTGACGCTCTCGCGCGAGCTCTCGCTGGAGGAGATCTCCCGCATCGCCGAGGAGGGCGTGGAGCTGGAGTGCTTCGGGCACGGGGCGCTGTGCTTCTGCTATTCCGGCGTGTGCCTCATGAGCTCGATGAACGGCGGACGCTCGGCCAACCGCGGCCTCTGCGCGCAGCCGTGCCGCCTGCCCTACGAGCTCGTAGACGAGCGCGGCGAGGTCATGGAGATCCCGGGCGTGGCCACGGCCGGCCTCCCCGAGAGGAGCCGCGGGGTGGGCGGCACGCGCCTCTTGTGCCCCAAGGACTACTGCACCGTGGACCACCTGGCCGCGATGCGCGACGCCGGCGTGGGCTCGCTCAAGGTGGAGGGCCGCATGAAGGCCCCGGACTACGTGCTCTCCGTGGTGGGCGCCTACCGTGACGCGCTCGACGAGCTCTCCGTGGGCGAGAAGGACGCGCGCGCGGGCGCCGCCCTGCACCGCCGGCTCAAGCGCGCCTTCAACCGCGACTTCACCGACAGCTACCTCTGGGGTCGCTCGGACAACGACATGATGAGCTACGAGCGCTCCAACAACCGCGGCGAGGTCGTGGGCGAGGTCACGGGCTCGCGCCAGCTCGAGGACGCGCTCGTGCGGCGCGGCGGAGGCAACGGCGGGCGCGAGCGCATGCGCCGGCTCACCCGCGCCGACGTGAGCGTGCGGCTCTCGGCGCCGGTGGAGGCGGGCGACCTGCTGGAGATCCGCCCGGTCGACGACCCCACGCAGTTCCTGACGGCACCGGCGCCGGCGGATGCCGCGGCGGGGGAGGAAATCGTCTGCCGCGCAGCGCGGGCGATGCCGACGGGCTCCGTCGTGCGCGTGATCCGCTCGCAGCGTGCCCTCGACGATGCGGCGCGCCTCGCCGACAAGGACGTGGTGCGCCGCCGCGCGGTGCACGTGCGGGTGGTCGCGCGGATCGGGCGGCCGTTCGCGGTCGAGCTCGCGTGCGCGGACGGGGCGGCCGCGGCGCGCGCCGAGGGCTTCGTGGTGGAGGCGGCGCGCACCCGCGTCGTGAGCGGAGAGGACCTCGTGGAGCACGTCGGTCGCATGGGTGGCAGCCCGTTCGAGGCGGTGAGCTGGGAGGTCGAGCTCGACGAGGGCTGCGGCATGGGCTTCTCGGCGGTCCACAAGGTGCGCGCGGAGGCCTGCGCGCGTCTCGAGGAGGCGCTTCTCGCCCCCTACGCGGAGAGGGGCGCAGAGGACGCGAAGGGACAGTCCCTTCGTGTCAGCTCGCGCGCGCAGGACGCGAAGGGGACGTCACCGCGCGCCGCCGAGGTGTGCGCATTTGTGACCACGCCGGAGGCTGCCCGCGTGGCCCTCGACGCCGGGGCGGCGCGCGTCTACGCCACGGCGGACGACCTCGCACGCGGCGACTGGCCCGGGGGCGTCATCCCCTGGCTCGACGAGGTCTGCCGCGAGGCGGACCACGCCCGCCTGGACGCGCACGTGCGCGCCGGCGAGCCCTGCGCCGTGGGCAACGTCTCCGAGCTGGCGCTGGCCGTGGAGCGTGGGGCCGCCCCCGAGGTTCGCTCCTGCGTCCCCGTGCACAACGAGAGCTGCCTCGCGGCCCTCGAGCGCGCGGGCGCGGCGGGCGTGTGGCTCTCGCCGGAGCTCACGCTCGAGGAGGTGTGCGCGCTCGCCCGCGCGGCCGGCGTGCCGGTGGGCCTCGCCGTCCTCGGCCGCGAGCGCGTGATGACGAGCGAGCACTGCGTCCTGCAGGCGCTCGGCCGCTGCCGCCACGACTGCGCGCGCTGCCCCGAGCGCGCCCGGCGCCTCTCGCTGCGCGACATCGACGGCAACCTGCTGCCCGTGCGCACGGACGTCAACGGTCGCTCGCGCATCTGGACGGCGCGCCCGCTCGACGCCACGCCGCAGGTGGCCGAGCTTCTCGCCGCGGGCGTCTCTCGGCTGCTCGTGGACGGCACGCTCATGGAGCCCGAAGAGGTCGCCCAGGCCGTCGCGCGCGTCGCCGACGCCGTGGCTGCGGCGCGCGACGGGCGGCGCCCCGCCAAGCGCCTCCCCGGTGCCACTTCCGGGCATCTTTTCGCGGGCATTGGGTAACATGTTCTGCGGACACCGCGAGCGCGGGGCTTCACCCGCGCGTGACGAAAGGAACCACCATGGCCGTTGACCGCGCACTTCTCGACGCCACCCTCGACGTCATCCGCCAGAGCCTCCAGGCCGACGGCGGCGACGTCGCCCTCATCGACTGCACCGACGACGGCGTGGTCACCCTCGAGATGCAGGGCGCCTGCGCCGGCTGCCCGCTCTCCTCGCTCGACATGTCCGAGGGCATCGAGCGCATCCTCAAGGAGCACGTGCCGGGCGTGACGCGCGTCCAGCCCGCCGCGTTCTAGGCCAGGCGAGAAGCACGTGTTCCTGAACGACCTCTACCACGCGCTCGACCCGGTGGCCTTCACGCTGGGGCCGCTCACCGTGCGCTGGTACGGCATCGCCTACCTGCTTGGGTTCATCTGCGCGGGCGTGGTGATGTACCGCACCCAGAAGCGCTGGAAGCTCGGGCTTAGCGTGGACGACGTCTTCTCCATCGTGATCGGCGTGGTCTTTGGCATCATCATCGGCGCGCGCCTGTTCTACGTGATCTTCTACATCTACGGGGCGGGCGAGTCCCTCTCCAGCCCGCTCGAGATCTTCGCCACCTGGGAGGGCGGCATGAGCTTCCACGGCGGCCTCGTGGGCGCCGTCGTGGGCGGGGCGATCGTGTGCCGGATGTACCACATCTCCATCCCCACGATCTGCGACCTCGGGGTGATCGGCGCGCCGATCGGCCTGTTCTTCGGCCGCTGCGCCAACTTCGTGAACGGCGAGCTCTGGGGCAAGGAGACGGACCTGCCCTGGGGCGTCATGTTCGAGACGGGCGGCGCCGTGTATCGCCACCCCTCCCAGCTCTACGAGGCCATCCTCGAGGGCCTGGTGATCTTCGCGGTGCTCTACGTCATGTCGCGCCGCGTGCCGCCGCGCCCGCAGGGCACCTTCATGGGCGCCTTCCTCACGCTCTACGGCGTGGCCCGCATCCTCGTGGAGTTCGTCCGCGTGCCGGACGCCCAGCTCGGATACCTCTTCGGCCCGATCACGATGGGCCAGCTCCTGAGCCTGCCGCTCGTGGTGATAGGCGTGGCGCTCCTGGTGGGCGCGCACAGGCTGGGCCGCCCGCAGGTCGGCTACGTGGAGTAGGCGCGGCGCACTCCGGCTCACAAGATTAAGAACCTGATCTGTCACGAGGACGTGGGGCGGCGCACGGAGCCGTCCCGCGTCTTTCAGATGGCCTCATCTGCCCAAAACCGCCCCCGATTGGGTGGCATGTTTGATGTGGCGAGAAGAACGGGCGCCATCCGGACGTTCTTCTCGCCGGCTTTTTTACGCGTTTTGGCTGGTGGGCGGTGAGCATCCGGCCAAATTAGCGTGCAGGGCGAGAAGTGACATCAAAGATGCCACCCAATCGCACGTGGTTTGCGCGCGCGGGGCCTCTGCTCGGGCGCGTGTCTGGCCCCGTGCCGCGAGCAGAGGCGCTTCTTCCCGCCTAGGAGTTGGGGACGCGCGCGGAGTTCTCGGGCGTGATCGTCATGGACTGGAAGCGGTTGGCCATGTAGGCGTCGTCGAAGTTGCGCGCGTAGAACTGCTCGATCGGCAGGGTCGGCTGCATGCCGCTCTCGCGCTGGTACCAGCACTCGAGGGCCTGCATCGTCATGACGGCGTTCACGAGCATGAGCGCGGCGCAGACGGTCGTGAACGAGTAGCGGGCCTTCCACGGGATGAGGTTGATGAGGCGCAGCAGCCACGGGAGGCAGAGCCTGATCCACACGAGCCCGAGCGCGCCCCACATGCACATGAACTGCGTGCTCGTGCGGCCGCCCATGAGCTCGGCGACGGGGTCGGGGAAGAGGCCGAAGATCGTGGCGCCGGAGTAGTCCCAGGCCACGGCGCCAAAGCCCACCTGCATGAACCAGGAGACCGCCGCCTCGAAGAGCCCCCCGATCACGGCGGCCACGAGGAAGATGACGACGGGGCTTGCCTTGTAGAAGCGGTTGAGCGCGACGGTCATGAGCACGGCCCCGCAGCCGTAGATGGGCGAGAAGGGCCCGAAGAGCAGGCCGGCGCGGTCCTGGTAGTGGCCCGGGTCGACCACGACCATGTGGAAGACGACCTCGATGATGAGGCCGAGCACGCTGCAGACCACGAACACCCAGAACAGGTTGAAGAAGTCGAGCTCGATGAACCCGCGGTCTCCCTTGGCGCGCCCGAGGGTGCCGGCCTCGGCCTCCTCCTCGGTCTCCATGTCGCGCAGGCGGCGCTGGAGCCTTCGCTCGCTCACGAGCGTCGGGTCTATGGTGGTGGCGATGACGAGGAGGATGACGAGGCGCACCCCGGCGTAGATGAGATTGGGGCCAAAGCCGTGGACCATGATCTCGAGCAGGATGCCCACCACGTTGACCGCGACGAGGCCGTAGGCGATCTGGGCGACGTGGCGGCGGCGGTCGCGCAGCGTGAGCACGCCGAAGGCGACGTAGCCCACCGCCCCGACCAGCAGGTTCACCACCTCCACGACCGTGAGGGACATCGCGAGGGTGACGTCGTGGCTCTCGCGGAAGAGGTCGACGCCGTAGCGCACGAGCGGGACCAGGATGAGCCCCATCAGGACGAGGATGACGCCCGCCGTGACGAGGCAGTAGACGGCGTAGAGCTTGAGCAGCAGGGGGATCTTCCTGGTCTTGGCTGAGGACTCGGTGGGGGACGGGGCGTCGTTCATGGCCGCTCCTTACGGGCTTGGGTGTGGCTCTTATCCTACCCCCGGGGGTGTTCGGCTAGTCACGACGCGTCCTCGGCGAGAAGAACCGCAGGGCCGGGCGGCATCCTGGTCCTTGTCGCCGGCGCCGCCGTCCGCCCTTGTCCCTCCCGCGCCGACCGTCCCCGCGCCCGCCCGTGCGGAAAAGTTAATCTCGGCTAACGGAAGTCCGAAAATAGTTTACTATGGCTAACCAATGACGTTCGGACGGCGGGAGAGGGACACCGTTCATGATGATAGACAGACGGCTCGTCGGCACCGTGCCGGAGAGCAGAAGGCACGTCGCGGCGGGCGTGGCGTGCCAGTGGGTGGCGCTTCTCGCCAACATGGCCATGATCCTCGCGTTCTGCCGCCTGCTCGAGGCGCTCTGGCTCGGGCGCGCCACGGCGGGGGACCTCGTCGCGGCGGCCGTCGCGGCGGCTGCCTCGGTCGTCGTCCGCGCGGCCTGCACCGTCGGCTCCGCCCGCGCGAGCCACCTCTCGAGCCGCGCCGTCAAGGCCCGGCTGCGCCACCTCATCTACGAGAAGCTGCTGCGCCTGGGCCCCGGCTACCGCGAGCGGGCGATGACCTCGGAGGTGGTGCAGGTGGCCGTTGAGGGCGTCGACCAGCTTGAGACCTACTTCGGCGCCTACCTCCCGCAGCTCTTCTACGCCCTGCTCGCGCCGCTCACCCTCTTCGTGGCCCTCGCCTTCGTCAGCGTGCCGGCCGCGGTGGTGCTGCTCGTGTGCGTGCCGCTCATCCCGGTGTCCATCGCCGCGGTCCAGACCTGGGCCAAGAGGCTCCTCGGCCGCTACTGGGGCCAGTACACCGAGCTCGGCGACACCTTCCTCGAGAACCTCCAGGGCCTCACCACCCTCAAGATCTACCAGGCCGACGACTTCAAGCAGGCCGAGATGAACGAGCAGGCCGAGAAGTTCCGGCGCATCACCATGCGCGTGCTCACGATGCAGCTCAACTCCATCACGATCATGGACCTCGTGGCGTACGGCGGGGCGGCGGCGGGCATGGGCGTCGCGCTCTGGCAGCTCTCCGAGGGTGCCGTCGGCGTGGGCAGGTGCCTGGCCATCGTCCTGCTGGCCGCCGGCGCGTAGCGCCTTGCCGCAGCTAGCCCGCGAGCGCGCGCAGGTCGTCGGCGGCGCCGGCGGGCGCGTCGAGCGTGAGCGTGAGGCCGACGGGCGTCACCTCGAGCGTGACCACGTCCGAGCCCTCGTAGGTGATGACCTCGAGCACCTGGATCTCCTCGGTGTCGCCGCC
Organism: Olsenella sp. An188; assembly: GCF_002160255.1. Taxonomy (GTDB): domain Bacteria; phylum Actinomycetota; class Coriobacteriia; order Coriobacteriales; family Atopobiaceae; genus Thermophilibacter; species Thermophilibacter avistercoris. The sequence continues at coordinate 206,995 of NZ_NFKF01000002.1, read as the reverse complement.
GTTTGCGACCGTGGCCGTGGTGGGCTGCCAGACCTCGATCACGTACTCTTCCGCGGCGTCGGGCGTCGCTGCGAGCCCGCACTCCCCGGAGAGCCCCGTGAAGGCGGACCCGATGGCGGACTGGTCCGTGACCTCGGCGATCTTCTCGCTGGACGCCGCGTCGCGTACGACGGCGCGGCTCAGCTTGCCCCACTCGACGCTCGAGAGCGCGTCTGCCGCCTCGGTCGCCCGGTCGGCGAGGTCCGTGGCCGCGTCCACGGCGTCGCCGATCCGTTCCAGCCCAAAGCAGCCCGCCAGGGAGAGGGACAGCATGGCGGCGAGGACAAGGGCGGCGCTCCGACGAAACATGGCAGCTCCTTTGGGCTGGCGCGGACGCGAGGTCCTTCTCAGTATATCCATGGGCAGAAGTTGGTACGCAGTGGAGTGTGTAATAAATCCTCTAAGCGAGAAGAAAGGCCAGGTGGGTGCGCGGCCCCGCCTCGACCTAGGGAAGTTGATACGCAGTCGAGTGCGTATCAAAGCCACGCGCGGGCGAGAAGTGCGCGGTTCTTCTCGGCTTTTCGCTACAATGGCTGGGCTCAAGACGTCTGCAACGGAGGAAGCCCATGCCAAGCCTCGCTGAGGAGATCTCCTCTCGGCGAACGTTCGCCATCATCTCGCACCCGGACGCGGGCAAGACCACGCTCACCGAGAAGCTGCTGCTCTACACCGGCAGCATCCAGACGGCCGGCTCGGTCAAGGGAAAGAGCAGCGCCAAGCACGCGGTGTCCGACTGGATGGACATCGAGAAGCAGCGCGGTATCTCCGTGACGTCGTCGGTGCTGCAGTTTACCTACGAGGGCCACTGCGTGAACATCCTGGACACCCCCGGCCACCAGGACTTCTCCGAGGACACCTACCGCACGCTCATGGCCGCCGACGCCGCGGTCATGGTGATCGACGGTGCCAAGGGCGTGGAGGCGCAGACGGTCAAGCTCTTCAAGGTGTGCGCGCTGCGCGGCATCCCCATCTTCACCTTCGTCAACAAGCTCGACCACGAGACGCGCGACCCCTTCGACCTCATGGAGGAGATCGAGAGCGTGCTCGGCATCGGGACCTACCCCATGAACTGGCCGATCGGCAACGGTCGCACCTTCCGCGGTGTCTTTGACCGCGCGAGCCGCCACGTGCTCGCCTTCGAGGGGGACGGCCGCGCCAACGCCACCAAGCGCGTGGAGGAGGTCGAGGCCGAGCTCGGCGACCCGGCGCTCGACGAGCTTGTTGGCGAGGAGAACCACCGCAACCTCATGGACGACATCGAGCTGCTCGACGGCGCCGACCACGAGTTCGACCTCGAGGCCGTCCGCACCGGCAAGCTCAGCCCGGTGTTCTTTGGCTCGGCGCTCACCAACTTCGGCGTGGAGCCCTTCCTGCGCGACTTCCTGCGCCTGGCTCCGGCGCCCTCCGCGCACGTCGACGCCGAGACGGGCGAGCTCGTGGACCCCGCGAGCGACGTCTTCTCGGGCTTCGTCTTCAAGATCCAGGCCAACATGGACAGGAACCACCGCGACCGCATCGCGTTTCTGCGCATCTGCTCGGGCAAGTTCGAGCGCGGCATGGACGCCTGGCACGTGCAGGGCGAGCGCAAGGTCAAGCTCGCCACGGGCACGGCGATGATGGCCGACGACCGCGCCACGGTCGACGAGGCCTTTGCCGGCGACATCGTGGGCCTCTTCGACCCGGGGATCTTCTCGATCGGCGACACGCTCTGCACGCCGGGCAAGCGCGTCCGCTACGCGGGCATCCCCACGTTCGCGCCGGAGCACTTCGCGCGTATCAGCCAGGTGGACACGCTCAAGCGCAAGCAGTTCGTGAAGGGCATGGAGGAGCTCGCCCAGGAGGGCGCCGTGCAGATCTTCCGCGAGCTCGGCGCCGGCATGGAGAGCGTGATCGTGGGCGTGGTGGGCGTGCTGCAGTTCGAGGTGCTCGAGCAGCGGCTCAAGAGCGAGTACCACGTGGAGGTCTACCGCCAGGCGCTTCCCTACAACGAGGTCCGCTGGGTGGAGAACCCGCCCGACGAGCTCGACGTGCGCACCCTCAACCTCACGCGCGAGACGCTGCGCGTGGAGAACATGCGTGGCGAGCGCCTGCTGCTGTTCACGAGCCCGTGGAACCTCGACTGGGCGATCGAGCACAACCCGGAGCTGCGCCTCTCCGAGTTCGGCAACGTGACGTTCTAGGCGCGCGACGGGCCGCGCCGGGGCGTCGCGCCGGCCGCCGCGTCGGGAACTTCGACTTATGCACGAGCAAAGGGTCCTTCTCGCCTGGCGAGAAGGACCTTGCGTCTGGGACGGGGGGCAGCCATGTACGCGGATGAGGCCGAGCTCGCGCGGCTCTTCTCGGCGATGCCCGACGTGCTGCCGGTCTATCACGCGCTGGAGGACCGCATCAACGAGACGTGCGGCGACGTCGACGTGCGCGTGCAGAGGACCCAGGTGACGTTCACGGACCGGTTTGGCTTTGCGTGGGCGTCGCTTCCGGTGAGGCGGCGGCGCGGCTGGCCGGAGCGCTGCCTCGTGGTGACGTTTGGGCTGGCGTATCGCAAGGAGTCGCCGCGCATCGCCGTGGCGACGGAGCCCTACCCGGCGCGCTGGACGCACCACGTGCTGGTGGAGCGCCCGGAGGACGTGGACGGCGAGCTCATGGGCTGGATCGAGGAGTCCCACCAGTTCTCGCCGGCCAAGCGTCGCTGCGGTTGCTCCTGAGGGAACCTCGGGCTTTATGTGAATCGGGGCGCGTTCCCACTCTACAGAGCGCGCTCGAGAGGGACGGCGACGTAGCGGTCGGTGGTCACGGGGTCTCCCGCGGGATGGAAGCCGCGGGCGAGCCAGAATGAGCGAGCCTGGTCGTTGCCCTCGATGTAGGCCAGGCGCACGCGAGAAAAGCCCTGGTCCCGGAGGCCGTCAAGGACATGCTCGACGAGGGCCGTGCCGAGGCCGCGGCCCTGCCGGCTGGCTGCCACCATGAAGAGGCCGACGTAAGCGCAGCCCTCGTCCGGGTAGCCGCGCACGAGGTCGAGAATCGCCACGAGCTCATCGGCGTCGAAGAAGCCCAGGAAGCTCTTCTGGTTTGGCGTGCAGCCGGGCGGGAGCGCGCGCATGGAGTCGGCGAGGTTCTCGAGCGTGGGAGGCTCGCCAAAGTGCTGGTAGTAGCGTGGGTTGGACTCGCAGAGGGCAAGGGTGGACGGGAGGTCTGCCTCCGTGAGCGTGCGGGCGTGGCAGGAGTGCGGCATGCGGCCTCCAATAAAGTTCGGATTTATCGAAACACATGTTCTTGTTTGTGATAGACTGTAGCGCAAGGTACAAGGTCAAGCAAGAGCCGGCACGGAGGCCCCCAATGGTACGTGCCGACGGGTGGGTAGGGGTAGCAGGGACTGCTCACACTGGCTGACCTCGGGCGGGCGGCGCACCCGCTTTTCCGGCACCCGCAAAGTCCGGAGCTCACACGCAAGGGTTGTTTTGACCGTGAGTGAAACGGGGGCTTCGTTATGGCTCAAAAGCCTATTGAGCACGTGGATTCCCAACGGGAAGAGAAGGTCTATTCGTCTGTGCGCGAGACGCTCGAGGTGGCTCGCGGCAAGGTCGAGCGTGCCGTAACAGCGCGATGGTCGAGGCGTACTGGGAGATTGGCCGCCAGATAGTGGAGGCCACGGGCGAGCGCGCCGAGTACGGAAAGCACCTGGTCGAGTATCTCGCCGAGCGCCTGACGGCTGAGTATGGGAAGGGGTTCGATTACACCAATCTGACCAACATGAGGAAGTTTTACCGTGCGTTCCCAATTCTTGACACGCTGCGTCAAGAATTGAGCTGGTCCCACTACCGGCGCCTCATGCGCATCCCCGATAGGGAGCAGCGCGAGTTCTACATGAACGCTGCGGCTGAGGAACGCTGGACGGTGCGGCAGCTTGACCATCAGATCGCGACGTTCTACCGGGAGCGCCTGCTCTCCACCAAGAGCGAGAAGCGCGATGCGATCAGGGCGGAGATCCAGCGTACCGAGCCGGCTACGCCAGCGGACGACTTCATCAAGGATCCCTAGTGACCTGTATGCCCACCGAGGAAGAGCTGACAAACGCGCTTGAGCCCACGCGTCGGGCAGTGATTGAGGCGAGGGCGGAAAGAGGGGAGGAGTAGAGGCCGCTTGGGTCGTGGGCGGCAGGCCGCCGCCCATGACCTGTCACTACAACCGAATAACGCGAACCGGGATGTCGTGACGCCCAAGCAGGTCGATGAGGTCTTGCGCGGCGAGAAGGACGGTCGCGGTGTTGTCGCAGGGGTGCACGGCGACGCTCCCGCGATCGACGAGCCCCTCGTCGAGGATGATCTCGACCCGGTGCGAGGTGTCGTTGAGGGCGCCAAGGGGCGTGACCGACCCGGGAGTGAGCCCGAGAAGCCCGGCGAGGTCCGTCCCAGAGGCAAAGGAGAGCCTGCGGGAGCCGATGCGCTCCTGGACCTCGCGGAGCGAGACGCGCTTCTCGTCCGGGAGGCAGACGAGGTAGTGGGCTCGGTGTCGGTCGTCGCGCAGGAAGAGGTTCTTGGCGCCGTATGCGGCAAACGGAATCTTTGCCTGCCGGGCCTGCTCGACGGTGAAGACCGCCGGGTGCTCGGCGAGCTCGAAGGCTACGCCCTCGCGCTCGAGCAAATCAAGCGTGGAGCGCTTGTCGAGCATGCGCAACCCTCCCTGGCATCGTTTCCCCTTCGGCTCATTGTATCGTTGCCGTCTGATGTATAACGGTGCCGTGGGTCATGGCGGGCGTGCGGAGGGTCGGTGTCGCTTGGGACGTTCGGGTGCTGGCAAGTTCGTCGCCTCGGCGCTTCTCGCCGCGTGCCTCTATGCGCTGAGCACACCGTTTTCCAAGGTCCTTCTCGCCAGCGTGGGGTCGAGCATGATGGCGGGCCTGCTCTACCTGGGTGCCGGCCTGGGGATGGCCGTCCTCTCCGCGGTTCGGGCGCGCGTGGCGTCCTCGGCGTCCGGCGAGGCCCCGCTCGAGCGCTCCGACGCGCCCTACGTGGCGGCCATGGTGCTGCTCGACGTGGCGGCGCCGCTCCTGCTCATGGGAGGGCTCACCCACGCGACGCCGGAGAACGTCACGCTGCTCAACAACTTTGAGATTGCGGCGACGTCGGTGATAGCGTTCCTGTTCTTCCGCGAGCGGGTCGCGCCGCGCACGTGGGCGGGGATAGCGGTCATCACCTGCGCGTGCCTCCTGCTGTCCCTTGAGGGCGGCGGGGCGCTGAGCTTCTCGGCCGGCTCGCTCATGGTGCTTGCCGCCTGCGTGTGCTGGGGCGTGGAGAACAACTGCACGAGCCGCCTCTCCGAGAGGGACCCGATGCAGATCGTGGTGGTGAAGGGGATCGGCTCCGGGCTCGGCGCGCTGGCGGTGGCGCTGCTCGCCGGGGACGCGGTGCCGTCGCTCCCGGACGTGGCGGCCGCCCTGCTGCTGGGCTTCGTCGCCTACGGGCTCTCCATCTTCTTCTACGTCTACGCGCAGCGCGGCATCGGCGCGGCGCGGACGAGCGCCTACTACGCGGTGAACCCGTTCGTGGGGGCGCTGCTCTCGCTCGCGCTCTTCAGGACCGCGCCGGCCCCGACGTTTCTCGTCGCGCTCGCGCTCATGGCGGCGGGCACGTGGCTCGTGACGCCGCGAGGCGAGTAGCACGCTCGCACGTCGGGGCACGGCCCCAACCTACGCGTTGCGGGGCGGCTGACCCAGGACGGAGAGCAGCGCCCGCTCGGCGCGGGCGACGAGTGGGTAGGGGAGCAGCTTGGCGGCCAGGTAGAACGCGCGCATGTCCGGCGAGGGGATGCACAGCGCCCGGCCCGCCCGGGCCGCGGCGAGCCCGCGCTCGGCCACCCGCCCCACGTCCTCGAAGCCGGTGAGGCGGGCCATGCCGGCCGCCACGTCGTCTGCGCCGGCGTGGTCGAGGAAGGCCGTGCGCATGAACTTGGGGCAGAGGGCCGTGACGTGGATGTCGACCGGTCCCAGCTCCTCGTCGAGCGCGCGCGAGAAGTCCAGCACGAAGCGCTTTGACGCCGAGTAGGTGGCGAGCCCCGGCTGCGGCACGAACGCCGCCACGCTCGCCACGTTGAGCACGCGCGAGCCCGCCGCCATGCGTGGCAGCGCGCGGTACGTGAGCTCCACGGGCGCCAGCATGAGCAGGCGCGCCATGCTCGCGTTGTCACCCGCCGGCATGTCCGCGAACTCGCCGAAGGTGCCAAAGCCGGCGTTGTTGACGAGAAGCGCCACGCGCACGTCGTCGCGCTCGGCGAGCGCTCGCTCGATGACGTCGAACGAGGCAGCCTCGGTGAGGTCGAGCGCGAACGTTCGCACGGGCGTCGCGCACGTCGCCGCGAGCTCGTCCAGCCGCGCCGCGCTTCTCGCAACCACCCAGATCTGGTCGAGCCGGCCGAAGGCCCCGGCGTCAAGTCGGCGCACGAGCTCCTCCCCGAGCCCCGACGACGCTCCCGTGACGATTGCGATGCTGGTCATGGCCTCTCCTGTCCGTAGGTGTCCGTACCCGTCCCGCGCGCGGCGAGCAGCGCGCCCGCATCGCGGAAGACGGGGATGCCCGCCGCGCGCGCCGCCTCGACGAGCTCCGCGTTGCGGGCGTTGCCGGGACGGAAGTCCCCCACGCAGCAGACGAGCGCCCGGCAGCCGAGAAGGACCTCGCGCGCCCGGGAGAGGGCGCGCTCGCCGACGGGCTCGAAGTCCCGCTCGAGCACCGCCTCGGTCGCGAGGCTCGCCGCGAGCATCCCGTCCGAGTCGTGCTCGTGGAGGACGCCGGCGGCGAAGGGGACGTACTCGCGGGCGAGCGCGCGCATGCACGCCGCCCCGAACCCGCCTCCCGCCACGACGAAGATCTCGGGCGCGGCCGCGCGCCGCGCGAGCTCGACGCTGCCGAAGAGCGGGTTGAAGCTCCCCTCGCCGAGGTCGTAGAGCTCTCGCATGCGCGGCGCGGTGAAGACCTCGTCCGGCGTGCCCTGGAACAGCACGCGCCCGTCCCTGACGCAGACCACGCGGTCGGCCGCGCGCTGGGCGAGGCCGATCTCGTGCAGCGAGGCCACCACGGCTATCCCGCGCTCGCGGGCCCGACGCCTCAGCAGGTCGAGCACGTCGAGCTGCGAGCGGACGTCGAGGTAGGAGGTGGGCTCGTCGAGCAGCAGCACCCGGGGCTCCTGGCACAGCGCGCGGGCGAGAAGGACGCGCTGGCGCTGCCCGTCGCTCACGTGCGCGAAGTCGCGCTCGGCGAGCGCGCTCACCCCGGTGGCCTCCATGGCCGCGAGCACGGCCTCGTCGTCGGCCGCGCCGAGCACGCCGAGCCGCCCGGTGTAGGGGTAGCGTCCCGCCTCCACCACGTCCCGGCAGGTGGTGAGCTCGGTCGACGGCCGGCCCGTGAGCATGACGGCCATGGTGCGCGCCCGGTCGTCCCCCGGCATGCCGGCGAGGTCGCGCCCGAAGAGCTCGACGGACCCGCCGAGCGCGCGCAGCTGGCCCGCTACCGTGCGCAGGATCGTGGTCTTGCCGGACCCGTTGGGTCCGACGAGCGCCACGACCTGCCCGGGGCGCACGGAGAGGCAGACGTCGCGCACGAGCGCGGCGCGCCCGTGGCCGACCGACAGCCCGCGCAGCTCGAGCGCGGTGCCCGGCCGCGCGTCCTTCTCGCCCGGAGCGCTCATCTCGGCGACCTCCTCCCGAGCATGAGGGCAATCACGACGGGGGCGCCAAAGACGGCGGTGACCGCGCTCACGGAGAGCTCGACCGGCGAGAAGAGCGTGCGTGCCACGAGGTCGCACCCACAGCAGAAGACGGCTCCGGTGAGGAAGCACGCCGGCGTGACGAGCAGCGGGCGCGAGGAGCCGACCCCGCGGCGGGCGAGGTGGGGCGCGGCGATGCCGACGAACGAGACGGGCCCGGCGAAGGCGGCCACGCAGGCGGACAGCACGCTTGAGACGAGCACGATGAGCATGCGCAGGCGCCGCACGTCGACGCCCACGCTCTGGGCGTAGGGCTCGCCGAGCTGGTAGGCGCCGAGGGGCTTGGAGAGCGCGAGGACCGCCAGCGAGCCGGCCGCGACCACGGCCGCGACGATCGCGACGTCGGGCCACGTCGCGCCCGAGAAGCTCCCGCGCGACCAGTTGTCCAGGTTCACGATGCTCTGGTCGTCGGCGAAGGCGACGAGGAAGTTGGTGGCCGCCGAGCAGACGTAGCCCACCATCACGCCCGCCACGATGAGCGTCCCCTGGCTGCGCACGCGCCGCGAGAGGGCGAGCACGAGCCCCATCGTCGCGAGCGAGCCGACGAGCGCCGAGCCCACGGAGGCCCACGGGCTCATGACCTGCCCCGCTCCGAGCACCGCGACCATCACGACGGCGACCACGAGCTTGGCCCCCGAGGAGACGCCGAGCACGAAGGGGTCGGCGATGGGGTTGGCGAAGAAGGTCTGCAGCAGGAGGCCGGAGAGCGAGAGGGCCCCGCCGAGCAGCAGCGCCTCAAGGGCCCGCGGCAGGCGGATCTGCCAGACGACCTGGCTTGCCGTCGCGGCGTCTCCGGGGCCGGCGGCGAGGATGGAGAGCGTCTCGGCCGGGGAGGTCCCGACGCTGCCCACGCACAGGCTCGCCACGAACAGCGCCAGGAGGCCGAGAAGGACGGCCAGGTCGAAGGCGAGCGCCCGTGATGCGCGCGACCTCCCGCCGGGCGTTCCGCCGCCCCCGCCGACGGCGCCCACGCTAGCTCAGCCTCCACACGTAGGTGGTGGGCTCGGCGGAGTCCGTGAGCGCGCGGTGGATGTCCTCGATGATGTCTGCCATGGCGGTCATCTGCTGGTACATGGTCGAGTCGCAGGTCCAGACGTTGCCCTCCCGGACGGCGCGGAAGTCGCCGAGCAGGGCGTTTCTCGACACGAGCTCCTCGACCGAGGAGACGCCGTCGTCCACGGTGGCGTTGTAGATGATCACGTCCGCGTCGCGCGCCGAGGCGTAGAAGCTCTCCATCTCCACGGTGACCGTGGTGGGGGACGAGTCGGTCGCCCCGTCCTCGGAGAAGCTCACGTAGCTCCCCCCGGCGAGCTCGATCATCTGCGAGAGGTAGTCGCCCGCGCGCCGCGTGACCGCGGCGCCGTCCTCGTTGAGGTAGAAGAACGCGACGCTCTTTCCCGTGGGCTCCTCGCGAGAGGCCGCCTCGACGCGTGCGGCCACCTCGTCGAAGACGGCGCGCGCCTCGTCGTCCCTCCCGAAGAGCGCCCCCACGAGCCTGATCCACTCAAGGCGGCCGAGCACGTGCTCCTCGCGGCTTGACTGCTCCATGAGGACGGTCACGCCGAGCTCCTCGAGCTTGGAGCGCACCTCGGGGACGTGGTCGATGTTGGTGTTCTCTATCGCGAGGGGGCAGCCGCGTGCCGCGATGAGCTCGTAGTCGGGGGCTCGGTAGAGCCCGCCGTACGCGACTCGCCCGTCCTCGAGCCGCTCGGCGAAGTCCGGGGAGGGGCTGTCGGCGGGGCGCACGGACGAGACCGAGACGGCGTCGAGCGCCCCGACGGCCTCAACGAGGCAGATCATGCCGGTCGAGACCAGGTAGACGTTGTCGAGCGGCAGGCGGACGAGGGCGACGTCGTCGGAGAGCCCCTCGGGCGCCTCCCACCCCGCGGGGGCGAGGAGCAGCCGGTCGCCGCTCGCCATGCAGACGAGCAGGAGCCCGTCGTCGAGCGCGTCCAACGTGAGGTGCGTGGCGTAAGAGAGCCTCACCTCCTCGGCGACGCCCAGGTCGCACCCGAGGTCGAGGTTGCGGAAGGAGGCGCCCTCGGCTTCGGGGCCGCCTTCGGCCTGGCTCGCCCCGTCGGACGGGGACGTGCACCCGGCGAGCCCCCCTGCGGCGAGAAGTGCGCCGGCCAGGAGGGCGCGGCGCGGGATGGCGGTGTTCATGGCGGCTCCGTTCCTGCGTGACGAGACGCAACCCATGATACGCCGCGGCTGCGCGTTCTTCTCGCCCGCCGGTTCCGAGCGGCCGCCTGGCGGCGCGACCGCGGAGTTGGGCCGAGACGGTTCACGCCCCGCCCGAGCGCCGCTATCATCGTATGACGTCCTGACGACCCCTCCGAAGGAGAGACGATGCCCCAGCAAGGCCCCGACCTCAAGGACCTCTTCGAGCGGATGCGCCGGGACGCCCGGTCCGGCGGCGGCTCCGCCACCTCGCTCGTCGACCGAATCGCCGCGTGGAGCCGTCGGGCGCTCGTCGTGTGCGCGGTGCTTCTCGCCGTTGCGCTCGTGGTGCTGTACTGGTGGTTCCACCCGGCGATCAACCTGGGGAGCCCACGCGTATGGACGTGGGTCTGCGCGATCGCGCTCGTGGCCATCCTGGCGCTCGCCGTGGCCGCCGCGCGCAGCATCGCCCGCGCTCCGCTCTTCAAGAAGCTCATGGTCATCCCCGGCTCCGTGATCGTGGCGTTTCTGGTGGGCCTGCTGCTGAGCCAGCCCTTCGTGCCGGGCAACGCCGAGCGCTACGCGAGCGTGCTCCAGACCTCGGACGGCGACTTCGCCTCCGACATCCAGGAGGTCGACTACGCCGACGTGCCCGTGATCGACCGCGACTCCGCCATCCTGCTCGGCAACCGCGCCATGGGCTCCATCCCCGAGTACGTGAGCCAGTTCGAGATCGCGGACACCTACAGCCAGATCAACTACCAGGGGCGTCCGGTGCGCGTGAGCCCGCTGGCCTACGCCGACCTCTTCAAGTGGCTCTCCAACCGCGACGCCGGCATCCCGGCCTACGTGCTCGTGGACATGGTCACGCAGGAGGCCGAGGTTGTGCGCCTGGAGCGGCCGATCCTCTACTCCGACTCCGAGCCGCTCGCGCGCAACGTCGACCGCCACGTGCAGCTCTCGTACCCGACCTACATGTTCGACCAGAAGTCGTTCGAGCTGGACGACGAGGGCAACCCCTGGTGGGTCTACCCGGTCCAGAGAAAGACGATCGGCCTGTTTGGCGGCACGACGATCCAGCGCGTGGTGCTCGTCGACGCCTGCACGGGGGAGACGGCAGACTACGCCGTGGAGGACTGCCCCACGTGGGTCGACCGCGCCTACCCGGCCGACCTGCTCATCGAGCAGTACAACTGGAGCGGCGCCTACGGCAACGGCTGGCTCAACTCGTGGCTCGGCCAGGAGGGCGTGGTGCGCACCACGAGCGGCACCAACGGGGAGCTCGGCTACAACTACATCGCTCAGGGCGAGGACATCTACCTCTACACGGGCGTGAGCTCGGTGACGGCGGACAACTCCAACGTGGGCTTCATCCTCGTGAACCAGCGCACCGGCGACTCGCGCTACTACGCGCTCGAGCGCGGCGGCGCCACGGAGGACTCGGCGATGGCCTCGGCGGAGGGCCAGGTGCAGCACCTCGGCTACCAGGCAACCTACCCGCTGCTGCTCAACGTGGCGGGGCAGCCCACCTACTTCATGGCGCTCAAGGACGACGCCGGCCTCGTCAAGATGTACGCGATGATCAACGTGGAGCAGTACCAGAGCGTGGCGACGGGCTCCACGGTCGAGGAGTGCCAGGAGGGCTACCTCGCCATGCTCGCGTCGGACGGCCTGCTCTCGGAGGACGACGCGGCCGCTGCCGCCGGGTCGCGCGAGGTCTCCGGGACCGTCTCCACGGTCGCGCAGGCCGTCATCGACGGCAACTCGCACTTCTACGTGACGCTCGAGGGCGACGCGTCGGGCGAGATCTACGACTTCGCCCTGCCCGGCATGGTCGAGATCGTGACCTACGCTCCCGGCGACCCGATCTCGTTCAGGTGCGCCGAGAAGGACGAGGGCGCCGCCACGACCACGGTAACCGAGCTGCTCGACCCCGCACCGAGCGAATAGGGCGTCGCGACGGGTCCGGGGGCGTGCGTTCCCGCGCGCAGTTCCGCATGAGCCGAGGGCCACTTAACGTGGCCCTCGTGCGAATAGGACTGTTTGAGCACGGGGACGCACGCCCCCGGACCCTCACCGCGGCATACGGTCGTGGTTGATTGGCTCGTAGAAGAGGCGGGCCACCTCGGCGGGGTCGCGCGTCTGCCCGAGCGCCCACATCGTCTTGGCGACGAGCGCCTCGGTGGTCATGTCGTCGCCCTTGAGGATGCCGTCCTTCTCGGCATAGGCGTGGCCGACCTCGTAGACCCCGAGGTCGAGGCCCTCCTCGGGCACCTGGGTGGTCACCACGAGCGTGCGCCCGGAGTCCACCCAGTCGAAGATGGCGCGCTGGTAGGAGCCGTCGTAGGCGGGGATGCCCCCGATGCCGAAGGTCTCGAGGATGACGGCGTCGTAGTCGGCGCGCAGCAGGTCGAAGATCGACGGCCGCAGCTCGGGCGTGAGCTTGAGGACGATGACGCGCTCGTCGAGGGAGTCGTAGAAGCACGGGCGCGCGCCGCTCTTCTCGCTTCCAGGCGCGCCGGCGGGACGCACGATGCGGCTGCCGCGCACGTAGGCGAGCGACGGGTAGTTCATGCTCGTGAAGGCGTTGAAGCTCATGGTGCGCTGCTTGCGGGCGCGCGTGCCGCAGATGACCTTGCCGCCGAAGACCACCGAGACGTCACGGCTGGCCTCGTCGCAGGCGTACAGGACGCTCTGGTAGAGGTTGAGCTTGGCGTCGGTGAAGGGGTTGGCCATCGGCTGCTGGGAGCCCGTGAGCACGATGGGCTTCTCGCTGTCTCGGACGAGGTAGGAGAGGGCCGCGGCCGTGTAGGCCATCGTGTCCGTGCCGTGCAGGATGACGAAGCCGTCGTAGTCGTCGTAGGCGCGGCGCACCTCGCGCGCTATGCACAGCCAGTCGCGCGGACGCATGTTGGTGCTGTCGATGTTCATGGGCTGGACGAAGTCCAGCTCGCAGAGGGTGTCGAGCAGGGGGACCTGCCGGGCGAGCTCGGGCCCGGTCATCGTGGGGGCGAGCCCGGAGCCGTCCTCGGTCGAGGCGATGGTGCCGCCGGTCGCGATGAGGAGCACGCGCCTCTTGCTCACGCGCGCTCGCCTCCCCGGGCGTCGCCCGCGCCCAGCAGGAAGCGGCGGATGGCCTCGGCCACGCCGCCGTGGTCGTTGTCGGCGACGGTCACGGCCGCCGCGGCGCGCGCGTTCTCGTTGGCGTTGCCCATCGCCACGCCGAGGCCCGCGTCGCGCAGCATCGACAGGTCGTTGTCGGCGTCGCCGATCGCGATCGTCGCCTCGCGCGGGATGCCGAGCAGCTCGGCGAGCTCGATCATGCCCGTGCCCTTGTTGACGCCGATGGGGGAGAGCTCCAGACTCGCCTCGTCGGAGTAGGCGAGCTCGAGCGGGGCGCTCTCGAGCCGCTCGCGCACCCGCGAGCGCGCCTCGGGGGTGCGGAAGTGCAGGTTGAACTTCTGGACGGGGAACGACGGCTCGCGCAGGCGCCGCTCGAAGCCCTCCATGGGCGTGCCCGTCTTTGCGTAGAGCGGCACGTAGATGCCCATGTAGTAGTCGGGCATGCGCTCGACCATGTCGGGCCCGAAGTAGAAGCCGGGGCCGGAGAACGCCTCGCAGATGTAGTCCTCGCCCTCGGAGGCCTCGAGCGCCAGGTCGAGAAGGGCGCGGTCGAGCGTGGTCTCGCGCAGGAGGCGCCGCTCGTGGAGGTCGTAGATCGCCGAGCCGCTTCCGCAGATCGCGTAGCGGACTCGGGTGAAGTCGTCACGGTCCATCTCGATCATGACCGGGCAGCGCCCCGAGCAGATGGCGATCTGACGGCCCGCGTCGAGCGCCTCCTCGATCGCCTCGGTCGAGGACGGCAGCACGCGCTTGGAGCTGTCAAGCAGCGTCCCGTCCATGTCTATTGCCATGAGCTGGTATTCCACGGGTCCTCCTCCTTGTGGCGTCGCCTGCGGCAACAGGATAGCGGGTGGCGCGCCGTCGTGGCGGCCGCGTCGCGCGATACCGCACAACTCCCCGATTCTGCCGCGCACGCCTCTCCCTGAGGGGCCTGTGCGGCATCCGGGCTCCTAGTGGGCGCTACCCAGCAGGTAGGTGCGAATCGCCTCGGCGACGCCGCCGTGGTCGTTGTCGGCCACCACGACGTCGGCCGCCGCCCGAACGCGCTCGTTGGCGTTGCCCATCGCCACGCCGAGGCCCGCGTCGCGCAGCATCGGCAGGTCGTTGTCGGCGTCGCCCACGGCCATCGTCGCCTCGCGCGGCACGCCGAGGAGCTCCGCGAGGGCGAGCATGCCGGTGCCCTTGTTCGCCTCCGTGGGGGAGAACTCGAGGCTCGCCGTCTCGAAGTCCACGAGGCCGAGCCCCAGGTCGCTCACGAGCGCGCGGACGCGCTCGCGGGTGGCCTCGTCGCGGAAGTGGACGTTGATCTTCTGGACGTGGGTCCGCGGGTCGCGGAGAAGCGCGCGCATGTCCTCGGCGGGACGGCCGGCGAGCTCGTCGCGGCTGACCTCCACCATGGCCGGGCAGCGGCCCGAGCAGATTGCCACGTGCCTCCTGGCGGCGAGCGCCTCCTCGATCGCCTCGGTCGAGGACGGCAGCACGCGCTTGGCGCCGTCGAGCAGCGTCCCGTCCATGTCGAGGGCAATGAGCTGGTAGGCCATGGCGTCTAGCGGTGGTAGTAGCCGTGGCGCTCGTACTTGGGCTCGCAGCAGACGTTGATGCCGAGGTTACGGTAGGTGCTCTTGTCTGCCTCCGAGATGATGACCGAGAAGTAGGCGTCGCAGCCGGCGAGCTGGTCGAGCGCGTCGACGGCCTCCCCGGCCTGGGGGTTGGTGGCGGAGGAGAGCGACAGGGCGATGAGCATCTCGTCGGAGTGCAGGCGCGGGTTGCGGCTGCGCAGGTGCTCGGTCTTGAGGTGGCAGATCGGCGCGAGCGCCTCGGAGCTCACGACGTAGGTCTGCTTGGGGATGCCCGCCATGTGCTTCGCCGCGTTGAGCAGAAGCGACGCTGCGGCGCCCATGAGGTCGGAGGTCTTCCCGGTCACGAGCGTGCCGTCGGGGAGCACCATGGCTGCGGCGGGGCCGCCCGTGTCCTCCTCCTTGGCGAGCGCAGCCTGGTGGGCGGGGGAGTAGTCGCAGGTGACGTCGGTCTGGCGCATGAGCAGCTCGATCTTGTCGAGCGCCTCGGTGCCCTCGCCGGTGCGGCGCAGCTCCTCGGCCGCCGTGAACCAGCGGCGCACGATCTCGTTCTTGGCCGCCTCGCGGCAGGCCTCGTCGTCGGAGATGCACAGGCCCACCATGTTGACGCCCATGTCGGTGGGAGACTGGTAGGGGCTCTCGCCGGCGATCTTCTCCATCATGGCCTTGAGGACGGGGAAGGTCTCGACGTCGCGGTTGTAGTTGACGGTGACCTCGCCGTAGGCCTCGAGGTGCCACGGGTCGATGATGTTGCGGTCGTCGAGGTCGGCCGTGGCCGCCTCGTAGGCGACGTTCACGGGGTGCTTGAGCGGCAGGTTCCAGACGGGGAACGTCTCGTACTTGGCGTAGCCGGCGGCGATCCCGCGCTTGTTCTCGTGGTAGAGCTGCGAGAGGCAGGTGGCGAGCTTGCCCGAGCCGGGGCCGGGGGCGGTCACCACCACGAGCGGGCGGCTCGTCTCGATGTAGTCGTTCTTGCCGAAGCCCTCGTCGGAGACGATGTGGTTGACGTCGGAGGGGTAGCCGTCGATGAGGTAGTGGCGCCACACCGAGACGCCCATGCCCTCAAGGCGGCGCTGAAAGGCCTCGGCGTGCGGCTGCCCGGTGAAGTGGGTGATGCAGATGCCGCCCACCATGAGCCCGCGCGAGCGGAACGAGTCCATGAGGCGCAGCGCGTCCTCCTCGTACGTGATGCCGATGTCGGAGCGGCGCTTGGCGTTCTCGATGTTGTCGGCGTTGATGACGATGATCGCCTCGACGTCCTCCTTGAGGCTCTCGAGCATGCGGATCTTGGAGTCGGGCTCAAAGCCCGGAAGGACGCGGCTCGCGTGGTAGTCGTCAAAGAGCTTGCCACCAAACTCCAGGTAGAGCTTGCCTCCGAACTGCCCGATGCGCTTGCGGATCTTCTCCGCCTGAAGCGAGATGTACTTGTCGTTGTCAAATCCTATGCGCATGGGGGCGTCCTCTCTGTGTGGAATCCAACCTGACAGGGTATCACGCCCCGGCGCGCGTCCCGGGCACAACCTAGAGCGCCAGCGAGAAGTACAGGAGGTCTGCGAGCGTCCCGAGCGCCAGGAAGTCCACCGACGCCAGGCTCACGGCGGCGCCCCACGGCATGCCGACCTCGTGCCAGAAGGCGCGGAAGGTGTCGTCCTCGTGCGGGGTCGCGGCGCCGTCCGGCCGGTCGCGCCCGGAGACGAAGATGCCGCACCCGCCCGTGACGAGCATGAGCGCGCCCACGACGAGCAGCAGCTTGCGCGCCCAGTCGAGGCCCGCCTGCCAGCTGATCCCGTTGGCGACGAACGAGAACAGGAACGTGACGACGCCCAGTCCCAGCGCGGCCGCCGCGCCCATGCGCAGCACCCTGAGGCTCGCCGCGAGCAGGCCGGTCCTTCTCGTCGCGTCGTTGCGGTGTTTGTCCATGGAACCTCCTCCCGCACCATTGTGGTCCAGCGGCGCGCGGCGCGCAACGCGCCGGCGGCGGGCGGGGACGTTTCGGCCTTGTATCACCCTTACGGAGAGAAAACACGGGCACCGGACATAAGCGGTATGATGGCTGATGCACATTCGGGGAACCTGGAAATCTTGGGGGAGTTTATGGACAAGAAGACCGTCGTGTGCGCGAGCTCTGCGCTTGGCAGGGACATGCACGTCAACGTGTACGGGAAGAAGGGCCTTCCGGTCATCGCGTTCCCGACGCTCGCCGCCGCGCCGGAGAGCCTCGAGGAGGCTGGCGTGATCGACGAGCTGGCCGACTACCTCGACTCGGGCACCATCCAGCTCTTCTGCACGCAGACCGTCGACGACGAGTCCTGGGCGGCCGAGGGGGACCCGGCCGACCGCGCCCAGCGTCAGGAGCAGTTCTACCACTACGTGGCCGACGAGCTCGTGCCGCTGGTGCACAAGGTGACCCGCCGCAAGGCCCGCCCGCTCGCACTCGGCTTTGACATGGGCGCCACGCACGCCGCCATCGCGCTGCTGCGCCGCCCCGACCTCTTCCAGGGCTGCATGAGCCTCTCGGGCAGCTACGACGCGCGCCGCTACTTCGGCGAGTGGATGGACGCCACGCTCTACGACAACGCGCCGTGCGCGTTTCTGCCGCACATGGCGCCCGACCACCCCTACGTGGCCGTCTACAACCAGCGCCAGCTGCTGTTCTGCACCGGTCAGGACGCCTCCGAGGCCGACAGCCTCCGGACCACGCGCGAGATCGACGGCGAGCTCCGCCGCCTGGGCGTTGACGCCTGGTGCGACTACTGGGGCGGCGACGTGACGCACACCTGGCCGTGGTGGAAGAAGCAGCTGCGCTACTTCCTCCCGATCGTGCTCGACGACGTCGAGAAGACCACGGCGGCCGAGAAGCCCGCGCGCAAGCGTGTCGCGACCCGCAAGAAGGCGGACGCCGTGACCGCCGAGAAGACCGAGGCGAAGGCTGAGAAGCCCGCGGCGAAGGCTGCCGCCAAGCCGGCGGCCAAGAAGGCCGAGCCCGCGGTGAAGACCGCGGCTAAGCCGGCGGAGAAGGCCGCGACCAAGACGGCGGCGAAGACCGCGGCTAAGCCGACGGCTGCCAAGGCCGTTGCGAAGGCCGAGGAGCCGGCCGCCAAGAAGGCCGAGCCCGCCAAGCCGGCGGCCAAGTCCGCCCCCGCCGCCAAGAAGGCAGCCCCTGCCGCCAAGCCGGCGGCAAAGGCTGAGCCCGCAAAGGCCGAGGCCAAGAGGCCCGCTGCCAAGACTGCCGCCGCAAAGCCGGCGGCCGAGAAGAAGACTGCTGCCGCCAAGCCGGCCGCGAAGCCCGCAGCCAAGCCCGCCGCAGCCAAGACCGCCGCTGCGAAGCCGGCCGCGAAGCCCACGACCGCCAAGCCGGCCGCCGCGAAGCCGGCCGCGAAGCCCACGACCGCCAAGCCGGCCGCCGCGAAGCCGGCCGCGAAGCCCACGACCACCAAGCCGGCCGCCGCGAAGCCCGCTGCCAAGCCCGCGGCCGAGAAGAAGCCCGCTGCCAAGCCCGCCGCCGCCAAGCCGGCGCCGAAGGGCGGCGCGAGCGCGAAGTAGATGAACGTCGTCTTTGTATCGCCGCAGTTCCCGAGCGTCTACTGGCAGTTCTGCGCGGCCCTGCGCCGCAACGGCGCCCACGCGCTCGGCATCGGGGACACGCCCTGGGAGGCCCTGGCCGAGGAGGTCAGGGCCTCCCTCGACGAGTACTACCTGGTCTCCGACCTCGCCGACTACGACCAGGTCTACCGGGCGGTCGCGTACTTCTCGTACCGCTGGGGCAAACCGGACTGGATCGAGTCGAACAACGAGCACTGGCTCGCCCAGGACGCGCGCCTGCGCGAGGACTTCAACGTCTCCCGCGGCCCGCGCCCGGCGGACGTCGCCCGCTGGCAGAGCAAGAGGGCGCAGAAGCCGCTCTACGCCGCCGCGGGCGTCCCCGCCCCGCGCCAGACCTGCCTCACCACCTTCGACGAGACCCGCTGGTTCATCGGCGAGATGGGCCACTACCCGGTCTTCGCCAAGCCGGAGGTGGGCGTGGGCGCCGCCGGGACGCGCCTGCTGCGCAACGACGCCGACCTCCGCGCGCTTCTCGCCGAGCACGGCCCTGACGGATCCGACCCCGTCCCCTACGTCGTGGAGCAGTACGTCGAGGGGGACATCTGCTCCTGGGACGCCATCCTCGACAGCCGTGGCGAGGTGCTCTTTGAGAACCAGGAGGAGTTCCCGCCGTCGATGTCCGACGTGGTGTACGGCGGCCTCGACCTCGCGTACCGCTCGTGCCCCGAGGTCGACCCGGAGCTCTCCCGCCTCGGGCGCGCCACGGTGCGCTCGTTCGGCCTCGTCAGCCGCTTCGTCCACCTCGAGTTCTTCCGGCTCGCCCGCGACCACCCCGGCCTCGGGGCGGCCGGCTCCTACGTGGGCCTCGAGGTCAACGTGCGACCGCCGGGGGGCACCACGCCCGAGATGATGAACTACGCCCACTCGACCAACGTCTACCAGGTCTGGGCGGACATGGTCTGCTTCGACGAGCGTCGCACGGAGCCGGACGGCACGGACGCCTTCTGCGTCTACGCGAGCCGGCGCGACGCCCACGCCTACGCGCACTCCCACGAGGAGGTCATGGCACGCTTTGGCGACGCGGTCGTCTCGTGCGGGCGCGTGCCCGACGCGCTCTCCGACGACATGGGCAACTTCCAGTACACGGCGCGCGTGGAGACACCGGAGCGGGCGGAGAGGTTCGTGGCATTCGTGCAGGAGAGGGAGCGTGAGGACGATGAGGATTAGAAGGGCGGGCGAGAAGGACCTCGAGGGCGTGCGCAGCCTGCTTGCCCAGGTGCTCGAGGTGCACGCGCAGGGGAGGCCGGACCTGTTCCGCCCCGGCACGCGCAAGTACACCGACGAGGAGCTTCTCGCCATCTTTGCCGACGACGCGCGGCCGGTCTTCGTTGCCGTGGAGGACGCGCCGGGCGCTGGCCGCGTGCTCGGCCACGCGTTCTGCGAGGTGCAGGACCTGCGCGGCTCCAACAACATGCAGCCGATCGTGAGCCTGTACGTGGACGACATCTGCGTGGACGAGAAGAGCCGCCACCAGGGGGTGGCTACCGCGCTCTACCGACACGTCATCGCGTTCGCGCGCGAGATGGGCTGCCACAACGTGACGCTCAACGTATGGGAGTGCAACCCCGGTGCGCGCGCCTTCTACGAGGCGATGGGCATGGGCGTGCAGAAGACCTGCCTCGAGCAGGTGCTGTAGCGCGGCCGCACGGCGCGCCTAGCCCTCCTCGATCCAGGTCTCACCGGTGCGGTCCGTGAGGCAGACCACGTCCCCGACGAGCGGGCAGGCGCGCGTGCGCACGACGTGGGCGGGGTTTCCCACCACGGTGACGTTGGCGGGCACGTCGCGCACCACGACCGACCCCGCGCCCACGCGCGCCCCGTCGCCCACGGTGATGGCGCCGAGCACGATGGAGCCCGCGCCGACCATGACGTTGCTGCCGAGGGTGGGGTGGCGCTTGCCGCCGTGCTTTCCGGTCATGCCGAGCGTGGCCCCCTGGTACATGAGGCAGTCGTCCCCGATGATCGCGGTCCCGCCGATGACCACGCCGATCCCGTGGTCCACGACGAAGCGCCGTCCGATCGTCGCAGCCGGGTGGATGTCGGCCCCGTAGCGGATGCGCGAGCGGCGCGCGAGCCAGAGCGCGAGCGTGCGGTGCCCGCGCTCGTAGAGCCAGTGCTGCCGGCGGTAGGCCCGCACGATGCGAAACCCCACGGAGAAGCGCGTGACGTCCGAGACGGACTCGGCGGAGGGGTCGCGCCGGAAGGCGGCCTCGGCGTCCTCGCGGACGAGCTCGCGCAGCGTGGGCGTGGCCGTGCGGGCCGCGCCGTCCTTCTCGCCGCTCACGAGAGCCCCATCGAGAGGTAGCGCTCCCCGGTGTCCGGCAGGACGGCAACGACGGTCCGGCCGCCAAGCTCCGGGCGGCCCGCCAGTGCGAGCGCCGCGGCCACGGCCGCCCCCGAGGAGATGCCCACGAGAAGCCCCAGCTCGCGCCCGAGCCGCAGCTTTGTGGTGACGGCGTCGTCGGAGCTCACGGGGACGACCTCGTCGACCACCGAGCGGTCGAAGTTCTCCGGCACGAAGTTGGCGCCGATGCCCTGGATCTTGTGGGGGCCGGCGGCGCCCCCGGCGAGCACCTGCGACTCCGCGGGCTCGACGGCAAAGGCCAGGACCTCGGGGTTTCTCTCCTTGAGGTAGCGCGCGGCGCCCGAGATGGTGCCGCCCGTGCCCACGCCGGCCACGACGGCCCCCACGGCGCCATCGGTGTCCGCCCAGATCTCCGGGCCGGTGGTCTCGTAGTGCGCGCGCGGGTTGGCGGGGTTTTCGAACTGGCCGGCGACGATGGCGTTCGGCGTGGTCGCGGCGATCTCCTCGGCGCGCGCCACGGCGCCGGCCATGCCTTCGGCGCCCGGGGTGAGCACGACCTCGGCCCCGTAGGCAGCGGCGAGCGCGCGGCGCTCCACCGACATGGTGTCGGGCATGGTGAGGACGAGGTGGTACCCGCGCGCGGCCGCGACCATGGCGAGCCCCACGCCGGTGTTGCCGCTCGTGGGCTCGACGATGGTGCCGCCCGGGGTGAGCCGGCCCTCGCGCTCGGCGGCGTCCACCATGGCGCGCGCCACGCGGTCCTTGGCCGAGCCGCCGGGGTTTGCGGACTCGAGCTTGCCGAGCAGGCACACGTCACAGCCCTTGCCCAGGAGCCCTGAGAGGTCCACGAGCGGGGTGGATCCGATGAGGTCCTCGACGGAGCGTGCTACGCGCATGGTGCCTCCCTTGTCGTTCTTCTCGGCACCCCTAGGGTGGCACTGGTAATCCCTGCGAGCAAGTAGGAATTACGCGCCGGAAACACGGCGCATCGCGCGCCCGCGGCTAGTACAGCGGCAGGTCGCCGGTGAGCGGGTCGATCGTCTCCGCCGGGAGGGGCTCGAAGGCGAGGCAGGTGTAGGTGGGCTCGCCGTGGAACTCGGTGTGGCCCGCGTCGCGCACGAGCGCCACGGCGTGGCCGAGCTCGCGGCCGCGGTCGGCCAGGTCGAGCAGCTCCTCCTCGGAGTCCACGTACACGCAGACCTTGGCCACCCCGGCGTCGAACCAGTCGGTGAGCGGCGTGACGTCGCCCTCGTCGTGCTCGAGCCACGCCCAGCCCTCGCTCGCGCGGACGTCGGCGCCGCGCCCCTCGCGAACGAGTGCCATGAGGACCGCCTCGACGCACGCGTGGCCCGCCTGCGCGGCGATCTTGCCCTTGCGCATCTTGAGGTCGCGGCGCATGACGATCATCTGCTTTGCCCTGTAGCTGCTGGACGGCATGGCTTTCCTTTCTGGGCGTGGGGGATGCGAGGGGACGGCCCCTTCGCATCACTGCCGGGAGGAGACGTAGGAGTCGTCGATCGTGATCTTGCAGATGGCGCGCGGGTAGCGCTCGCGCACGAGCGCGCCGATCCTCTCGCGCAGCTCGCCGGGGGCGAGCGCGCAGTCGGCCGGCCGCACGCAGTCAAAGATGACGTTGGTGTGCGTGGGCCCGGGCACGCAGCGCAGGTCGTGGATGGAGAGGCGCTCGTCGATGCCCTTCACGGCGAGGTCGATCCAGTGGCGCATGTCGCGCACCTCGGGGTCGTTGGTGACGATGGGGTCGTAGTGCAGCGTCATCACCAGCCCCTCCTCGACCTTGAAGTCCTGCTCGATGTTGTCGAGCAGGTCGTGCTGGGCGAGCGGGTCGCCCTCCGCGGCCATCTCGACGTGGGCGCTCGCGAACTGCCGCCCGGGGCCGTAGTCGTGGACCATGAGGTCGTGCGTGCCGAGCACGCCCGGGTAGCTCATGATGCGCGCGCGGATGCGCTCCACGTAGGCCGGGTCCGGCACGCGTCCCAGAAGCGGGCTCACCGCCTCGCGCACGAGCTCCACGCCGCTCCAGCAGATGAAGGCGCCCACGGCAAGTCCCGCCCAGCCGTCCAGGTCAAAGCCCGTGAGCTGGGAGATGACGGCGCTCGCGAGGACGGCGGCGGTCGAGATGACGTCGTTTCTGGAGTCGACGGCCGTGGCCTCGAGGGTCTCCGAGGAGATGGCCCTCCCCAGGCGCCGGTTGAACGTCGACATCCAGAGCTTGACGGCCATCGAGGCGACGAGCACCACCACGACGGCCGGGCCGAACTCGGTGGGCTCGGGGTGCGCGATCTTCTCGACGGAGGAGCCAAGGAGGTTGATGCCGATGGCGCAGACGAGCACGGCGACCACGAGGCCGGCCAGGTACTCGTAGCGCCCGTGGCCGTAGGGGTGCTCGTCGTCCGCGGGACGGCTCGCCAGCTTGAAGCCGAGCAGGCTCACCACGTTGCTCGAGGCGTCGGAGAGGTTGTTGAGCGCGTCCGCGACGATGGAGACGGATCCGGCGAGAAGCCCCACCGCGCCCTTGCCCAGGCACAGCGCCACGTTGCAGACGATGCACGTGACGCTCGCCACCAGGCCGTAGCGCGTGCGGACCGCCGGGTCGCCCACGTCGTCGGCGTTGGGAACGAACACCCTCACAAGCCAGCTCGTCATCAGACACTCCCCTCAAAGCGCAAGGCAGGGGAAAGTATACGCGCACCGCGGAGCCGCGGGGCCTCAGGCCAGCCCGAGCGCCCTCAGCACCGAGATCCTGACGAGGCGGTCAAAGGCAAACACGCCGGCGAGAAGAACCACGCTCGCCACGATCCCCACCAAAAGCAGGGCGGCCTCCCCGCCGAGCGCGAGCGCGTCTGCGCAGAGCGCGTCCATCGCGGGGTGCCAGGCGGCGGTGAAGATCGACTGCGCCACGTAGGAGCCGAGGATCGAGGGGGTCACGGCGCAGACGAGGCGCGCCGGCCGCGAGACGGCCTCCGGGGCCGGCCGCGCGACCGCGAGGGAGAGCGACGCGACGGCCAGCGCAAACGAGACGAGCGAGGTCGACTTGAACGAGAGCGCGCCGAGCAGCCACGTGTTGGACGTGAGGCCGGCCGCGCCCTCGGCGAGAAGCGCCGCGGCGCCGCAGGCGCCGAGCAGCGCCGCGGGGCGCGAGAGGTTCTTCTCGGCGAGGCACGCCCCGACGAGGAACGCCGCGAGGTAGCTCACGGCGCTCATGAGCTTGCGCCACTCGAGCAGGCCGCGGGAGTCGCTGCCGGGGGAGACGAAGGCGATGTAGGCGTTGACCGCGAAGACCGCGACCACGATGGCCGCCACGACGGCCCTCGGGCGCGAGACGCGGCTCCAGACCCAGCCCATCACGGGCGTGGCGACCACGATGGCGAGGTAGACCCAGATGAACTGGAGGCCCCCGACCAGCCAGCTCGTCTCGTGCAGGGAGACGCGGTCGATCGGCGTGACCCAGGTGCTCACGGCGAGGGCGATGAGGGCGTAGACGACGACCGTGGCAAGGATGGGGAGGGCGCGCCGGACGGTGCGCCGGGCCTGGTCGGTCCAGTAGCGGTCGCCTCCGGCCGCCGACGCGGCCCTCGGCAGGAGGTAGTAGCCCGAGATGAGGAAGAAGACGTGGTTGCCGTAGGCGCCGAGCAGGCTGATGAGGCCGACCGCGACGAGCGTGAGCGGGCTGGCCGCCCAGCTTCCGTCGGTGGCCGCCTCGAACCACGGCTGGAAGGTGTGGAAGATGGCGATGCCGACGATGGCGACCAGGCGCAGCGCCTCGACGCGGGGGTTGCGCTGCTTGTGGGTCTGGGTCCTGTGGCTCATGCGGTCCTCTCGTGTGGCGTCTGGCCCGCGCGCCGCTCGTCGCGGCCGGGCTGCTGGGGGACAAGTATAGACCGTTCCCGAATCTTCCACGAATCTATCGCGCGCTGTCCCGGCCTGTCTCGTCGCAGGTAGCGGCGTGTGTTTCGGGCGCCTGCGGGTGCGTGCGGGGCGGGGGCGCGCGCACCCGCGCGCACGCGTGCGCCTAGAATCGCCCGAACGACGCGTGCGGCGCGGGGCGCCGCGAAGGGGGTGGTCACTGTGTGGGGAGCTTCTCTCTGGGCGCCACGGGTGGCGTCACTCGACGCGCCGCCGCCCGCGCTCGACGCGGCCTGCCTCGCCGCGCTGGCGACGGCGCTCGCCGTGGCGTCTGCCACGGACCTGGAGAGGCGCGTCGTGCCAAACGGCTGCGTCGCCGCGGCCGCGCTGTCCGGCGCGCTCCGGGCTGCGGCGTGCGGGGAGCTCGCGCACGCCCTCGCCGGGGCCCTCGCGGTGCTCGCGGTCATGCTCGGCGCGGCGCTCCTCTCGCTGCGGGCGCGTGGGGAGCCGGGCGTGGGCGGCGGAGACGTCAAGCTGCTCGCCGCGGTCGCGACGTGGGTCGGGCCGGCCGCGGGGCTCGCGGTGGTCGCGGCGGCGTGCGCGCTCGGGGTGCTCTGGTGGCTGGCGGCGCGGGGAGTGAGCCTCGCGCTCGGGCGCGGCGCGCCCCGCGGGGAGGGGATTGCCCTTGCGCCCGCGATCGCCCTAGCCGCCCTCACGGTGGTCCTTCTCCCCCTGTGGGCAGGCCGGTGACCCTCTGGCTGCCCCGGCCTACCGTCTGCGACTTTGTGGGCGGCGTGGCGCTCGCCGACGGTTATATCTAGAATGAGTCGCGTGCCGGAACCCCAACACCTGGCGTGCGACGTGTTCGGGCGCGGCGGCCCCCGACCGTCGCGCCTGCTCCTTCCAGCAGGCCGTGTGCGGGCGCTCGGCATGGGGCGTGCGCGCGGCGCACGCGCCCGTCCACGGCCTGCTTCGAAGGGACCTCACGTGATCAAGCTCGTGCTCTCCGACCTCGACGCCACGCTCATCTGGCGGGAGGACCACGTGGTCACGCCGTTTGCGCTCGAGGCGATCCACGAGGCGCAGGCGGCCGGCGTCCACTTCGTTCCGTGCACGGGGCGCATCTACCGCGACCTCCCGGCCATGTTCGCCGGCGACGAGGCGGCGTGCGCCACGGCGGTGACGAGCAACGGGCAGCTGGTCTACCTCGACGGGGAGCTCGTCGAGCGGGTGCCCATCGAGCGTGACGCGCTGGTCGCCGTGGCGGGGCTGCTCGCGGACGTGCCGGACGCCTACCTCGTCGTGGAGTACGGCGGCGAGAAGGTCGCGGTGGGGGCTGACCTGGGGTACGTGCTCGCGCACCCGGACAACTTCTGGCGCGTGGAGAGCGCCCTTCCCGAGGTGCCGCTCGAGTCCTGCTACAAGGCGAACGTGCGCGTCGTGGGGAGCTTCGGCCGCTGCCAGGAGGTGGCCGCGTGGCTGGGCGCCGAGCTCGCCGAGCTCGACTTCGTGTGCCCGATGCCCGGGACGCCGCACATAGACCTCACGCCACACGGCTTTGGCAAGGACCACGGCGGGGACTTCCTCATGGAGCGGCTCGGGCTCTCCCCGGAGGAGGTGTGCTGCTTCGGCGACGCGGAGAACGACCTCGCGGTGCTCAGGCACTACGAGAACTCGGTGGCCGTGGCCAACGCGGTGCCGGCGGTGCTGGAGTGCGCCCGCTACCGGATCGGGCCGGCGCGGGAGGAGTCGGTGGCCCGCGCGCTGCTCGACATCGCCGCGGCGACGCGCGCCGGGAGGATGCCGGACTTCATGGGCTGACGCCCGGGGGCGAGGCGCGCGGCCGGGGCGGCGGACGGGTAAGATGGGCACAACCGCGTCGCATAGAGAGGGGCCGGGCATGAGGATCGCAGACAAGCTCGCCGGGGGTCAGACGTTTTCCTTCGAGATCTTCCCGCCGAAGGGGGAGATGCCGCTCGAGTGCGCCTACGTCGTGGCGAGCGAGATGGCCGCGGACCGGCCGGACTGGATATCGGTCACGTACTCGGCGGGCGGCTCGGGCAACTCCGCAAACACCGTCCCCATAGCCGCCTCCATCGAGCGGGACCTCGGCGTGACGGCGCTCGCGCACCTCACCTGCCTCGGCTCCACGCGCGCCGACGTGGACGCGTACGTGGCGGCGCTCGACGGGGCGGGGATAGAGAACGTGCTCGCGCTGCGCGGCGACCGCGCCCCGGGACGCGAGGAGCGCGACTTCGCACACGCCTCCGACCTCATCGCGTACCTTCGCGGGCGCGGCTGCGACCTGTGCATCGGGGCGGCGTGCTACCCGGAGGGCCACGTCGAGTCGCCGAGCGAGCAGGAGAGCTTCGAGAGCCTGTACAAGAAGCAGGAGGCGGGCGCCGACTACCTGGTGTCCCAGCTCTTCTTTGACAACGAGGACTTCTACCGCTTCCGCGAGAAGTGCCTGCGCCACCGCGTGCGCCTCCCGGTCGTGGCGGGCATCATGCCGTTCACGAGCGTGCGGCAGATCCAGCGCATGGCCTTCACCTGCGGCGCTTCGATTCCGGCCAAGGTGGTGAAGCGCCTCGTGCTCGCGGGGGACGACCCGGCGGACCAGGCGCGCGCGGGCATCGAGTACGCCTGCGAGCAGCTCGTGGACCTCGCCGCAAACGGTGTCGACGGCCTGCACGTCTACAGCATGAACAAGCCCGGCGTGGCGCACGCGGCGCGCGAGGCTCTCGTCGCGTGCGGCTACCTGGGGGCGTGAGCGTGCCGGGGGCGGCCCGGACCTACGAGGTCGGCTCGGTCGACCGCGGCGAGGTGCTGCGCTACCTGGGGTATCGCGACCAGCTGATCGACGAGGGGCTCGACGCGCGCATCGACGAGGTGGTGGCGCGCTGTCTTGCCGTGTCACGCGCGCGGGGAGTGACGCGCGTCTTTGAGGTCGCGGGCCGCGACGAGCGGGACGGCGCACCCGTGGTCCGGCTGTCCGGCACGGCGCTCGAGCTCGTGGGCCGATCGATCGACGAGCACCTGGACGGGGCGGTTGCCGTGGGCGTGCTCGCCGTGACGGCGGGCATGGGCCTCGACGCGGAGCTGCGCAGGCTCTCCCTCACGGACCGCGTGGCGCAGGTCATCCTCGACGCGGCGGGCTCTGCCGTGGTCGAGCGGGCCGCGGACGCCGCGGAGGCGGACCTTGTGGCCGAGGCGGCGGCTCGGGGGCTCTTCTGCGGGTCGCGCTTCTCGCCTGGGTACGGCGATTTTCCGCTCGAGACGCAGCCGGTGCTGCTGGCGGCGCTGGACGCGCAGCGCTCGCTCGGGATCACGCTCTCCAGGTCGCTGCTCATGTCCCCCGCCAAGAGCGTGACCGCCGTGGTGGGCCTCTTCGAGCGCCCGCGCGGGACGGTCCGGGCCTCGTGCGCCGCGTGCCCGTGTCGCGACTTCTGCCTGCTGCGGCGGTCCGGTCGGGTTTGTCGCAGCTGAGGCGCGCGGGCTGGTCGGTGCAGCTTCCGGACGGTTTTGGGGTCGGAACCGTCCGCAACCCGCACGTTCTTCTCGAACGTGCGGCTTCCGGTCACTTTGACGTCCGAAACCGTCCGCAACCTGCACGTTCTTCTCGAACGTGCAGTTCCCGGACGCTTTGGGCGAGAAGAACGTCCAAAGTCAGCACGTTCTCGCGCGCCGGGCGCGCGCCCGGCGCTGCTACGATGAGATGTCAGAAAAGATGCTGATGGGAGGCACCATGCTTGATGCCAGCGTCACCGACCCGACCGACCGCACCCGCCGCCCGGCCGGCGGCCCCCTTGCCGCCGCGCTGCGCGGGGAGGGGTTCCTGCTCTTTGACGGCGCCATGGGAACGCAGCTCCAGGCGCGCGGGCTCGCCGCCGGGGAGCTGCCGGAGCTGCTGTGCCTCACCAACCCCGACGAGGTCACCCAGATCCACGCGTCGTACGTGGCCGCCGGCGCGGACGTGGTGACCACCAACACCTTCGGAGCCAACGCGGACAAGCTGGGGGACGCGGCCACGGTGGAGGAGGTCTTTGGCGCCGCGGTCGCCTGCGCCCGGGCCTCGGGGGCGCGCTACGTTGCCGCCGACATCGGTCCGACCGGCCAGCTGCTCGCGCCGATGGGCCCGCTCGCCTTCGAGGACGCCTACGAGCTCTTTGCCCGGCAGGTCCGCGCGGCCGAGGCCGCCGGCGCCGACCTCTTCGTGGTCGAGACCATGGCAGACCTCGCCGAGGCAAAGGCGGCGCTGCTGGCCGTGCGCGAGAACTCGGGCCTTCCCGCCCTCGTCACGATGACCTTCCAGGAGGACGGCCGGACCTTCCTCGGTACCACGCCCGAGGTGGCGGCGCTCACGCTCTCCTCGCTCGGCGCTGCTGCCGTGGGCGTCAACTGCTCGCTCGGGCCGGCCGACGTGGCGCCGCTCGTGGAGCGGATGCTCCCCTGGGCGAGCTGCCCGGTGATGGCGCAGGCAAACGCCGGCCTGCCGCGCGTGGAGGGCGGCGTCACCGTCTATGACGTGGGGCCCGACGAGTACGCGGCGGCCGTGGCGGTCATGCTCGACGCGGGCGTCACCATCGTGGGGGGCTGCTGCGGCACCACGCCGGAGCACGTCGCGGCTGAGCGCGCGCTTCTTGCCGCCCGCCGCCCGGCGCCGCACCGCGTGCGGGACTGCTTTGCCGTCTGCGGGCCGCAGCGCCTGGTGGCGCTCGAGGCCGGCCAGGTCGGCGTCATCGGCGAGCGCATCAACCCCACGGGCAAGCGCAAGATGAAGGAGGCCCTGCGCTCCGGCAACCACGACCACCCGCTCGCGGAGGCCATCGCGCAGGAGCGCGCCGGCGCGCAGATCCTGGACGTCAACGCGGGCCTGCCGGAGATCGACGAGCGTGCGGTGATGTGCCAGCTCGTCTCGGAGCTGCTCGGCGTGACCACGCTGCCGCTGCAGATAGACGCCTCTGACCCTGCCGTCATCGAGGCCGCCGTGCGCAGCTACCCCGGCAAGGCGCTCATCAACTCCGTCAACGGCAAGGCCGAGAGCCTCGCCGCCGTGCTGCCCGTCGCCGCGCACTATGGCTGTGCCGTCGTGGGCCTCACGCTGGACGAGGACGGCATCCCGCCCACGGCCGAGGGACGCCTCGCGGTGGCGTGCAAGATCGTGGCCGCGGCAGATGCGCTCGGCATCCCGCGCCACGACGTGGTCATCGACTGCCTGGCCATGGCCGCCTCGACCGACCAGACGGCCCCGCGCGCCATCCTGGATGCCATCCGCGCCGTGAAGGCCGAGCTCACGGGCGTGCGCACGGTGCTCGGCGTGTCCAACATCAGCTTCGGCCTGCCCTTCCGGCCGCTCGTCAACGCCACGTTCCTCTCGGCCGCCTTCGGCGCGGGGCTCGACCTCGCGATCATCAACCCGGGCGCGCGACGCATGATGGACGTGGTGGACTCCTGGCGCGTCCTCTCCGGCGAGGACGAGCAGGCCCGCTTCTACGTGGAGCACTACGCGGACCGCAGCGACGCCGCGCCCGCAGCCGCGCCCGGCGAGAAGAACGTCAAGCTCCCGGCTCCGGATGCCGCGGCGCCGGCCGACCCCGTCTCCCGCGCGCGCGAGCTCGTCCTGACCGGCCGCGAGGCGGCGATGCCCGACGTCATGCGCGAGGTTCTTCTCGCCCACGACGCGCTCTTTGCCATCAACGAGGTGCTCGTGCCCGCGCTCGACGAGGTAGGGCGGCGCTTCGAGGCGGGGACGTTCTTCCTCCCGCAGCTCATGGCGGCCGCGGAGGCGGCCAAGGCGGGCTTCGAGGTCATCCGCGAGACGGCCTCGACGGACGGGGCGACGCTGTCGGGCAGGGGCCCGGTCGTCATCTGCACCGTGCACGGGGACATCCATGACATCGGCAAGAACATCGTGCGCATGCTGCTCGAGAACTACGGCTTCGAAGTCGTCGACCTCGGGCGCGACGTGGCGCCCGAGGTCGTGGTGGATGCCGTGGTGGCGCGCCGCGCCCCCCTCGTGGGGCTCTCGGCGCTCATGACCTCGACGGTTCCCGCCATGGCGGAGACCATCGAGCTGCTGCGCGAGCGCGCGCCGTGGTGCAAGGTCGTGGTGGGCGGCGCCGTCCTCACGCCCGAGTACGCGCAGATGGTGGGCGCCGACTTCTACGCCCGTGACGCCACGGACACCGCGCGCATCGCGGGCGAGGTGCTGGGGTAGCCGCCCCGCGCGACGCTCGGGGCGCGCCCTACGCGGTGGCGAATATCTGCCCGAGCTCGGCGGCGGAGCTGCTGTCCATGGTCCAGGTGCCGTCGGCGTTGGTGTAGGTGAGCTCGAGGTCCTTGGTGGACGGCTCGAGCGAGTCCATGGCCTCCATCAAAAGCTCGCCGATCCGGGCGTTGAAGGCCTCCTCGTCGGAGAGCAGGCTCAGGATGTCCGGGTCCTCGCTGAGCTCGGTCATCATGTTCTCGAGCTCGTCGTAGAGGTCCATGGCGGACTTGCAGGTGATGCTGACCTGCGCGGTGGCGGTGTCGCCGTCAACCGTGATGTCGCCGATCGAGTAGTCAAAGCCGTCGAGCAGCGAGCGCGCGAACTCGGTCCCGTCGATGCCGTACGGCTCGAGCTGCGAGGTGTCGACGCTGCCCATCAGCTCCTCGATGGTGGCGTCGTCGACGTTCTTGACCTCGTCGAGCGTT
Source organism: Olsenella sp. An188 (assembly GCF_002160255.1). Classification (GTDB taxonomy): domain Bacteria; phylum Actinomycetota; class Coriobacteriia; order Coriobacteriales; family Atopobiaceae; genus Thermophilibacter; species Thermophilibacter avistercoris. The sequence goes on along the minus strand of NZ_NFKF01000002.1, from coordinate 175,876 downwards.
GCGGTGAGGTCGTCGCGAATCGCCTGCTCGGGGTTGGCCGACGAGCAGCCCCCGAGCACGACCCCGCAGCTCACGGCCACGACGACCGCCAGGGATGCGACGAGCGCGCGAATGGTTCCTCTCTTCATGAGTCCTCCTCCTAGAGTTCCCTTCCTTGAGGGAAGTATGTCAGCTTTCGTTCAGGGGGGAGCATCCTCTCGGCTGACGGTCGCCACGGCCCCTCCCGGTGGACCGCGGCCCCATGCCGCTCACCTGGCGAGAAGAACCTCGAGGACCGCTCGCCGCCCGCCCGCGCTTCTCGCCGAATGGGCGTGCCCGAGGCCCCGCGAGGCAGCGTATCGTTACTTAACTGCGCCGCATCCGGGGGGATGCGGCACGACTCCATACAGTGCAAGGAGAGGGCCTATGGCAAGAATGCACGTCATGGAGCAGAGCGAGTCCCAGGCGATCATGTCGAGCATGCACGAGATGCTCGAGAAGCGCCTCTCGGTGAGCTCGCTGGCTCCGTGCCCCGTCGAGTTCACGGCCTCCTACGTGGCGATGTGCGCCACGCAGAGCTGTGGAAAGTGCACGCCGTGCAGAAACGGTCTGCGGATGCTCCGCCACCTGTTCAACGACGTGCTCAACAACCGCGCGACGATGGAGACGCTCGACCTCATCGAGTCCACCGCGCGCACGGTGTACCTGTCGAGCGACTGCGCCATCGGGTACGAGGCGGGCGAGGTGGCCCTCATGGCCATCCGCGGCTTCCGGGACGACTTCGAGCACCACGTCACCAAGCACGCCTGCGGCTTCTCGCAGCACCAGACGGTGCCGTGCGTCTCCGGCTGCCCGGCCGGCGTGGACATCCCCGGCTACATCGCGCTCGTCGAGGCGGGCCGCTACACCGAGGCCGTGCGCCTCATCCGCAAGGACAACCCGCTGCCGCTCGTGTGCGGCCTGGTGTGCGAGCACCCCTGCGAGATGCACTGCCGCCGCGGCATGGTGGACGACCCGATGAACATCCGCGGCCTCAAGCGCTACGCCGTGGAGCACGCCGGGGACTACCGCCCCAACATCAAGCCCGCCACGGGCAAGCGCGTCGCCGTCATCGGCGGTGGCCCGGCCGGCCTCAGCTGCGCCTACTACCTCACGCTCATGGGCCACAAGGTCAAGATCTTCGAGCAGCGCGCCCACCTCGGCGGCATGCTGCGCTACGGCATCCCCAACTACCGCCTCCCGCGCGAGCAGCTCGACTCCGAGATCCAGTGGATCTTGGACTGCGGCATAGAGGTCGAGAAGAACCACGCGGTGGACGGCGAGGAGATGAGCCGCCTGCGCGAGGAGTACGACGCCGTCTACCTGGCCATCGGCGCGCACGCCGACAAGAAGCTCGGCCTGCCGGGCGAGGACGCCGAAGGCGTCATGTCCGCCGTCAAGCTCCTGCGCGACATGGGAGACGACAAGGCCCCCAACTTCAGCGGCCTGACCGTGGCCGTGGTCGGCGGTGGCAACGTGGCCATGGACGTGGCCCGCACCTCCGTACGCCTCGGCGCCGAGCGCGTGGTCATCGCGTACCGTCGCCGCGTCGCGGACATGACCGCCCAGGACGAGGAGATCGCCGGCGCCGAGGCCGAGCGCTGCGAGATCATGGACCTGCACGCGCCCAAGGAGGTCATGGTCGACGAGGCCGGCCACGTCTGCGGGCTCAAGGTGGAGCCTCAGATCATCGGCGGCCTCAAGCGCGGGCGCCCTGCGCCGCGTCCCGCCGAGGGCGGCGACGTCGTGGTCCCGTGCGACCGCGTGGTGGTCGCCATCGGCCAGGACATCGACTCGGCCACCTTCGAGGAGCGGGGCGTGCCCTGCAAGTGGGGCCGCATCGTCACGGACCCGGACGGCGCCGTGCCCGGCCAGGACGGGCTCTTCTCCGGCGGAGACTGCCAGAGCGGCCCGGCAACCGTCATCCGCGCCATCCACGCGGGCAAGGTCGCGGCCGGCAACATCGACAACTACCTCGGCTTCAACCACACCATCGAGCTTGACGTGGAGCTGCCGCCCGTCCAGTTCAAGGGCAAGATCAGCTGCGCGCGCTGCGAGATGCGCGAGCGCGAGGCGCACGAGCGGATCTACGACTTCGACATCGTCGAGAACGGCCTCACCGACGAGGAGGCGCACCAGGAGGCTTCGCGCTGCCTGCGCTGCGACCACTTCGGCTTTGGCGCGTTCCGCGGGGGGAGGATCGAGCAGTGGTAAACCTCACCATAGACGGCCGCGCCGTGAGCGTCACCGAGGGCACGTCCATCCTCGACGCCGCCGCCCAGGTCGGCATCAAGATCCCAACGCTGTGCTACCTGCGCGAGCTCAACGAGATCGGCGCCTGCCGCATCTGCGTCGTCGAGATCGAGGGCATCGACCAGCTCGTCGCCGCCTGCAACAACACCGTGCTCGAGGGCATGGTCGTCCGCACCAACAGCCCCAAGGTCCGCGTGGCGCGCCGCATGAACATGGAGCTCTTGCTCGCCACGCACGACTCCGAGTGCACGAGCTGCGTGCGCTCCGGCAACTGCACGCTGCAGACGCTCGCCAACGACCTCGGCATCTCCGAGCTCCCCTACGAGAAGCGCCTCATGCACGACCCGTGGGACAAGTCCTTCCCGCTCATCCGCAACAACGACAAGTGCGTCAACTGCCTGCGCTGCATCCAGGTGTGCGAGAAGATCCAGGGCCTCGGGGTGTGGGACCTCGCCAACCGCGCCACGCACACGAGCGTGAACGTGCGCGGCGGCGGCTCGATCGCCGAGTCCGACTGCACGCTCTGCGGCCAGTGCATCACCCACTGCCCGACCGGGGCGCTGCGCGAGCGCGACGACACGGGCAGGGTTTTCGACGCCCTCGCCGACCCGGACAAGGTCGTCGTGGTGCAGATCGCGCCGGCCGTGCGCGCCGCCTGGGGCGAGAGCCTCGGCCTCGCTCGCGGCGAGGCCACCGTCGGCCGCCTGGTCGCCGCGCTGCGCCAGATGGGCGTGGACTACGTCTTTGACACGGACTTCTCGGCCGACCTCACCATCATGGAGGAGGGAAGCGAGCTGCTCCACAAGCTCGCGCACAGAGACGAGAACACCTTCCCGATGTTCACGAGCTGCTGCCCGGGCTGGGTGCGCTACGTCAAGGCGGTCCGCCCGGAGTTCACCGCGCAGCTCTCCACGTCAAAGTCGCCGGGCCAGATGTTCGGCGCCGTGACGAAGAGCTACTTCGCCGAGCTCAAGGGCATCGACCCCCACAACATCTTCTGCGTGGAGATCATGCCGTGCACGGCCAAGAAGGCCGAGGTCGCCATCCCCACGATGGTCGACGCCTGCGGCGACCCGGACGTGGACGTGTCCATCACCACGCGCGAGGTCGACCGCATGATCCGCGCGGAGCACATCGACGCCACGACCCTGCCCGAGGAGGACTTCGACGACCCGCTCGGCACGGCCACCGGCGCCGGCGTGATCTTCGGGGCCACGGGCGGCGTCATGGAGGCGGCGCTGCGCACGGCCTACCACGTGGTCACCGGAGAGACCCCGCGCCCGGACGCGTTCTCCGCGGTCCGCGGGCTCGAGGGCTGGAAGGAGGCCACGTTCGACCTGGCGGGCACCCCGGTTCGCGTTGCCGTGGTGAGCGGCCTGGCCAATGCCGGCAAGCTGCTCGACGCGCTCGCGGCCGGCGAGGTGAGCTACGACTTCGTGGAGGTCATGGCCTGCCCGGGCGGCTGCGCGGGCGGCGGCGGCCAGCCCATCCACGACGGCGAGGAGCTCGCCGGCGTGCGCGGCGACGTGCTGTGGGGGCTCGACCGCAAGGCAAAGCTGCGCAACTCCTACGAGAACCCCTCCATCGAGGCAATCTACCGGGACTACCTTGGCGAGCCGCTCTCCGAGCGCGCCGAGGAGCTCCTGCACACCGACCACTTCGCCTGGTCCATGCACTGATGTGAGAGGGCGTTCCCTCCGTGTCTTTTTCGGCCCGCACCGTCACCCCCCGCGGTGCGGGCCGTTTTGTGTTGGCGGCTGGGCCGCGCTCAAAGAATCCGCGTCATGGCGAGAAGAACCCCTGAGCTGCTTAACAATCCGGGTTATGGCAGCGAGCGCGCCAAACCTGCTTAACAATCCCGGGTTGTGGCACGGCTCAAGCAGCAAAAAGGTTCTTCTCGCCCGGCGATAAGTGCCATAACCCCGAATTACTAAGCGTTCCGCCGCCTCGCGCTGCCATAACCCGGGATTCGTAAGCAGCCCCAACACCCCGCATTGCCATAACCCCGGATTCGTAAGCAGCCTGCCGCCCCGGTACCGTCAAGATTCTTGCGAACTTTCCTATAGGCCCGCCTCACGGTGCGGCCACTCCTACAGCAGCGTCACGTCCAGGTATCGGCGGGAGCCCCATTCGCTCTCGACGACGTACTTCAGCCTCGCGGTCACGAGCATGAGGGCGCTCCTCCCGTCCGGGAAGGTGCCTACAACGCGGGTGCGACGGCGAATCTCGCGGTTGAGCCGCTCGATGGCATTGTTGGTCCTGATTCTCCTCCAGTGCTCTCGCGGGAAGCGAGTGTAGATCAGGGTCTCGGCGTACCCCTCGCGCGCGACATTCGTGGTCTCCCCGAGCCTCATAGACTCGAGCTCGTCAGTCACGGCAAGGGCCTTGGCCTCGGAGGCCTCGCGCGACTCCATGGCGTGGATCGCCTTGAGCATCGCGGCCCCCTTCGCACGCCTCGTCCTCGGCACCTTCGCCAGTACGTTGCGGTAGAAGTGGACCGTGCAGCGCTGGTAGGCCGCCTCGGGGAACACCTCGGCGATCGACCCGACCATCCTGGCGGCCTTGTCGCCGGTGAACATGCGCACGCCCCTGAGGTCCCTGGCCCTCAGCCACAAGAGGAACTCGCGCCAGCACTTGGCGTACTCCGTGAAGCCCTCGGCGGCTCCTATGACCTCGCGGTAGCCGTCGTCGTTCACCCCTATGGCGACCATCACAGCCACGTTCTCGTAGCCCTCGCCCCAGCTGCGCTTGAGGTAGATGCCGTCGACGTAGACGTAGGGGTAGACCCTCTCGAGCGGGCGGTTGCGCCCTCCCCGTCCGACACGAACGCCTTCTCGTTTAGATTGGAGACGGTTGCGGCGGAGACGCTCGAGCCCCAGAGGATCTCCGAGACCTCCTCGATCCGCCTAGTCGAGACCCCCGCCAGGTACATCTCGATCATCGTCTCCTCGACCGAGGTCTCGCGTCTGCGGTAGCGCTCGATGATCGACGTGGTGAACCGCATCCCCTTCAGCTTGGGCATGTGGATGGTCACCTCCCCCGAGGTGGTGGCCAGCTTCCGGTCGTAGTGGCCCGCGCGGTAGGCTTCCCTCTCCGCGGTACTCTCGTAGCGCTCCGTGCCGACCAGGTCCGGCCTCCTCCTCGAGCGGGCCGTTCAGGGTGTCCTCGACGGTCCCCCTGACGAGCTCGCGCAGGTCGGACTTCAGGGACTCCTCGTTCAATGTTACGATAGGCTCGGGCATGGCTCTCCTCCAACATGACTCTTGTCTCGACAACTCGAATCATACCGGGACAGACCGTGCCCTCCTTCCTACCTGGACGCTATTCCGCTGTCAAAGTGCGCAAGAAATTGTACGTTACCAGCAGCGCCTTGTTGCATGTGGGGATGTCGCGCTTGCTCGAGTGCGGGGCGGTCGCGGTTTCGGTTTGCGGGACTCCTTCTTTCGTGAGCATCGGGGGGCCTTTTCTTCTTGGGAATGGGCGCAAACTTCTTTCCGCTTTGCGGTGCCTGCCATTCAGGCGCCTCTGCTGCGGATTTTACGGGCGGTACCATATGAGCCGACTCCAGATGCCGTGAGGACTGGCCGCAGGTACCGCGCCTCGCTGGCTCGCGTTTTCAAATCGGGCTACTACCTATTGAGCGGATTCTGCTCTGGGCGGCAGAGGAGTGATGCGTGGGCCCGAGAGAGGGCGTGCCGAGCTGTTGTAAAACAGGGAACGGCTGTGGTTTATCTCGTCAAGCCTGACAGTGTCTAGGCGCAATTTTATTGGCATGACGACCCCTCCTCCCGCCGCTAACCGAGAGGAGGAGCCGTCCGTCCGAGGTTCTTCTCGCCAGATTGTTGTTTGGGGGCACACTTCCCCTTGTCTTGAAACCGACGAAGGGAGTGTTCCAATGAAGGTCGAGGACGTTCGCAACGTTACGGTAGCTGGCGGCGGTACGCAGGGCAGCCAGATCGCGTCGCAGATTGCCTACAAGGGCTACAACGTCACGGTGTGGGTGCGCAGCGAGGAGTCCATCGCCCGCGCGATGCCGCGCTTTGAGATGGTGCGCGGCCAGTACCTCGACGCGCTCGAGCAGATGAAGTCGGGCGACCCCGGGGCGTACTGCCGCGGGCTCTCCGACGAGCGCGACCTCACCCCCGAGCAGATCGACGAGCTCAAGGCGCAGGCCGAGGAGCGTCTCGACGCCATCAGCTTTGTCGTGGACTACGACATCGCCTTCGGCAACGCCGACGTCGTGGTCGAGTGCATCAACGAGAACCCCGCGGAGAAGACCGCGTTCTACACGGAGCTCGCCAAGCACCTCCCGGAGCGGACGGTTCTTCTCACCGACTCGTCCACGATGCTGCCGAGCATGTTTGCGGAGGCGACCGGTCGCCCGGACCGTTTCATGTCCTTCCACTTTGCCAACCAGATCTGGCGCAACAACATCACCGAGCTCATGCGCCAGGACAAGACGAGCGACGAGACTTTTGAGCTGGCGAAGGACTTTGCCAAGGCGATCGGCATGGTTGGCCTGCCGCTCAACAAGGAGCAGCCGGGCTACATCCTGAACACCCTGCTCATCCCGTGGCTCAAGGCGGCGGTGGGGCTGGTGGCCGACGGCGTCGCGGACGTGGAGACCGTCGACCTCACCTGGACGCTCGCCACGGGCGCCGACCCCATGCAGAGCCCGTTCCGCAAGCTTGACCGCATCGGCCTGCCGCTGGCCTGGAAGATCATCGGCATGGACCCGGCGGCGCAGAACCCCGACTCCACGGTGGCGAGGAGCGTCGCGCTGCTGAAGAGCTACATCGACGCGGGCAAGACCGGCGTCGCCGCGGGCGAGGGCTTCTACAAGTACGAGTAGGCCTCTGGACGGTTCCTCGTGTGGGCGGGTCGTGCCTTTTTCTTGCGAGGGCACGGCCCGCCCGCGTTGCGTCTAAAGTCAGCGCAAGATGGGGTTGCCAGCGGTTTTTCTGGACCTCTTGGGTGGTACGTTTGAGCGCGCTTGCCAAATTACCTGGTAGACGAGCTGTCCTCTCAAGGGGTGCCTTGCGTTCTCAAAATAAACCACTGACAAGCCTAAAGCTACGCCACTGCTCGGTGACGGGGTGGGGCGAAGGACGGTCCTGCCTCTAACCTGTATCAGCACGACGCACCCGAGGGCGAGCTCGCCGGGCTTGCTCGCCAGGGCGTTGCTCAGATAGGGAATCGCGGCTATGACGCTGATGACCTGCCCGTCGTCGCTTCCGGCCGCCTGCGGTGGGGGATTGCTTTTTCGGGAAAGCGTGTGGCCGCCACGTGCGAGAGGGCGTAGCTAGCCGCGGTGCTCTTCTCACCCCTCGAGCAGCCTGCGGCCCCACTCGGCCACGCGGGCCTTCATTCCGGCAACGTCGAGCACGCCGCACGCGAAGCCCTTGCGGATGAGCTCCTCGGGAACGAGCTCGTCGTACTTCTCGAAGTAGGGGACCTCGGCGGGGTAGAGGAGCTCCATCGGGTCCTCCAGGCGCTCGGCGGCGTCGCACACCACGTGGAAGAACGCACGCTCGTCCTCGCGCATCACGAAGGTGATGAAGTACGGCCTCGACGAGCTCACGCCCTTGATGCCCAGCTCGCCCGCGCACTTGATCTTGACGAGCCGCTCCAGGGCGAGAAACGCGTAGCTTCCCAGCCACGGCAGCAGGCAGTACATGGTCTGGCCCTTGTCGTTCTCGCCCAGGCAGACGAGGGGACCCTCGGTGAGGCGCGACGCCCGCGCCACGTGCCTCGCCTCGCGCAGCCTGGCGCGCGCGTGGTCCATGAGGTAGGGGTAGGCGCTGCCCTCCTCGAGCACGCGGCGCATGCGCTCCAGGATGTGCGTGTTGATGTCTCCTGCCACGTCCCCAAAGTAGGCGGGTACCTTGCCCTTGACCTGCGTGACGTAGAGCAGGTGGCGCTCGTGGTCAACCTCGTCCACCACCCAGACGTGGCCGGCTATGGCCACCTTCTCGCCGGGAGGCGGCGGGGCGCACAGGGTGCCAATCTCGGTGGAGTCCGAGCGCACGGTGTACTCCACGTTCTCCTGGAAGACCGCGAAGAACTTGTAGGAGCTCGTGACGCGCTCGCCGGCAAGGCCCACGATGAGGCCGCCCGACTCGGTCTGCTCGACGAAGTCGTTGCGCAGCAGGTGGCGCAGCAGAACGCGGAAGTCGTCCGTGCTGACGCGGTGGAAGTAGGTGAGCGTGAGCACGCGGCTCGCCAGCTGGGCGGGCGTAAGCTCTCCCTCCGAGGCGAGCGTGGCGAGCGTCTGGTGGCAGAGCAGGCTGTAGGGCAGCCGGTCGAGGTTGGGCGGCTCCACCCAGCGCTCTTCTCGGTAGAGCTGGACGAGGGCGATGCCCTGCAGGAGCTTCCAGGGTATGGTCTCGGGGAGAAGGGCGCGCGCCTCCTGCGGCTCCTCCCGCATGACGAACCACATCTCCGGGGGCGCGCCGCGCCTGCCCGTCCGGCCCATGCGCTGGAGGAACCCCGACACGGTGAACGGGGCGTCTATCTGGAACGCGCGCTCGAGCCGGCCCACGTCGATGCCGAGCTCCAGGGTTGCGGTGGCCACGGTGGTGAGCGCGGTCTCCTCGTCGCGCATGAGCTCCTCGGCGCTCTCTCGGATGGCGGCGGAGAGGTTGCCGTGGTGGATGAGGAAGCGGTCCGGCTCCCCGTTGGCCTCGCAGTAGCGCCGCAGCGTCGTGGTGACCTCCTCGGCCTCCTCGCGCGAGTTGCAGAAGACGAGGCACTTGCGGCCGCGGGTGTGCTCGAAGATGTATCCCAGTCCCGGATCTGAGTTCACGGGCGCAAGGTCGGTGGGATGCTCGACGGGCGCCGGGACTACCTCCGCGCGCAGTTCTGCAGGCGCGCCCTGTGCGCCGAAGCTGTTTGAGCACAGGGGTAGTCCCGGCGCCCCCGGCTCCATCGAGATGACGTCTGCCTCGACTTCGCTTCTCGTGGTCTGGCTTGTGCCCTCGTCGGCCTGGGGGCCGCCGGTGTAGAAGTGCTCCATCGAGAGGCGCCAGGTGCGGGGCGGCTCGCTGACCCGGGGGATGATCGTGTTGCGGCCGGTTCCCGCGGCGAGAAACGCACCCACGGCCTCGGGATCGCCTATGGTGGCGGAGAGTCCTATGCGCCTCGGGCTCACGCCGGCGACGCGCGAGAGGCGCTCTATGAGGCAGAGCGTCTGGCCGCCTCGGTCCTGCCTCAGCAGCGAGTGGACCTCGTCGATGACCACGTAGCGCAGGTCGCAGAAGAGCTTGGCCACGGCGGCGTGCCTGCGCACGAGCATGGCCTCGAGGGACTCCGGCGTGATCTGCAGGATGCCCGAGGGCCGTCGCATGAGCTTCGCCTTGTGCGAGGATGAGACGTCCCCGTGCCAGTGCCACACGGCGATGCCCGCCTCCTCGCACAGCTCCTCGAGGCGATAGAACTGATCGTTGATGAGGGCCTTGGTGGGGCCTATGTAGAGCGCGCCCACCGAGGCGGGAGGATCTTCCCAGAACTCGGAGAGGATGGGGAAGAAGGCGGCCTCGGTCTTGCCGGAGGCCGTGGAGGCGCACAGCAGCACGTGGTCTTCCGTGTCAAAGATGGCCTCGCCGGCGGCCACCTGGATGCCGCGCAGGTTCTCCCACTCGTGCGCGTAGATGAAGTCCTGCACGAACGGCGCGTAGCGATCGAACACTCCCATGGCAGCCTCCTTCCTGACTTGACTATAGGAACAAATGTTTCTATAGTCAAGTGGTAGGCGGAGGGAAGGAGGCAGACATGGTGGGACGTCGTCACGGGGGTCGCGCCCGGCACCTCGCCGCGCTCGCCTCCGCTCTGGTTGCCGTGGCGCTGTGCGTCGGGTGCTCGGGCCCCGCAGACACGCTGGCCAGGCTGGTCGGAAGCGGCGTCACGGGCGAGAAGTACGTGAGCTCGCGGCAGCAGGCGTGCCTCGACGCCGTGGACGCCCTCGTCGCCGCGCTCGAGGAGGGCGACCGCGACGGCGTGGTCGGGCTCTTCTCGCCCAACGCGCGCGCCTCGTCCGAGGGCCTTGACGCCACCGCCGCAAAGCTCGTCGAGGCCTGCTCCGGTCCCGTGGGATACGTCGACCGGGACTCGGCGGCGCGACCCGTCGAGCGCGAGAGCGTCGACGACCGCATGAGGCGCGTCGAGCTTGAGTTTGACTTCCTGATGACCTGCGGCGGGCGCAACTTCTGGTGCCTCGTGACGCTCGTGACGGAGGATGACGCCGACGGGGGAGAGGTGGGGGTCAGCTCCCTTGCGGTCTTCTCCGAGGACTTCTACAGCGCGATGATCTATGACGAGCCTCAGACGGAGTACTCCCAGGATTTGGGCCTGCGCCTGTACCTGGACTACCCGCTCGAGTGGGAGACGCGTGTCGTGGGCGGCGACCCGCTGCGCTACGACGCCACGGGGGCCGTGATTGACGTCGAAGACGCCGTCTCCTTCCTTGACGAGGGCGGGAGGTCGGTCAGGGACTTCGAGGAGCGCTTTGGCCGGCCGTGCTGTGTCTCGTGGATGGGGGAGGGGCACGTGTGCTACGAGCTTCCGAGCGAGGGCGGCGAGCCGCGCTACCTCAGCCTCGACGCGAGCGGGCGGGACGAGCCGGTCTACTCGGCCAGCGTCGTGGGGGAGCATGACGTGGTCGAGAGGGTCTGGAGCGAGGACGGGGAGGCGTGAGCTAGATCGTGAACTCCGCGTAGGCCTCGTCGACGTCCCCCTCGGCTGTCGCGGCCACCGGTGACGTCACGGCGCCCGAGAACGCGTCCGAGCGCAGGAGCTCGTCCACGTCCGCCCCGGGATTCTGGCACGCGATGTCGAGCAGCTCGATGAAGTCGCGGATCACCTCGCGCGGCGTGAGGTGGGTGTCCGCGCCCACGCGGCCAAACTCGATCTTGAGGAAGCTCACGAGCTGCGCCTCCGTGACGGTGCGCTCGTAGCCGAAGTAGCCCGCGTGAATCTCGGCGAGCTTCTCAATGAGCACGAGGAGCTCCTCGTAGGTGAGGGGCTCGAGGTGGATGACGGGCGCGAGCATGTCCGAGAGGCCCGCCCCGGCAAAGCGCCCCTGGGTGAGGCGGCTTCGCAGCGCCTCGTAGCTAAAGACCCCTCGACGCCGGTCCTCGATGGACTGGGGCGTGCCTCCCATGATGATGCCCAGGTGGCGGGCCTTGCCCTGGAGCGTGTCGTTGTACATGGTGAGGATCTTCTCGTAGTTGTACTGGCGCGACGTTGCGTTGGGGATTTTGTAGAGGTTGACGAGCTCGTCTACAAGCACGATAAGGCCCTGGTAGCCTGCCCCGACGAGGAACTGGGCGAAGAGCTTGAGGTACTCGTACCAGGTGTCGTCCGTGATGCAGGCGTTGACGCCCAGCTCGGAGCGCGCCTCGGTCTTGGTGCGGAACTCGCCGCGCAGCCACCTGACCACCCCGGCGCGCCGGTCGTCGTCCCCCTCGAGGGAGGCGTGCCAGTAGAGCTCCAGCACGCGCGAGAAGTCGAAGCCGCATACGAGCTCGCGGACGGGCTCGAGCTGGCGCGCGAGCGCACCCTCGGGGTCCGCCTCCTCGCGAAGCGCCGCCACCCAGCGGTCGAGCACGAGCGAGAGCGCCCCTCCCTCCGGGCGCGTCTTGGTCGAGAGGTTGCGCACGAGCTCGCGGTAGGTGGCGAGGCCCTGACCCTGTCCGCCCTGGAGGCGCCTCTCCGGGGAGAGGTCGGCGTCCGCGACCACAAAGCCGCGTCCCATGGCGTGCGTTCGGATGGTCTGGAGCAGGAAGCTCTTTCCGCTGCCGTAGCGGCCCACGAGGAAGCGGAAGCTCGCGCCCCCGTCCGCCACGAGGTCGAGGTCGTGCAGGAGCGCCTGAATCTCGCGCTCGCGGCCCACGGTTACGTAGGGGAGCCCGATGCGCGGCACGACCCCGCCCTTGAGCGAGTTGATGATGACCGCGGCGATGCGCCTCGGCACCCTCGTGGTGCTCCCGTCCATGCGCGCTCCTCTCTTCCGGGGACCTTGGATGATAGCACACGGACAGCCCACGAGCAAACAGGTGTTCTCTTTTCTTTGTGGTGCTTCCGTAAAATAATGACCAGAAAACACGACCAGTCACATTATTTGGTCGGTAAAGGAAGGGGCGACATGCTGGCCATATTCAACGAGAGGACCAAGTGGGCCCTGAGGGCGCGCCTGCTCGAGATAGGGTGGGAGCACCTGCTCAGGAAGGGCTTCCGCGCACTGCGCATCGAGGACATCACGCAGGAGGCGGGCATCGGCAAGGGCACGTTCTACGGGTTCTTCCCCTCGAAGGACGACTTCGTCTGAGAGCTCGTCGCCGAGAACCGACGCGCGCTCCCCGCGGACGCGCAGCTTGGCCCCGAGGTCGGCAGCGGCTTCGTCGGCGGAATCCTCGGCGACGCCGCCTCGGATCCGGCGCTCGCCATGACGCTGCAGCGAATCATCGCCATGGCCCTCATGTCTCGGGACGACTTCGACCCCGACGCGCTCGAGCGCGCCGTCGACGTGCTGATCGACGTCACCGTCGACGTCCTCTTTGGGACGCGGCCCGGCACCCCCGGCCCCGGTGCCGGCGCGGCGACGCCGCGCCAGGCCTAGGCGCCGAGCGCCGCGCGCACGTCCTCGACATAGTCCTCGACGAGTGCGGGCTCCCCCGCCTCGTCAAACTCGACCGCGGTGTCGCCGATGAGGTCGATGAGCTTCTCGTTGACGGCGTCGGCGAGCATGTCCGCGTTGCCCCCCGGCCTCCTTCCCTCGAGAAGGGCCTCGAGAAACGCCAGCTCCTCGGGGGTGAGGCCGAGCGGGGCACCCTTCTCGCCGAGCGAGGGGGGCTCGGGGGCGCCGGCCGGGGCAGCGGCCGCGGGCGAGACTGCGCTCGCGGGGCCCGCGGCCTCAGGCCCGGGTGTCGCGGGCGCCTCCTCGCGCTCCTCGTCGACGAGCAGCGCCTCTCGTGTCACGGCCGCCGCCGCGCGGATCCCCGCGAGCTTGGAGAGATCGATCTCGACGCGGCGCGGGGCGTGCGCGGCGCGCCAGTCGAGGTAGTCGCGGACCTCGCGCTCGACGAGCTGCGTGAGGTACTTGGGGTCGCCGTGCTCCTTGAGCGGGTGCGGGTAGTCGAGCGCCGCGCGCAGCTGCCGGTCGGCGGCGCGCAGCGCCTGACCGAGCCTGGCGCTCCGGCCCCCGCCGTCGTGCAGCGCGTCGCAGGTCCAGAGGTTGCGGCGACACTCGTAGCGGCGCGTCTCTCCGAGCTGCACCACGCAGTCGGGATGGGGCCCCGGCGGGCAGAAGACCGCGGAGGCAAACATGAGGTGGGGCATGGGGTGGGGCGACCCGAAGAGGCTCACCGTGAGGCCCTGGCTCCTGCTCGAGTGGTAGTAGCGCGCGAGCCGCTCAAAGACGGCGCAGGTTACGGCCACGAGGGCCTCGGGCTCATCCCGGTAGAGGCGAGAGGCGCTCGGGCGGTAGGTGGAGAGCTCGTCGAGCGCAGAGAAGAGCTCCCGGTCCGTCGCCGCGTGCGCGCCGAAGTCGCGCGCCGCACGCCGCCGGCTCGCCCCCGCCCGCTCGAGCACCACACGCTCGGTGCGCGCGAGCGTCGCGACGGCGCGGTCGTGCCCCGCGCCCGCGTATGGCTCGGCAAGGCGAGGGTCGAGGTCGTGGTAGACCACGTAGTCGACGAGCCAGGGCCGCACGTAGCGGTCCATGGCCGGCTCGAAGTCGCGGTAGGCGCGCCAGAACGCCTCGATCGCCCGGAAGGCCCGCTCGCCGGGCTCGGCGCCAACTCCGTTGATGAGCTCGTAGAGGTACACGTAGGCAAACGACGTCGAGGTCTGCTTCACCTCGCCGCGCCGCACCCTCACCCGCCAGGTGAAGTATCCGCGCAGCTGGCGGTCGTCCATGGCCTCATAGGTGGGGTAGTAGCTCTTGAACGTCCCCTGGTAGGGGAAGTCGTCCTCGTAGCCCTCCATGAGGCGGGCCTGCTCGACAAAGAGCCGGGCGTCGGACCACGAGCGGCTCTCGGGTCGCCGCGCAAGCTCGCGCATCTGCCGGATGGGCTCGGGCCGGTAGCTCGCCATCTGGGATCCGCGCATGAGGATGGGCTCGTCGGCGTAGGCGCGCGAGCTGGCGAACGTCCTTCCGCCCTTGGCGCGGCTTGCCGCGACGATCTGCTCGATTATCCGATCGATGTCTGGCATGGCACCCCTCTGAACGAGTCCGGCACCCACATATTACTCGCCCGCGCGCCGCGCCTCGGGGCGTCCGACGCCGCGTGCTGTGCAATTTGGGGGTTCGGTCCATGTTTTGGACAGGTCGGAGTGCAGTTTTGCCTCTCAGTCCATGCACTTTTTCGCTCGACTCCCTTTCGGGGAGAAAAATATACGAACGGTTTCGATTTGAGCATGTTTTATATGGACGTTATTCATGACGCTCGTCCCGCATCCCTCGCGCTTCGGAAAACGCATGGACTGAGAGGCAAAACTGCACGCGAGGATGCCCGCTGCATGGACTGAACGGCCAAATTGCATACGGGAGGCGTCCGGACCGCGTCGTCCGGGCTAGCCGCGGATGAAGACGAGCGTCCCGTCGCCCGAGCGCCCCTCGTCCAGCGCGTACCCGCGCTCCCGGAAGCCCACGAGCTCGCCCGCGTCCTCGACGCCGCGCTCAGCGCACCAGCGCACGAAGGTGCCGCGCGCCGCCTTTGCCTCGGTCGCCGGCTGGCGCAGCCGCCCGTCGCGGACCACACCGAAGACGCAGGTCAGGACCCTTGGCCCGTCCGGTCGCACGTAGGGGGTGACGGCCCGGGCGTACTCGGCCGACGCCGCGTTGACGATGAGCTCGCACCCCTCCCCGGCAAGCGACTCGTAGATCGCGTCGCCCCAGAAGCCGTAGAGGTTGCGCGCGCCGTCGACGGACAGGCGCGCCTGCATCTCCAGCCGGTAGGGAACGACCGCGTCGAGGGGCCGCAGGATTCCGTAGAGGCCGGAGAGGATTCTGAGGTGGGCGTCGAGCCAGCCCAGGGCCCGCTCGTCCATGACGGCCGCGGCGAGGTGCGTGTACTGGATTCCCTCGTACGCCACGGCAGCCGCCGTCGAGGCCCCCTCGAGGTCCATGTGGGAGAAGCGCTCGTAGTTGAGGTCGGCCAGGCGGTCGCTGCAGCCCCAGAGGGCCTGCGCCTCCTCGCGGGAGAGCTCTCCCACGGCGCGCGCGAGCCGCTCGGCGCGTCCCAGGAGCGCGGGCATGCGCACGGGCCACGGCGGCGCGTCGACCGCGCGCATGCCCTTTGCCGGCGAGATGATGATTCTGAGTGACATGTCCCCTCCCTGCGGGAATCGTAGCATCATGGGGGCGTCTACAAGAAGGGGGTCGCATGCCTGGCGAGAAGAACCGTCGGCTCGTGGCGCTCGCGCTGGCGGGCGCGACCGCGGCTGGGGTGCTCGCGCGCCGCGTGTGGACGCTGAACCCGCACGTCGTGCGCGTCTCCGGGGGCGTTGCGCTCGTCTACACCGTGCGCCGCGGCGCGGGCGAGCCCGTGAGGGTGCTGCGCACAGGAGGCGTCTACCAGTCGGCGACCTACCTCGGGTTGCGCCGCATGGAGCCGGTCTTTGCCTACTACCGCGCCCTCGCGCGCCTCTTCGAGCTGCGGCCCGCCGTGCGCCGCGTCCTCGCGATCGGCGGGGGAGGCTTCGCGTTCCCCAAGCTCGTCGCCTCCGAGCATCCCGGCGTGCGCACCGACGTCGTCGAGATCGACCCGGCCGTCGTCCGCGCCGCGCGCCGCTGGTTCTTCCTCGACGAGGCCGTCGCGCTCGCCCGGGCCGGCGGCGGCGACCTGAGCGTTTTCTGCGACGACGGCCGCGCCTTCCTCGAACGGGGCTGCGGCCCCTACGACGCCGTCGTCCTCGACGCCTTCGTGGGCGCCGAGCCGGCCTCCTCGCTCGCCACGGTGGGCGCCCTGCGCGCCGCCCGCCGCGCCCTCGTCCCCGGCGGCGTCCTGCTTGCCAACGTGGTCTCGCGCGAGGGCGGCTCCGACGTGGAGTTCCTGCGCTCCTTCGTGGCCACGGCGCGCCTGGCGTTTGCCAACGTCGTCGTGGCGCCGGCGAGCGACGAGGAGCGCTCCGCCGAGGACAACTACCTCGTCGTTGCCTCCGACGGGGACGTCGAGCTTGCCGACGCCATCGCCTACGACGAGGACTTCCTCGGGGCGGTCCTTCTCGACGACGAGCCCTGATGAGCCGGCGCCCAGCATCTAAGCGTCACCGACTGAGATTATCTAAAAAAGGGTAGACTACCCCTCGGCAAACAACCGCACGAAAGGGGAGCGCCGCATGCGCAAGTTCAAGACAGAGAGCAAGAAGCTGCTCGACCTCATGATCAACTCCATCTACACCAACCGCGAGATCTTCCTGCGCGAGCTCGTCTCCAACGCCTCCGACGCCATCGACAAGCTCTACCTCAAGAGCCTCACGGACGGCTCGGTCCACGTCGACCAGGACAACCTCGCCATCAACGTTGCCTTTGACAAGGACGCGCGCACCATCACCGTCTCGGACAACGGCATCGGCATGACCGAGGATGAGCTCGAGAAGAACCTTGGCACCATCGCCCACTCCGGCTCCGAGGAGTTCAAGGCCGCCAACGCCGAGGCGCAGGGCGACGCCGTGGACATCATCGGCCGCTTCGGCGTGGGCTTCTACTCCGCGTTCATGGTCGCGCGCGAGGTCAGCGTCACCACGCGCGCCTGGGGCTCCGACGAGTGCTTCCGCTGGGCCTCGGACGGCGTCGAGGGCTACACCATCGAGCGCGTCGCCGCGGACGACCCGGCCTACCGCGCCACCTGCGGCACCGACATCGTCCTTCACCTCAAGGAGAACACCGACGAGGCCTCCTACGACGAGTTCCTCTCCGAGTGGCAGCTCAAGGAGCTCATCCGCCGCTACAGCAACTACGTGCGCTACCCCGTCAAGATGCTCGTCACCAAGAGTCGCCAGAAGGACAAGCCCGAGGACGCGCCGGACGACTACACGCCGGAGTGGGAGGACTACACCGAGCTCGAGACCATCAACTCGATGACCCCCATCTGGAAGAAGCGCAGCTCCGAGGTCACGGACGAGGAGTACGCCGAGTTCTACAAGTCCACCTTCCACGACTGGGCCGACCCGGCGCGCACCTTCACGCTCCACGCCGAGGGCACCCTCGAGTACGACGCGCTGCTGTTCATCCCGGGCCAGGCGCCCTTCGACCTCTACAGCCGCGACTACGAGAAGGGCCTCGAGCTCTACAGCTCCAACGTCCTCATCATGGAGAAGTGCGCCGACCTGCTTCCCGACTACTACAACTTCGTCCGCGGCGTGGTCGACTCCGCCGACGTCTCGCTCAACATCTCCCGCGAGACGCTCCAGCAGACCCGCCAGCTCCAGGCCATGGCGCGCCGCATCGAAAAGAAGATCACCTCCGAGCTCGAGTCCATGCGCGACCAGAGCCGCGAGGACTACGAGAAGTTCTTCGAGAACTTCGGCCGCGGTCTCAAGTACGGCATCTACCAGAGCTACGGCATGAAGAAGGACGAGCTCGCGGGGCTGCTGCTGTTCTGGAGCGCGCGCGACCAGAAGATGGTCACGCTCCAGGAGTACGCCGCCGCCATGCCGGCCGGCCAGAAGGCGATCTACTACGCCGCCGGCGACTCTCGCGAGCGCCTGGCCAAGATGCCCGTGGTGGAGGCCGTCCTCGCCAAGGGCTACGACGTGCTGCTGGCCACTCAGGACGTGGACGAGTTCTGCTTCCAGGCCATGCGCGACTTCACGGCCAAGGGCCTGCCCATGGCCTACGAGGACGACGCCGCGCGCGAGGCCGCCGAGAAGGCCGTGGCCGACGGCGCCGAGCCCGAGGTCGAGGACCGCACGCTCGAGCTCAAGAACGTGACCTCCGGCGACCTCGACCTGGCCACCGAGGACGAGAAGAAGGCCGCCGAGGAGGCCACCAAGGCAAACGAGGGCCTGTTCGGGGCCATGAAGGACGCCCTGGGCGAGAAGGTCGAGAAGGTCGCGGTCTCCACGCGCCTCGCGGCCGACGGCGCCCCCGCGGTCATCACCTCCGAGGGCCCGCTCAGCCTGGAGATGGAGAAGGTCCTCTCGGTGGGCCCCGAGGCCGACAAGGCCCCCAAGGCCACGCGCGTGCTCGAGGTCAACGCCAAGCACCCGGTCTTCGAGAAGCTGCGCGCGGCGCAGGAGGCCGGCGAGACCGAGAAGGTCGGCCTCTACGCGGAGCTCCTCTACAACCAGGCCCTGCTCGTCGAGGGCATCATGCCCGAGGACCCCGTGGCCTTCGCCACCCAGGTCTGCGAGCTCATGTGATCCAGAGGGGACAGCCCCCTTTGAGTCACTTCAGGGCGCGGCGCACGCTGGCGAGAAGCCCGGGGAGCTCCGGGCTCGCGTCGGCGGGCGCCGCGCCCGTTTGCGTGCGTTGTCCCGAGCTGCGCGCACGTTCTTGTCGAGAAAAGCGTGCGTTTGGCTTGGGCCGGCGCGGTCGCCGCGCCGAGACGTGCGGCCTTCGGGCTCTCGGCGCCGTTCCCCGACGCATGATTTCGGTAAGCGGAGAATTGCTATGCTAAAGAGTCCGGCGGGGTGCGCCGGAGACGGAGAACGGGGGAGACATGGTCAAGACGCTGGTGCTCGTTCGACACGGTGCTCCCGAGGCGGCCGCCGCCTCGGGCGCGGACCTCGACCGCAGGCTCACGGCCTCGGGTGCCCGGGCCCTGCGCACGGCCTACCCGCGCACCTTCGCGCTCCTGGGCGACGACGCCCAGGTCGAGGTCTGGAGCAGCCCGGCGGTGCGCGCGCTCGAGACGGCCGACGTCGTGGCCGCGTCGACGGGCGCGCAGGACATCGAGGTCCACCAGTCGCTCTACGCCCAGGACATGGCGGCGTTTCTCGTCGAGCTCGAGGCGAGTGACGCGCTCGTCGTGGCCGCCGTGGGGCACGCCCCGTTCGTGGACAACCTCGCGACGCGCCTGCTCGGCCAGTGCCCGTCGTTCGGCAAGGGCACGGCCGTGGCGATCGACCTGCCCGACGGGGCGTCCGGCCGCGGCGTGCTGCGCTGGTGCGTGGCGGGTCCGGAGGTCGCCTCGTGGGAGGAGCTCGCCTCCGTCGAGCGCGCCGTCGCGCTCGCCGCGAGCGACCTCTCCGCGCACTCCGAGGCGTTTCTCGCCAAGCCCGAGGACGCCGAGGGCCTGCGCCAGTTCAGGATGGGCCTGCGGCGCGTGCGCTCGCTGCTGCAGTTCCTGGCCCCCTGGCAGACCAAGAAGCAGAACCGCCGCTCCGAGCACGTGCTCAAGGAGCTGCAGGTGGCGTCCGCGCGCCTGCGCGCGCTCGACATCCTCTCGGAGTGCGTCGACGGGCTCGTGGAGTCCGGCGAGCTGGGCGAGAACAGCCTGCTGCCGATGGCCTGCGCCAAGGAGCGCGCGCTCGAGTGCGCCTCGCTGATCACGGACATGCGCAAGCGCCACGCCGCGAAGGGCCTGGGCAAGCTCGCCCGCGACCTCGCGCACCTGAGCTGGAAGTCCAAGGTCGCCGAGCGCGGCCTCACGTCCGAGGACTTCCGCGCGCGCTTCGACGAGCAGTTCAACGAGGTCGACGAGGACCTCTTCGGCCTCGACCTGCGCGACGGCGACGCCGTCTACGTGGCGCGCCGTGACGCGAAGGAGATGCACTACGTGGCCGAGCGCCTGGGCGAGGTCCTGGGCGCCGACCGCGCGCAGATGAGCGAGTACCTCGACGAGATCCAGATGGAGCTCGGCGCGCTCTCGGACGCGCGCAGCAACAAGCAGCTCGCGGAGGAGTGCGCCAAGAGCCCGCGCTTCCGCGGCGTCCGCGCCGACCTGGGCGTGGTCGCGCGCGACCAGGCCGAGGTGGTCTCCGCGATCACCTCGGGGCTCGAGCGCCGCGAGGCGGACGCGCGTCCCGTCTCCGGGGACGCGCCCGAGGGCGAGGAGGGCTAGCGCGTGGGCGAGAAGATCCAGTCCGGCGCCGAGACCCCGACCGGGGCCTGGCGCGTCGAGCGCGACTCGATGGGCGAGATGCGCGTGCCCGCGGACGCCCTGTGGGGCGCGCAGACCGAGCGCAGCCACGAGAACTTCCCCATCGGCACCGAGCGCATGCCGCGTGAGATCGTCTCCGCGTTTGCGCTGGTGAAGAAGGCCGCCGCGCGCGCGAACTGCCGCCTGGGCCGGCTCGGCGAGGCCGAGCGCGACCTCATCTGCGCCGCCGCCGACGAGGTCCTGGACGGCTGCCACGACGCGGACTTCCCGCTCGTGGTGTGGCAGACGGGCTCCGGCACCCAGTCCAACATGAACATGAACGAGGTCCTCGCCAACCGCGGCAACCAGCTCGCGGCCGAGCGGGGCGCGGAGCTGGAGCGCCCCCTGCACCCCAACGACACGGTGAACATGAGCCAGTCGTCCAACGACACCTTCCCGACGGCCATGCACGTCGCCGCGGCGCTCGCCGTGACGGGGCGCCTGCTCCCGGCGATCGACCAGCTCGCGGCCACGTTCGCGCGCCTCGAGCGGGAGTGCGCCGGCGTGGTCAAGAGCGGGCGCACCCACCTGCAGGACGCCGTGCCCATCTCGTTTGCGCAGGAGATCTCCGGCTGGCGCGGGCTTCTCGAGTGCTCGCGCGAGGAGCTTCTCGCCGCCATGCCGCAGCTCGTGCGCCTTGCGCTCGGCGGCACGGCCGTGGGCACGGGCCTCAACGCGCCCGCGGGCTTTGACGTGGCCGTCGCCGAGGAGCTCGCGGAGCTCACGGGCCTGCCGTTCGTGACGGACCCCAACAAGTTCCGGGCGCTCACGGGCAA
Organism: Olsenella sp. An188; assembly: GCF_002160255.1. Classification (GTDB taxonomy): domain Bacteria; phylum Actinomycetota; class Coriobacteriia; order Coriobacteriales; family Atopobiaceae; genus Thermophilibacter; species Thermophilibacter avistercoris. The sequence goes on along the minus strand of NZ_NFKF01000002.1, from coordinate 154,746 downwards.
GGACGCGCTCGTCTTCTCCCACGGTGCGGTCAAGGGCCTCGCCGCCAACATGATGAAGATCGCCAACGACGTGCGCTGGCTCGCGAGCGGCCCGCGCCTTGGCCTGGGCGAGATCAAGATCCCGGCCAACGAGCCGGGTAGCTCCATCATGCCGGGCAAGGTCAACCCCACGCAGTGCGAGGCCGTGACGATGGTCGCCGTGCAGGTCATGGGCAACGACGCCGCGATCGGCTTCGCTGCGAGCCAGGGCAACTTCGAGCTCAACGTGTTCATGCCCGTGATCGCATACAACTACCTGCAGTCCGTGGGGCTTCTCGCCGACGCGATCGCCTCGTTCGACGAGCGCTGCGCGAGCGGGATCGAGCCGGTGCGCGAGAGGATGGCCGAGAACCTCCACCGCTCGCTCATGCTCGTGACCTGCCTCAACCCCTACATCGGCTACGACAACGCGGCGCGGGTCGCCAAGAAGGCCTACGCCGAGGGGACGAGCCTGCGCGAGGCCTGCCTGTCGCTCGGCCTGCTCACCGCGGAGCGCTTCGACGAGGTCTTCCGCCCGGAGGAGATGGTCTAGGCCCGCGGCCCGCCGGCGTGCCCCGCGCCGCCGGGTCGCGCGACGCCCCCTCCTGCCATAGGCCGCGCGCTGCCGCGAACTGCGGTCCGCCACGAACCGCGTGCCGCCACGAGCTGCGTGCTGCCATGAACCATGGGCTGCCGCGAACTGTGGGCGATTGGGTGGCATCCTTGATATGGGTGTCGCTTCGGCATCAAACATGCCGCCCAATCGCACCCAATTTGTGGTCACGGAGCGCCCTGGCGAGCTGATTTTGCTCCCATCCGCGTCGAGCGCATCAAACATGCCGCCCAATCGCCCCGGGGTTGGGACAAATCGGTCTGTTCCGGGAGCGCGGAGGCTGCCAAACACCCAATCGCGCGGCTTTCGTGGCGGCGCGGGACTGCGCGTGGCAGTGCGGGACGGCGCGGCCCGCGGCCCTCCGGTTCTTCTCGCCTGTTACGTTTTCCCGACCTCGCCTCCGTCCGCGCCCGGCCGCTCTATCATGGACAGACCCAACAGAAAGGACCGCCATGAGCGAGAAGGACCTCGAGCAGACCATCGACACCCGCTGCGTCCAGGCCGGCTACACGCCCGGCGACGGCGAGCCGCGCCAGATTCCCATCGTCCAGTCCACCACCTTCAAGTACGACACGTCCGAGCACATGGGCCAGCTCTTCGACCTCGAGGCCTCGGGCTACTTCTACACGCGCCTGCAGAACCCCACCAACGACGCGGTGGCGGCCAAGATCTGCGCGCTCGAGGGCGGCGCGGCCGGCATGCTCACGAGCTCCGGCCAGGCTGCCAACTTCTTCGCGCTGTTCAACATCTGCGAGGCGGGCAGCCACATCGTGGCGAGCTCGGCCATCTACGGCGGCACCTACAACCTCATCGCGCACACCATGGCCAAGATGGGCGTCGAGTCCACGTTCGTCTCGCCCACGGCGACGGCCGAGGAGCTCGAGGCGGCCTTCCGCCCCAACACGCGCGCCGTCTTCGGCGAGACCATCGCCAACCCCGCGCTCGACGTGCTCGACATCGAGCGCTTTGCGCAGGCGGCCCACGCCCACGGCGTGCCGCTCATCGTGGACAACACCTTCGCCACGCCGGTCTTCTGCCGCCCCTTCGAGTGGGGCGCGGACATCGTGACGCACTCCACCACCAAGTACATGGACGGCCACGGCGCGGGCGTCGGCGGCGCCATCGTGGACTCGGGCAACTTCGACTGGATGGCCCACGCCGAGAAGTTTCCCGGCCTCACCACCCCCGACGAGTCCTACCACGGCATCGTCTACGCCGAGAAGTTCGGTCAGGCGGGCGCCTTCATCACCAAGGCCACCTCGCAGCTCATGCGCGACCTCGGCTCCATCCAGAGCCCGCAGAACGCCTTCTATCTCAACCTCGGACTCGAGAGCCTGCACGTGCGTATGCCGCAGCACTTCAAGAACGGCCTGGCGGTGGCGGAGTTCCTCGAGAAGAGCGACAAGGTCGTCTCGGTGCGCTTCCCGCACCTCGAGGGCGACCCGTACTACGAGCTGGCGCAGAAGTACCTGCCCGAGGGCGGCTCGGGCGTCGTGTCCTTTGAGCTTGCCGGCGGACGCGCGGCTGCCGAGAAGTTCATGGCGGCCCTGCGTCTGGCCGCGATCGAGACGCACGTGGCCGACGCCCGCACCTGCTGCCTGCACCCGGCGTCCTCCACGCACCGCCAGATGACCGACGAGGAGCTGGCCGCGGCCGGCATCTCCCCGGCCATGGTGCGCTTCTCGTGCGGTCTGGAGGGCACCGAGGACCTCATCGCCGACATCGAGCAGGCGCTCGCCGCGATCTAGCAGCGGCGACACTTGACGCTGGCGTCGGGGCTGATTGCCACACATGGGGCCGCTGGGCACTTCTCGCCCGGCGGCCCTTCTTGATGTGTGACAATCAGCTCTGACGCCAGAGAAAGACGCCAGCGACACGAGGGGGGTGGGCGCATGCTCGTCGCGGTGGTGGATGACACGGAGGCGGACGCTGCGTCGCTCGCCTCCTACATCGAGGAGTTCTCCCGGGAGCGCGGCGTTGCCCTGCAGGTCGAGCGCTTCTCGCACCCCGGCAGCTTCTTCAAGGGCGACACGAGCCGCTTCTCGCTCGTCATCCTGGACATAGACATGCCCGGCATGAACGGCGTCGAGGCGGCGCGCCTCCTGCGCGAGACCGACCCCGACGTGGTCATCATGTTCGTGACCAACTACCCGCAGTACGCGCTCGCGGGCTACGAGGTCGAGGCCGTCGACTACGTGATCAAGCCCATCTCCTACGGCGAGTTCTTCCTCAAGATGCAGAAGGCCCTGCGCTACGTGGGCCGCAACACGGAGCGAAGCGTCGTCATCAAGACCAAGGAGGGCGTGGTGAGCCTCTCGGTCTGGGAGCTGCTCTACGTGGAGTCCTCGCGCCACTACCTCATCTATCACACCGCGGGCGAGACGTACCGCGAGCGCGGCTCGATGTCCTCCGCCGAGAAGAACCTCGCGCCGCTGCAGTTTGCGCGCTGCAACAGCGGCTACCTCGTCAACCTGCGCCACGTCAAGGGCATCGACGGGGAGGACGTCATCGTGGGCGGGGAGCGGCTCAAGATCAGCCGCGGCAGGCGCGCGGAGTTTCTCGCCGCGTTCTCGCGCTTTGTCGGGGGCATCTGATGGGGGAGGCCGCCGTCGCGCTCGCCGCGCCCGCCGCCACGTTCGAGGAGCTGCGCTTTGTCTGGGAGCTCTATGCCGCGGAGGCGCTCTTCCTCACGTCCTTTGCCAGCAGGCGCGGGCGCGTGGGGGCCCGCCTGGCGCTGGGGCTCGCGCTCTTCTCCGTCCTCTCCCAGGGCTATTTTGTCTGGCTGCGGGCGATGGCCCCTCTCGTGCCCGTCTTCCCCGTCGTCGTCGCCCTCTGGTACGTGGTGCTCACGCTGCTCATGATGGCGTACTTCCGCTGGTGCTTTGCGGTCTCCTACGCCGACACGCTCTACGTGGGCATCATCAGCTACGCCGCCCAGCACGTCGTCTACGCCGTGGTCCACGAGATGCTCGCGCGCTGGCTCCTGCCGCAGCTCGCGGAGCGCCTTGTGGCCTACGTTGCCCTGAGCGCGCTTGTCTGCGCGGCATGGTATGGCCTGCTCTACTGGTTCTTCTCGCGCCGCCTGAGCCTTGCGGGCGAGAAGATCCTGGAGGGGTCCCCGCGCGACGTCGTCATGATGACGGGCCTTCTCGTCATCTTCCTGGGCTGCGCGTTTGGCTTCCAGCACCTCTTCACCAACTTCGCGGGCAGCAGGCCCACGGTGATCTGGATGACGGTGCTTCTCTGCCTCATGGTGCTGGGCCTGCAGTACGCGAACTTCCAGGCGGCGCTCATGGGCCGCGAGCGCGCGGCGACCGAGCAGATGCTACGCGAGGGGGCGCGCCACTGGGACCTCTCCCACGAGCTGATCGAGAACGTGAACCGCTCGGTGCACGACCTCAAGCACGCCCTGCGCGCGCTCGAGCAGCTGCCCGCGGAGCAGCGCGAGGGGTTTGTCAACGAGACGTCCGAGTACATACGCCGCTACGAGTCGCTCGTCTACTCCGAGAACGAGGCGCTGAACACGCTTCTCTCCGAGAAGGCGCTGCTCTGCGAGAACCGCGGCATATCGTTTTCCTGCGTCGTTGGCAGCGTTGACCTGGGCTTCATCTCCATGCCCGACCTCTACGTGCTGCTCGGCAACACCATCGACAACGCCATCGAGGCGGTCCAGCGGCTCTCCGACTCGGCCCGCCGCGCCATCACGCTGCAGGTTCAGGGGCGCGCGGGGCTCGTGCTCATCACGTGCGACAACCCCTTTGAGGGCGAGCTGCGCATGCGCGGCGGCCTGCCCCTCACGTCCAAGGCGGACGCCTCGCGCCACGGCTTTGGCCTCAAGAGCATCAGGCTCATTGCCGAGAAGTACGACGGCGTCCTCGACGTGAGCACGGACGGCGGCGTCTTCACGGTGCAGATCAGCATCCCCGCGCAAGCATGGTGACGCTGGTTGGTGACGCCGGTGTCATCCGCTTCACCAACAAATCTTGCCCAAATTGCCTCAAACGGTGCCAACCCTCGTTTGGCGCCCGCCTCTCATCCCATACTCGCCTCAGGAATCGTTAAGGGGCGGCGGCGTGCCGTCGCCCGAGGAAGAGGAGGGAAGGGATGAAGAAGACCCTGTCCAAGAAGAAGGCGATACCGCTTCTGGTCCTTATCGCCGTGGTGGTGTGCGCGCTCGGCGTTGGCACCTGCTTTGCCAACAAGTACGCCCCGGTCATCAACACGTTCCTCGGCACCAAGAGCTACGAGGTCCGCGAGACCGGCGACGGCGCCGAGGACACCGAGTACTACAAGGCGTCCTACGCAAGCGAGCAGGAGCGCCTCGCCGCCGACTCCGCCGCCGCCCAGCAGGTGCAGGGCGAGGGCTCCGTCCTGCTCAAGAACGACGGTGCCCTACCGCTTGCCGGCGGCAGCGTCTCGCTCTTCGGCGTGAGCTCGGCCGACATCCTCTATGGCGGTGGCGGCTCCGGCGCCGTTGACGCATCCACGGCGCCGACGCTCAAGGACGCCCTCGAGCAGGCCGGCTACTCCGTCAACCCCACGATGTGGGAGTTCTACACCGAGGGCGCCGCGGCGGACATCCGCATGGACGTCGCCGACATGGCGGGCACGGGCCGCTACGTGATCCACGAGGCATCCCCCGAGCTCTTCTCGTCTGCCGAGACCTCGAGCTTTGACGAGTACGGTGACGCCGCCATCGTGACGTTTGCGCGCTCCGGCTCCGAGAGCTCCGATCTGCCCACCGTCTACGACGAGTCCTACCTCGAGCCGATGGACATCGAGGGCTTCATGGGGGCCTTCCACTCCGATCCGCTCGACTCCCCGGATGACGTGGGCCGCCACTACCTTGAGCTCACCGCCACCGAGGAGGAGCTGCTCCGTTACGTGTCCGAGCGCTTTGACAAGGTGATCGTGCTCATCAACTCCGGCAACGCCATGGAGCTCTCCTTCCTCGACGAGGAGGAGTACGGCGTCGACGCGTGCCTGTGGATCGGCAACCCGGGGCAGGACGGCCTTCTCGCCGTGGGCAGCATCCTCACCGGCGCCATCAACCCCTCCGGCCGCACCACGGACACCTACGCCACCAACTCGCTCTCCGCGCCCGCCGTCCAGAACTTTGGCAACAACCTCATCTCCGGCGCCGAGAACAGCCCCTTTGTGGTGTACCAGGAGGGCATCTACGTGGGGTACCGCTACTACGAGACGCGCTACGAGGACGTGGTGCTGGGCCAGGGCAACGCCAGCTCGGCCGCGGGCGCCTCTGACGGCGCGGGCTCGTGGTCCTATGCCGACGAGGTCCAGTTCCCGTTTGGCTACGGACTGTCCTACACCACCTTTGAGCAGGCCCTCACCGGCAGCTCCAGCGGCGACGGCACCGTGACCCTCACGGTTGACGTGACCAACACCGGCGAGGTTGCCGGCAAGGACGTGGTGCAGGTCTACGCCCAGAGCCCCTACACGGACTACGACCGCGAGAACGGCGTCGAGAAGAGCGCGGTCCAGCTCGTGGGCTTTGCCAAGACCAAGCTGCTGGAGCCCGGCGAGACCCAGACCCTGAGCGTGGAGGTGAGCGAGAAGGACCTCGCGAGCTATGATGCCGACGGCGCCGGGACCTACGTCCTCGAGGGCGGCGACTACCTCCTTGCCATCGGCTCCGACGCGCACGACGCCCTCAACAACATCCTCGCCGCCAAGGGTGCCACCACGGCCGACGGCATGGACGCCGAGGGCGACGCCGAGAAGGTCGCCACGGTCCCGCTTGCCGAGACGGACGTCTACGCCACCTCCCAGCACACGGGCGAGGCCATCGAGAACCAGTTCGCAGATGCCGACATGCGCACCTACGACGAGGGCTTCACCTACCTCTCCCGCAGCGACTGGGAGGGCACCTACCCCACCACCTACGCGCTCGAGGCGACCGACGAGATCGTGGCCGGGCTCGCGGTCAAGGAGGGTGCCGACGACCCCGAGGCCGAGATGCCCGTGACGGGCGCCGAGAACGGCCTCACGCTCGCCATGATGATCGACGTCCCCGCCGACGACCCGTCCTGGGACGACCTGCTCGACCAGCTCACGGCCGAGGAGATGTATAACCTCGTGCGCGTGGGCGGCTATCAGACGCAGACGGTCAACTCCGTGGGCGCGCCGGCTACCGTGTGCGTCGACGGCCCCGCCTTCGTGGGCAACGCCGGCACCACGGGCGTCAACCGCCCCGAGAGCACGTACGCCTGGTGCTCCGAGGTGGTTATCGCCTCCACCTGGAACGTCGAGCTCGCCCGCCTCATGGGCGAGATGATCGGCGAGGACTGCCTCGCGCAGGGCGACCTCAACTTTGCCGGCTGGTACGCCCCCGCGATGAACATCCACCGCACGGCCTTCTCCGGCCGCAACTTCGAGTACTACTCCGAGGACGGCTTCCTCTCCGGCGAGTTTGGCACCGCCACCGTGGCCGGCGCGCGCTCCAAGGGCGTCATCACCTTCGTGAAGCACTTCGCCCTCAACGACCAGGAGACCAACCGCACCACCATCGCCACCTTCTCGAACGAGCAGGCCATCCGCGAGATCTACCTCGCCGCGTTTGAGCCGAGCATCGCTGACGAGGAGAGCGGCTCGCTCGGCGTCATGCTCTCCATGAACCGCATTGGCCTCACGTGGTCCGGCGACCACAAGGGGATGACCACCAACGTCCTTCGCGGCGAGTGGGGCTTTGACGGCACGACAATCACCGACCAGGCCTCCTATCCCGAGGCGTTCCCGCTGCTCGCCATTCGCGCCGGCCTTGAGGGCGGCACGGACCTGTGGCTCAACTCCGGCACCGACAACTGGCAGATCGAGGGCTACGAGTCCAACCCCACGGTCATGGGCCAGCTGCGCGACGCCGCGCGCCACATCCTCTACTCCGTCTCCCGCAGCTTTGCCATGAACGGCATCTCCTCCACGGCGCAGGTCGTGAGCGTGACGCCCATCTGGCAGATGGCGCTTTACGTGCTCGACGCCGTCGTGCTCGTCGGGGCCGTTGCGGGCGTCGTCGCCCTTGTCCGCAAGACCTCCTGGAGTCAGTCATGACAACGGTGACGGGCTAAGCGGTCGCGCTTTGGGCCGTCGGGCACTTCTCGCCCGGCGGCCCTTCTCGTTGTGTGACAATCTGACCGTCAGCCATGACAGCCATGACAGTTAGCTCAGACGCCAGTGTCACGTTGTGTGTGACGCTCGGCTCTGACGCCAGTGTCACGTTGGGGGGACGACGATGAGGTATGTGATCGACAGGAGCGCGTATTGCGACGCGGCGACCATCGAGGAGCGCCGTCTCCCGGCGAGGAGCTACTTCATCCCGTTTCCGGACCGTGCCTCGGCCGATGCCGCCCCGCTCGCGCGCCGCCGCTACGACTCGCCGCTCGTCCGCTGCCTCAACGGCACCTGGGACTTCCACTTCTACCCGCGCCCCGCGGAGCTGCCCGACGTGCTGGACACCGACGCCGTGGCCTGGGACCGCATCGCCGTTCCCGGCTGCTGGCAGTTCCAGGGCTACGACCGCCCCTTCTACGTGGACGAGCGCTACCAGTTCCCCTTCGACCCGCCGCGCATCCCCGAGGAGGGGCCCGTCGGGCCGGTCTTTTCGCTCATCGGGGAGGACGGCCCCGGGCCGCACGTGGCGCACCCCGCGGACGAGTACAACTTCGTCGGCGTCTACCGGACGACGTTTGACCTCGCGCCGCGCGAGACGGCGCTCGGCCACGTGATCTCGTTTCTCGGCGTGGCCAGCTGCCTGGACCTCTACCTCAACGGCGAGCGCGTGGGCTACTCGGAGGGCTCCCACAACACGGCGGAGTTCAACCTCACCCCCTGGCAGCGCGCCGGCGCCAACGAGCTTCTCGTCGTGGTGCGGCGCTGGTGCACGGGCTCCTACCTGGAGTGCCAGGACATGTTCCGCAACAACGGCATCTTTCGCGACGTGCTCCTGCGCACCACGACCCTGGCGAGCGTCTGGGACCTCGCGCTCGGCATGCGGCGAGAGGAGCGGGCGTCTCGCGTGCGCTACCGGCTCCGCGTTGACGTGACGCTCGTCGACGACGGCGAGGCGCGCGTCACCCTGCGCGGCCACGGCCTCGAGCGCACCGCCTCGACGCGCGGCCGCGGCGGCGTGCCTCGGGGCGTGGACTTCGGCGACCTGGACGTGCTCGAGTGGACCGCGGAGACGCCGTACCTCTACGACCTCTACGTGGAGACCGACGCCGAGTGCGTGCGCACCCGCGTGGGCTTTCGCGAGGCGCGCGTGGACGGGCGGCGCTTTCTCGTCAACGGACGGCCCGTCAAGCTGCGCGGCGTCAACCACCACGACGACACCCCCGCGGCGGGCTGGGTGATGACGCCCGACGAGATCGAGCGCGACGTCGAGCTCTGCCTCGCGCACAACATCGACACCATCCGCACCTCGCACTACCCGAGCGACCCCTACCTGCTCGAGCTCTGCGACGAGCGCGGCCTCTACGTGGTCGACGAGGCCGACCTCGAGACCCACGGCGCTCTCGTCCAGCGCGTCCCGCCGAGCCCCAACTGGCTCACGCAGGACCCGTCCTGGCGCCCGCGCTACCTCGACCGTGCCGAGCGGCTCTTCGAGCGCGACAAGCTGCACCCCTGCGTCGTCATGTGGAGCCTGGGCAACGAGTCGGGCGGTCACCGCAACACCGACGCCATGTACGACTGGCTGCGCGCCCGCACGAGCCTGCCGGTCCACTACGAGGGGGTCATCCACTCCCGCCGTCGCGCCTACGACGTGGCGAGCGAGATGTACGCGAGCGTCGAGCGCGTGCGCGAGGCGGGGGAGGGGCGCGCGAGCGTCCGGGAGCTGAACGACCGGCCCTACTTCCTCTGCGAGTACGCGCATGCGATGGGCGTCGGCCCGGGCGGCGTTGAGGACTACTGGCGTGAGATCTACTCCTACGAGGCCCTGATGGGCGGCTGCGTCTGGGAGTTCGCCGACCACGCGGTGCTCCACCCGGATGGGAGCTACACCTACGGCGGCGACCACGGCGAGTGGGAGCACGACGGCAACTTCTGCGTGGACGGCCTCTTCTACCCGGACCGGACGCCCTCCACGGGCGCGCGCGTGGTTGCCCACGCCTACCGGCCCATCCGCGTCCGCCACGTGGGCGGCGACTTCTTCATCGTCTTCAACGCCTGCTCGTTCACTCCCGGCGATGCCTTCGAGCTGCGCTTCGAGTGGAGCGACGGGGGCGCGTGCACCCTCGTGGCGGACGTCGACCCCCTGCGCCAGCAGACCGTGATGGCCCGTCCGGAGGGCTCCGGGCCGCGGCCTGCACCCGCCGGCGCGGAATCGGGCGGCGAGAAGGACCACCCCCTTCGGCGCAACCGGATGCGCTGGGTGACGGTGAGCGTGCTTCGCCGGGACACGGGGGTCGTGGTTTCCCGCGAGCAGATGGTCCTCTCCGCTCTGGAGCCGCTCGACGGCTCGCTGCTGGCGGCCGCGCCGCGCCTCCCGCGGGACTGCGAGGTCACGGAGGAGGGGCTCGTCGTCGCGGGGGTGCTGCGCCCGGCGGCGACGCCGGTCCTTCTCGCCCGCGCGTCGACGGACAACGACCGGACGCTCACGGGGCACCGCCCGATGGAGGAGTTCTACGAGTGCCGTCGCGAGGTGCTCTCCGTCGAGCGCGGCGCCCGCGCGGCCACGGTCAGGGCGCGGCTCACCTACCCGCACCACCGCTTCCTCTGCACGACGAGCTACGAGGCGGTGGCGGCGGGCGTGCTGGTGACGCTGCGGCTGCGCTGCGAGCGCGGGCGGGGCGACCTGCCTCGCCTGGGCGCCTGCTACCGGCTGGACGAGCGCTGGGATGAGGTGTCCTACCTGGGACGAAACGGCGAGTCGTACCTCGACATGCGCGAGCAGGCGCAGATCGCGCACGTGAGCTGCCGCGTGGCGGACATGACCGAGCCCAACATCCGGCCGCAGGAGAGCGGCAACCGGATGGACTGCCAGTTCGTGACGCTCTCCGACGGGGTGCGCCGCGTGCAGGTGACGGCCGTCGACCGGCCCTTCGAGCTCGCGGTCAAGCCGTACTCGGACGAGGAGCTGCGCGGGATGCGCCACCGCGAGGACGAGGTGCGCACCGGCACCTACCTCACGGTCCAGGCGTTTCAGATGGGAATCGGCACGGGGAGCTGCGGGCCGGCCACGAGGGCGGAGTACCGCTTCGACTGCCGCGGCGAGCACGAGCTGCGCTACCTGGTCTGCTGGGAGTAGCGCACAAGAAGGCGGCCCGTCCCCGGAGGGGCGGGCCGCGCGGGAAGAGCTGCGGGGCCTTCCTACTCTGCGACCTCGAGCAGCTCGATGTTGAAGTTGAGGGCCTTGCCGGCCATCTCGTGGTTCATGTCAAAGGTGACGTTGCCGTTCTCGACCTTGGCCACGGTGGCCGGGAAGGGCTGGCCGGTGGGGGAGGCCAGCATCACGCGGTCACCGGCGGAGAGGGTCTCGGCGCCGGGCATGGCGGAGACGGGCACGGTCTGGATGAGGCGCTCGTCGCGCTCGCCGTAGGCCTCGGCGGGCTCGAGGCGGACGTCCACCACCTGGCCGACCTCCATCTCGCGCACGGCGGCGTCAAAGCCGGCGATCATCTGGCCGGCCATGCAGGTGAACTCCAGCGGCTCGCCGCGGTCGCGGGAGGAGTCGAACTTGGTTCCGTCGTCGAGCGTGCCCACGTAGTGGACCTTGACCTTCTTGCCCTCGTTGCTCATGGGGCCTCCGTTTCCTGGTGCGTGCGACATTGCGGCCTCCGATTGTGACAGATGTTGCCCCCAGGGAGCGCCCGATGCCGCACAAGTCCCAAATACGACGAGAATCGACGTCGTGCGGGAGGGCTGTGCGGCACCGGGAGGGGCGGATGCGCTAGTCGCGGTCGGCGCGGTCGCAGATCCGGTCGTAGTAGCGCTCGCTGGAGAGCAGCGCGCGCAGGTCGTTCCAGGTGCCGTCGGTCAGGCGGTCCGCGGTGAGGCTCGTGCCGAGAACCCCCTCGAGGTCCGACCGGCTGAAGGTGAGGGTGTCCACGCTGAGCTCGCCGTCCTCGGCGTCCGTCTCGTGGGTCACCACGCGCACGGCGTCCGCGGAGCTCGCGGCGCAGAGCAGCGCGGCCGCGTTGTAGGCGAGCGCCTGCTCAACAGCGTCGTCATCCGTGCGGGCCAGCCGGTCGTCCTCCACCCATTCGTACTCCACGATGACCACGTTGCCGTCCCGGGAGTTGGAGTCGGTTCCGGTGGACATGAGGTAGCCGGCTAGCGGAAGGCCTCCGGCGAGGTTCGCGACGGCGGTCCCGTCCAGGGGCCAGGAGGTGGTCGCCCCGGCGGCGAGGGTGGAGGCGTCGTGGCCGGAGATCTCCTGCGCGATGCCGTCGGTGCTCAGGGTCAGTCCCGCTAGGGTGGTGCCCTGACCGGTTCCCGAGCCCGTGGTCGCGTTGGTGTCCGAGCCCGAGTCCGTCCCGCCGTCCACGTACGTGACGTCCCCGTCGGAGCCTCCCGTGGCGTCCACGGCCTGGACGTCCACGGTTCCCTCGTCGTACGCCACGCTCGCCGCCGCGGAGTTGAGTACGTTGACGACCGTGACGATCGCCACCGCGGCCACGATCACCGCCGCCACCGCGCCAACGACCTTTCCGGTCGACCAGCGGCTCCTGCCGCCCTGCGGCTGGGACGCCCCCTCGGCGCCCGGCGGCACCGGGGCGGCCACGGGAGCCACGCGCGTGGCCTCGGCGTCCGCACCTGCGCCGTCCTTCTCGCCGCCCGCGGCCTCCGCGTTCTTCTCGCCGTCGCCGCCCAGGACGTCGTCCACGCTCGTCACGGCCTCGCACGTGCGCGAGAACGCCTCGGCCTCGGACATGCCCTGCGCCACGTAGTCGTCGAAGCGCGCCACGAGGTTGCCGTAGATCTCCTCCTTGAGCTCGATGGTCTCCGCGTCGAGCGTGCGCCCCTCGAAGAGGTGCTCGACGTACATCCTGATGTCGCCCCTGCCGCTCATTTGCTGCCTCCGCCCTGTCTGAGGAGTCGGTCGATGATGGTCCGCGCGCGCACCCAGCGCGCCGTTGCCTCGGCGAGCTCCGTGCGCCCGCCGTCAGTGATGTGGTAGTACTTGCGCCGCGCGCCCTGGGACTCGCTGCCCCAGTAGCTCTCCACGAGCCCCTGGCCCTCCAGGCGCTTGAGGCTCGTGTAGAGCGAGGGTTCCTTCATCTCGTACGCGCCTTGGCTCGTGCTGGCCACGTCCTTCAGGATCTCGTAGCCGTAGGAGTCTCCGTCAGAGAGCGTGCACAGCACGATGGCGTCGATGTTGCCCCGGATGAGGTCGCTCTCCGCGTCTCTGCCTGCCATGGGTCACCTCCCCGTCGTCCGTCGTTGGGAACAGTGTATCGGAAGGTACTATGTGTGTCGATATACTTTTGCAGAAATATAACTGCGAGTGGCATGGTTTTGCGCGCGGGCGGCGGGAGGCGGCGATGCGCTATGCTCTTGCCGACGCGACGACGTGGGGAGGTGCCAGGTGTCAGGGAAGCGAGACGGCTTCGTCGGGGTGTTCGACTCCGGCGTGGGCGGCATCAGCGTTCTGAGGGCGCTCGTCTCCGAGCTGCCCCACGAGGACTTCCGCTTCTTCGGCGACTCCGCAAACGCCCCCTACGGCGAGAAGGACGAGCCGCAGGTCCTCGAGCTCTCCCGCGGCATCGTCGAGCGCTTCCTGGCACAGGGCGCCAAGGCCATCGTGATTGCCTGCAACACGGCCACCTCGGTCGCGGCCGCCACGCTGCGTGCCGCCCACCCCGACGTCGTGATCGTGGGCATCGAGCCCGCGCTCAAGCCCGCGGCGCGCGCCTTCCCGCACGGCCGGATCCTCGTGATGGCGACCGAGGTCACGCTGCGCCTGGACAAGTACCACGAGCTCGCGCGGGCCTGGGGAGGGGAGTGCGAGGTCATCCCGGTCCCGTGCCCGGGCCTCGCCGCGCGTATCGAGCGCGGGGGGCTGGACGAGCCCGACCTGGCCCGGATGATCGAGGGCTTCGTGGGGGCGCACGCCGCTCGCGTGGACGCCTGCGTGCTCGGGTGCACGCACTACCCCTTCGTGCGCGCCCAGATCGAGCGCGCGCTCGGCCCGGGCGTGCGCTTCTTCGACGGTGGCGCGGGGACGGCGCGCCAGCTCCGCGCGCGCCTTGCGGCCGGGGGCCTGCTTGCGGAGCGCGGGCGCGCCGGGCGCGTGGAGTTTGCGAGCAGCCTGGACACGCCCGACGAGCTCGCCCTCTACCGGCGCTTCTTCGAGCTTCCGCTCTAGGCCTGCGCCCAGGCGCCCGCGGCGGGGTTCCTTTCTTGCGTTGTCAGCGGTTTTCCCGCCGCCAGCCCTACGCGCGCTTCTGCCCCCAGAAGAACAGGGCAACCGTGCCGGGACCGGTGTGCACGCCGATCGTGGCGCCGATGGGGAAGATCTCGACGTGGCCGTCGAGCTTGGGGAACGTCTCCTCCACGCGGCGCGCCACCTCGCGGGCGTCGTCCTCGCACTCGGACTGGCAGATGAAGCACTTGCCGGAGTAGTCGAGGCCGCCCTCGGCCAGCTCGACCATCTTCTCAACCACGCGCTTCTCGGCCTTCGCCTTGGTGCGGATCTTCTCGCGCACGGCCAGCGAGCCGTCGGGCGCGACGTCCATGACCGGGCAGATCTTGAGCATGCCGCCCACCAGGCCGGCCGCCTTGGAGATGCGGCCTCCGCGGATGAAGAACGTGAGGTCGGACGAGAAGAACCAGTGCTGGACCTCGCCCTTGTGCTCCTCTGCCCAGGACGCGAGCTCGTCGAGGCTGAGCCCGGAGTCGCGCAGGTCGGCGAGCCTGTCCATGAGAAGCCCGCTGCCCGAGGAGGCGGCGAGCGAGTCCACCACCACGACGCGGCGGTCCGGGTACTTCTCGGCCAGCTGGTCGCGCGCGGCGCAGGCGGAGTTGTAGGTGCCGGAGATGCCCGAGGACAGCGTCACGTGCAGGACGTCGAGCCCGGCCGAGAGGAACCTCTCGAAGTGCTCGATGTAGTCGCCGGCCGAGACCTGCGAGGTCTTGGCGTCGGCGCCGGCGAGCATCTTGGCGTAGAGCTCGGCGGGGGAGTTGGTGGTCCCAAAGTCGTCCTTGCACATCTCGCCATTGAGGAAGTAGTTGAAGTAAATATACTTTATGTCTCGCCGTTCGAGCCACTCGCGCGTCAGGTCAACGGTCGAGCAGCAGCTGAGGACGTAGCCGGGCATAGACTCTCCTTCGACGGGGTACAATACCAACTCGAATCATAGCCGAAATCGCCGCCGCGGGCCCCTCCGCCCGCGGCCACGCAGGGGGGAGTGAAGACATGGCAGACGAGAAGAACGTCTCCTTCAAGGACATGTCCTACGAGCGGCCGGACCTCGAGGCCGTCAAGGCCGCCTACGCCCGTCTCACCGAGCAGCTCGCCGGCGCGGAGAGCTTCGAGGCCGCCGAGGGCGCGTTCCTTGAGAAGGACCGGCTGGACCGTCACGTCCAGACGGCCGCCGAGCTCGTCTACATCCGCCACACCATCGACACGCGCGACGAGTTCTACGACGCCGAGTCCACCTTCTGGGACAACGCCCAGCCCGAGCTCCAGCAGGCCGAGGACGCCTTCAAGGCCGCGCTTCTCGCCACGCCCTTCCGCGCGCGTCTTGCCGAGAGGTACGGCGAGCTGATCTTTGCCCAGGCCGAGCAGGAGCGCCGGGCCTTCTCGCCCCAGATCGTCGACGACATGAAGCGCGAGAACGCCCTCACGCAGGAGTACGTGAAGCTCATTGCCTCCGCGCAGATTCCCTTCGAGGGCGGCACCTACACGCTCTCCCAGCTCACGCCGTTCAAGCGCTCCGCGGACGACGCCGAGCGCCTGGCCGCCTGGAAGGCCGAGGGCGCCTGGTACAAGGAGCACCAGGCCGACCTCGACCGCATCTACGACGAGCTCGTCCACGTGCGTGACGCCATGGGCAGAAAGCTCGGGCACGAGGACTTCATCCCCCTGGGCTACGACCGCATGGGCCGGCTCTCGTACGACCGCGCCGACGTCGAGCGCTTCCGCGAGGCCGTGGTCTCCTACGTGGTGCCGCTCGCGGACAAGATCTTCCGCGCGCAGGCCGAGCGCCTGGGCGTGGAGTACCCGCTCTCCTTTGCCGACGAGACGCTGACCTTCCGCTCCGGCAACCCGGAGCCGCGCGGCGACGCCGACGACGTGCTCGAGGCCGGGCGCACCTTCTACCGCGCGCTGTCCCCGGAGACCGGCGCCTTCTTCGACATGATGCTCGACCGCGGCCTCATGGACGTCCTCTCCACCGAGGGCAAGGCCGGCGGCGGCTACATGACCATGATCCCGGACTACGACGTGCCCTTCATCTTTGCCAACTTCAACGGCACGCAGGGCGACGTCGAGGTGGTCACGCACGAGGCGGGCCACGCCTTCTCCTACTACATGAACACCGACAAGGTGCCCGTCTCGCTCTCCATGCCCACCTCGGAGGCCTGCGAGGTCCACTCTATGTCCATGGAGTTCATGGCCTGGCCGTGGGCCGAGGAGTTCTTCGGCGAGGACGCCCGCAAGTACCGCTACGCGCACCTGGCCGGCGCCATCACCTTCATCCCGTACGGCACGATGGTCGACCACTTCCAGCACGAGGTCTACGAGCGCCCCGAGATGACGCCGGCCGAGCGCCACGCCACCTGGAAGCGCCTGCTCGGGATCTACATGCCGTGGATGCGCCTCGACGGCGAGATTCCGTTCTACGCCGAGGGTGAGGGCTGGCAGCGCCAGCACCACATCTACGAGAACCCGTTCTACTATATCGACTACTGTCTTGCGCAGACGGTGGCGCTGGAGTTCTGGGCCATGTCGCAGGAGGACTTCGCCGGGGCGTGGGAGCACTACATGGCCTACACGCGCCAGGGCGGCACGCGCGCCTTCACGGACCTTCTCGCCCACGCGGGCATGACCTCGCCGTTTGACGACGGCTGCCTCAGGGGCATCTGCGAGCGCGCCGCGGCCTGGCTCGAGTCCTACGATCTCACCGGCATCGAGTAGGGAAAGGGGACCCAAAGGGGGACAGCCCCCCTTTGGGTCACGCGCGACGCAAGAAGGGTGGCGAGAAGAACGTGCGCAAGAAGGAGCGCGAGCGTCTCAAGGACTTCCACCGCGGCGAGGACGGCACGTTCTCCTACGCCGGCGACCACGTGCGCCTGGTGGGCGCGCTCGGCCCCTCCGAGCTGCTGCGTGCCCTCTGGGCCGCCTTCGCCGTGGCGGCGCTGGCCGCGGCCGTGGCCGGAGCCGTCAACCCGGCGGGCCTCACGGGCTGCCCGTACGTGGTGATGCCCTACATGCTCCAGCTCGTGGCCCTGGTCTCCGTCGCCTGGGCGCTCGGGCGGCTCACGGTGGCCCTGCGCGGCGCCGCGGGCGGCCGCGTGCGCGTCTACGTGCGCGACGAGACCGTGGGGTCGCTGCCGGGCCGCTGCGCGCTCGCGATCGGCCTCGCGCTCGTCGCCGCGGCGGGGGAGGTCGTCTTCCTCGCCACGGGCGGCGCCGCCCCCGCGGCCGCCGAGTTCGCCCTGCTCGCCTGCGAGGCACTCTGCTGCGTGGCCCTCGTCGCCCTGCGCCGCTCCGCGCGCGCCGCGGAGTGGGAGGGCGCGTGAGCCCCGACCAGGCGTCCCGCAGGCGGCCCCGAGCGCGGACCCGCCGCCCCACCCTGGCCCGTGGGGCATGGGGATTCCGTCTCCAACCCATGAAACAGTCCGGAAACTGTAACCGGTCTGTGAACTGAGCGCCGGCGTGCGGGTTTTGTGGATTACAAGTACGTAACATGCTGTGTCACATGACGGTTCCGTCATGCCGTTACCTGGCTCTGCCCGGGCGCATCGGCGTCCGGTACAAAAGTCCCCACTTATGGGAGGAAGGTAGGGAAAAGATGCTCGTTACCAGAAGGAAGATGCTCGGGCTCTCCGCGGCCACCATGGGTGCGCTGGCCCTCGCCGCCTGCAACAACGGCGGCGGCTCCACCACCGACGAGGGCGGCAGCTCCGACAAGGCGCTCGTCGTCGCGACCTCCGGCCTCGAGGGCAAGTTCTGCCCGCTGTTCACCGCCTCCGCGGCCGACCAGGACGTCGTGAGCTTCAACAACGTCGCGCTCCTCATCACCGACCGCATGGCCGAGCCGATCTACAACGGCATCGACGGCGAGACCAAGGAGTACAACGGCACCGAGTACACCTACAACGGCCCCGCCAACGTCACGCTGACCGAGCAGGCTGACGGCACCGTCACCTACGACGTCCAGATCCGTGACGACCTCAAGTTCCACGACGGCACCCCGATGACCATCGACGACGTCATCTTCACGCTCTACGCCTACGTGGACCCGACCTACGACGGCTCCGCCACCCTCTACTCCAACGACATCCAGGGCCTCGCCGAGTACCGCTCCGGCATGTCCACGCTGGCCTCGCTCATCGGCAACGCCGGCCGTGACAACACCGACTTCACCTACTTCACCCAGGAGCAGCAGGACGCCTTCTGGGCGGCCGTCGACGACGGCGGCACCAAGTTCGCCCAGGAGATCGTCGACTACATGAAGGATCCCGCCAACGGTGGCTCCGAGGACATGACCGTCGCCGAGGCTGCCGCGGGCTGGAACTACCCCGACCTGCCGGCCGACGCCACCGCCACCGACTTCTTCGAGGCCATCGGCGCCGCCTACGACTGGAACTTCGCCGCGTGCGAGGCCGAGACCGCCGGCACCGCCCTCTCCGAGCTCATCCCCGAGGACGTCTACAACATGGGCTCCCAGGGCGTCGAGACCGGTGACGCCGCCGCCAACATCTCCGGCATCGTCCGCAACGACGACTACTCGATGACGATCACCACCAACGGCATCGACGCCACGATGATCTACCAGCTCTCCCTCGCGCCGTGCTGCAAGAGCTACTACGGCGACCCCGACCTCTACGACTACGAGAACAACTCCTTCGGCTTCCCGAAGGGCGACCTCTCCATCGCCCGCAGCCACAACGGCTCCCCGATGGGCTCCGGCGCCTTCAAGTTCGACGACTACACCAACGGCACCGTGCACCTCTCCGCCAACGCCGACTACTACAAGGGCGCCCCGAAGGTCTCCAACCTCAACGTCGTGGAGTCCCAGGAGGCCGACCTGATCACCGGCGTCCAGGCCGGCACGCTCGACGTTGCCGCCCCGTCCTACTCCATGGAGGTCGCCGACCAGATCACCGAGATCAACGGCGGCGAGGGCGTCACCGGCTCCGTCATCTCCACCTTCCTGCACGACTACCGCGGCTACGGCTACGTTGCCGCCGCCGCCAACAAGGTGTGCGTCAACAACGAGCCCGGCTCCGACGCCTCCAAGGCCCTGCGCAAGGCCCTCTTCACCGTCATCGCGGCCTACCGTGACTCCGGCATCGCCTCCTACTACGGTGATACCGCCTCGGTCCTCAACTACCCGATCTCCACGTCGTCCTGGGCGTCCCCGAACGTCACCGACCCGGGCTACCAGGTCTGCTACTCCACCGACGCCTCCGGCAACCCGCTCTACACCGACGGCATGAGCGACGACGACAAGTACGCCGCCGCCCTCGAGGGTGCCCTCACCTGGTTCGAGGCCGCCGGCTTCACCGTGGCTGACGGTCAGGTCACCGCCGCCCCGGCTGGCGCCAAGCTCGAGTACCAGTGCAACGTCGGTGCCGGTGGCCAGGGCGACCACCCGACGTTCATGATCCTCCAGGAGGCCGCCGACGCCTTCGCGCAGATCGGCATCACCTTCACGGTCAACGACATCGCCAACGCGTCTGACCTCTTCGCCTCCTACCAGTCCAACCAGGCCGAGCTGTGGTGCGCCGCCTGGCAGTCCACGGCCGACCCGGACATGTACCAGCTCTACCACAGCAACGGCTCCACGAACTACTACATGATCGACGACGCTGACCTCGACGAGCTCATCGAGGCCGGCCGCCAGAGCCTCGACACCGAGAGCCGCAAGACCATCTACAAGGAGGCCATGGACATCATCCTCGACTGGGGCGTCGAGCTTCCGGTGTACCAGCGCTCCGAGTGCACGATCTTCTCGACCGAGCGTGTCAACATCGACTCCGTCGTCAAGGACCAGACCCCGTACTGGGGCTGGAAGGACGAGATCGAGAAGCTCGAGCTCAAGTAGTTTTTCTGTCCCAATTTGACCGTGTTGGGAGCGGCAGCCGCGCGCTGCCGCTCCCGGCGGTTTGAATCGTGGTATTTTTTTACGGTTCGGCTTTTGCGGTTCGACATGTCAGCTTCAGAGACCTTCTTCCCGTGTTGGGGGATGGACCTGCGCTCCCTGCGCAGGAAAGAGGTCTTTGACGTCTCGCCCCGAGGGGCGGGCAGAGTGAGAGGAGTGAGGGGGCGTGAGGACCTACATCGCCAAGCGCGTTGGCATCTCGGTGATCATCCTGTTCTGCGTGACCTTCATCATCTACGGCCTTATGCGCTCGCTGCCGTCTTCGTTCGTTGAGACGATGGCCATGCAGCTTTCCCAGGCGCCCGGAGCCAAGTCGTTCGACGAGTGGATGACCCAGCTCAACGCTCAGTACGGCCTCGACAAGGACATCTTCACGGGCTACGTCACCTGGCTCGCCGACTTCATGACGGGCAACTTCGGCGACTCCTGGAAGTGGAACGTGCCGGTGCTGACCGAGTTCCAGAACACCATCGGCATCTCCTTCGTCATGGGTGGCATCGCCTTCGTGGCCTCCACCATCATCGCCGTGCCGCTTGGCATCTTCGCCGCCACGCACCAGTACTCCAAGTCCGACTACATCATCTCCGCCGTGGCGCTCGCGGGCATCTCGCTGCCCACGTTCTTCTTCGCCACCCTGCTCAAGCTGATCTTCTCGGTCAACCTCGGGTGGTTCGATCTCTACGGCCTCATGGGTCGAGACTTCAACCAGCTTGACGCCGTCGGCCAGGCGCTCGACATCGTGAACCACATGATCATGCCGTGCGTGACCCTCACGGTCATCCAGATCGGCTCGCTCATGCGCTACACCCGCACCAACATGCTCGAGGTCCTCAACGCCGACTACATCCGCACGGCGCGCACCAAGGGCCTGCCCGAGAGCAAGGTCATCTACAAGCACGCCTTCCGCAACACCCTCATCCCGCTCGTGACCATCATCGGCGGCTCGCTGCCCGGCCTTTTCTCCGGCGCGCTGATCACCGAGACCCTCTTCATGATCCCGGGAACGGGCTACACCTCCTACCAGTCGATGACGGCCGGAGACATCCCCTACACGATGTTCTTCCTCACGTTCATCGCCATCATCACGCTTCTCTCCAACCTCCTGACCGACATCCTCTACGCGGTGGTCGACCCCCGCGTGCGCATCTCCTAGGAAGGCGGGTGTAACTCATGAGTGACAACAAGAACGGCATGCCCGCCGAGAAGAGCAACGAGCAGGAGTACTCCCTCAACGACGACCGCCGCGTCAGGGTCCTGTCCCCCGGCGCCCTTATCGCCAAGCGCTTCTTCCGTAACCGCCTGGCCGTGGTCGGCCTCGTCATCCTCGTGGTGATGTTCCTCTTCTCGTTCGTCGGTGGCCTCGTGAGCCCCTACGGCCAGGACGAGACGTTCAACACCACCACGCAGCTCAACACGCAGTACGCCGGCATCACCGAGACCACCTCGCGCCGCTATGTCGCTGCCCCCGACGCCGACTTCGGCGCGCTCGTGCAGTCGAGCGCCAACAGCGCCATCGCCGAGGGCGCGTCGAGCTTCGAGCGCGACGGCGTCACCTACACGATCGACCAGCCTGCCGAGGGCGTCTACACCTTCAGCACGGGCGGTGAGGTCGTGGCCTACGCCTCCACCAACCTCGTGAGCGTCCCGAGCGGCGCCGAGACCCCCTCGTTCGACTTCCAGCTCGCCGCGGTGACCGCCGTCGCCGAGGTCACCAGCCACGCCGCGGACGCCACGGCCGCCGAGGGCGACGCCGCGAGCGGCGAGGAGGCACCGGCCGAGGGTGAGGCCGTCGACGCCGACCAGACCCAGATCGACACGCTCGGCACCTTCGAGTACGGTGGCCAGAGCTACTCGGTCAACGAGGTCGGAGACGTGACCGACGCCTCCGGTACCGTCGTGGCCACCGTGAGCCCGTTCGCCATCTCCTCCGCCGACGGCAACACGCAGATTCCCGACGACCTGCGCGCCGCGCTTCTCGCCGCCGTCGAGACCGACGCCTCCGAGGTCACCTACACCGCCGAGGACGGCTCCGAGCACACCTACAGCATCTCCTACGATGCCTACAGCTCCGTCTACAACGTGACCGAGACCACCACCAACACGGTCTACGACCGCTACGCGAGCCCGTCCGCCGAGCACTGGCTCGGCACCGACGGCAACGGCATGGACATGCTCACGCGCCTCATGTACGGCGGCCGCGTCTCGCTGATCATCGGCTTCATCGTCGTCTTTATCGCCGCCGGCCTGGGCGTCATCATGGGCGGCATCTCCGGCTACTTCGGCGGCTGGGTCGACAACCTCATCATGCGCATCGTCGACGTGTTCTACTGCCTGCCCTCGATGCCGATCATCATCATCCTTGGCTCCGCGATGGACTCGCTGCGCCTGGACTCCTGGACGCGCATGATCTACCTCATGCTCGTGCTCGGCTTCCTGTCGTGGCCCTCGATCGCGCGTCTCGTGCGCGGCCAGATCCTCTCGCTGCGCGAGCAGGAGTTTATGCTCGCCACCGAGGCCACGGGCATCTCGGTCCCGCACCGCATCATCCGTCACCTCATCCCCAACGTCATGCCGCAGCTGATCGTGTCCTGCACCATGAGCCTCGGCTCCACGATCATCACCGAGGCCACGCTCTCGTTCCTCGGCCTGGGCGTCAAGTTCCCGTTCGCCTCCTGGGGCAACATCATCTCCGACGTCAACAACGCCTACGTCATGACCAACTACTGGTTCATCTGGATTCCCGCCGGCATCTGCCTGCTGCTCGCGGTTCTCGGCTTCAACTTCGTCGGCGACGGCCTGCGCGACGCCTTCGACCCGAAGATGAACCGCTAGGGCAGAGAGGAGCAGCCACATGTTTGGAAGCAAGAAGAAGGACGAGGCGGGCTACCTTTCCGCCAGCGAGTCCCGCAAGATCACCAAGGAGAACCGCCGGATCACGCAGGGCTACGAGAAGCAGCGCAAGCGCAAGAACGTGGACCCGTCCGAGTACGCCTGCGAGATGCGCGACCCGGCCAACGCCGTCGAGTTCGACGACGTCCACACCTACTTCTTCACCGACACCGGTGTGGTCAAGTCCGTTGACGGCGTGACCTACGACGTGCCGGTCGGCAAGACCGTGGGCGTGGTGGGCGAGTCGGGCTGCGGCAAGTCCGTCACGTGCCTCTCGCTCATCCAGCTCCTGCAGCGCCCGCAGGGTCAGGTCACCGGCGGCTCGATCCGCCTCAACCTCGGCGACCACGCCATCGACGTGACCAAGGCCCCCGAGGAGGCCATGCAGAAGATCCGCGGCTCCGAGGTCTCGATGATCTTCCAGGAGCCCATGACCTCCCTCAATCCCGTCTTCAAGGTCGGCGAGCAGATCGAGGAGGTCATCGCCCTCCACGACGGCAAGGACTGGTCCAAGGAGCAGATCCGTGCGCGCGCCATCGAGATGATCGAGACCGTGGGCATCGCCAACTCCGAGGGCGTCTACGGGATGTACCCGCACGAGCTCTCCGGCGGCATGCGCCAGCGCATCATGATCGCCATCGCGCTCGCCTGCAACCCGCGCATCATCATCGCGGACGAGCCCACCACGGCCCTCGACGTGACCATCCAGGCGCAGATCCTCGACCTCCTGCGCTCCCTCAAGGACAAGATCAACTCCTCGATCATCCTCGTCACCCACGACCTGGGCGTCGTGGCCGAGATGGCCGACTTCGTGGTGGTCATGTACGCCGGCCGCATCGTGGAGAAGGGTACCGCCGAGGAGATCTTCGACCACCCGGCGCACCCCTACACCATCGGCCTCATGGCCTCCAAGCCCGTCGTGGGCAAGAAGGTCGAGCGCCTCTACTCCATCCCGGGCAAGGTCCCCAACCCGGTCGACATGCCCAACTACTGCTACTTCAAGGACCGCTGCGAGCTGTGCGTGCACGCCTGCGAGGGCGAGTACCCGCACATGGTGAGGCTCTCCCCGACGCACGAGGTGAGCTGCTACCGCTACTATGACAACGCGACGGCCGACGCCGCAAACGAGACCGCGGCCGTGCTCGACGAGCTCATCGCGAGCGGCGAGAACGAGGGGGAGGGCAAGTAGCCATGACTTCCACGAACACCACTGCGGAGGCCCAGGCCGCCAAGGCGAGCGCCACCCCCGCTTCCGACGACATCATCCTCGAGGTCAACGATCTCAAGAAGTACTTCCCCATCAAGGGCGGCATGCTCAACCGCGTGCAGGGCTTCGTCAAGGCCGTCGACGGCGTCTCCTTCAAGCTTCGCCGTGGCCACACGATGGGCCTCGTCGGCGAGTCCGGCTGCGGCAAGTCCACCACCGGCCGCACGATCCTTCGCCTCGCCGGCGAGAAGACCGGCGGTCAGGTGCTCTTCAACGGGCGCGAGGTCTATGACCTCAGCCACAAGGAGATGCACGAGCTGCGCACCAAGATGCAGATCATCTTCCAGGACCCGTACTCGAGCCTCAGCCCGCGCCTGCCGATCTCAGAGATCGTCGGCGAGGCCGTGCGCGAGCACAACCTCGTGCCCAAAAACGAGCTCGACGGCTACATCGACCACGTGATGGAGGAGTGCGGCCTGCAGCCGTACCACAAGATGCGCTACCCGCACGAGTTCTCCGGCGGCCAGCGCCAGCGCATCTGCATCGCCCGCGCGCTCGCGCTCAACCCCGAGTTCATCGTCTGCGACGAGCCCGTCTCAGCCCTCGACGTCTCCATCCAGGCCCAGATCATCAACCTCCTGCACGACCTGCAGGAGGAGCGTGGGCTCACCTACCTCTTCATCAGCCACGACCTTTCCGTCGTCGAGCACATCTCCGACGCGGTGGGCGTCATGTACCTCGGCGGCATGGTCGAGTACGGCTACACCTCCGACATCTTCCGCAACCCGCTGCACCCGTACACGAAGGCGCTCTTCTCGGCCATTCCCATCCCGGACCCCAAGGCCAAGCAGAACCGCATCGTGCTCGAGGGCTCCATCCCCTCGCCGGCCAACCCCCCCAAGGGCTGCAAGTTCCACACCCGCTGCCCGTTTGCCAAGGACTGCTGCCGCGAAGTCGTGCCCGAGCAGCGCGAGCTCGAGCCGGGTCACTTCGTGTCCTGCCACCTCTACGACGAGTAGGGAAGCGAGCCTTGGGTCGCCGCGAAACGCGCAAGGACGACTTCGAGGACGACGGCCGCGTCATCGCCGACATGAGCGGCGTTGAGCGGCCGTCGCTCTTTGGCGCCGGGAGGCCGCCGCGCCGCGAGGGTCCTCGCGCCGAGGCCCCCGCGCGCCGCCGCGAGCCCGACGTAAGGTTCACCACCACCGAGCGCCTCTGGATGGCGCTCGGGGCGCTCAAGGCGGGGCTGCTGGTGGGTCTTGTCTACGTCGTGTTTCTCGGCCTGGTGATTCTGGCCCTTCTCGCCATCTGGAACATCCTCTAGGGCGGAGCACCCCGTTCATGGGCATGAAAAAGCGCCACGTTTTTCTCGCCGGGCGAGCGGAACGTGGCGCTTGGCGTTAGGTGCGAGAGACCTAGAGGCTGATGTCCATCTGAGCGGCGCGCGACTCGAGCACGCCGACCGCCTCGTAGGGGTCAAAGACGCCCTGGACGGAGGCGTCCATGGGGCACTGGCCGGTCTTGGCGCGGTTCTGGATGTGGGGGACGAGCTGGTCGTAGCTCGTGGCGATGCCAGCGGCGAGAAGAACCGCGCGACCGGTCCAGGACATGACGGGGGAGAAGACCGCGTTGGGGCCGAGGACCGCGTAGAGCAGCGCTGGGGCCTTGCCAACGACCTTGTCGGCAACGGAGAAGCCCTTGAGGCTGTGACCGTCCATGACCATCTTGAGCAGGGGCTTGACGCCGCTCTCGGTGATGACGTGGATCTCCTCGCCGCGCACGGCGACGCAGGTGGCGTCCTTGTTGGCGATGAGCAGGGCGCGGGCGAGGTCAAGGTCGGCGGCACTTGAGGTCATGGAGCAGCAGGGGCTCATGGGGCAGTCCTCCCTCTCGGTTGAATGCAGACCAAGTGGGAGATTATCACATCTGGGAAGGCGCGCCGGCGTGAACGGGAACGTTCTCGGACAAAATCAGCTACCGTTCACCGATTGTATACGCCCACTCACGTAGAAAAAGAGGCTCCCCGGGTGATATGTGACCGACGTTGTGCCTTATGCGCCGGATGCCTGGCGGCCGCACAATTTGGGATTTGTGCGGTCGGGCGGGGCGAGAAGGACGGTGCGGCGTCGCCACAAGAGAAGGGGCCGCCACCCCAGAGGGTGACGGCCCCGAAGGTGCCTGTGAGGCTCGGTCCTAGCCGTTGAGCGCGGCGTTGACGGCAACGGCGCAGGCGACGGTCGCACCGACCATGGGGTTGTTGCCCATGCCGATGAGGCCCATCATGTCGACGTGCGCGGGCACCGAGGAGGAGCCGGCGAACTGGGCGCTGGAGTGCATGCGGCCCATGGTGTCGGTCATGCCGTAGGAGGCGGGGCCGGCAGCCATGTTGTCCGGGTGCAGCGTGCGGCCGGTGCCGCCGCCGGAGGCCACGGAGAAGTACTTCTTGCCAGCGAGCACGCGCTCCTTGAAGTAGGTGCCAGCAACGGGGTGCTGGAAGCGCGTGGGGTTGGTGGAGTTGCCGGTGATGGAGATGTCCACGTTCTCGTGCCACATGATGGCAACGCCCTCGCGGACGTCGTCGGCGCCGTAGCAGTTGACCGCGGCACGCGGGCCGTCGGAGTACGGGATGGTCTCCACGACCTTGAGCTCGCTCGTGAAGTAGTCGAACTGGGTCTTCACGTAGGTGAAGCCGTTGATGCGGGCGATGATCTGGGCGGCGTCCTTGCCGAGGCCGTTCAGGATGACGCGCAGCGGCTTCTTGCGGGCCTTGTTGGCGTTGAGCGCGATGCCGATGGCGCCCTCGGCGGCCGCGAAGGACTCGTGGCCGGCCAGGAAGGCGAAGCACTCGGTGTCGTCGCCCAGCAGCATGGCGCCCAGGTCGCCGTGGCCCTTGCCGACCTTGCGGTCCTCGGCGACGGAGCCGGGGACGCAGAAGGCCTGCAGGCCCTCGCCGATCATGGAAGCGGCCTCAGAGGCGCTCTTGGCGCCCTTCTTGATGGCGATGGCGCAGCCGCAGACGTAGGCCCACTTGGCGTTCTCGAACGCGATGGACTGGACGCCCTCGACGATCTCGCGCGGGTTCACGCCCTTGTCGAGGCAGATCTGCTCGGCCTCCTCGAGGGAGGAGATGCCGTTCTCAGCGAGCACCTTGTTGATCTTGTCGATGCGGCGCTCATAGCCCTCAAACGAAACTGCCATTTGGTTTTCCCTCCCTTTCTACTCGTGAACGGGGAAGACGTTGGCGACCGTGTGGGTCTCCTCGTCCGTGCGCGGGTCGATGTACTTGGCGGCGTTGTCCCACTGGCCGTAGTGGCCCATGGCGCCGGCGATGGCATCCTCGGGGGACGTGCCGTTCTTGAGGGCGTCGGTGAACTTGCCGAGGTTCAGGAACTCGAAGGCCACGATCTCGTTCTTGTCGTTGAGCGCCATGCGGGTGACGTAGCCCTGGGCGAGCTCGAGGTAGCGGGCGCCCTTGACCTTGGTGCCGAACATGGTGCCGACCTGGGAGCGCAGGCCCTTGCCGAGGTCGTCGAGGGAGGCGCCGACGGGCAGGCCGTCCTCGGAGAAGGCGGTCTGGGAGCGGCCGTAGACGATCTGGAGGAACAGCTCGCGCATGGCGACGTTGATGGCGTCGCAGACGAGGTCGGTGTTGAGGGCCTCGAGGATGGTCTTGCCCGGGAGGATCTCGGAGGCCATGGCCGCGGAGTGGGTCATGCCCGAGCAGCCGAGGGTCTCGACGAGGCACTCCTCGATGACGCCCTCCTTGATGTTGAGGGTGAGCTTGCAGGCACCCTGCTGGGGCGCGCACCAGCCCACACCGTGCGTGAGGCCGGAGATGTCAGAGATCTCCTTGGCCTGGACCCACTTGCCCTCCTCGGGGATGGGCGCGGGGCCGTGATATGCGCCCTTGGCGACGGGGCACATATTCTCGACTTCTGCGGAATACTGCATGTAATGCTCCTCTCCAGAATTCCCTTGCCGGCGAGCGCCGACGCGAACGAACCGACCCCCTCAGGCCGGTCAGAGCCATGCGGCGGCCAAAACGGCCAGCCCGTCTCTAAGTTTACGGCAAAACGCGTCGGCGAGAAGGGCGGAGTGGCATGAATCTGGCCTCGGACGCGCCCCGGAGCCCCACCCGACGCACGGAGGCGGCGAGCTGCTATAATCGCGCCCCGTGAGCAGCAGGAGGAACATACCCGTCGGAGTCTGGAAGCTCGCCCTGGCCGCGTGCGCGGCCATCTGGGGCGGCTCGTTCGTCGTGATGAAGGACACGCTCGACGTGATACCCCCGGCGTGGCTCATGGGCATCCGCTTCGCCGCCTCCGCGGTGATCGTGGGGGCGCTCTTCTGGCGCACGCTACGCGACAACCTGGACGCCAGCCACCTGCTCATGGGCGCCGTCCTTGGCCTGGCCTCGGGCGCGGCGTTCGTGGTGCAGAACCTCGGGCTCGACGACACCACGCACGGGCGCAACGCCTTTCTCACCGCCACCTACTGCGTGATGACCCCGTTCATCAACTGGGTGGTCACGCGCCGGCGCCCCGGGGGCAACAACGTGATCGCCGCCCTTCTCGCCATCGTGGGCGTGGGCCTCGTGGCGCTCGGCGACGACCTCTCGCTCGACATGAGCCGCGGCGACTGGATGACGCTCGTCGCGGCGGTGCTCTTCGCGGTGCACATCGTGCTCGTGGCGCGCTTCTCGTCCGCCCACGACGTCATGACGCTCACGGTGGTGCAGCTCGCGGTCAGCGCGCTCGTGGCCTTTGGCACGGCGCTCGTCCTCGAGCGGCCCCCGGCGCCCGAGGTCTTTGCGAGCCCGGACGTGTGGGCCTCGCTCGCCTACCTCGTGCTGCTCTCCTCGTGCGTGTGCATGGTGCTGCAGAACCTCGGCCAGGCGCACGTGCCGCCGGCGCAGGCGTCGCTGCTGCTGTCGCTCGAGAGCGTCTTTGCCGTCGTGGCGAGCGTGCTCTTCTACGACGAGCTCGTGACGCCGAGGATCGCCGTGGGCTTTGGGACGATCTTCGTCGCGGTGCTCGTGAGCGAGCTCTTGAGCGGCCGGGCCGGCAGGCGAGAAGAACGTGCGGCTTCCGGACGCTCTGACGGGCTGGAGCGTCCGTAACCTGCACGTGCTGGTGGCGCGTGCGGCTTGCGGACGGTTTGGCGGGCGAAAGCGTCCGGAACTCGCGCGCCGCGGGGGACGCGGACGAAAAGGGGACGGAATGATCCAGGACCTTGGTGCGGGACACGCCTTCGACAACCACTTCGAGCCGAACGAGCCGGCCGACTCCGACTACCTGCTGCACTTCTTTGCCGGGGGGTGCCTCACGCGCGTGACCCACGTGGGCGGCACCGACGCCGACGCGGGGGACTCCGGCGAGGTCATCGAGCTGCCCCGCGCGGCGGACTACGCCCGGCGCCCCACGCAGGCGACCTATCTCTTCTCGCTGGGGGAGGAGCGCTTCTTCCTGGCGCTCGACGAGCGCGTGGCCGCGCCGGCCGGCTTTGCCTACGAGTCCGTCAACTGGCTGCGCCGCGCCGAGCCCGCGCACCTGCTCTTTGCCGCCGCCACCGCATCCCAGCTGGACCGCTGGTACCGCGAGAACCGCTACTGCGGCCGCTGCGGCGCGCCGACCGAGCTCGCGCCGGCGAGCCGCGAGATCGTGTGCCCGGAGTGCGCGCGGATCGTCTACCCCAAGATCTGCCCGGGCGTCATCTGCGCCGTCGTGCGGCTGGGCGACGACCCCGCCGACGACGCCGTGGTGCTCACGCGCTACGCCGGCCGCACCACCGCGCTCTGGGCGCTCGTGGCCGGCTTCACCGAGATCGGCGAGCCGCTCGAGGACACCGTGCGCCGCGAGGTGATGGAGGAGGTGGGGCTCTCCGTCAAGAACCTGCGCTTCTACAAGAGCCAGCCGTGGAGCTTCACCGACACCCTCATGGTCGGCTTCTGGTGCGAGGTGGACGGGTCGTCCGAGCTGGCCGTGGACCACTCCGAGCTCAAGGAGGCGCGCTGGTTCACGCGCTCCGAGATGCCGCTCGAGCGCGTGGGCGACCGCGCGAGCCTCACCGGCGAGATGATCGAGCGCTTCCGCACGATGGGCCGCGCCGCCTGGGAGTAGGCCGGTCGTCAGGACGACCTGCGGGCGGGGCGCCCCGCCCACGCCCGGAAGGCGGCGACGCCCAGGCAGAAGAGGGCGCCTGCGAGAAGCGCCGCCTCCGTCCCCGCGAGGCTTCCCGTCACGTGCACGAGGTAGAAGCCCAGGAAGCTCTGGGCGAGCGCGCCGTGCAGCGTGGCCGCCTGACGGGCCGCGAAGCGGCGGAAGCAGTACATGAGGGCCATCCCGAGCAGCGGGACGGCGACGACCTCGAGGCCCCACGGGGCCCCGGTGCCAACGAGGAGGGCAAGGGCAAGAGAGCCCGCCGTCCCGACGAGGTCCGCGCCCACCTGTCGCAAAACGCCCTCCTGCATGGGAATCACCGCCCTGTGCTCGGCTCGTGGGACCATCGTATCACGGTGCGGCGGCGGGCCGACCCCCGTCCCCGGCGGCGCCCTACGCGCCGAGCACGAAGCGCTCGATGGCCTCGGCGACCCCGCCGGCGTCGTTGTCCGCCTCGCAGACGTAGCCCGCGGCGGCGCGGGCCTCCTCGCTCGCGTTGGCCACCGCCACGCCGATCCCGGCCGCGCGTAGCATGGGCACGTCGTTGGAGTTGTCCCCTATGGCCATGACCTCCTCGCGCGCGATGCCGAGCCGCGCGGCGAGCTCCATGAGGCCGGCGCCCTTGTTGACGCCCGGCGCGTTGAACTCGAGGTAGCGGTTGGAGGAGTAGGCCACGTCGAGGCCGTCCGTGAGGCCCTCGGCGGCGAGGTCGGCGGCCACGCGGCGCAGCTCGGCCATGTCGAGGCTCATGTAGAGCACCTTGACCACGGTGTCCCCGGCGAGGAAGTCGAGCGTGGGCGCGGAGGTCTCGCGGATGTTCATGCGGCCCTCGATGTGGGCGCGCTCCGCGTCCACGTAGTTCGCGACCCACACGGTGTCGAGCGTGTAGACGTGGACGCACAGGCCGAGGGCCGTTCCGCGCCGGTAGAGCGCGTCGGCGTGCGCGTGGTCGAGACGGGCCGTGCGCAGCGCGGGCCCGCCGCAGTTCTCGGTGATGACGCCGCCGTTGAAGGAGATCACGTACTCGCCGCGACGTCCTGCGAGCCCGAGGACCTCGAGGTCGCCGGCCACGGAGTCGCCAGGGCGGCCGGTGCACGGGACGAAGCGCACGCCGAGCTCGCGCGCGGCGGCGACGGCGCGCCGGTTGCGCTCGCAGATGCGGTGGTTGGAGTCGAGCAGGGTCTCGTCGAGGTCGCTTGCGATGAGGCGGATCATGGGGTCTCCCGTCATCGAGGTTCTTCTCGCCCCATTCTAGCCGCCGCGGGGACCGTCGTCTGTCCGCTCGGCCCGGCCGCGCCGTCCGCGCGGCGCCCGAGACCGTCTGTGGATTCGATTGTTTCCGGCCAGATACCGTTCCGCGCGCGGGGCGCCAACTGTGCCAAACTGCGCTCAAGCTGCGCCCGTCGGGGGCGCGTGAGACGAGGGAGGTTGGGCATGGCAGGGCGCCAGATGGCAGACGCTAGTTTTTCCGGGTACGTGCTCGACCTTCTCGCTCTCGGCCTACTCTCGCTAGCCAGCGCGCGCTAGGGCCATCCCGCACGCCCTTGCGCGCGCGTCCGTGCCGCCGCCTCCCCAGGGGGCGGGGCACTTTTTTCTGCGGACTCCCAGAGGGGCCGCGACGGCCCCGCCCAGACGAGAAAGGCACGCACATGACCAGGAAGATCCACATCTTTGACACCACGCTGCGCGACGGCGAGCAGTCGCCGGGCGCCTCCATGAACACCGAGGAGAAGCTCGTGGTGGCCCAGCAGCTCATCCGCATGGGCGTCGACGTGATCGAGGCGGGATTTCCCATCTCCAGCCCGGGCGACTTCCGCTCGGTGCAGGAGATCGGCCGGCTGGCCGGGGACTCCTGCGTGGTCTGCGGCCTCACGCGCGCCGTGGACAAGGACATCGACCGCGCGGCGGAGGCGCTGGCCTGCGCAAAGCGCCCGCGCATCCACACGGGCCTGGGCGTCTCGCCGAGCCACCTGCGCGACAAGCTGCGCATCAGCGAGGAGGAGTGCATCGAGCGCGCCCGCCACTGCGTCTCCTACGCCAAGAAGTACGTGGAGGACGTCGAGTTCTACGCCGAGGACGCCGGCCGCTCCGACCAGGACT
Source organism: Olsenella sp. An188 (assembly GCF_002160255.1). Classification (GTDB taxonomy): domain Bacteria; phylum Actinomycetota; class Coriobacteriia; order Coriobacteriales; family Atopobiaceae; genus Thermophilibacter; species Thermophilibacter avistercoris. The sequence goes on along the minus strand of NZ_NFKF01000002.1, from coordinate 122,478 downwards.
TCCTCATCCGCGTGATCCAGGCCGCCGTGGACGCGGGCGCAACCGTGGTCAACATCCCCGACACCACGGGCTACTCCATGCCGGAGGCCTTCGGCGCGCGCATCAAGAGCCTTAGCGACAACGTCATCGGCATCGAGAACGTGATCATCTCGGTGCACACCCACAACGACCTGGGCATGGCCACGGCGCTCGCGCTGCAGGGCGTGAAGAACGGCGCCCGCCAGATCGAGTGCACCATCAACGGCCTGGGCGAGCGCGCCGGCAACACCGCGCTCGAGGAGGTCGTCATGGCCATCAGGATGCACGGCGAGGAGCTGGACGCCCACACCGACATCGTGACCACCGAGCTCACGCGCGCGAGTCACCTCGTCAGCCGCATCACGGGCATGAGCGTGCAGGCCAACAAGGCCATCGTGGGCGCCAACGCCTTCGCGCACAGCTCCGGCATCCACCAGGACGGCGTGCTCAAGGCCCGCAACACCTACGAGATCATCGACCCCGCCGACGTGGGCGCGGCCGGCTCCGAGATCATCCTCTCGGCCCGCAGCGGCCACGCCGCGCTGCGCCACCGCCTGGCCGAGCTCGGCTACACCTTCGAGGACGCCGAGTTCGACCAGCTCTACGAGCGCTTCCTGGAGATCGCCGACCAGAAGAAGGAGGTCTACGACGAGGACCTCGAGTCCATGGTCCAGGAGCGCCAGCGTGACGTTGCGGCCGTCTACACCCTGGACGCGCTGCAGGTGAGCTGCGGCGACCCGCTCATCCCCACCGCCACGGCCACCATCACCGACGAGCTCGGCGTCAAGCACGTGGTGGCCGCCACGGGCACCGGCCCCGTCGACGCCGCCTACCAGGCCATCGACAAGGTCGTGGCGGTCCACGGCGACCTCGCGGAGTTCTCCGTCAAGGCCATCACCCGCGGCATCGACGCGATCGGCGAGGTCACGGTGCGCATCACGGCCGACGACGGGCGCGTCTACACCGGACGCGGCGCGGACAACGACATCATCGTGTCGAGCGCGAAGGCGTACGTGAACGCCATCAACCGCATGATCCAGACCACGCGCTCGAAGGAAGGAAGGTAGTCCGGTCGGGCGGGGGCGAGGTATTTCTCCCCAGCTCACTTCGCTACGCTCAGAAGTCGCTGGGCGAGAAAAACCTCGCCCCGAACGGCCTACACTGACGTTGCCGCGACGGGCGTTCACGTCCTTGTCGCTTGGCTCTTACCGGAAGTGTTGGAAGCAAGTCTTACGTTGTAGAAAGCTGTATCGAGCTGCCGCTGGCGGGAGGTTGTTCCCGCGCGCAGTTCTTTGCGAAGCAAAGCTGTTTGAGCACGGGGACAACCTCCCGCCAGCTCATCGGAAGGAGAGACATGGGCCAGACCATGGCGGAGAAGATCCTCGCGGCGCACGCGGGGCTGGAGGAGGTCGTCCCGGGGCAGCTCGTGGAGTGTGACCTGGACCTCGTGCTCGCAAACGACATCACGGCGCCCATCGCCATCAAGACGGTGCGCGAGATCGGCGCCGGCGTCTTCGACCGCGACAAGATCTGCCTCGTGCCGGACCACTACGCGCCCAACAAGGACATCAAGAGCGCCGAGCAGACCAAGGTCACGCGCGACTTTGCCCACGAGCACCAGATCACGCACTACTTCGAGCAGGGGTGCATGGGCATCGAGCACGCGCTCCTGCCCGAGCGCGGCATCGTGGTGCCCGGCGACCTCGTGATCGGCGCGGACTCGCACACCTGCACCTACGGCGGCATCGGAGCGTTCTCCACCGGCGTGGGCTCGACCGACGCGGGCGTGGGCATGGCCACCGGCCGCGCCTGGTTCAAGGTGCCCGAGACCATCCGCATCGTCGTCGACGGCGAGCTGCCCGAGGGCGCCAGCGCAAAGGACGTCATCCTCCACGTGATCGGCAAGATCGGCGTGGACGGCGCGCTCTACTGCGCGATGGAGTTCGCGGGCTCCACGATCGAGGCGCTCTCCGTGGAGGGCCGCCTCACCATCGCCAACATGGCCATCGAGGCCGGCGGCAAGGCGGGCCTCTTCGAGGTGGACGACAAGTGCCGCGAGTACGTGAGTCGCCGCACCCAGCGAGCCTTCGTGGAGTACCACCCGGACGCCGACGCCCGCTACAAGCAGGTCATCCACATCGACGCGGCCGACATCGTGCCCTGCGTCTCCTGGCCGCACCTGCCGAGCAACACCCACCCCGTGACCGAGAGCCGCCACATCAAGATCGACCAGGTCGTGATCGGCAGCTGCACCAACGGCCGCATCGAGGACATGCGCGCGGCCGCCGAGGTGCTCTGCGGCCGCACCGTGGCCGACGGCGTGCGCTGCATCGTCATCCCCGCCACGCAGGGCGTCTGGCTCGAGTGCGTCCACGAGGGCCTGATGGACATCTTCGTGAACGCGCACTGCGTGGTGTCCACGCCCACGTGCGGGCCGTGCCTGGGCGGCTACATGGGCATCCTCGCGGCGGGCGAGAAGTGCGTCTCGACCACCAACCGCAACTTCGTCGGCCGCATGGGCGACCCCACCTCCGAGGTCTACCTGGCGAGTCCCGCCGTCGCGGCCGCCTCGGCCGTCGCGGGCCACATCGCCCTGCCGAGCGACCTGTAACGAGGGCCGGGCGACCGGGCCCTTCTCGCCAGCTCGTTGCTTCGCAAAAGTCGCTGGGCGAGAAGGGCCCCGGTCGCCGGCTCCGTAGCGGCGGCGGGGCAGGGCGGGGCGGCCCGCGACGGCGGTCCGGCTCGGCGTGCCCTCTTACCGCCTTTGTTTTCTGCACGTCTTCGCGGGGGTCGTGGGACATACCCCGCGCGCAGTTGTTGCGCAGCAAGCTGTTTGAGCACGGGGCATGTCCCACGACCCGGGCACCTGACAAGAAAGGAAAGCCATGCAGTTCAGGGGAACGGTCTTCCGTTACGGGCGAGACATCGACACCGACGTCATCATCCCGGCGCGCTACCTCAACACCTCGGACCCGGCGGAGCTCGCGCGCCACTGCTTCGAGGACCTCGACACCACGTTCACCACGCGCGTGCAGCCCGGCGACATCGTCGTGGCGGACGAGAACTTCGGCTGCGGCTCCTCGCGCGAGCACGCGCCCGTGGCCATCAAGGCCGCCGGCGTCTCCTGCGTCATAGCCAAGAGCTTCGCGCGCATCTTCTACCGCAACTCGATCAACATGGGCCTGCCCATCCTCGAGTGCCCGGAGGCCGCCGACGCCATCTCCGAGGGTGACGTGGTCTCCGTCGACGCGGACACCGGCACCATCACGGACGAGACCACGGGCGCCGTCTTCCACGCGCAGCCGTTCCCGCCGTTCATCCAGGAGATCATCAACGACGGCGGCCTCGTCGCGCGCACCAAGCGCGTCATGGCCGAGAAGGGCGACAACTAACCATGGCGGCCAAGACCTATCGCATCTGCACCCTGCCGGGAGACGGCATCGGCCCGGAGATCATCGCCGAGGCCAAGAAGGTCCTCGCGGCCGTGGGCGCGCGCCACGACGTCGAGTTCGTCTGCGAGGACCAGCTCATCGGCGGTGCGGCCATCGACGCCACGTCCGAGGCGGGCGGCCCGGTCTCCGCCTTGCCGGAGGCCACCCTGAGCGCGGCGCGCGCGGCGGACGCGGTTCTTCTCGCCGCGGTGGGCGGGCCCAAGTGGACCGACACGCGCGTTGGTGCCGTGCGGCCCGAGCAGGGGCTTCTCGCCATCCGCAAACAGCTGGGCCTCTACCTCAACCTGCGCCCGGTGCGCATGTTCGACGCGCTGATCGGCGCCTCGACGCTCAAGCCCGAGGTGCTCAGCGGTGTCGACCTCATCATCGTGCGCGAGCTCACGGGCGGCCTCTACTTTGGCGGGCACGAGCGCACGATGGGCGTGGAGGGCGCGGGCCCGGGCGGCACGCGCGGCGAGTACGCGCGCGACGTGCTGGAGTACAGCGAGTACGAGGTCGACCGCGTGGTGCGCTGGGCCTTCGACGCGGCGCGCCGCCGCCGGGGCGTGGTGCACTCGGTGGACAAGGCCAACGTGCTCGACACCTCCCGCATGTGGCGCGAGGTGGCGCACCGCATCGCCGCCGAGTACCCGGACGTCACGCTCGAGGACATGTACGTGGACAACGCGGCCATGCAGCTCATCGCGCGGCCGGCGCAGTTCGACGTCCTGGTGACCGAGAACACCTTCGGCGACATCCTTTCCGACGAGGCCTCCATGCTCACGGGCTCGCTTGGCATGCTCGCCTCCGCGAGCCTGGGCGACGGCACGGCGCTCTACGAGCCGAGCCACGGGTCGGCGCCGGACATCGCGGGGCAGGGGATCGCCAACCCCATCGCCCAGATCCTCTCGGTGGAGCTCATGCTGCGCTACAGCTTTGGCATGGACGAGGCCGCCGACGAGCTGGCCGCCGCGGTCACGCGCGTGCTCGACGGGGGCTGGCGCACGGTCGACATCGCCGACGATGCCACGCCGGCCGATCGCGTCCTCGGCACCTCCGCCATGGGTGACAAGATCGTGGAGGCGCTCGGGTAGGGCGCTCGGTGCGGGGCATTTTGACCGATGTGTGCGGCGGGGCCGGTGGATGCACCGGCCCCGCCCCCTTGCACAGCGGCGCCCCGTCCTTTGTCCGGACTGACGGGCTTTTGCGGCACCGGGTATCCTAGCGGGAGGCACATCAACGAAGGAGTTCCCATGACCTATGACTTCACCACCATCCTCGACCGGCGCGGGCACGACGCGCTTGCCGTGGACGCCATCGGCAAGCCGGGCTCGGGCTACCCGGCGCCGGAGGAGGGCTTTGACGCCATCCCCATGTGGGTGGCAGACATGAACTTCCCCGTGGCGCCCTCTATCAAGCGCGCCATCGAGGAGCGCCTCGAGTACCCGACCTTCGGCTACTTCGAGCCGTCCGACGCGTACTACCAGGCCATCATCGACTGGCACCGCATCCGCAAGGGCGTGGGCGACCTCGAGCCGCGCCACATCGGCTACGAGAACGGCGTGCTCGGCGGCGTGGTCTCCGCGCTCACGTCCTTTGCGGCTCCCGGCGACCCCGTGCTCGTGCACAGCCCCACCTACGTGGGCTTCACGCACGCGCTCGAGGACAACGGCTTCAGAATCGTGCACTCGCCGCTCGTGCGCGACGAGGACGGCGTCTGGCGCATGGACTTCGAGGACATGGAGCGCCGCATCGAGCAGGAGCGCATCCACGCCGTGATTTTCTGCTCGCCGCACAACCCCTGCGGCCGCGTGTGGGAGCGTTGGGAGGTCGAGCGCGCCATGGAGATCTGCCGCGCCCACGACTGCGTGGTCGTCTCGGACGAGATCTGGTCCGACATCGTGCGCCCCGGCGTGACGCACGTCCCCACGCAGTCCGTCTCGGCCGACGCCCGCGAGCGCACCATCGCGCTCTACGCGCCGAGCAAGACCTTCAACCTCGCCGGCCTCGTGGGCAGCTACCACGTGATCTACAGCGATTACCTGCGCGACCGCGTGGACACCAAGGGCAAGAAGACCCACTACAACCACATGAACGTCCTCTCTCAGCACGCGCTGATCGGCGCGTACGGGCCGGAGGGCCAGCTGTGGGCCGACGAGCTCAACCAGGTGATCGCCGGAAACGTGGACTGGGCCTGCGACTTCATCGCCGAGCGTCTGCCGGGCGTGGGCGTGTACCGCCCGCAGGGCACCTACATGCTCTTCCTCGACTGCTCAGAGTGGTGCGAGAAGCACGGCGTGGGCATCGACGAGCTGCAGCGCGCCGGTCACCGCGTGGGCGTCTACTGGCAGGACGGCCGCGCCTTCCACGGTCCGTGCCACGTCCGCGTGAACCTCGCGCTGCCGCTCTCGCGCGTCCAGGAGGCCTTCCGCCGCCTGGACGAGCACGTCTTCAACGCGTAGGGGGCCGGCATGTCCGACGGGAGAGGCGCGCCCGGGGGCGGCGCCCGTGGGGTCCCGCGCTCGCCCTCGTGTGGCGGGCCTCGCCGTCTCCGCGCTCTTCTCCGATGCCGTGGGCGCCCCGGCGTGGTTCGTGGGCGCCGGCGCAGCGATGATTGCGCTCGCGGCCCTGACCTGGGCAATCTCGAGCATCCGCCACATCGAGGACTAGGCCCTCCCGCCCTCGGCCTCCCGCCGGCGTCGTGTAAGGGACGTAAGGGCTTCGTCCTCGTTCGGTCAGATTCCGCGCGCCCTTGAGGTGGCCGGGGAGTTCGGCCTGTTCGTGACCGGCGGGTCGGACTACCACGGGCGCTACGGCTCCCCGGCCTCGGTGGGCGAGCGGTTCGTCACGCCGGACGAGGCGGGGGAGCGCGTGGCCGCGCTCTTCTCGGCGGAGAGGCGCCTGCGCTAGCTGTTCAGTGCCAAGACGTTGTTTACGCCCCGAGGGTGACAAACAGGGAGGGCTCCCGCATGCTGTGGATTGCCTAGATCTGCAGCCGAGGGGAGCCCTCCCATGTCACAGCATCCTAACGCAAGGCTCACGCCCAGGGGGCGGGAGCTGCTCGCCTCCCGGGTCGCCGGGGGCGAGCGCGTGTCCGCCGTCGCCCGCCAGATGGGCGTGAGCAGGCAGACCGCGAGCAAGTGGCTCTCCCGCGCGCGGCGCGGCGAGCCGCTGTCCGACCGGCCGAGCAGGCCGCGCAGGCTCGCCAGGTCCACCCCTCCCGAGGTCGAGGAGGCGGTCTGCGAGGCGCGCTCGTCCATGCTCCTCCCCCCGCTCGCGCTCGCCGCCGTGACGGGCGTGCCGGCGAGGACGTGCGCGCGGATCGTCGCGAGGAGGGGGCTTCCGAGGCTCGCCGACGTCGACCGCGTCACGGGCGAGGCCCGTCGCCGCGGGCCCGTCACGCCCGTGCGCTACGAGCGCGAGAGGCCCGGCGAGCTCCTCCACGTGGACGTGAAGAAGGTCGCCCGCATCCCCGACGGCGGCGGGTGGAGGGCGCGCGGCGCCTCGGAGCTCGACCACGGCAGGGGCTCCGGCGGGCGGCGCGCGGCCTGCCTGCACGTCGCGGTCGACGACTTCTCCCGTGTGGCCTACGCCGAGCTCCTCCCCGACGAGCGCAGGGGCACCTGCTCGGCGTTCATGGCACGGTGCCTTGCCTTCTTCGCCGGCCTCGGGGTCGCGGTCGAGCGGGTCATGACGGACAACGGGCCGGGGTACCGCAGCCGCGAGCTCAACGCCCTGCTCGCCGCCGAGGGCGTACGCCACATATACACCAGGCCGTACAGCCCGTGGCAGAACGGCAAGGTCGAGCGCATGAACCGGACGCTCGCGCAGGAGTGGCAGTACGGGCGGGCGTGGGACGGCGAGGCCGAGAGGGCGGACGCCCTCCCGGCCTACCTCGAGCACTACAATTGGAGCCGTCCGCACAGCGCGTGCGGGGGCCTGCCGCCCATGTCGCGCATCGTCGGCGTAAACAACCTATTGGCACACAACAGCTAGCGTCGCGCGCCCTACAGCAGCGTGCCGTCCGCGAAGCCCCGGTCGACCGCCCTCTGGATGCGGCGGTTCACGCGGCTGCCCCCGTCCTCCGTGCGGCGGACGTAGTCGAGCAGCTGGCCTGCCGTGGACACGAGGCGGCTCCCGGCGAGCTCGCGCGCACGCTGCGCCATGAGGGGCACCGCCCAGGAGGCCGGGCTCTGCGAGATGTGCAGCGTCTTGCCGTCGGTCACGATGCCCCCCTTGAACGGAAGCAGGGTGAGGAGCATGAGCGAGGGTATGGCGTGCACGTGCGCGTCGGCGTCGTCCTGCATGGCCCCCACGACGAAGACGGCGTCGCGGTTCATGTAGGCGGCGGCGTCCGCGTTCGCGCCCACGCAGGTGAAGGTGTCGCGCAGCGCGTGGCGCCAGGGCCGCGCGCACGCGAGGTGCTCCTCGTCGAGGCCCGCGGGGTTCTCGAGCACGAAGTCGTCCACGAGCGAGCGGTGGCGCCAGAGGGCCTCCGCGACCTGCCCCCCGTGCTCGTAGAGCATGTGCGGCGCCCCGGGCCGCTCCCTGAGCTCGTCCTCGCGGACCACGCGCAGGCGTCGGTTGGCGTAGACGAGCAGCGCGTTCATCGTGTCGTAGAAGAGGCCGGAGTCCTCCTCGTCCATGTGGGAGTAAGGGACGACCGCCGCCGTCACCACGTCCCCGCCCGCGTTCCAGTGCATGCCCATGTCTTCCTCCTTCGCTAGTCGACGTGCGAAGGAGGCTATCAGCTCGCGAGAACGGCTGTCTTACCGTTGTCTTCCACGAATCTTCGTGGCGCGCTCGGCGGATGGCGGTTCTATGAAAGTTTGAGAACGTATCCGCAGGCGGAGGGATCGAGCCTGCGGGCGGCCACCTGTGGGCGGTGTGGCTAGTCCATCGTGTGCGTGGAGAAGACCGGGTCGTCGCGCCACCAGACGACCTCGTCCCCGGGAGCCTCGAGCGTGGCGGGCACGTCGATGAGCCGCTGGTTGGACGAGCCGCGGAAGCGCAGCGTGATGTCGTGCCTGGCCTGGACGAAGGGGCCGTCCACGAGCACGTCGAGCGTGTCGAGGATGCGGTCCGTGACGTCGCCGAGGTTCCACGCTCCGCCGGGTCGCAGCTGATCCCACGTGTGTCCCGAGAAGAGCCAGATGCTCTTGGTCTGGCCGAAGCGCTCGCGCACCGCCTCCAGGAAGCCGACGAGCCCGGCCTGGTTCTCCGGCTCCATCGGCTCGCCGCCGAGGATGGTGAGCCCGTCGACGTAGGGCGTGTCGAGCGAGTCCATGACCTTCTCGGCGACGGCGTCCGTGAAGGGCTCGCCGGCCTCGAAGCTCCAGGCCTCCTCGTTGAAGCAGCCCGGGCACCCCAGCCGGCACCCAGAGACAAACAGCGTGGTCCGCACGCCCACCCCGTTGGCGATGTCGCAGTACTTGATGTTCGCGTAGTTCATATTCGCTCCCGTTGGCAAGGGGACGGTCCCTCTGCCAGGTTCATCTTGCCCTTTTCTGGTTGACGAGGCCGTAGAGATAGACCGTATCACTCTCCCGGTCGTATCGGTAGACGAGGTCGAACGGGCTGATCGCGCACGTGCGAACGCCCGGTCCAAACTGGTCTGTGATGGAGGCGCGCCGGCAGGCCGACCCGCTCTCGGGGAACCGCTCAATCATGCGCAGCACGCCATGGAGGTGCTCGTTGACGCGAGGGGACCAGATCGTTGCGGCGTCGTCCAGGAACTGATTGGAGAAGAGGAGCCTAGCCACGAGCGGCCAGCCTTTCTGCCAGCGCGCGGTCAAACGCGTCAACGCCCTCGACGTAGCGACCGTGCGCAAAGTCGTCCTCGCCGTTGAGCAGGCAGGCGCGCATGCGCTCCTCGTAGGCCGCCTCCTCGGCCGCCTCCCTGAGCTTGCGCTCGAAGAGCTCCTCGCTCATGAGGACAAAGGCGGCGTTGCCGTTCTCGGTGATGTGCACCACGTTCTCGCGCGCCGCGTCCTTGACCTCGCGCTGCCGCGTCTTAAGTGCCGCCGAAGAGTATATGGGCGTCATCGATTCCCCAATCAAGCACCAAATCAGATACCATATTCAGTCCATTATATCAGTCCAATCAAGTCCACCGAGAAGAACCGTGAGGGGTGCGCTGAGGCGCGCCCGCGTGCTGCCCCGATAGCAGTGCGCGCGGGACCGGGGGTAAGGTCCCGCGCGCAGTTCTTGCGCAGCAAGCTGTTTGAGCACGGGGCCTTACCCCCGGTCCCGCCCCGAATCCTACAGGTGCAGCACGCGGTCGCGGATCTCCTCGGTGCGGCCCTGGTTCCAGAACTGGGTGCCGATGTAGCCGCAGGTCCTTCTCGCCACGTTCATCTTGGACTGGTCGCGGTTGTGGCAGTGCGGGCACTCCCAGACGAGCTTGCCGTCGTCCTCCACGATCTGGATCTCGCCGTCGTAGCCGCAGACCTGGCAGTAGTCGCTCTTGGTGTTGAGCTCGGCGTACATGATGTGGTCGTAGATGTAGCGCATGACGGAGATGACGGCCTCGAGGTTGTCCTGCATGTTGGGCACCTCGACGTAGGAGATGGCCCCGCCGGGGGAGAGGCGCTGAAACTCGGACTCAAAGCGCAGCTTGGTGAAGGCGTCGATCTCCTCGGTCACGTGGACGTGGTAGCTGTTGGTGATGTAGCCCTTGTCCGTGATGCCGGGGATGATGCCAAAGCGGCGCTGCAGGCACTTGGCGAACTTGTAGGTGGTGGACTCGAGCGGCGTGCCGTAGAGCGAGTAGTCGATGTTCTCGGCGGCCTTCCACTCCGCGCACTTGTCGTTCATGCGCTGCATGACGGCCAGGGCGAAGGGCGTTGCCTCGGCGTCGGTGTGGCTGTGGCCCGTCATGGCCTTGACGCACTCGTAGAGGCCCGCGTAGCCCAGGGAGATGGTGGAGTAGCCCCCGTAGAGGAGCTTGTCGATCTTCTCGCCCTTGTCGAGGCGCGCGAGGGCGCCGTACTGCCAGAGGATCGGCGCGGCGTCGGAGGTGGTCCCGAGCAGGCGCTCGTGGCGGCAGCGCAGGGCGCGGTGGCAGAGCTCCAGGCGCTCGTCGAAGATCTTCCAGAACTCGTCCATGTCGCGGTGGGCGGAGAGCGCCACGTCCACGAGGTTGATCGTCACGACGCCCTGGTTGAAGCGGCCGTAGTACTTGGGCTTGCCGGGCTCGTAGTTCAGGGCCTTGGCCACGTTGTCAAAGCCGTTGCCGGAGCGGTCGGGGGTGAGGAAGGAGCGGCAGCCCATGCAGGTGTAGCAGTCGCCGTTGCCCTCGGTCTCGCCCTTGGAGAGCTTGTACTCGCGCATCTTCTTCTCGGAGATGTAGTCGGGCACCATGCGCTTGGCGGTGCACTTGGCCGCGAGCTTGGTGAGGTAGAAGTAGGGGGAGCCCTCCTCGACGTTGTCCTCCTCGAGCACGTAGATGAGCTTCGGGAAGGCGGGGGTGATCCAGACGCCCTCCTCGTTCTTGACGCCCTGGTAGCGCTGCTTGAGCATCTCCTCGATGCACAGGGCCAGGTCGGCCTTCTCCTGCTCGTTCTTGGCCTCGTTGAGGTACATGAAGACGGTGATGAACGGGGCCTGGCCGTTGGTGGTCATGAGCGTGACGACCTGGTACTGGATGGTCTGCACGCCGCGGGCGACCTCCTCGCGCAGGCGCCTCTCGACGATCTGGTCGATCTTGTCCTGGCCGGGGTGCGCGTCGATGGCCTCCATCTCGGCCTCGACCTGGCGGCGGATCTTCTTGCGGGAGACGTCCACGAAGGGCGCGAGGTGCGTGAGGGAGATGGACTGGCCGCCGTACTGGCAGGAGGCCACCTGGGCGATGATCTGCGTGGCGATGTTGCAGGCGGTGGAGAAGCTGTGCGGGCGCTCGATGAGCGTGCCGGAGATCACCGTGCCGTTCTGCAGCATGTCCTCGAGGTTGATGAGGTCGCAGTTGTGCATGTGCTGCGCGAAGTAGTCCGAGTCGTGGAAGTGGATGATGCCCTCGTTGTGGGCCTCCACGATGTCGGCGGGGAGCAGCTCGCGCATGGTGAGGTCCTTGGAGACCTCGCCGGCCATGTAGTCGCGCTGGACGGAGACGACCGTGGGGTTCTTGTTGGAGTTCTCCTGCTTGACCTCCTCGTTGTTGCACTCGATGAGCGCGAGGATCTTGTCGTCGGTCGTGTTCTTGTGGCGCTTCTGGTTCTGCACGTAGCGGTAGATGATGTACTTGCGGGCCACCTCGAAGTGGTCGAGCGCCATGAGCTGGTCCTCGACGAGGTCCTGGACCTCCTCGACGGTGACGGTGTGGCCGGCCTCCATGCACTCGTCGGTGACGTTCAGGGAGGCGAACTTGACCTCGCGCTCGGTGAGGCGCTCGGAGGCGGGCACCTCGGCGTTGGCGGCCCGGATGGCGTTCTCGATCTTGGAGATGTCGAAGGTTACCTCGGAGCCGTTGCGCTTGATGATCTTCATGGCCTGCCCTTTCGCTGAAAGGGCGCGCCGCTGTGGGCGCGCCCGCTCGTTAGCTTGTGCGTGGGAACTACTATGGCACAACTAGTAGTGGTCTAGGGCCGAGAAAAACACTAGATATTGTAAACAATCGGATGATGTGCTGTAGATAACCCATGTCCGCGCAGGTAGGGAAAATGCGTCTCCAAAAAGCATTTCCCCAAATTCTTGTGGGGGGTCCATGGGCGCTTCCGCGAGCGGCGCGGGCGGGCGCGCGGGTGGCGGCGAGGGCCGCCGCGCCCCTCGCGCCGCGCGTTGGGATAGAGTTGTCGGGGAAACGATGCGGCGAGAAGGGGCGACCATGGAGTTCTCTCAGCGTCTTGACCTGTTTGGCGACGAGGTGTTCGCGGCGCTGGGGGCGCGCCGCCGCGAGCTCGAGGCGGCCGGCCGGCGCGTCTTCGACCTCTCGGTGGGCACGCCGGACTTCGAGCCCCCCGCGCACGTGGTCGAGGCCCTGCGCCAGAGCGCGGCCGACCCGGCCAACTGGCGCTACTCCCTGCACGACACCGACGAGCTTCTCGCCGCCGTGTGCTCCTACTACGAGGACCGCTACGGGGTGGGCGGCATCACGCCGGACATGGTGATGAGCTGCCGCGGCACGCAGGAGGGCCTCGTGCACGTGTGCGCCGCTCTGAGTGACCCCGGCGACGTAGCCCTGGTGCCCGACCCGTGCTACCCCGTGTTTCAGAACGCCACGCTGCTCGCCGGCGCGCGCCCGGCCTACTACCGGCTCACGGCCGAGCACGGCTTCCTGCCGCACCTGGCCGACGTCCCGGCCGACGTGGCGGACGCGGCGCGCTACCTCATCGTCTCGCTGCCGGCCAACCCCGTGGGCTCGGTGGGCACGCCGGAGGTCTACGAGGAGGTCATCGCCTTCGCGCGCGAGCACGACCTCGTCGTTATCCACGACAACGCCTACTCCGACATCGTCTTCGACGGCGAGAGGGGCGGCAGCTTCCTGGCCTACCCGGGCGCGCTCGAGGTGGGCGTGGAGTTCCTCTCGCTCTCCAAGTCCTTCAACGTCACGGGCGCGCGCCTCTCCTTTCTGGTGGGCCGCCCGGACGTGGTGGCGGCGGCGCGGAAGCTGCGCTCGCAGATCGACTTCGGCATGTTCTACCCCGAGCAGGCCGCCGCGGTGGCCGCGCTCACCGGCCCGCGCGAGGCGGTGGAGCGCCAGCGCCTGCTCTACCAGGAGCGCCGCGACGCCCTGTGCGACGCGCTCGTGGAGGCGGGCTGGGAGCGCCCCAACGCCCACGGCTCGATGTTCGTCTGGGCGCGCATCCCGGGCGGGCGCACCGACTCGGTGGCCTTTGCGCTCGAGCTCATGGAGCGCTCGGGCGTGATCGTGACGCCGGGCGCGAGCTTCGGCCCCTCGGGCGAGGGCTTCGTGCGCATGGCGCTCGTCATGCCGCCAGAGCGGCTGCGCGAGGCCGTGGCCGCGATCGCCGCGGCGGGCATGTGACGCGAGGGGGCGGCCCCTTCGTATCGTCAATCGTCAAATGACGCAAAGGGACTGTCCCTTTGCTTCGCCTGAGGAGGAGCTTTGAGCGAGAAGAACCTGGTGACGGACGGCCCCTGGAAGACGCCCGCGCGCGTGCGGGCCGCCTTCTTCGACGTGGACGGCACGATGCTCAGCCACAGGCTCGGCACCGAGCCGGCCTCCACGCGCGAGGCGATCGCGCGGCTCGCCGAGGCGGGCGTCATGCCGATCCTTGCCACGGGGCGCACGAGCTACCTGCTCGACCTCGTGGACCTCACGGGCTTTGGCGCCCTCGTCACCTTCAACGGCCAGCTCGTCGAGGTGGGCGGGAAGACGATCCACTCCAACCCGCTCGACCCCGACGACGTGGCCACGACGGTTCGCCAGGTCCAGGGCGGGCTCTACACCTGCCTGTTCATGGAGCGCGAGCGCATGTACGTGAACAGGATCGACGAGCGCGTGCGCGCCCTGGCCGAGCTCGCGCACAACCACTACGAGACCGCCGACGTCGCGCAGGCCCTTGACCACGAGGTCTACCAGCTCAACGCGTTTCTCGCCCCGGGCAGCGAGCACGTGATCCTGGACGAGACGAGCCACTGCAAGATCACGCGCTGGAGCGACCTGTTCGTCGACGTCATCCCCGACGCCGGCGGCAAGGACGTGGGCGTGCGCCTGGTGATGGACGCGTTGGGGCTGGACCCGCGCGAGTGCGTGGCCTTTGGCGACGGCGGCAACGACGTGGACATGTTCGGCGTGGTGGGCACCTCGGTGGCCATGGGCAACGGCAACCCCGAGGCCCGCGTCGCGGCGACCTACGTGACCGACCACGTGGACGACGACGGCATCTGGAACGCCTGCGTGCGCCTGGGGCTGATCGACGCCCCGCTTTGGGGGGCGGCGCGGTAGGCGGCAGCGGTGAAGGGAGCGAGCATGGACACAATCGAGTTTGCGCGACTGCGGGAGCTGGTGGCGGCGTCGCGGACGTACCGGCGCTTCGACGAGGCGCGGCCGGTGCCGCGCGAGCTGCTGGAGGCGCTCGTGGGCGTGGCGCGCCTGGCGCCCACGGGCAACAACACCCAGACGCTGCGCTTTCACCTGAGCACGGAGCCGGGCGAGGTGGCCGCGGTCCTCTCGCACCACCGCTGGGCGGGCCTGCTGGCGGACTGGGACGGCCCCGAGGAGGGCGCGCGGCCCACTGCCTACGTGAGCGTGCTCGGGCCCGCGGGCGCGCGCAAGAGCGCCATCCGCAACCAGGACGCGGGCATCGCGGCCCAGACGCTGGCTCTCGCGGCGCGCGCCGCGGGCCTCGGCTGCTGCATGGTGGCGAGCTTCGACGCGCACCTCATGGAGGCGATCGGCCTGGAGGCGCGCGCCGACGAGCTCGAGCCGCTCGTCATTCTCGCCCTGGGCTGGCCCGCCGCGGACGAGACCGTGGTGCTGGAGCCTGCCGACACCTCCCACGGTCTCGCCTACTGGCGCGAGCGCGACGCGCTCACCGGCGCCTGGACCCACCACGTGCCCAAGCTCGCGCTCGAGGAGCTGCTCGTCTAGCGTCGCCGCGCCCCGGCCCGCGAGGGCCGGGGGCCGGGGGACGACCTAGGCGAAGGCGCGGTGCAGGCGCGTGCGCCCCTCGCTGTCCGTGAACGCGATGATCTTGTCGCCGGCGGCAAAGCGCGTGTCGCCCTTGGGGACGATGATGTCGCCGTCGCGGTCGATGGCCACGAGGATGGTCTCCCCGGGCAGCTCGACGTCGCGCAGGGCCTCGCCCACGACGCGCGAGCCGCTGCGCACCTCCACGCGCACGACGGCGTGGTCGTCCTTGCCGAGGCGCAAGATCGTGAACACGTCCTTGAGGTCGAGGCCCTCCTGGACGGAGCGCGCGAGGATGTCGGCCTGGTTGATGCCCACGTCGACGCCCATGCCCTCGTTGAACATCCAGGCGTTGACGGGGTCGTTGACGCGCGCGACCACGCGGCCCACGTTGTACTCCATCTTGGCGAGCGTCGAGACCACGAGGTTCACCTCGTCCGATCCCGTGGCCGCCACCACGACGTCGGCGTGCCAGACCCCGGCGCGCTCGAGGGTGAGGGGGTCGGCGCCGTTGCCGAGGATGACGTCCTTCTCGCCGAACTGGGCGCGCAGGCCACAGACGAGGTCCTTGCGGATCTCGATGATGCGGAGGCGGTAGCCGTCCTCCGCGAGCAGCGTGGCGAGGTAGCTGCCCGTCTTCCCGCCGCCGACGATGAGAATGTCCATGGTGGCCTCCTACTCGCTCTGGCCGAGCATGTACGCGAACTTCCCCGAGGCGCTCGAGGCGACCGCGGCGTAGACCACGTCGCCGTGCTCCAGGAGCGTGCCCAGGGTGGGGATGAAGGTCTCGTTGTTGCGCGAGATCGCCATGACCTGCACCTCGCCGAGGGCGCTCACCTCGCGGACGGGGCGCCCCTCGAGCGGCGCGGGCACGTCGGTGCGCACGAGCTGGACGTCGCCGGAGCCCACCTCGAGGACGGTGTCCAGCTCCTGGTAGGTGAGCAGCTCGCAGGCGTGGCGGATGCCCCAGTCGGTGGTGGAGATGGTCTGGATGCCCAGGCGGCGGTAGGCCTCGGCCTTCGAGATGTCGTAGAGGCGCGCGATGACGCGGGGCACGCGGTAGGTGCCGCGGGCGACGCGCGCGATCACGATGTTGGCCTCGTCGGTCGAGGTGCAGGCGACGAGCGCGCTCGCCCGGGCTATCCCGGCGCGGGCGAGAAGGTCGCGGTCAAACCCCACGCCCTGCACGCGCCTGCCGGTGAAGGACTCGTCGAGCCCCTCGAGCTTCTCGGGGTTGCGGTCGATGACGGTCACGTCGTGGCCCTGGCGGCAGAGCCGCTCGGCCAGGCCGCGGCCCATGTGGCCGGCCCCGACTACGATGACGTTCATGGCTACCTACCTCTCCTCGGCGCCCGCGCGCTCGGCGCGGCGCCTCCTGACGTGGCGAAACACGGCCTTGCGGGCCTCCTCGACCGCGAGCACGAGCGGCGGCAGGCAGCAGAGGAAGGCGTAGTCCAGGACCCCGAGCGGGCTCGTGTGGAAGACGGCCTGGAACGGCGGGAAGATCGTGATGAACACTATGAGGATAACCTCGAAGACGATGCCGACGTTGATCTGGCGGTTCGAGAGGAGCCCGCGCGAGAAGACCGAGGCGGTCTCGGTGCGGCAGTTGAGCACCTGCCCGATCTGGGCGAAGACGATGGCGGCGAGGCACATCGTGGTCGCGCGGACGTAGACCGGGTCGAGGTCGGCGCCCACGCCGAACATCTCCGCCCCCGGCAGCCAGCCGCCCTCGAGCTGGGCGAAGAGGTACGCCGCCATGGAGACGACGGCGCCCATGAGGCCGTACCAGAGGAAGGCCTTGCGCATGACGCGCCCGGTGAGCAGCGGCTCGGAGGGGTCGCGCGGCGGGCGGTCCATGACGTCGTCCTCGGGGGCCTCGCAGCCCAGGCCGAGCGCCGGAAGCATGTCCGTGCCCAGGTCGATCGTCAGGATCTGCATCGTGGTGAGCGGCAGCGGCACGGCCCCGCCCGAGAACAGGTAGACGGCGGAGGGCACGGCCTCGGGCATGTTGGAGTTCAGGATGTAGAGCATGAACTTGCGGATGTTGGCGTAGACCGCGCGCCCCTCCTCGATGGCGTTGACGATCGAGGCGAAGTTGTCGTCGGTGAGCACCATGTCGGCAGCCTCCTTGGCCACGTCGGTGCCCGTTATGCCCATCGCCACGCCGATGTCGGCCTTCTTGAGGGCGGGGGAGTCGTTCACGCCGTCGCCGGTGACGGCGACGATCTCGCCCATCTGCTGGAGGTTCTCGACCACGCGCAGCTTCTGTTCGGGGGCCATGCGCGCGAAGACCACCTCGCCGGCGAGCGCCTCCTTGAGCTCCTCGTCGCTCGTGCGCTCGAGCTCCACGCCCGAGAAGACCCTGGGGTGGGCGCCCTGCACGATGCCGATCTTGCGCGCGATCGAAACGGCGGTGAGGCCGTAGTCCCCGGTGATCATGATGACGCGGATGCCGGCGCGGCGGCACTCCGCCACGGCCGCCGCCACCTCGGGACGCGGCGGGTCCTGCATGACCTGGAGCCCCACGAACGTGAGGTCGCGCTCGACGTTGTCCGGGTCGTAGTCGCTCATGGAGCGCGGGATCGTGTCGTCGTCGGGCCTGATGGGGCGGTAGGCCACGGCGAGCACGCGCAGGCCGTCGGCCGCGTAGGCGTCGTTGGCGGACATGATCTTCTCGCGCAGCCCCGCGGTCATGGGCACCACCTCGCCGTCCACGCGCACGCGCGTCGAGAGGGCCACGACCTCGCCCGGGGCGCCCTTGACGAAGGCCACGCGACGCGCGCCGTCGACGCTCTCGGGGAGCTGGTGGATCGTCGTCATGCGCTTGCGGCGGCTCTCGAAGGGTAGCTCGCGCACGCGCGGCCAGGCGGCCTCCTGCGCCGCGGGGTCGACGCCGGCCTTCTGGGCGGAGACGAGCAGGCAGGCCTCGGTGGGGTCGCCGAGCACGGTGTAGCGCCCGCCCGGCTCCTCGGGCTCGACGAGGCGGGCGTTGGAGCACAGCGCCCCGCCTATGACGAGCATGCGCAGGTCGTCGTCATCCGCGGCCTCGACGTCCTTCTCGCCGAGGCGAACCGACCCCTCGGGCGAGTAGCCCACGCCGGTGAGGTCGTACTCGTGGCTGACGGTCCAGAGGTGGTTGACGGTCATCTCGTTCTGCGTGAGGGTGCCCGTCTTGTCCGTGCAGATGACCGAGGTCGAGCCGAGGGTCTCCACGGAGTTGAGCTTCTTGACCAGGGCGTTGCGCTTGCTCATGCGCTGCACGGCCATGGCCAGCGACAGCGTCACCGTGGGCAGCAGGCCCTCGGGGATGAAGGCCACCACCATGCCGAGCGAGAAGATGAACGCCGCCGCGAAGCCGCTGCCTACGAAGAGGGTGTCGAGCAGGAAGAAGAGCAGGCCCATGCAGCCGGCAAAGATCGTGATCTGCTTGGTCGTGCGGTTGAGCTGGCGCTGCAGCGGGCTCTCGGACTCCTCCATGTTCTGCGTGAGGTGGGCGATCTTGCCGAACTCCGTGTCCATGCCGATGCGCGTGACCACGGCGCGGCCGTTGCCCTCCGAGACCGAGGTTCCCGCAAAGACGAGGTTGGGCGTCTCGGCCTGCGTGAGGTCCTCCTCGAGCACGGCGTCGGCGGTCTTGCGGACGGGGTTGGACTCGCCGGTGAGCGTGGACTGGTTGACCTGCAGGTCGGAGGCGCGCACCACGCGCGCGTCGGCGGAGATCTTGTCGCCCTCGGCGAGCACCATGACGTCGCCGGGGACGAGGTCCTCGGCCAAGATCCGCTGCTCCTGGCCGTCGCGGATGACGCTCGCGTAGGACGGCAGCATCTTCTTGAGGGCGTCGGTCGCCTTGCCGGCGCGGTACTCCTGCCAGAAGCTGAAGCAGCCGTTGATGACGTTCACGAGCCAGACGGCCACGCCGAGCTCGGGCAGCCCCGCCACGAAGGCGATGATGCCGGCCGCCCAGAGCAGGCAGGCCATGAGGTGCGTGAAGTTGGAGAGGAAGGCCAGCACGGGCGAGCCCTTCTTCTCCGTGGTGATGAGGTTCTTGCCCTGAGCGGCCTGGCGCGCCTGCGCCTCGGCCTGGGTGAGGCCGCCGGGCGCGCTGCCGAGAGCCGAGAAGACCGAGTCGGCGGTGAGCCGCTGAACGGCGACTTGCGTCGCCTGGGTCGCGTCCTCCAACGCGGGCCTCCCTTCCGTCGCGGTTTATCCGTACGCGGTTAGGGTAGAGCGTCCCGCGAGGCTGGTGCCCCACGCGGCGGCATGTGGTCGATTTGTCACAGTGCGAGCATAAAGATGCAGTTAATAGGGGGTATCATGGCATAAAGACGGTATTAACGCCGCAGGTTGCGAGGGGTGGGCGAGAGCTTGTGGTGCCGGCGCCGGTGTCCCCCGCGGCGCCGGTGTCCCCGCGGCGCACCCACTGCCCCGTGCCCCCCGCGGCGCACAATTCCGGAATTGTGCGCCGTCCGGGCGTGTGGGGGCCGCAAATCGCCTGTTGGGGTTCTTCTCGCGCTTAAGAAATCCGCGTCGTGCGACGCGTTCTCCGCACAATTCCGGAATTGTGCGGCAGCGGCGGCGAGAAGAACGCGCCGGGCGAGAAGAACCTCGGCGCGGCTACTCGGCCCGGAGCATGCGGTAGCCCACGCCCACGTGCGTCTGGATGAGCCCGGCCGCGCCGGCGCGCTCGAGCTTGCGGCGCAGCGACGCCATGATCACGCGCAGCGACGCGAGGTCGCCGACCTGGCCCGTCCCCCAGGCGTGCTCGAGCAGGTACTGGTGGGTGAGGACCCGGTCGACGTTTTTGGCGAGCAGCGCGAGCACCCGCCACTCGAGCGGCGTGAGCCGCAGCTCCTCGCCGCCCGCCCTCGCGACGCGCGCGGCGAAGTCGAGCTCGAGCGCGCCGTTGGAGAGCACGGCCCCGCCCTCGCGCGCCTCGGCACCCTCGTGTCCCGCGCGCCTCAGCGCGACGCGCACCCGCGCGAGGAGCTCCCCCACCGAGAAGGGCTTGACGAGGTAGTCGTCGGCCCCGGCGTCGAGCGCTCCTATCTTGTCGGCGTCCTCCCCGCGCGCGGAGACCACGATGATCGGCAGCCCCTCCGACCAGGTCCGCACGCGACGCACGACCTCGATGCCGTCAGCGTCGGGCAGGCCGAGGTCGAGCAGGATGACCTGCGGCGAGCGCTCCGCGGCAAGCGCGATGGCCGTCGCGGCCGTGCCGGCGACGAGCGGGACCCACCCGCGGGTCTCGAGCGCGGTGGAGATGAGGCTTGCGATCGCGGCGTCGTCCTCGACCACGAGGATGAGCGGCGCGCCGCCCTCGGCGCGGGGCTCAGCAGACATCGGGTACCTCCTCGGCGAGAAGCCAGAGCGTGATGACGCAGCCGTGCGGGACGGCGTCGGACAGGGTGACGGATCCGCCGTGGGCGCGCGCGACGGCGCGGACGACCGAGAGCCCGAGGCCCACGCTGCGGGTCCCGTCCGCGAGGACGCCGCCGCTCGTGTGGAAGGCGTCGAAGACGCGGCCCTTCTCGGCGTCCGCGATGCCGGGTCCGTCGTCTGCAACCGAGACGCCCACGCGGGCGCCCTCGCGACGCGCGCTGACGGTGACGTGCGTGCCGCGGGGCGTGTGCGCCACCGCGTTGTTGACGAGGTTCACGAGCGCCTGGACCACGAGCGCGGGGTCCGCGTGGACGAGAAGCGCCTCCTCGTCGCGCTCGAACGTGACGGCGTGCCCGTCGTCGGCCGCGACGTGGGCGAGCGCCTCCTCCACGAGGTCGTCCACGAGCTCGCAGTCCGCCTGCGGACGCACCCCGCCCTCCTCGAGCCGCGTCACGGTGAGCAGGTTCTCCACCGTGGCGCGCAGCCAGCGGGCGTCGTCGCGCACGGTGCGCAGCAGCTCCCGGCGGCGCTCCGGGTCGAGGGATTCGCCCGCGGCGAGAAGGACGTCGGCGTTGCCGGATATCGAGGTGAGCGGGGTCCGCAGGTCGTGGGAGATGGAGCGCAGCAGGTCGGAGCGGGTGCGCTCGTCGCGCTCGCGCACGGCGGCCTCCTCGCGCTCGGCGATTGCCGAGATGCGGTCGAGCGCGAGGGCGGCGAGCGCGCAGGCCGAGCGCCAGAGCTCGACCTCCTCGGGGGCGAGCCCTGCGGCGGGCACGATGCCGGCGACCCCGTGGACGACCTCGCCGCCGACCGGGACGTAGAGGCCGACTGCCGAGCCGAAGGCGCCCGTCGCCGCCCCGCACGGGGCGCGGTTGACGAGCGTGCGGGCCGCGACGCCGCGCTCCTCGACCACGCTCTCCCCGGGGGCGAGCGGGTAGGGGCGCGCCGCCCCGAGGTCCTTCTCGCCGGCTGCCGGGTACCAGACGAGGGCGCGTCGCAGGAGGTGCGCGGTGGCGCCCGCGAGCGCGTCCACGACGGACGCGGCCCCCGCGCGGCCCTGGAGCGCGCGGGAGAGCTCGAGCAGCGCCTGGGTGCGGCGGCGCTCCTCCTCGGCCTCGCGCGCCCGCGAGCGCAGCCGGCTCGCGAGGTAGCCGGCGACGAGGGCCACGACGAACATCACGGCGAAGGTGCCCGGCATCGCCGGGTCGAGCGCCGCGAGCGAGAGCGTGGGC
This sequence comes from Olsenella sp. An188, assembly GCF_002160255.1. Classification (GTDB taxonomy): domain Bacteria; phylum Actinomycetota; class Coriobacteriia; order Coriobacteriales; family Atopobiaceae; genus Thermophilibacter; species Thermophilibacter avistercoris. The sequence continues at coordinate 100,825 of NZ_NFKF01000002.1, read as the reverse complement.
GCGGCGAAGAAGAAGTTGTAGGCGACGACCGAGGCGGCGGCCGCGACGAGGCACCACAGCCCTCCCTCGGCCACGAGCGCCACGCCGATGACCGCGAGCACGTAGGTGATGACGACGGCGGCGTCCTGCAGCCCCGCCGTCCTCATGAGGGTGCCCGCGAGCGTGGCCAGCGCCACGAGGGCGCAGGTGGCGGCGAGCGAGACGAGGGCCCTCCCGCCCGCGCGCGACGCCGCGCCCATCAGCAGAGCTCGGTCACGGAGCCAAAGGCAACGCCGCTCGCCTCGACGGCCGCGCGGCCCCCGAAGACGCAGACGGCGCGCTCGGCGGCCGGGTCTGCGAGCGCGGCCGCGAGGGCGCGCACGTCGGCGGCGGTCGTGGCGAGCTCCTGGGCGCGCAGCTCGTCTCGCCAGCCGCCCTCGCGCCCGCCGAAGCGCGCCACGTCCTGGCGGCGCGCCAGCGCGCGCGGCTTGACCGGCGCGTCGTGGGCGGCCACCGTCGAGACCACGTAGCCCTCGAGCTCATCCTCGTCCGGCTCCCAGGCGGCGAGCCACGCCGCCGCGCCGTCGTAGCGCGCGAGCGTGGCGTCCACGGACGGGTCGCGGTAGGACCACAGCGCGCTCAGCCCCTCGCGCGTGTGGCGGAACCCGCAGCCGTAGGCGCCGCCCTTCACGCGGACCTCGTTCCAGAGGTAGTCAAAGGAGAGGGCGCGCGAGGCCACCTGCCAGCAGCCGGGCGTGCCGGCGTCGGCCGCGCTCGTCCCGAGGGCGCGCACCACGTAGCACACGTCGGAGGGGATGACGAAGGCCTCGTCGCGCACCGCGGGCGCGGGGACGGCCAGGCGGTGCGCCGCGTCCGCGCCGGACGGGAGCCCGAGCGTGCCTCCGGCCTCCCAGAACCGCGCGCGGTCGGCGGCCGCGCCGGTGAAGCTCACGACGACCTCGTCGGCCGTGAAGACGCGTCGCGCGAGGCCAGCCAGGCGCCCCGGCAGCTCGGCCGCGCGCTCGTCCCAGCCGTCCAGCAGCTCGCGCAGGAACAGGTAGTAGTCGAGCCCCGACATCGCGCCCGCCACCACGGCCGCGGACGAGAAGTACGCGTTGGCGCGCGCGGCCGCCGCGGTGTGCCCGGAGCCCACGAAGTACTGCTCGAGGCCCACCTTGCGCTGCGTGAGGACGTCGCGGATGCGGTCGAGGTCTGAGAAGCTCGTCTCGCCCCAGACCTCGGACGGCAGCGTGGCGAGCGCCTCGACCTTCTCGGCCAGCGCCGAGGCGCCCACCACGAGCGTGGGCGCGGCGAAGGAGAGGTCGGCGTCGCGGGTGTAGGTCTCGCAGAAGAAGTCCAGGGACCCGAGGCTGGACTCGATGAGGGTGTCGAGCTCGGAGGCCGTGTGGCGCGCGGTGTCCAGCCGCCCCAGCAGGTCGGTGAGCACGCCCACGTAGGGGAGGTCGCAGAAGCCCAGGCGGCGCAGGTCGAAGTAGTGGTAGACGTAGTCGATGCCGTGGGTGTCCAGCTCGTGGGCTATGCAGGGCAGCGGCGCGTCCACGTCGGCCGGGGCGGGCTCGGCCGCGGGGGCCTCCACGTCGCCCAGCGTGAGGCGCGGCAGCGTGGCGAGCGCCTCGGGGGAGTCCGGGGCCTCCTGCTCGGCGCGCAGGGCCGCCACCTCGGCGCGCACGGTCTCGAGGTCCTTCTCGCCCATGGTCGCCCGGAGCGCCTCGAGCTCGGCCGCCTCCTCGGCGGAGCTGCCCCCCTCGACGGGCACGATCTCCACCTCGGCGCAGTGCGCGCTCTCGCAGACGAGCTCGCGCAGGAGCCGCTCGAAGAGCCCCTCGTCAAGACCCGCCTTGAGCTCGGCCAGGGCGTCCTCGTAGCGCAGGTAGTCGAGCGGGCGCTCGTCGTCGTAGAGCCAGCTCGACATCGCCGTGATGGCCAGCGCCACGCCGTCGGGGTAGCCGCCCCAGTCGCCCTCGCGCAGGTTGAACTCCGCCTGGGAGAGCGCGGCCTCGAGCTTGTCGCGCCCGATGCCGCCCTCGGCGAGCTCGGCGCAGGCGGACTCCACGAGCGCGCGGAACTTCTCTCCGGCGCCGGGGCGCAGGCCGCGCAGCACGAACATCGCCTGCGGCTGGAGCACGCCGTCCACGAGCATCGCGGAGAAGTCGTCGGCCAGGCCCGCGTCGAGCACGCGCCGCTTGAGCGGGGCCTCGTTGGAGCCGCACAGCGCGTCGAGAAGGACGTCCACGGCGAGCACGCGCGTGCGGTCCGCGGCGGTGCCCAGCACGTAGGAGAGGCCGATCTCTGAGTTGGAGGGCGCCGTGGCCATGGGCACCTCCACGCGCGCGGGGCGCACGGGGGCCTGCAGCGCGAGCGGGTTGGGCGCGCCGGCCCCGCGATCGGTCGCCCCGCGGAAGCGCTCGTCCACGAAGGCGAGCTCGCGGTCTATGTCCAGGTCGCCGTAGAGCACGACGTAGCTGTTGGAGAGCGCGTAGTGGCGCGCGTGGGAGTCCAGGAAGGCCTCGTAGGTGAGGGTGGGGATGGCGCGCGGGTTGCCGCCGGACTCGTGGCCGTAGGCGGTGTCGGGGAAGAGGGCGCGGCTGAGCTCCTGGTAGAGCACGTCGTCCGGGTCGGAGAGGGCGCCCTTCATCTCGTTGAAGACGACGCCGTTGTAGGAGAGGCGGCCCTCGTCGTCCGCCTCGAGGTGCCAGCCCTCCTGCTCGAAGATGCGCTCCCGCTCGTAGATGGCCGGGTGCAGCACTGCGTCGAGGTAGACGCCCATGAGGTTCTCGAGGTCGGCCACGTTGGTGGAGGCCACCGGGTACATGGTCTTGTCGGGGAAGGTCATGGCGTTGAGGAACGTCTGCATGCTCGTCTTGAGCAGGTTGACGAAGGGCTCCTTGACCGGGTAGCGCTCGGAGCCGCACAGCACCGAGTGCTCCAGGATGTGGAAGACGCCCGTGTCGTCGGCGGGCGGCGTCCTGAAGCTGATGGCGAAGGCGCGGTTCACGTCCGCGCAGGCCAGCCACAGGGCATGCGCCCCGGTGGCGTCGTGGCGCATGACGTAGGCCTGGCCCGAGATCTCCGGCAGCGGCTCGACGCGCGTGACGGTGAAGCCGGCGTGGCGGGTGAGCGCGGCGAGCGCGGGGTCGGGCGCGGCGAAGCGGCTCTTCTCGGCCGGGGCGGCGGGATCGGTGCTTGGCATGGTTCCTCCCTGAACGTTGTTTATAGAGTGGAGGATACCCCACGCCAGCCCCCGGCATCGAGGTTCTTCTCGCCCGCTTCGGGCCCTGTGCGGCGCCGTGGGGCCAAATTCCGTGCGCGCGCCTTGGGAGGGGCCGCGGCGTGCTAGGCTATCGCGGGCAAAGCCGAGAAAGGGGGACCGCGGTGGCGGCCGGGAAAAAGGAGCTGGGCGAGAAGGACCTCGAGCGGCGGCGGCGCGTGCGCCGCGGCATCGTGGCGACGCTCGTGGGGGGCACGTTCTGGGGCCTCAACGGCACCGTCTCGAAGTGGCTCATGGACACCTACGCGATCGACCCCCTCTGGCTCGTCTGCGTGCGCGAGCTCACGGCGTGCTGGCTGTTCCTGGCGGCCGCCGCGGTGACGGCGCGCGGGCGCGAGCAGCTTGCCGGCGTGTGGAGAAGCCCGCGCGACCTTCTCGCCATCCTCGGCGTGAGCCTGGGGGCCATCCTGTTCTCGCAGGTCGCCTACCTCGAGGCGATCGACTGGACCAACTCGGCAACGGCCACGATCATGCAGAGCCTCGGCATGGTGCTCGTGATGGGCTACGTGTGCGTGAAGATGCGCCGCCGGCCGCGCCGCCGCGAGGCGCTCGGCGTGGCGCTCGCGCTCGCGGGCACCTACCTCGTCGCCACGGGGGGCAACCCGGCGCAGCTGAGCCTGCCGGCCGAGGGGCTGGCCTGGGGGCTCGCCTGCGCCGCCGCGGCCGCGTGCCTCTCGATTCTGCCCGCGGCCCCGATGGCGCGCTGGGGCAACTTCACGGTCAACGGCCTGGCGTTTCTCGTGTCCGGGCTCATCCTGGCGGCGGTCTATCGCCCCTGGGAGCACATGCCGGCGCTCGACGGCGTGGCGGTCGCGGTGCTCGCGGGGTGCGTGGTCGTCGGGACCTTCGGCGCCTACGCGCTCTACCTGCAGGGCGTGAAGGACGCCGGCTCCATGCGCGCGAGCCTGCTCGGCACGATCGAGCCGGTCACGGCGACGATCGCCACGGTGGCGTGGCTCGGCACGTCCTTCTCGCCGGCGGAGGTCGTCGGCTTTGCGCTCATCATCGCGATGGTGTACCTCACGGCGTAGGGGGCGAGGGCGCGCCCGGCCGCCACCGGGCGCGGCTGCCAACGGGCGCGGCTGCCAAGAAACGCCCGCGATTGTGCGTTTGCGCTCGGTCGCGCTCGGGAGAGCGGCCGATTTGTCCGAAACCGCGTGCGATTGGGCGGCATCCTTGATGTTGGGCCGGGGGCTGCTGCCAGACGAGCGCCTCGGGAGGGGCGTCTACCTCGGAAAAGCCGGGACGATGCGTCGAGAAGAACGCTCGCGAGGGCCCGCGAGCCCCGCGTTTGAGGCATCGATATCAAACATCCCGCCCAATCGCGGGGATTTTGCGCCTAGGCGCCGGGTGCCGGCGCACCGGGGTGGGAGATGCCGGGTCGGGCGGGGTTTGCGCCGGGCGGGACGCGCCAGGTCGGACTGGCGCGCGAAGCAGGCGCGCGGCTAGATGCGCTCCATGTTGGCGAGGACGCTCGTGTACCAGTGGTCCGCGTTGGGCGGGCAGTACATCTGGGCCCCGGCGTAGGTGAGCTGGCCGCCGTAGATGGTGGCGAGGCCGCGGACGTGGTCCCAGATGGCCTCCTCCCAGCTGTCCCAGCTCGAGGAGCCCCAGCCCCAGGCGTTGTGCGGGAGGAAGCAGTTGCGGCCGAGCGAGCTCTCGACCATGGCGATGGCGGGGGAGAAGCGCGGGTCGCAGCCGTACTCCCACGCCGCCTCGGCGAAGGTCGTGCCCTGGCCGGCGAGCGGGGAGCCGGCGAGGTAGGCGTCGATGCGCGCGCCCCACTCGGCGACGAAGGCGTCCCGGTCGTCGCCGGGGTCGACGGTGCCGGGGTCGGGGCTCTCGGGGACCTGGACCTCGGCCTGGTTGCCGGACTCGGTCTCGAAGCTCTGGCCGGCGTCCTGCTCGGCCGCCTCGAGGGCCGCCTGGCGCTCGGCCTCCTCGGCCGCCGCCTGGGCCTCGAGCTGGGCCTGTAGGCTGGCGCGCGCCGCCTGCGCCGTCGCGAGGGCGTCGGCCGCGGCCTGGCGCTCCTGCTCGGCCTGGGTCATCTGGACGTCGAGGGAGTCGCGCGTCTGCTCGAGCTCCTCGGAGAGCGCGACGAGCTCCTCGACAGCGTCGCTGCTGTGCGACTGGATGACGTCGAGGTACTGGATCGTGGTGAGCAGGTCGTAGAAGTCCTCGGCGGAGAGCAGCATCTCGACGAGGCCGCCGGAGCCCTGCTGCATCTTGTAGAGGGTGCGCATGGAGTCCGCGGCCTGCTCGCGGGCCCCGGGGAGCTGCGCCTCGATCTCGGCGACGCGCTGCTCGTTGGCCTGGATCTGCTCCTCGAGCTCCGCCACGCGGGCGGAGGCCTCGTCGTAGCTCGCGGTGGCCTCCGCGACCTGGGCCTGGACGCCCTGGAGCTCCGTCAGGGAGTCGTCCGCGCGGGCGACGGTCGGCGTGGCGAGGGCGGGGCAGATGGCGGCGAGAAGCGTCGCGGTCACGGCCGCGGCGGCGACGCGCCGAGCGGTGTGTGTCGTTGGCGTAAGGATCGAGGGCCTCCGGGGTCGGGCTTCCCGCTCGGGCGGGCTTCAGAGAAACGCAGGTCACCATTTTACGACCCGGCGGCCGCTCTCATGGCTTCTTCACGACTCGCCCCGCCCTGCGGGGGTCAGGGCGGGGCGGGGGGCGGCGCCGGGCGCGTGGTTCTTCTCGCCGCGCGCGCCGTCTCCGGGGCGGGTGCCGGGGTCCCGCAGCCGGGATGCCCGGGCCGCGGGCGCGCTACTTGATGATGAGCGTGTCGCAGTCGGTGTTGCGCGTGAGGAACGTGGAGATGGAGCCGAGGATGGCGTACTTGATGGAGGAGAGCCCGCGGGCGCCGCAGATCACGAGGTCGGGCTCGATGACGTCGAGCATCTCGTCCTTGAGGGTCTCGCGGATCCGCCCGGCGCGCACGAGCACCTCGACCTTGGGGATGTCCGGGTCGGCCTCGGCGTCCGCCACCCTGTCCGCGATGGACTCCCGGAAGGTCCGCTCGAGCGTGGGGACGATGTCGACCGGGTAGGTGCCCGCCGCCTCGAGCGCGGTGGAGTCGATGACGTGGCCGATGTAGAGCTCGGCGTTGTCGTTGGCGGCCATGACGATCGCGCGGTCGAGCACCTTGCCCTGCTCGTCCGAGCCGTCGAGGGAGACGAAGATCTTGTCGTAGCCGAGGTCTTGGTAGGAGGTTGTGGTTTCGGCCATGGGAACTCCCTTCACGTTGGTCCGCGTGCCGGCCTGCGCCGCGGGTTGGCTCTCTTATGCCCCAAGCGCCGCCCGCCCGGCGGACTTCTCGCCAAACGGCGTAGTTTTTCGGTGGGGGAGAGGGCCTCGCGCGCCCGCGCGCCGCGCCGCCGCGCGATGATATGACGGCCTGCGGCAACTCGAGGGGGAGGAAGGTCTCGTGGACGTAGTCGAGCTCGTCAAGGCGGCGGTCTTTGGTGTGGTCGAGGGGATCACCGAGTGGCTGCCCATCTCGTCGACCGGGCACATGCTGCTGCTCAACCAGTTCCTCACGATGGACGTGTCGGATGACTTCTGGAACATGTTCCTCGTGGTGATCCAGCTCGGCGCCATTCTCGCCGTGTGCGTGATGTTCTTCCACCAGCTGAACCCCTTCTCGCCGAGCAAGAGCGCGGCCGAGAAGCGCGCCACCTGGACGCTGTGGGCCAAGACGATCGTGGCGTGCCTGCCGGCCGCCGTGATCGGCATCCCGCTCAACGACTGGATGGAGGAGAACCTCGGCAGCCCGTTCGTCATCGCCGCCGCGCTGATCGTCTACGGCGTCGCCTTCATCGCGATCGAGACCGTGCGCGAGCGCCGCGTCGAGAGCGTGGTTGCCGTCGACGCGCCGCGCACCTCCCAGAAGGGCGGCAAGCACTTCGCCATGGCCTCTCCGGCCGAGCCGCCCACCCGCTCCGAGCTCGCCGACGCCGGCGCGCGCGTCAAGACCCTCGAGGAGCTCGACTGGAAGACGGCCATCGGCATCGGCGCCTTCCAGGTGCTCTCCATGGTGCCGGGCACCTCGCGCTCCGGCTCCACGATCATCGGCGGCCTGCTGCTGGGCTGCTCGCGCACCGCCGTGGCCGAGTTCACCTTCTTCCTCGCCATCCCCGTGATGTTCGGCGCGAGCGCCCTGCGCCTCGTCAAGTTCTTCCTCGCGGGCAACGCGCTCACGGGCGTGGAGGCGGCGATCCTGGGCGTGGGCTGCGTGGTCGCCTTCGTCGTCTCGCTCGTGGTGATACGCTTCCTGATGGACTTCGTGCGCCGTCACGACTTCAAGCCGTTCGGCTGGTACCGCATCGTGCTCGGCGTCGCGGTCATCGTCTGGTTCGCGCTCAACTAGGGGGCATCGACATGAGAAGAACGGTGACGGCCCGTCCCCTGCTCGCCTCGCTCGCGCTCGCCGCGTTGCTCGCCGGCGGCGCCCTGACGCTGGCGACGCCGGTCGCGGCGCTCGCCGACGACGGCTCCGCCGCGGCGGACGCCTCCTACTCGGCGAGCGTGCCCCCCGAGCTCTCCAGCCCCGCCGCGTTTCTGGTAGACCCCGTCACCGGTACGGTCCTTCTCGAGAAGAACGCGGACGAGCAGCGCGAGCCGGCCTCCACGACCAAGGTCATGACCGCGCTCGTGGTGCTCGAGAACGCCGACCTCGACGACCAGGTCACGGTCGAGGCGTCCGACTTCGACGAGGTCACCGCCGACAGCTCGGTGGCGGGCCTCGTCGCCGGCGAGACGCTCAGCGTGCGCGACCTTCTCGCCTGCCTGCTGCTGCCCTCGGGCAACGACGCGTCCTACGTGCTCGCGCGCTACGTCGCCGGCGACTGGCAGAGCTTCGTGGCCATGATGAACGAGAAGGCGGCCGAGCTGGGGTGCACGGGCACGCACTTCGCCAACCCCTGCGGCCTGCCCGACGACGCCCACTACACCACGGCGCGCGACCTTGCCACGATCTTCTCGGCCGCCGCCGAGCACCCGGAGTTCGTCGAGATCGCGGGGTCGGCCACCTGGGACCTCCCCGCGACGAGCGGCAACCCTGCACGCACGCTGCGCACCACCGACCTGCTCGTCGACCCCGAGAGCCCGGTCTACATGGACGGCGTGGTCACGGCCGGCAAGACCGGCTACACCGGCGACGCCGGGAAGTGCCTCGTGGTGGGCGCCGAGAAGGACGGGATGAGCCTCGTGGGCGTGGTGCTCGGCGCGTCCGACGCCGCCGACGCCTCCGGCGTGACCGAGAACTTCTACGACATGCGCACGATGCTCGACTGGGGCTTCGGGGCGTGGGAGTACGGCGAGGTCGTGAGCGCCGGCGACGTGCTGCTCGCCGCCGACGTGACGCTCTCGACTGACGGCGAGGCCGTCGACGCGCAGTCCGCGGGCGCGGTCGTGGCCACGGTCCCGCGCGGGACCACGCTCGCCGACCTCACGCTCGTCCCCGCCTGGGAGGGCACCGAGGAGGGCACGGACTCCTTCCAGGCGCCGCTCGAGCAGGGGGATGCGCTCGGCACCGTCGCGGTCTCCCTGGACGGGCGCGAGCTCGGCAGCGTGGGCGTTGTCGCGGCGCGCGCGATGGGCCTGTCGATCCCCGCCTTCGTGATGTGGTGGCTCTCCGACCCGGTGCACGCGGCGATCGCGGTGGCCTGCGTCGTGCTCGTCTTTGTGGCGATCGGCGTGACGTCGAGCCTGCTGCGGCGCCGGGGCGGGAGGCCGCACTACGAGATGGCCGTGGGGCAGCGCCGCTCCGTGGCGCCCGGCGTGCGCTCCCAGCGCCTCAGCATGCCCGACGAGCGCCGCGGCCGGCACCGCAGGAGGTAGCATGCCCCGCATCCTGTTCGTATGCCACGGCAACATCTGCCGCTCGACGATGGCCCAGTTCGTGATGGCCGATCTCGTGCGCCGCGCCGGCCGCGCCGACGAGTTCGTCATAGACTCGGCGGCGACCAGCTCCGAGGAGCTCGGCAACCCTCCGCACCACGGCACCGTGGCCAAGCTGCGCGAGAAGGGCGTGCCGGTGGGCAGCCACCGTGCCCGCCAGGTCCGCCGCGACGAGTACGGCGACTGGGACCACATCGTCTACATGGACGCGGAGAACGCCTGGGGCCTCTCGCGCATCCTGCGGGGGGACCCGGACGGCAAGGTGAGCCGCCTGCTCGACTGGACTGGGCGCCCGGGAGACGTGGCCGACCCCTGGTACACCGGGGACTTCGAGGCCACGTGGCGCGACGTGCTCGCCGGCTGCGAGGCGCTGCTCGCCGCGCTGTAGGTCGCGGTCGACGCGGAAGGAGCGCACATGGGCGACAAGAGCGGTCTTCGGGCACTGGCGCGCGCGTGCGCGGGCCTGGGGGCCACCGTGGTCGTGGGCAGGCTGCTGCCGGCGGTGCTCGGCCCGCAGCGAGACCTCGGCTCCGAGGAGCTGGGCCCTTACCTGGGCGGGGGCGGCGACGCGCGCGTGCGCGAGATGTCGCCGGGGCTCTCCGCGCACGAGGGCGAGCTCATCGAGTGGGACCGCGCCGAGGAGGCCGACCGCACCTGGCGCTGGCTCCACGGGCTGCCGACCGCCGTCGAGGACGTCTTTGCGACCTCGGACGACGGGACCCGCCTCGCCGGGCACGTGCTCGCGTGCCGCCCGGACTCCCCGCGCTGGCTCGTCTTCGTGCACGGCTTCCACGACAACTGGCGCGCAGGCCTCACCTACGCCCGACGCTTCGCCGAGGCCGGGTACAACCTGCTCTTCTGCGACCTTCGCGCGCACGGCGCGAGCGGGGGCGACTGGGTCGGGTGCGGCTGGCTCGACCGCCGGGACCTCGTGGCGTGGGCCCGCTGGGTCGTGGGCCGGGCGGGGGAGGGCGCGCGCGTGGCGCTCATGGGCATCTCGATGGGGGCGGCGTCGTGCCTCATGGCCTGCGGCGAGAAGGACCTGCCGCCGCAGGTCTTCGCCTGCGTCGCGGACTCGGGGTACTCCGACTTCTGGCGCGTCGCGGAGAACGTGGCGGAGTCCGGCTCGCTCGGCACGCCCCCCGTCGCGGCGCACCCGCTGCTCGACGTGGCGCGCCGCCGCCTCCTGCGCTCGCCCGGCGGCTACGACCTGCGCCTCGCGCGCCCGGTGGAGGCGATCGCCCGCTCGCGCGTGCCGGTCCTGCTGCTTCACGGCGAGCTCGACCGCGTGGTGCCGCCCTCCATGGCCCGCGAGCTCGCGGGCGCGGGGACGGGACACGAGCTGCACCTCTTTCCGGGCGCCGGCCACTGCTGCTCCGTCTTTGCCGACCCGGGCCGCTACTGGGACGGCGTGCTGGGCTTTCTGGGGCGCTGGGCGTAGGGGCGCCGGTGCGGGGATCGGGTTCTTCTCGCTTGGCAAATCCCGCTTGTATGGGCGCTGCGGCCGAGGGAGGCCCCCGGACGCGTCGGCATGTCGGCCGCGGGGCTCATACGGGCGGCGATTCCTGTGCGGCGAGACGGGAGAATCTGCAACGGCAGAGAGTTCCTATGCATCCTCCAGCGAAGCGAGCGGCTGAGAGCATCCCGGGGCAAAACCCGCGCGCACTTCTATGCGCGCCGGTGCGGCATTTCGCAACGCGAGAGAATAGTTAATCGCGCGCCCGAACGAGGTGGCCGTGCCCGCCCGAGGAGCCGCATCCGACCAAAGGGGGCCGCGCCCGCCCGCGGTGGCCGCGCCCGCCCGACGGCGGCCCCGTCGTCCGCTTGCCGCACCGTTTTTCTCGCCCAGGGCGGCCGCTCGGGTGCCACGGCCGAGAAAAGGTGCAGGTCGAGAGCGCTTCTCGCTGATTATTGCCACTCGAAATAGCTGTCAAAAAGAATAGTTGCTACCGTTAACCGAAGAATAGTTACCGCTGACAACCATCTGATTGTGTCGTTAATAGTTAATAAAGACAATCAGTTTCAGCGAAAACCTCTGACAGCGCGTCGCCCCATGCCGCGACGCGCGCCACGGGAAGGAAGGAATCATGCGGTATCTGCTCCTGGTCAGTCACGGAACCTTTGCGCCCGGCCTGCACAGCGTGCTCGACATGCTCGTGGGAAAGCGGGACGACATCCTGAGCTGCAGCCTGCGCGACGGCGAGGGCGCCGACGAGTACGTCTCCGAGCTCGAGGGCGTCATCTCGCCGATCACGTCCGACGACCGCGTGCTCGTCCTCGGCGACATCATCGGCGGGTCCCCGCTCACCAACGCGCTCAACACCCTCGCAGCGCACGGCCTTCTTGCCTGCGCCCGCGCCTTCGGTGGCGCGAGCCTGCCGATGGCGCTCACGGCGGCGATGGACCTGCAGTCCGCAGACGAGGACGCCCTGTGCTCTTCGATGCTCTCGGAGGGGCAGGCGGCGATGAGCGAGATGGCCCTCGACCTTGGCTCCGCCGAGGACGACGACGAGGACCTCTAGGACCGCTTCGCACGGCACGGACGGCGGGTGCGCCCGCCGAAAGACAAGCACTCCGACGAGAGGAGAAGAACATGGCTGTTTCGTTTGTTCGCATCGACGACCGCATGATCCACGGTCAGACCGTCACCCGCTGGGCGCTCGAGTATCCCTGCGACGGCATCATTGCCGTGAACGACGCCGCGGCGTCCAACCCCGTGCTCAAGAGCGCCTACAAGAGCGCGGCTCCCGACAAGAAGACCTTCGTCTGGACAATGGAGCACTTCAAGGAGAAGGCCCAGACCGTCCGCGACTCGAAGACCCGCTACTTCCTCATCACCAAGAACCCCGTCGACATGGCCGAGATCCTCGTGAACTTTGGCTTTGTGCCGGACGACGTCAAGACCGTCATCGTCGGCCCCTGCAACGACCGTCCCGGCACCACCAAGATCGGCAACAACCAGTCCATCACCCAGGAGGAGGCGGAGGCTCTCGAGGCGATCTCCAAGAAGGGCTATGTCGTCGACTTCCGCCTGATCCCCGACAAGGAGACGGGAACCTGGGACAAGTTCCGCGGCCAGTTTGGCTTCTAGGGATCGGACCCGCGCCTGACGGGCGGGCCCTGCCCATCCGTCAGGCCACCCACGTTGCTTCTGCGACGGCAGACCCGGGAGCCGTCGCGTCTGGCAAGCAAGAGTCCCCTGGGGGCAACCCCCATGGGGCACCACTCACGGAAAGGTGGTACGTATGGTAATCAATGTGTTCCAGGCGGCGCTGCTCGGCCTGTTCGCCTGCCTGGCGTCGATGCCCGGCCTCGGCGGCACGTCCATCGGCAACTACACGCTCGGGCGCCCGCTCGTCGCCGGTCTCGTCGTCGGCATCATCCTCGGCGACATGACCCTCGGCATCATCGTGGGCATGGCCATCCAGGTGGTCTACATCGCGCTCGTCACCCCGGGCGGCACCGTCTCCGCGGACGTCCGAGCGGCCTGCTACATCGGCATCCCGCTGGCCATGATGGCCGTCAAGGCACAGGGCCTCGACCCGAGCAGCGCCGACGCCGCCGCCCTGGCCACGACCCTCGGTGCCACCTGCGGCACCCTGGGCGCCATCCTGTTCTACGGCACCGCCACGATCAACCTCGCCTGGCAGGGCATGGGCTGGAAGTGGCTCGAGAAGGGCGACACCCACAAGCTCTATCTCGTGGACATGGTCCTTCCCTGGATCTCCCACATCGTCTGCTCCTTCATCCCTACGTTCGTCATCGTCTACTTTGGCCAGGACATGGTGAGCTTCATCATGAACAGCCTGCCCATGGACGGCCTGCCCATGAAGACCCTCTTTGCGCTGGGCTCGCTGCTTCCCTGCGTCGGTATCGCGATCCTTCTCAAGCAGGTCATCTCCAAGCCCACCGACTTCCTGACGTTCTTCTTCGGCTTCACGCTCGCCGCCGTCATGGGCTGCAACCTCATCGCCTGCTCCGCCATCGCCTGCTTCTTTGCGCTCATCAACTTCCAGATCTCCACGCTCAAGAACCGTCCCGTCGCGGCCGCTGCCTCCGGTGAGCTCACCGCCGCCGACGACGAGGAAGAGGAGGACATCTAATGGCTGAGAACACCGTCACCGCCAAGGGCGGCAGGAAGGTCTCCAAGAGGGCGCTTGCCAAGTCCTTCCGCAACTGGTACTACGGCAACCTCACGTGCTTCTCGCAGGAGCACATGCAGACCTTCGGCTACCTGGTCTCCATGCTGCCGATCGTCGAGGACCTCTACGACAAGAAGGAGGATCAGCAGCGCGCGCTCACCACGTACTCCGCCTTCTTCAACACCGAGCCGCAGATCGGCGCCATGATCGTCGGCGTGACCGTCGGCCTCGAGGAGGCGCGCGCCAACGGCGAGGCGATCGACGACGAGACCATCAACGGCATTCGCGCCGGCCTCATGGGACCGCTGGCCGGCATCGGAGACTCGCTGATCGTCGGAACGCTCATCCCGATCCTGCTCGGCATCGCCATGGGCCTCTCCGAGGGCGGAAGCCCGCTCGGTGCGATCTTCTACATCGTGGTGTGGAACCTGCTCGCCTACTTTGGCATGCGCCTGGCCTACTACCGCGGCTACGACCTGGGCGGCGCCGCCGTCGAGGCGCTCGTCGGACCCAACGCCACCGCGCTTCGCGACTCCATCGTCATGATCGGCACCATGGTCATCGGCGCCGTCTGCGCGACGTGGGTCTCCATCACCACCTCGCTCTCCCTGCCCGGCGGCGGCACGCTCCAGGGCACGCTCGACGGCATCTACCCCAAGCTGCTGCCGCTCGGCTTCACCATCCTGTGCTGGTGGCTCATGACCAAGAAGAAGGTGAGCCCCATCGTCACGATGCTCATCCTGCTCGTGATCGCCCTGCTCGGCGCCGCCGTGGGCTTCTTCGGCGCCGCCACGATCGCGGCCCCGACCGCCTAGTCACGTCCGTACCGAACCACTCGAATACCTCCTTCTGCCCGGGCCGCCATCTCCCCTGCGCGGCCCGGGCTACCTGCCTTAGAGAGGACAGACCATGGCTCTTGACACCTCAGGCTGGACCCGCGCGGACCTCGTTCGCGAGGCCAAGCTCCAGACCGATGCCATCCAGCGGCTGAACGTGTGGCTGCGCATCGGCTACTCGCTGCTCGCCCTGGGCTTCATCGTGGGGTACTGGGGCTTCTACGGCGGTGGCGGCGCGGGGTTTGGCGCGCTCGGGGTGGCGCTGCTCGCCGTAGGCGCCGCGATCTCGGTCGTCCTCAAGGTGGGGACCACCAACGCCAAGCGCAACGTGAGGGCGATCCTTGACGCCGCCGGCGTGAACCTCGACGCGCGGGGCGACGGCGAGGGCGCGAAGAAGGGCGAGGGGAGGTAGGGGACGGTGGCCGGGCGCTACGACAGGTTCCCAACGCTGAGGGTCCCGGGGCACGAGGTCCTTCTCGGCTACGAGGCGCTCGTGGGCGCGCTCGCGCGGCGCGTGGGTGCGCTTCGCCTATCGGGCGCGGACCGCGTGGTCGTGGCGTGCGACTCCTATCCGGGGGTCCGCGACGACGAGGTCCTGGAGGCGCTCGCGCGCCTGCGGCCCGAGGTCCTCGTCGACACCCGCGAGCTCTTTCCCGAGCCCGATGAGCTCACGCGGCGCATGGAGCCCTTCCTCACCGACGACCGCGTCTTCGGGCGCATGTGCTTCGGCGAGCTCGAGGACTTCATGGACGCCGGATCGCTCGCCTCGGCGCGCGAGCGTGTGGGAGGGGCGCGCGGGCTCGTCGTCGTGTGCGGGTTTGGCGCGGCGCTCGTGCACCCGGGAGACGTGCTCGTCTACTGCGACGTGACGCGCTGGGAGATCCAGCTTCGCTACCGCGCGGGAATGCCCAACTACCGCTGCGACAACGGCGGGGACGACCCGCTGCGCAAGTTCAAGCGCGGCTACTTCGTGGAGTGGCGCCTCGCGGACCGCCACAAGGCGCGTCTGCTCGGCCGGGCTGACTTTGTCGTGGACACCATCGACGCCGGGTCGCCGCGCGCCGTCGCGGGGCCTGCGCTGGCCGAGGCCCTGGACGTGGCGTCGAGCCGACCGTTTCGCACGGTGCCCTACTTTGACCCGGGCGTCTGGGGAGGGCAGTGGATGCGCGAGAGGTTCGACCTGCCCGACGGGGCGCCCAACTACGCGTGGTCGTTCGACGGCGTGCCCGAGGAGAACGCGCTGGCCCTGGCCTTTGACAACGCGGTGGTGCGCGTGCCGGCGATGGACCTCACGCTCCTGCGCCCCCTTCCCCTGCTGGGCGAGGGGGTCTACGCGCGCTACGGGGCGGAGTTCCCCATTCGCTTTGACCTGCTGGACACCATGGGAGGGCAGAACCTGAGCCTGCAGGTCCACCCCACGACCGACTACATCAGGCGCGCCTTCGGCATGGCCTACACCCAGGACGAGAGCTACTACGTCCTTGACGCCGAGCAGGGTGCCTGCGTCTACCTCGGGCTGAGGGAGGGCGTCGACCCCGGGGAGATGATGGCGGCCCTCGAGCGGGCGAATGCGGGCGGCGAGCCCTTTGACGCGGAGCGCTACGTGAACCGCCTCCCCGCGCGGCCCCACGACCACTTCCTCATCCCCGCCGGCACCGTGCACTGCTCCGGCGCGGGGACCATGGTGCTCGAGGTGAGCGCCACGCCCTACATCTTCACGTTCAAGCTCTGGGACTGGGGACGCACGGGCCTGGACGGCCGCCCGCGCCCGGTGCACCTGGAGCACGGCGGGCGGGTCATCCGCTGGGACCGCGACGAGGGGTGGGTGCGGCGCAACCTGGTCGGCCGGGCGCGCGAGGTAGACGAGCCGTGCGGCGCGGCGCGGGTGGAGCGCACGGGCCTGCACGAGCTCGAGCCGCTCGAGACGCGCCGCTACACGATCGGGCCCGGCGCGCGCGTCCTTCTCGACACGCGCGGCACGGTGAGCGTGCTCAACCTGGTCGCGGGCGACGAGGTGGTCGTGGGGAGCCCCGCGGGGGCCTTCGAGCCCATGGCGGTGCACCGCGTGGAGACCTTCGTCGCACCCGCCGCGACCGGGCGCTTCACGGTGGAAAACGTCGGCGGATCGGATGCCGTGCTCGTCCGGGCGCACGTGCGCGGGACGGAGGGGTGATGGAGATGGAGCGCATCTTGACGGAGAGCGAGAAGGACGTGCGCGGCCTGCCGTCGGCCGTGTTCACCGACGTGGACGGGACGCTGCTCGACGGCTCGCACCGCGTGACGCCGCGCACCGCCGCAGCCGCCCGCGCGCTCGCCGAGCGCGGCGTGCCGCTCGTGCTCGTGTCGGCGCGCATGCCCGAGGCGCTCTCGGAAATCCAGGCGCAGCTGGGCCGTCCCGGCCCGGTGGTGTGCTACAGCGGCGCATACGTGCTCGACTCCGCAGGCGCCGAGCTGCTGAGCTGCCCCATCGCGCTCGGCTGCGCGCTCGAGGTGCGCGACTACGTCGCCTGCGACGCGCCCGACGTGTGCTGCATGGCCTACGGCTACCACAGCTGGGTGACGTCGGACCGCAGCGACCCCCGCGTCGTCCGCGAGGAGCGAATCGTGGGCGTGCGGTCGGTCGAGGGCAGGCTCGAGGACCACTTCTCGGAGCGCGGGCTTCACAAGTTCCTGCTCGTGGGCGAGCCCGACGCCATCGCGCGCGCCGAGCGCGAGGTGGGGGCGGCCTTTCCCTCGCTTGCGGTGGTGCGCTCGTCGGCGACCCTGTGCGAGGTGATGAGCGGGGAGGCGAGCAAGACCAGGGGGGTTCGCGCGGTCTGCGAGCACCTCGGCATCTCGCAGCGAGACGCTGCGGCGTTCGGCGACGGGGGAAACGACGTCGACATGCTCAGGGCCGTCCCGCAGAGCTGGGCGATGGCCAACGCTCCCGCCGAGGTGCGCGCCGCGGCCGCGCACGTGACGGCGCTCGACAACGACCATGACGGCTTTGCCGGGACGATCTTCTCGCTTCTTGGCTGAGGCGGCGCCGCATCGAGAGAAGTTTTTCCGGTGATGCTCGGGGGGTGACGCTGTGGACGGCGCGCAAAATGTTGCTACCATTAGCATTCTGTCGGATGTCGGGGCGGGGGGCTGGAACCCCGCGAGCTCGCTGGAAAGGACGAGTCGCGCGGCGATGGACTACGAGGACGCAGCGAAAAAGCTCATCATGTACTCGAGGGGCGTTGCCAAGGGCTCGATTGGCACGGCGTACGGCATGTCGATGGGGGAGGACCCGGTTCTGGAGTACCTCTCTCGTCAGGACGGCGGGATGAACCCGTCCGACCTGGCCGAGAGGCTCGGCTACACGCGCCCGCGCATGACGCGGATCTTGGACTCGCTCGAGGCCAAGGGCTACGTTCGTCGCGTCCCCGACGAGCAGGACCGGCGCCGCGTGATCGTCTACTGCACCGAGAAGGGTCACAGCCGCGCGCACGACCACAGCTCGAGCGGCGTCTCGAGCCTGGCCGCGACGCTGCAGAAGATGGGCGAGCACGATGCCCGCGAGCTGCTCCGAGGCCTTGAGGTCGCCTACAGTCTCACCTACGACAAGGACATCACCATCGGCGACTCCGACGAGGGGAAGTAGCGCCGCGCGCAGCCGGCGTGACGGGCAGGCGACGGCCATAGCCCGCCCGACGGCGCCCTCCGCCCGGCCCCTTGTGTTCTTCTTTCCGCACGAGCATTTCTGTCCGGTCGTGCGGCTACACTCGTATGGCACAAGTTCTGCCGAGAAGAACCTGGGAGTCACATGACCTACGACCAGCAGACCCTCTTTGCCGGCGCCGCGTCCGCCGCCCCGACCATCGACCTCGCCGGGCTCAACCCCGCACAGCGCGAGGCGGCCGAGTGCACCCGCGGGCCGCTCCTGGTGCTCGCGGGCGCTGGGTCGGGCAAGACGCGCGTGCTCACGTACCGCATCGCCCACATGATCGCTGACGAGGGCGTACGCCCGTGGCAGGTGCTCGCCATCACCTTCACCAACAAGGCCGCCGCCGAGATGCGCGAGCGCCTCGAGGCCCTGCTGCCGGGCGGCACGCGCGGCATGTGGGTCTGCACGTTCCACGCCATGTGCGTGCGCATGCTGCGCGAGGACCCGGAGCTCGCCGGGTACCGCCCCAACTTCACGATCTACGACGACGACGACTCGCGCCGCCTGGTCAAGAGCATCATGGCGGACCTGGACATCGACTCCAAGCAGTTCCCGCTCAACAGCGTGCGCGCCAAGATCTCCGCGGCCAAGAACGCGCTCGTGGGCCCCGAGGAGCTGGAGAGCTCGTCCAACCCGGCCGACCGGGCCGCGGGGCGGGTGTACCGCGCGCTGGACACGCGCCTCGCCAAGGCGAACGCCCTGGACTTCGACGACCTTCTCGTCAAGACCTTCGAGCTGCTGAGCCGCCACCCCGAGGTCCTGGAGCGCTACCAGGACCGCTTCCGCCAGATCAGCGTGGACGAGTACCAGGACACCAACCACGTCCAGTACGCGATCACCAACCTTCTGGCCGCGCGCTACCGCAACCTCATGGTCGTGGGCGACGACGACCAGTCCATCTACAGCTGGCGTGGCGCGGACATCCAGAACATCCTCGACTTCGAGAAGGACTACCCCGACGCCCGCGTGGTGCGCCTCGAGCAGAACTACCGCAGCACCGGCCACATCCTGGCCGCCGCCAATGCCGTGGTTGCAAACAACGCGCGCCGCAAGCCCAAGCGCCTGTTCACCGACGCCGGAGACGGCGAGAAGATTCGCGTGTTCCAGGCCTCCGACGAGCGCGACGAGGGCCGCTGGATCGGCTCGGAGATCGAGAAGCTCCACGACGGCGGCACGAGCTACGACGACATGGCCGTCTTCTACCGCACCAACGCGCAGTCGCGCATCCTCGAGGACATGTTCCTGCGCGCGGGCGTGCCGTACAAGATCGTGGGCGGCACGCGCTTCTTCGACCGCGCCGAGGTCCGCGACGTGATGGCCTACCTCAAGCTCGTGGTGAACCCGGACGACGACGTGGCGGCCCTGCGCGTGGTCAACACGCCGCGCCGCGGCATTGGCACCACCTCGATCAACAAGATCCGCCAGCTCGCGGCCGACGAGGGCATCTCGTTCTTCTCGGCGTGCGAGATGGCGGTGGCCGAGAGCGGGCTTCTGGGCGCCAAGGTGCGCTCGGCGCTCGCGGAGTTCACGGGCGCGATCGAGGCGGGGCGCCACTTCACCGGCGAGCTTGCCGACGTGGTGGACGCCATCGTGGACCGCTCCGGCCTCATCCGCGCGCTCGAGGCCGAGCACAGCGTGGAGGCGGACGGCCGCATCGAGAACATCAAGGAGTTCATGGGCGTCGCGGCCGAGTTCGACGAGACGCACGACGCCGTGGAGACGCTCGAGAGCCTGGAGCAGCTGCGCCGCGCCGGGGCGCTCGATGCTGGAGGGCCCGGGGAGACGTTCCCAGCGGGCGACTTCGCGCAGCGAGCGAGCGAAGCGAGCGCTGAGCCCGTCGGGAACGTCTCCCCGGGCCCGTCGGCGTTTAGGCCGCCGGTGGCGTCGGAGAAGCTGCCGGCGCTCATCGAGTGGCTGGCGCTGAGGTCCGACCTCGACGCGCTTGCGGGGCAGACGCACGCGGTGACGATGATGACGATTCACTCGGCCAAGGGCCTGGAGTTTCCGGTGGTCTTCGTGGCCGGCATGGAGGAGGGCATCTTCCCGCACACCTCCTACGAGGGCGACCCGTCCGCGGTGGAGGAGGAGCGTCGCCTGGCCTACGTGGCGATCACGCGCGCCCGCAAGAAGCTCTACCTCACGCACGCCACCACGCGTCGCACCTTCGGCTCCGTGCAGGCCAACCCGCCGAGCCGCTTCCTGAACGAGATTCCGGCCGCCGACGTGCAGCGCGTGGGCGTGGGCTCCTCGGGCTTTGCCGGGGTTGGCTGGGAGAAGCGCGGCGACCGCCACGGCACCTTCGGCAGCGGGCGCGGCTCCGAGGTCTACGGGGGCAACGTCTTCGGGTCGCGCACGCGCTCGACGGGAGGTTCTTCTCGCCCCACCGCGGCGCCGCGCGTCGCGCCGGCCGGGCCCCGTCCCGACGCCGCCCGTGCCGCCGCGTCCTTCTCGCCGGGTGACCAGGTCTCGCACAAGACCTTTGGCCCGGGCGTGGTGATCGCCGCCTCCGTCGACACGATCGAGGTCCGCTTCACGCGGACGGGCAAGACGAAGAAGCTGCTCAAGGGCTTCGCGCCCATCGTGAAGATCGAGGGATAAGAGGACGGCATGGACATCTTCGGGCTTCAGGTAAGCGTCGGGGCGCTCGTGGGCAAGGCGGTCATGCTGGCCGTGGCCGTCGTGGCAGCCCTGGTGGTCCAGCGCGTGGTGGTACGCCTGATGCGCCGCGCGCTGGACGCCTCGAGCCTGCCGAGCGCCTCCATCTTCATCAACATCGTGCGCGTGCTCATCTGGGCGCTCGCGCTGCTCAGCGTGGTCGAGCCCGTCTTCGGCTTCAAGCCCGACGCCATCATCACCGGGCTCGGCGTGGTGTCGCTGGCCGTCTCCCTGGGCATGCAGGACACGATCTCCAACCTCGTGAGCGGCATCAGCATCATGCTCAGCAAGGCCGTCCAGCCCGGCGACCAGGTGACCGTGGCCGGCGTGACCGGCGAGGTGACCGACGTCAGCTGGCGCTCCACCACGGTGCGCACGCGCGGCGGCGCGGTGCAGGTGATCCCCAACTCCGTGCTCAGCTCCACGGCGCTCACTCACGTGACGGACTGGACGGTCGGGTGCTGCACGGTGCCTCTGGTGGTGGTGCCGGGCGCCGACCTCGACGCTGTCGAGGCCGAGGTCCGCGACGTCGTCTTGCGCGTCCTGGAGGGCCAGCTCGACCCGGCCTTCGAGACCGGCGTGATCTTCACGGCCTTCACGGCCTACGGCGCCCAGGGCGAGGTCCAGATCCACGTGCTGCCCGGCGTGATCTTCTCGGCTGCCCAGGACGCGGTGGTCCGCGCGCTCACCGGCCGCGACTGGCTGGCAAACGCGCTGTAGGGTGTAGGAGCCAACCGACAGTCTTGCGGCCCAAAGTGTCGCCGTGCGCCTACGGTTCCGCAAAGTAGGCACGCGGCGACGTTTTTCTCGCCCAAGGTGTCGCTTTGCGCCTACGCCCCCGTGACGTCCTCGATCACGAAGATCGGCGCGGACAGGCGCGGGTCGGCCGCCGCCTGCTCGTCGGTGGGGGTGGGCAGGTCGGTCCACGGGAGCCGTTCGCTGCGCGCCCGCTCGACGCCTGCGTTGCCGTCGAGCTCGCAGAGCGCGTCAAAGCGGTCGGCGAGCGTCTGCTCGTAGCCGTCCGCCAGCGCGATGCGGTAGGCGCACGTGGTCGTGGAGCCGTCGGCAAACGTCACCTCCGCCACGAGGCGCGCCTCGGCGAGCTGGCTGGCCGCCAGCTCGAAGCCCGTGACGTAGATGTCGCGCAGCCACGCGTAGAACGTGGCGTCGTCCGCGGCGATGGCATTGAAGGAGTCGAGATACGCCTGGTGGAGAGCCTCTCGCTCGGGCATGACCTCGGCGGCGAGGGCCCGTGCGCGCTCGCGGAACTCCTCGACCGTCTCTCCCTCGGCCGGACCGTCCTCGGTGCCGGGGATGGGGAGCACGACGGCGTCGAGCCACGCCTTCATGAGCTGGAGCGTGGGATCGCTCTCCCAGATGCCGTCCCCTCCATCCACGCCGATGAAGTTCGAGACGTCTTCGGTGGGCTGGTAGTCGCTCGTGCCCTCGCGTTGCGCGTAGTCCACGGTGATGGAGTCGCATGCGTTTATGACGAACATGTCGTGGGTCTGCCCCCGCCCGACTTCTGGGTTGCCGGAGTCATAGCTCTCGTAGACGGGCTGGACGGAGCCCTGCGCCAGCGTCACCGCCGGATACTCCGTCTGGGGATCGTGCACGCTCGGGTTCTCTATGGTTAGGACGGGGCTTCCCTCCACGCGGTACGTGACCGAGCCGATGCCCGCGCCCGTTGCGCCGAGGTTGAGCTTGAGGTGAAAGGACGGTCGCGTGTCGTTCTCGTAGGGCATGAGACCGTCCGGCCCCGAGGTCACGGCGACGGCACCCTCGTCCTCGGTCGCCCGCGCGATGGCAAGCCCAAAGGAGTTGTCGTCCGACGTCGGGCTGAGAAGCGCCGGCAGCCCCAGCGCCAGCCCCGCCATCACGGCGCATCCCGCCGCCCCCGCAAGCGCCACGCGGCGCGTCACGAACGGCCCGCCCGTCGCCGCCCCGGCCTCCTGGGCGGCCCTCAGCTCGTGCACGCGGGAGATGACCCTACCGTTGAGCTCGTCGGTGGGCTCGACCCCCGCAAAGAGGCGGTCCATCTGCTCCAGGTTCTTCTCGCTCATCTTGTACCTCCCAGGTAGGTTCTCAGCTTCCGAGTCGCGCGCGAGAGGCGCGTGCGCACGGCCGACTCGCTGATGCCGCACGCCGCGGCGATCTTGTCCGCCGGCAGCTGCTCAACGTAGCGCAGGTGGACGACGGCCCGGTAGCGCTCCGGCAGGCGCTGGACCGCGGCCCAGAGCTCTGCGGGGGCAATGGCTGTCCCCTCATCCGAATCGTCCTGCGCGACCTCGAGCGCGAGCGCGTCAAACGACTGCGCGTGCCTGTGCCACCAGGAGCGCGCGAGGTCGTGGCAGCGGTTCGTGGTGGAGCGCAGCAGCCACGCCCGCAGGTGGTCGTCATCGGCGAAGTCCGTCTCGCAGCACGCGAGCGCCACGAAGACGTCCTGGTAGACGTCCTCCGCGTCCGCCCGCGAGCCGGTCTGCGCAAGCGCCAGCCGCAGCACCACCGCTCCGTGGTCGCGCATCGCGCGCCGCAGGAACGCGTCGTCTCTCACCACCCGTCGCACCATCGCCGCCCCTCTCGTCTCTCTCGGGCCCTCACCTAGGACACGGGGCCGCCTCCAGTTTGTCCCATGTTTTTCTCGCCAGCGCCCGACCGGCTACACTAAACGGCGAGAAGAACCCGCGACCTGGGGAGGCCCCATGGACAAGATCGCCAGCTTCACCGTCAACCACCTCGCGCTCGAGCCGGGCGTCTACGTGAGCCGCGTGGACCGCGACCCGGCCACGGGCTCCGTCGTCACCACCTTTGACCTGCGCGTGACCGCGCCCAACCGCGAGCCGGTCATGGACACCGCGGCCGTCCACGCCATCGAGCACCTGGGCGCCACCTACCTGCGCAACGACCCCGCGTGGCGCGACCAGGTGCTCTACTTCGGCCCGATGGGCTGCCGCACGGGCTTCTACCTGCTGGTCTGGGGCGAGCGAACGTCCGCGGAGGTTGCGCCGCTCGTGCGCGCCTGCTTCGAGTTCGTCCGCGACTTCGAGGGCGAGGTCCCCGGCGCCGCGCCGCGCGACTGCGGCAACTGGCACGACTCCGACCTCGCGATGGCGCGCTGGTGGGCCCGCCGCTACGTGGCGGACACGCTGGCGGACATCGACGAGGCGCACCTGACGTACCCGACCGACGAGGCGTAGGCTGCCGGCGCTTCTCGCCGGGCGAGAAGAGCGTCCGGAAGGCGCACCTAACCAAGAGACGAGCAGGTTCCGGACGGTTTTCGGGTAGAAAACGTCCGGAAGCCGCACCTATTACGAAAGCGTGCAGGTTGTGGACGGTTTGGGGGCCCAAAGCGTCCGGAAGCCGCACCAAGGGAGGAACATCATGAAGATCGGCATCATCGGCGCGATGGACGTGGAGGTCGAGCTGCTGCGCGGGCGGCTCGCGGGCGCGCAGGCGCAGGCCGTGGCCGGCATGGACTTCTTCTCCGGCCGGCTCGGCGAGAAGGACGTGGTGGTCGTGAAGTGCGGGATCGGCAAGGTCAACGCCGGCATCTGCGCGCAGGTGCTCTGCGACCGCTTTGGCTGCACGCACCTTATCAACACCGGCATCGCCGGCTCGCTGGATGCCGGCGCGCTCGATATCGGCGACCTCGTGGTGGCCACCGACTGCGTGCAGCACGACTTTACCGTGGGCCCGCTCGGCTATGCGCCCGGGCTCATCCCCGGCCGGGAGCGCCCGGAGTTCGTGGCCGACGCCGGCCTGCGCGAGGCGGCGCTCGCTGCGGCGGCTGAGGTGGCGCCCGAGGTCCGCGCGCTGCCGGGCCGCGTGGCCTCCGGCGACCAGTTCATCTCCGCGGAGGGGGACCGCCGTCGCATCGTGGAGACCTTCGGCGGCCTGTGCTGCGAGATGGAGGGCGCGGCAATCGCCCAGGCGGCCACGCTCAACGGCGTGCCCTTCGTCGTGGTGCGCGCGATCTCCGACAAGCCCGGCACCGAGGGCCAGACCGGCGACTACGCCGCCTTCGAGCGCGCCGCCGCGCACCACTGCGCCAAGATCGTGGCCCGCATGGTGGAGAAGCTGTAGCGCCCGCGCCCGGGCGCGGGCTCAAACGCGCCGCCCCTAGCAGCCCATAACGGCGACGCCGGCCAGGCTCGGCCCGGTGTGCACGAGCAGGTCGGCGGAGATGCCGGAGCGCAGCACCTCGACGACCTCGCTCACCGCACCCACCTCGCGGCGCAGCTGCTCCTCGAGCCGCTCGAAGATGCCCTCGTCCTCGTAGCTGCAGATGGCGAGGCGCACCCGGTCGTGGGCGCGCGCCGCCTCCACGGCCAGGCGCACCTCCTCGTCGAGGGCGCGCTTCCAGCCGCGCGCCTTCTTGGCGACCACGTACTTGCCCGCCTCGTCGCAGGTGAAGACCGGCTTGATCCTGAGCACGCTGCCCAGGCGGTACTCGGCGTCGCCGATGCGGCCGCCCTTGTGCAGGAAGTCGAGGCTCTGCACCGAGAAGAACACGCGGGTCCTTCTCGCCACGCCCTCGAGGACGCTGCCGAGCGAGGAGAGCGGCATGCCCGCCTCGATCTGGCGCACGGCCTCCATCACGACGAGACCGGCCGCCACGCCGATGCTCTTGGTGTCGACCACCACGACGGGGAAGCCGTCGGCCTCCATCTGGCGCGCGACCATGCTCACGGTCTCGTAGGTTGCCGAGAGCCCCGAGGAGATGGCGACGAAGACCGCGCCGTCGTAGCCGTCGCGCCGGGCGCCCTCGAAGGTCTCCTGGATCCTGAGCGGCGAGGGCAGCGAGGTGCTCGGCACCTCCTCGGCAAAGCGGCCCACGAGCTGCTCGGGCGTGATGTCCACGCCCGACTCGAACGTGGAGCCGTCGGAGTAGTTGATGCGCAGCGGCACCACGCGCACGTCGTGGGCGGCGACGAACGCCTCGGGCGTGTCGGTTCCGGTGTCGGTGATGACGGCGATGCGCTGCTCGCTCATGGCTTCCCCCTCGTGACATGACGTCGCGTGTCGGCGGTATCATTGGGTTCAGACTATAGTGCTCTCACGTAGTCTTGAATACTAGATAACATGGATTTCGGTATTCGGTCGCATTTCACAGGAGGAACATGGCCGAGAAGAACCGCGTCGCCCAGGTCCGCCCCGTCTCCGCCGAGGACCTTCGCGAGCTCGCCGAGCGCATGTCGACGGTGCACCTCTCGCGCATCCGCGAGATGCCGCGCATCGAGCTCTACCTGGACCAGCTCATCACGCTCGTCAGCCAGGAGCTCGAGTTCATGCAGGTGCCCGGGGAGACCCCCGTCACCGGGTCGATGGTCAACAACTACGTCAAGCAGGGAGTGATCCCGGCGCCGCGCCGCAAGCGCTACACGCGCCGCCACGTGGCGTCGCTGCTGTTTGTCTGCGCGCTCAAGCGCGTGTTCTCGATCGCGCAGGTCTCGCAGCTCGCAGGGCAGATCTGGGACTCGGGGCTCGACCTCGAGGCGCTCTACGACGACTCCTGCGCCGCCCTCGAGCGCGCCCTCGCGGCGCGCTTCTCGCCAGACGCGCCCGGCGAGGGGGACGGCGCGGCCGGCGAGAAGAACGGCGCGGCCGGGGACGCGCGCCCGCTCACGCTCGTCGACGCATCCGGAGAGCCGGCGGCGCCCGAGCTCGCGCGGCTCATCCAGGCCGCGATGGACGCGCTGGCCGCCAAGGTCGCCGTCGAGCAGGCCCTGCTGCTCGGCGCGGGCGGGGAGTGAGGCGCGTGGGCAGCATCTACGGGGAGCCCGCGGTCGTGCGCCGCCTCGAGCGCCGCGGCGCGCTGCGCTCGGTGACGGGCAGCTCGACGGTCGCCGCTGCGGTCATGGTGGGCGCGGCCCTTCTCGCCCTGGTGGTGGCCAACACGCCGCTCTACGAGGGGACGGAGTGGCTGCTCTCCCAGCCGCTCGAGCTGGGGGCGGGGCCGCTCACGGTCTCGCTCACGGTGGAGCAGTTCGTCAACGACTTCCTCATGGCCGTCTTCTTCCTGCTCGTGGGCATCGAGCTCAAGTACGAGATGACGGTCGGCCAGCTGCGCCGCCCGCGCCAGGCCATGCTGCCCATGCTCGCCGCGGTGGGCGGGGTGTGCGTGCCGGCGCTCATCTACCTGGCGCTCAACCTCGGCGCGCCCACGGCGCGCGGCTGGGCGGTGCCCATTGCCACCGACATCGCCTTCGCGCTCGGGGTGGTGTCGCTTCTGGGGGACCGCATCTCCCCCTCAACGAAGGTCTTCTTCCAGACCCTCGCCATCGCCGACGACATCCTCGCCATCGTGGTCATCGCGCTCTTCTACGGGCAGGTCCCCCAGCTCGGCTGGTGCCTCGCCGCCCTCGCCTGCACGGGCGCCCTCGCGGCGCTCGCCCGCGCCCGCGTCTACTCGCTCGCCCCCTACGTCGTGGTGGGGCTCGTGCTGTGGGCGTGCCTGTTCAACTCGGGCATCCACGCCACGCTCGCCGGCGTCATCCTCGCCTTCGCGCTGCCGAGCCGCTCCGACGTGCGCCTCGGCGAGCTCGGGGGCTGGCTCGAGCGGCGCGCCCACGACCTCGACGACACCTATGACGACGCCCACCACGTGCTCGGCCAGCACGACTTCACCGAGGGGGCGTGGCGCGTCGAGCGCGTGATGCACCACGTCACGCCGCCGCTGCAGCGCATGGAGCGCTACGTCTCGGTGGCCGTGAACTTCGGCGTGCTGCCGCTCTTCGCCTTCGTGAACGCCGAGCTCCACCTCGTGGGCGAGAACCTCGGCTCCCTGCTCACGAGCCCGGTCGCCCACGGCGTCTACCTCGGCGCCGTGGTGGGCAAGCCGCTCGGCATCGTCCTGGTGACGGTCCTGCTCGTGCGCCTGGGCTTCGCGCGCCTGCCGCGCGGCATGGACTGGCCCCAGGTCGTGGCCGTGGGCCTCCTGGGAGGCGTGGGCTTCACCATGTCGATCCTCATCACGGGGCTGGCCTTCGCTGACCCCGCCGACGCGGTGGCCGCCAAGTGCGCGATCCTGCTCGCCTCCGTGAGCTCGGCCGTGCTCGGGCTCGCCTTCGCGCGTCTCGCGGTCCGGCGCCCGGGCCGCCGGCGCGCCTCGGGAGAGCGTGCGGACTCTCCGGCCCCGCGAGACGTCCGTCCGGGGCAAGGGGTATCCTAGGGGCAGCTGTCAGACTTCGGCTGATGGGAGATCTTCGATGAGTGTGTTCAAGCGCCTGTGCGCGATCGTCTTCGTGCTGGCGGACCTCGCCGCGCTCGCAGCCCTCGCGCTCACCTGGTACGGGCCGTGGACCTCGGCCGCCTCGGCGCTCTTCGCCGTGGGGGAGTACTCGCTCGCGGTTGTCGCGTGCCTGGCGATAAGCGCCTTCGGCCTGCTCGTGCTGCTCCTGCGCGCGCTCTTCTCGCGGCGCACGGTGCGCACCGTCGAGATCGCCACGGTGGACGGCGGCGTGATCTCGGTCACGCGTGATGCCATCGCCGCCCAGGCCTCCCACATCGTCGAGGCGGACGGGACCTGCGCTGCCGCGCGCGTCCGCGTCGACGCCAAGGCGCGCGGGCACGTGCGCGTGCACGTCCGCGTGCTCCCGCACGAGACGGTCGACGTGGTGGCCAAGGGCGCCGAGCTGCACGAGGAGCTGATCGACGGCCTCGCCGCGGTGTGCGGCGACAAGGTCGAGGACGTGAGCCTGGAGTTCGTGGAGCCCGAGTCCGTGACGCTCGCCTCCGCGCAGGAGGACGAGGCCGGGCAGGCCGCACCCGAGGCCGGGCAGGTCGCCCCCGCGACCCCGGACTCGACGAGCGAGATCACGGTGTCCATGGGACCTGCCCGCGACGCCGAGAGGGAGGCGTGAGATGGCTGACGAGAAGGACCGCCGGCCCAAGGTCGAGGTCGAGCAGGGCGAGAGGGACGAGCGCCAGGCCGCCCCGGACGCGACACCCGGCTCCGCGCCCGAGGGACGCGAGGAGTCCCGTGCGCGCGGGATCGGCGCCGTCACGGCATGGGTGAGCCGGACCTTCCCCGGCAACGAGAACGCCTTCTGGGGCGGGCTCGTGGGGCTTCTCGCCGCGCTCGTGCTCATCGCGATCGGGCCGTGGTACACCATCGTGATCGCGGTCCTCGTGGTGGCGGGCGTGGCCGTGGGCCAGCTCGCGGACGGGGACCCCAAGATCGTGAACGCGCTGCGTCGGCTCTTCTCGCGCGGCAACCAGTAGCAACTGCGGCGTCTCGGCGCCCTGACATCGAGGAGCAGACATGAGCACAGACGAGAGCAGGTCCCGCCAGGACGTCGAGCCCGACGAGGACGCCGGGACCGAGCTTGCCCCGAGCGCGGCGGGCCAGGACATCGAGGCCGTCACCGACGACGAGGACGTGGACTCCGAGGACTCGCTGACCTTCTCCAACGGCGTGATCGAGAAGATCGTGGCCATCGCCATGCGCGAGGTGCCCGGCGTGGTGGGCATGAAGGGCAGCTGGTTCAACCGCGTGCAGGACGCCTTCGGCGCGAGCGACTCCACCAAGGGCGTCACCGTCGAGGTGACGCCGGAGAGCGCCGTGCGCGTGAACATCTCCGTGCTCATCGAGTACGGGGCGTACGCGCCGCAGGTCTTCGAGGACGTCAAGCGCGCCGTGGTGAAGCAGGTCACGGGCATGACGGGCCTCGAGGTGGCCGGCGTCAACCTGCGTATCGAGGACGTCCTCACCGCCGAGGAGATCGAGCAGCGCAGCCGTCGCGCCCCGGTCGTCAGGGACGCCGCGGACAAGGCCGAGAAGCCCGAGAAGTCCGAGAAGCCCGAGGACGCGTAGCGCCGCGCGGCGCCCCCGTCACGCGAGCGCGCGCCAGAGCGCCCCGCCCGCCGCCGCGAGCGCGGCGACGAGCACGCACGAGTCCACGACGCCGCCCGTGCGGCACAGCCCGAGGGCAACGCCTCCGCGCAGCGGCCAGAGCAGGCGCACCGCGCGGTGGTTGAGCGCGTCGAGCGCGAGGTGCGAGGCAAAGCCGAGCGCCACGGGCAGCGCGAGCGGGGCGGCCAGGAGATGGGTGGCCGCGGCGTAGCCGGCGAGCGCGAGGAGAGAGTGCGAGAAGGCTCGGTGCGACGAGAGGCGCGTGGCGCAGAGGAGGCCCGCGAGGCCGAGCGCGCCGAGCGCGAGCGGGGCGGCCCCGGCCGACGAGGCCGCACGAAGGAGCGTTCCGCCGGAAGCGGCGTCGGCCGCGAGCCCGGCGACGAGCAGGGCCGCCGAGGCGACGCGCGCGAGGCAATCTCGGTGCGGGTGGGCCGGGTCGCGCACGTCGAGGTCGGGGATGGTCGCCCCGACGGCCCCGCCTCCGGCGGCGAGCGCGAGCGCGGGGAGCCCGGCCGCGGGGCCGGCAGCGAGGAGCGCCACGGCGACGCCCGCCGCCACGTGCGTCCTTCCTGTCACGGGACCTCCCTTCCTCGCCCTGCGCCTAGCGAACCTCGTAGGGCGTCTCCTCGCCCGCGGCGAAGGCGAGAAGCGCGCTCGTGGAGCCGCGGACCATGCCCTCGACGTCCTCGCCGGTGTAGAACGCCATGTGCGGCGAGACTATGACGTTGGGCATCGCCGAGAGGACCGCCCGGTCGCGGTTGGGCAGGACGTCGCGGCTGCGGTCGAGGTAGTAGAGGTTGGACTCGTTCTCGATGGTGTCGAGCGCGGCCGCCC
Source organism: Olsenella sp. An188 (assembly GCF_002160255.1). Lineage (GTDB taxonomy): Bacteria > Actinomycetota > Coriobacteriia > Coriobacteriales > Atopobiaceae > Thermophilibacter > Thermophilibacter avistercoris. The sequence goes on along the minus strand of NZ_NFKF01000002.1, from coordinate 70,653 downwards.
CCACCTGGCCGGACTCGAGCGCGTCGACGAGGGCCGCCGTGTCCACGAGGGTGCCGCGCCCCGCGTTGACGAGGACCACGCCGCGCTTTGCGCGCGCGAGCTCGGCGGCGCCGATCATGTGGTGGTTCTCGGGCAGGCCCGGCGCGTGGAGCGTGACGACGTCAGAGCTGGCGAGAAGTTCGTCGAGCGTGACGTAGGTGGCGAGCCCGGCGAGGTCGTCGCGCGGGCAGGGATCGAAGGCCAGGACGCGGCAGCCAAAGCCCCGCAGGTGGCGCACGACGGTGGCGCCGATGCGGCCGGTGCCCACCACGCCCACGGTGCAGCCGGAGATGTCGCGGCCGAGCTTGCCGGCCAGGCTGAAGTCCTGGACGGCGGCCTGCGCGAGCACGAGCTTGACCTTGCGCAGGGCCATCATCATGAGCATGATCGCGTAGTTGGCCACGCCCTCGGGCGGGTAGGCGGCGTGGGCCACGCGGATCCCCAGGCTTCGGGCGGCGTCGAGGTCGATGTGGTCGTAGCCGATCGAGCGCGTGGCGATGCCGCGGACGCCGAGGTCGCGGTAGGTGCCAAGCAGCTCGGGCGTCATCGGGTTGGTGATGATGGAGAGCATGTCGGCGCCCGCGGCGAGATGGGCGTTGTCCAGGGTGGGGTAGTCGGGCGTCCAGTCGTAGCCAAAGCCGAGCTCGCGGCTGAGCGCGTCGAGGTAGCCGAGCTCGTCATAGGGGCGCAGGGCATAGGCGAAGATCTTCATGGGGAGGTCCTTCTCGTTGGGTCTGAGGACACTAGGGTAGCGCGGCGGGCGCGTGGGGTTGCGACCCATTTTGGCGTCGCGGCGCGACAGGCGCGGGCGCCGCGCGGCCTCCGGCCCGTCAATCGCCTATGATGGCGAGGTCAGCGAAGCGAGGGGAGACGCGATGAACGAGAGCGTGAGCGTGTCCGCGGTGGCCGCCGCGGCGAGCGAGTTCAACGGCAGGCAGGGCGACGCGCACATGAACTGCGGCGAGTCGGTGATCGCGGCGCTGTGGGACGCCTTCCGCCCGGACTTCCCGCGCGAGCTCGCGGTGGCGGCGGGCGCCGGCATGGGCCGCGGCATCGGAGGCTCCGGCTGCGTGTGCGGGGCGCTGGGCGGCGGCGTGGCCTTCATCGGCCTCATGACCGGCGACAAGGGCCGCGCCAAGCCGCTCGTTGCCGAGCTGCACGACGCCTTCCGCGACGGCACCGGCAAGCACGTCACCTGCTGCCGCGCGCTCACGCGCGGCATGGAGTGGGGGAGCCCCGAGCGGCGCGCCCAGTGCCAGCGCTTCTGCGCGCTGGCCGCCGGCGAGGCCGCGCGAGTCCTGGCCGCCGAGCTCGGGCTGGAGGTCCGCCCGTAGGGCGGGGGCCCGCGCGGAGCCCCCGCCGCTGGTTCTTCTCGCCCGGCGGGTGCGCGCCTAGAGCGTGTGCGCCACCTCGTAGGCGTCCCAGATCGAGGTCATGATGTTGCCCACCTGGCGGCCGTCGCCCACCTCGAAGACGCCGTAGCCGCGGCCCCTGAGCTCCTCGGCCATGGAGGGCACCGGGGCAAAGCCCACCGCGATCACCACGGAGTCGGCCGCGATCGTGCGCCGCTCGCCGGTCGTGGCGTCCTCGACCACCGCGCCCTCGTCGGTCACCGCGGCGATGCGGGTGAGCGTGTGGACGGGCGTGCCGTGGTAGGCGAAGGCGTCGCGCAGGTACATGGCGTTGGGCAGCGGGACGGCGATCCCGCTCGACAGGATGTCGGGCAGCGCCTCGACGATCTACACGTCGCGGCCCTTGTTGACGAGGTCGAGCGCCAGCTCGCAGCCCACGAGGCCGCCGCCCACGACCACGACCCTCTGGCCGAGGCGGCTCTCGTCGCGCAGCGCCTCGACGCAGCCCACGCACTTGGGGTGGTCGGCGCCCTCGATCGGGGGCGTCACGGCAGCCGAGCCCGTGGCGAGCACCACGGCGTCGGGCTCGAGCGAGTCGACGAGCTCGGGCGTGGCCTCGCAGCCCGTGCGCACGTCCACCCCGAGGTCCGCGAGCTCGCCTTGGTACCAGGCGTTGAGCTCGCGCACCTCGACCTTGAAGTCGTGGGCGCCGCCCGTAACGAGGTGCCCGCCGAGCTCGTCGGTCCTCTCGAGCAGCGTCACGTCGTGCCCGCGCATCCGCGCCGTGCGCGCGGCCTCCATGCCGGCCACGCTGCCGCCGACCACCACGACGCGCCTCTTGAGCGGCGCCGCCGTCACGGCGTAGCTCGGGTCGCGGCCGACCTCCGGGTTGACCGCGCAGCCCACGGGTAGCTGCGCGAAGAGGCGCCCCAGGCAGCCCTGGTTGCAGGCGATGCACGGGCGGATCTTCTCGGGCCTGCCGGCCTCGACCTTGCGCGGGAGGTCCGGGTCCGCGAACATCGGCCGGCCGATGGCCACCGCGTCGAACCTGCCCTCCTCGATGCCCTTCTCGTCAAGGCGCACGTCGCCCATGCGCGAGCCCACGATGATCGGGACCTCCACGGCCTCCTTGGCGCGCTCGGCGAGCTCGGCCATGTAGCCGCGCGGCAGGTACATGGGCGGGCACGCGTAGTAGAACGAGTCGTAGGTCCCGGTGTCCACGTCGAGCGCGTCGTAGCCCGCGGCCTCGAGCAGCTGGCAGATGCGCACGCCCTCCTCGAGGGTGCGGTAGGCCTCGTCGGAGCCGTCGAAGCTCGCCTGCATGAAGCCCTTGGCGTAGGACTTGAGGCCCAGGCGCATGGTGACGGGGAAGTCCTCGCCGCAGGTCTGCTTGATGCCCTCGCAGATCTCGCGGGAGACGCGCAGGCGGTTCTCGAGGCTGCCGCCGTACTCGTCCGTGCGGCGGTTGGTGAGCGAGGAGGCAAACTGGTCGAGCAGGTAACCCCAGTGGATCGAGTGCACCTCCACGCCGTCGAAGCCCGCCCTCTGGGCTATCGCCGCGGCCTCGACGAGCTGCTCGACCTTGCGGTGGATCTGGTCGACGGTGAGCTCGGGGGAGACCTGGTCCGGCGCGCCGAAGACCGGGTTCTCGGACGGCCCGCCGAGGCCGGGGTAGTTGCGGCCCAGCCCGAGCGTCAGCTGCACGAAGAACCGCGCCCCGTAGGCGCGGGTGCGCGTGAGCATGGCGTCGGAGGTGGCGAGAAACGCGTCGGGCGCGGTGCGGAAGGTCCCGCCGAGCGCGGAGTAGGGGTCGACCTCGGAGTCGGTGTTGAGCGCTCCGGTCTGGAGCAGGCCCATGCCGCCCTGCGCGCGGCGGACGAAGTACTCGATGCCCGACGGCGAGAAGGACCCGTCGGGGTTGAGGTAGGTGCCCGTGGTGACCGGCGCCATCACGAACCGGTTCTTGATGGTCACCTTGCCGATGGAAAACGGGCTGTTGAGCGCCGGGAACTTCTCGGGCATGCGAACCTCCTTCTGCGAGTTTTGAACGATATTCAAATTCTTCTCCGCTCGCGGCGTGCCGCCATGCCGTCTTCGGCGAGCGTGCGTCGAGCCCTGGCACGCGGGCCGGAGGGTGTCCCGCGCGGCTTCACGGCCCCGCGCGCCGCTCAGGCCCCGCGCACCTTCGCAGCTCCGCGCACCGCCAAGCCCGCGGACCGCCAAACCCGCGCGCCGCCAAAACCCCGCGCACCGTCAAACCCGCGGACCTCCCGGGTCCCGCGCGCCGCCAAAACCCCGCGCGATTGGGTGGCATGTTTGATGCTCGCCCGCAAAAACGGGGCGGCAGGGGGTCCCGTGACCCCGAGGTTCTTCTCGCCACCTGCGTTTTTTCTGGCGAGAAGGGCCACGGCCCGTCTTGCGCATCAAACATGCCACCCAACCGCACGTGGTTTGTGGCACGGGGCGGCACCTGCGGAGCGCGTCGAGGCCCAAACACCCAATCGGCGTCGTTTTCTGGCACGCGTCGAGGCCCAAACACCCAATCGGCGTCGTTTTGTGGCACGCGCCGGCCCGGGCCTCCCATCCGCGCGCCGGCCCCCTGACGCGCCGGGACGGCTCGCACCCGCCCCCGGAGCCCACCGGAGTGCTACACTACTCACCGACAGAGGGGGGCTGGCGCACGCCGGCTGAGATTGGGCCCAGGAGACCGAGGGTGGTCGGGCGGCCCTGACCCGTAACCTGATCCGGGTAATGCCGGCGTAGGGACAAGCCACGCGCCCGCGGGGCACCTACGGAAGACGGGGTGCCCAGCGCACCCAGGAGGGAGGGGCGCGTGAACTGCTCGGTTGCGATTCAGTTCCTGCCCATGGACGCCACCACCGACGACGCCACGTGCGACGCGGTGGATGCCGTCATCGCCTACATCGACTCCACGGGGGTCGACTACTTCGTGGGGCCGTTCGAGACGGCCATCGAGGGCGACTACGAGACCTGCATGGAGATCCTCAAGAACTGCCAGCTCGTGGGCGCCAAGGCGGGGTGCAAGCACATGATGACCTACGCCAAGATCAACTTCCGCCCCGACGGCGACGTCATGTCCACGGACCGCAAGATCGGCAAGTACCACCCCGGCGACCCGGAGTTTGCCGAGAAGCGCGCGGACGCGGCGGCCTAGCCCATGCCCGCGCCCAAGCCCAGACCTGCCTCCGGCCCCGCCCGCGCCCAGGCGCCCACGCGCGCCCGGCGCGTCCTGATGCCGCTCGCGGCGGTCGTCGCGCTGCTCGTGGCGTGGGAGGCCGTCGTCGACCTCGGGGTGGTGCCCAACTTCCTGCTGCCGACGCCGGTGCAGGTGGTAGCCGCGCTCGCCGAGGACGCCGCGCTTCTCGCCAGCCACTCGCTGACCACGCTCGCCGAGGCGGCGGTCGGCCTTGCCGCCGGCGTTGCGCTGGGGTTCGTCTTTGCCGTGCTCATGGACCGCTTCGAGGCCTTCTACCTGGCCTTCGAGCCGCTCATGACCATATCGCAGACCATCCCCACCATCGCCATAGCGCCGCTTCTGGTGCTGTGGCTCGGCTACGGCGCGCTGCCCAAGGTCGTGCTCGTGGTGGTCTCGACGTTCTTCCCGATCACGGTGTCGCTCGCCTCGGGCTTCCGCTCGGTCGACCCGGACGTCGTGGACCTCATGCGCACGATGAACGCCTCGCGCTGGCAGGTCTTCTGGTACGCCAAGCTGCCGGCCGCGGCCGACCAGTTCTTCAGCGGCCTCAAGATCTCGGCGACCTACGCCATCGTGGGCGCCGTCATCGCCGAGTGGCTCGGCGGCAACGCGGGCCTGGGCGTCTACATGACGCGCGTGCGCAAGTCCTTCTCGTACGACCGCATGTTTGCCTCGATCATCATCATCTCCGTGCTCTCGCTGGGGCTCATGAAGCTCGTCGAGCTGCTCCAGCGGGCGTGCATGCCCTGGAAGAGGGCAGAAAGGAACAGCAATGAGCGATAAGAACCTCTCCCGTAGCATCAGCCGTCGTCAGTTCGTCGCCGTCGCCGGCGCCGCCGGTGCCACCGCGGCGCTCGCGGGCTGCGGGACCACCGGCGACGACGCCGCCCAGGGTGACGCCCAGGGCGCCTCCGGCAGCGCGAGCGGCGACAAGACCAAGATCTCCTTCGTGCTGGACTACACCCCCAACACCAACCACACCGGCATCTACGTGGCCCTCGACCAGGGCTACTTCGCCGAGGAGGGCCTCGAGGTCGAGATCGTGCAGCCGCCCGCGGACGGCGCCGACGCGCTCATCGGCGCGGGCGGGGCTCAGATGGGCGTCTCCTACCAGGACTACATCGCCAACAACCTGGCCTCCGACCAGCCGATGCCCTACTCCGCCGTGGCCGCCGTCATCCAGCACAACACCTCCGGCATCATGAGCCGCGCCGAGGACGGCATCACGCACCCGGCCGCCATGGAGGGCCACACCTACGCCACCTGGAACATGCCCGTCGAGCAGGCCACGGTCCAGCACGTGGTGGAGGCCGACGGCGGCGACTGGTCCCAGGTCGAGCTCGTGCCCTACGAGGTCGACGACGAGGTGAGCGGCCTGCGCGCCAACATGTTCGACACCGTGTGGGTCTACGAGGCCTGGGCGGTCCAGAACGCCGTGGTCCAGGACTTCCCGTACAACTACTTCTCGTTCATCTCGGTGGACGACGTCTTTGACTACTACACGCCGGTCATCGCCGCTAACGACGACTTCGCCGCGGAGAACCCCGACGCCGTGCGCGCCTTCCTGCGCGCGGTCAAGCGCGGCTACGAGTTTGCCGTCGAGAACCCCGACGAGGCCGCCGACATCCTCTGCGCCCAGGTGCCCGAGCTCGACAGCGACCTCGTCCACCAGAGCCAGTCCTACCTCGCCGAGAAATACATCGACGACGCCGAGTCCTGGGGCGTGATCGACCCCGAGCGCTGGGCCGCCTTCTACCAGTGGCTGAATGACAACAACCTCGTGAACAACCAGCTTGACGTCAACGCCGGCTACGACCTCTCCTTCCTGGAGTAGGCGTGGGCGCTGGCGAGAAGAACGGGCCCCCCGTGGCCGCGGGCGCGCAGGCGACTCCCGCGCTCGCGGCCGAGGGGCTCACCCTCTCGTGGGACGGTGAGCACGTCATCGTGCGCGACGTCGACGTGACCGTGGCGCCCGGTGAGGTCTGCTGCCTCGTGGGCCGCTCCGGCTGCGGAAAGACCACGATCCTGCACGCGCTCGCCGGCCTGACGACCCCCGTGGCCGGCCACGTCCTCCTGCATGGCGAGGACGTGACCGGCCGGCCGGGTCGCGTGAGCTACATGCTGCAGAAGGACCTCCTGCTGCCGAGCCGCCGCATCATCGACAACGTGTGCCTGCCGCTCGTGCTCGCGGGCATGAGGGGGGCCGACGCGCGCGAGAAGGCCGCCCCGCTCTTTGAGCGCTTCGGCCTCGCGGGCTGCGAGCTCAAGTGGCCGAGCGAGCTCTCCGGCGGCATGCGCCAGCGCGCGGCGTTCCTGCGCACCTATCTCATGGGCGCTGACGTGACGCTGCTCGATGAGCCCTTCTCGGCGCTTGACGCCCTCACGCGCACGGACGTGCGCCGCTGGTTCGTCGGCGTGGCGGCCGAGCTGGGGCTCTCCGCGCTCGTCATCACGCACGACGTGGACGAGGCCGTCTCGATGGCGAGCCGGATCTACGTGCTCGCTGGAGCGCCTGCCGCGGGCGAGCCGAGCCATGTGGCGGGCATCGTGCCCGTGAACCGCGTTGCCAGCGAGAGCTTCGAGCTCACCGACGAGTACCTCGCCGCCAAGCGCCAGGTCATGGCGCTGCTGGGCTAGGCGGGGCGTCGGGCGGGACCCCGCTGGCGCGCGCTCGCCGCACCCGGCACGCGCCGCACCGACGTGCCTCTGGCATTGCCCCGCGCTGACATGCCTCTGGCATTGTCCCGCGCCGAACGTACGAAATCGGGGGCGAAGCCGTGCGCTTGGGGCGGACTATGTCGAATCGCCGCGGGCGGCCCGCCGGGCCGGTTGCGTCGTATGGAAGGCGCGACCGCACGCCCCCGCCCGGCCGCGCGGGCGCGTCACGCTCGCGTAAGGCCCGCGTAATGCTCGCGCAAGGCTCGCCCCCGGCGCCCGCCCGCGCACCCTCCCCGGACGTATCGTTGTGGTAAGGATGCGTTCAGGTGGGGGAGGTGGCGTGGGAGCTCGAGCCAAGACGCTGATCGCCGGCGTGGCCCTCATCGTCGCCGCGGTCGTGGTGGCGGGCGCCATCGCGCTCCTGTCCGGCGAGTCGGGCGGGGGCTCTCCGTCCCCCGAGCCTTCGACCGACCAGGCCGAGGAGCTCACCGTCGTCCGAGGGGTCATCGGCTCGGAGAAGGAGTCTCTCTTCGCCGACCCCGAGGCCCGGGCCATCTTCGCCCGCTACGGCCTCGACGTGCAGGTCACGACCTCGGGCTCCTGGGCCATGGCGGAGCGCCCCGGCATCGAGGAGGCGGACTTCGCCTCCCCCTCCTCGGAGATCGCCGCCGCGCACCTCGCCGACGTCCACGGGGACGCGGTCCTCTCCACCACCCGGCCCTTCTACTCGCCGCTCGCCCTGGCGACGGGCGACGCCGCCCTCGACGTCCTGTCGCAGAACGGCATCGCGGAGCAGCGCGACGGCGTGTGGTACCTCGACATGGCGGCCTACCTCGATGCCGTGGCGGAGGGCAGGCGCTGGACGGACCTCGTCGGGTCGGACGCGTACCCCTCGAGCCGAAACGTCATGGTCACCACGACCGACGTGCGCTCCTCGAACTCGGCGCTCATGTACCTGTGCCTCGCGAGCTACGTGCTCAACGGCAACGCGGTCGTGACGAGCGAGGACGCCGCCCGGTGGCAGGCCTCCGACTCGCTCGCCCGCCTCTTCCTCGACCAGGGGTACTCGCAGTCGTCCTCCTCGGGGCCGTGGGAATCCTTCCTCTCCAAGGGGCCCATGAACCAGCCGCTCACCCTCATCTACGAGAGCCAGTACCTCGAGGCGCAGATGAACGAGCCCGCCCGCGTGACCTCGTCTATGAGGATCTGCTACCCCTCGCCCACGATCTTCTCGGACCACGTGGTCGTGGCCTTCTCGGAGGCCGGCCAGCGGGTCCAGGACGTCCTCGAGAACGACGCCGACATGGCGCGCGTCATCGCGCGGCACGGCTTCAGGCTCAACGGCGCCAACTCGGCCGCCTTCGCCGAGACGGTGAGCGGGGCGTCCCTCACCGGGTACGCGGAGGACGGGACCTTCATCGACGCCACGCAGGCCCCCAGCTACGAGGTGGCCGACGCCATGCTCCAGACCATCGAGGCGCTCTACTAGCGCGAGGGGAGAAGAACCATGAGACCAGCACCCGCCCCGCGTCGCCGCGCCCTCGTCGTCCTTCTCGCCCTGCTCTGTGCCATCGCGAGCGCGCTCGCGCTACCCGCCTGCTCGGCGCCCGACGAGCCCGCCGATGACGTTCCCGCGACCCAGGGGGCGTCGGGCGGTGACGGCCCCTCCGTCGACGGCGCCACGCTTCGCGTGCTCGCCGGGTCCGAGGTCAAGGACATGGAGGGCATCCTCGAGGACGCCCAGGACGAGCTCGGCATCACGGTCGAACTCGAGTACATGGGCACGCTCGACGGCACGGAGGCCGTGATGGCGGGCGAGGGCGACTACGACGCCACGTGGTTCCCGTCAAACGCCTACATGTCGCTCTTCGACGAGAAGGGCTCGCTCGTGAGCCAGGAGACGTCGATCATGCGCACGCCCGTCGTGCTGGGCGTGCGGGCCGATCGCGCCGCCGAGCTGGGCTGGGACGAGCGGAGCCCGACGTGGGCCGAGGTCGTCGACGCCGCCGCCTCGGGGGAGTTCCGCTACGGCATGTCGAGCCCGGTCTCGTCCAACAGCGGCTTCTCGGCGCTCGTGGAGCTCGCCACGGCGCTCTCGGGCACGGGTGCGGCCATCACCGCCGACGACGTCGAGACGGTGGCCGCGGACCTCACGCGCTTCGCGCAGGGACAGGCGCTCACGAGCGGCTCGTCGGGCTGGCTCATGGACGCCTACGGCAACGACCCCTCGGCGGTGGACGGCGTCTTCAACTACGAGTCCCTGGTCCTGGCGGACCCCGGCCTCGTCGAGGTGATCCCCCAGGACGGCGTCATCACCGCCGACTACCCGCTCACGCTGCTCTCGGGCCGTGGCGACCGGGCCGAGGCGGCCTACCGCGCGCTCGTGGACTACCTGCGGCGCGACGACGTCCAGCGGCGCATCGCCGACGAGACGCTGCGCCGGACCGACGCCACCACGGCCGACGACGCCACGGAGGCCTTCGAGATCCCCTTCCCCAACCGCCTCGAGACGGTGAGGGCGCTGCTCTCGAGCTGGGTCTCCGACGTGCGCAAGCCCGCCAACATGGTCTTCCAGATCGACACCTCGGGCTCGATGGAGGGTTCGCGGCTCGACGCCCTCAAGGCGGCGCTCGGCTCGCTCACGGACACGGGCGCCGAGGGGACGGGCTCGCTTCTGACCTTCCAGCCGCGCGAGACGGTGCACTTTGTGGAGTTCGCCACCTCGGTCAAGGACGAGCGCGACATCACGGTCGGCGAGGACGGGAACCTCTCCGACGTGGGCGACTACGTCCGGGGGCTCGTCGCGTCCGGCAGTACCGCGATCTACGGGACGCTCGAGCGTTCCCTCGAGCTTGCGGCACGGACCCGCTCCGACGCGAACGTGACCTCCGTCGTGCTCTTCTCGGACGGCGAGAACCTCGAGTCGCCGGACCTCGCCGCGTTCAGGTCATGGTATGAGGCCACGCCCGAGGTCCATGGCATCCCGGTGTACGCGATCTTGTTCGGCGAGGCGAGCAGGGATGAGATGGAGCAGCTCGTCGAGCTCACGGGCGGGCGCGTCTTCGACGCGGCGGACGGGGACCTCACCGCCGCCTTCAAGGAGATCCGCGGCTATCTGTAGACGAGGGCGGGTGCCGGGTCGGGCGAGGAGAGAGAGCGGGAGGGATCGATGCGGGGCGAGAGGGTCATGGCGATCGGGGTGTCCGTGGCGGTCCTCGCGGTCTTCTGCGGCGCCGCCCTTCTCGTCGCGGGCGTCGCTGCCCGCGTGGGGCTCATCGCGGCGGGCGCCCTCATGTCGGCTGGGTCGTGGCTGCTGCTCACCTCGCTCAACATGCCGAGCCACGTGGCTGCCATTGACCTTGAGGCGCTCGTGGGCGCCGACCCCGCCCTCAAGGAGTCCGCGGAGGCCGTGAACGAGATGGCGGCACGCATCGAGGGAGCGTGCGCGGCGGACGAGCCCCGGGGCATCGCCGCCGAGGCCGAGTCCCTTCGCGCCCTCGTGGCGTCCATGGTCGAGCTCGTGGGCCTGCCCGAGCTCGCGTCCGCCGGGGCGGAGGAGGACCGTCGCCTCGTGCTCTCGCTCGCGACAACCTGGCTGCCGGGCGCCTGGGAGCAGCTCGTCACCAACGTGCGCTACCTCGGCTTCGGCGGGCGCGCGAGCTCTCGCGCGCGCCGCAACGTCACGGCGCTCGACGGGCAGTGCGCCGACGTGGCGGGCGCGCTCGACCTCGTGCGCGCGCGCATTGTGGAGGGCGCCTCCACCCAGATCGAGACCGGCGCCGACTACCTGAGGCAGCGCCTCGGGCACCGCCCGAGCGAGCTCGACGTGAGCTGACGTCCCGCGTGGCCCGACCGCCTCGCGGCCGCGGGCGCGCCTGCCGCCCGACCCCACCTGCCCCCATGAAAGGAGACCCCATGTCCGATGACCTTCTCAGCGCGCCCGATGACCGCTTCGACCTCGAGGCGACCCCGGCGCCCGAGCCGGTGCGCGTCGAGGGCGCGCTCTCGCAGGTGCCCGCCCCTGACGCCGCGGAGCTCCGGCGCCTGAGCGACAACGCCGGCTCCTGGGTCGCGCGCGTGGCGACTCTGCCGCCCCAGAGCCTCGAGTTCAAGCAGGAGGTCGACGCCATCTACGAGGTGGGCGCCGACGCCTTTCGCGAGACCAGCAGCACCTCGAGCCGCTTCCTCGAGCAGTCCCTGGCCACGTCCAGGTCCGGGGGAGCGCAGCAGGAGGTCTCCAGGAGCCTCGTCGACCTGCGCAACGAGGTCGACGAGCTCGCGCCGGGCGAGGACACCTTCGCTGAGCGCCTGCTGGGGGCGCTGCCCCTCGCGAGTCGCGTGAGGCGCTACTTCCGGCGCTACGAGTCCAACCAGGGCCAGCTCAACGCGATTCTGCTCGCGCTCGGCAAGGGGCAGGACCTGCTGCGCAAGGACAACGCCGCCCTCAACGTGGAGCGGCGCAGCCTCTGGGGCAACCTCGGGACCCTGAGGCGCGCCTACGAGCTGCTGACCGGCATCGACGACGCTCTCGTGGAGCGCATCGAGCGCGAGCGGGCCGCGGGCAACGCCGAGCTCGCCGCCTCGCTCGAGCGCGACGCGCTGTTCGCCGTGCGTCAGCGCCGCCAGGACGTGCAGACCCAGGCGGCGGTGACCATCCAGGCCTACCTCTCGATGGGGATCATCCAGCAGAACAACGACCAGCTGGTCCGAGGCGTCGAGCGCGCCAAGACCACCACGGTGACCGCGCTGCGCACCGCCGTGATCGTCGCGCAGTCGCTCGAGAACCAGAAGCTCGTGCTCGACCAGATCGACGCCGTCAACAGGACCACCGACGCCATGATCGACCGCACGAGCAAGCTGCTGCAGGAGAACTCCCTGCGCACGCAGCAGCAGGCCGTCTCGAGCGGCGTCTCGCCCGAGACGCTGAGGCGCGCATACGACGCGGTCTTCTCGACGCTCGACGGCATCGACAGGTTCCGCGAGCAGGCCAACGAGTCCTTCGCCAAGACGATTGACGTGCTGAGCGAGCAGCTTGAGCGGGCTCGCGACTACGCCGAGCGGATGAATCGCGACGGGGAGGGCGCCTCGCCGGAACCGGGGGAGTGACGCGACGGAGTGGGACACCGGGGACGGAGCGGTGACAATCCCTCCGTCCCCGTGTCACAGGGTCGTGACGCCCGCCGCGGCGAGCTCGCCGCGCGCCTCGTCGCTCAGGTGGGGGTCGGTGATCACGCAGACGTCCTTCTTGCCCAGCGCAAGCGGGACGGTGTCGCGCCGGCTGAACTTCCCGCTCTCCGTGAGCACCACCACGCGCTCGGCGTGCTCCGCCATGTCGCGGACGGCCTGCGCGCGCATCTGGTCGCTGTTGGTGAACCCGGTGCGGGCGGAGAAGCCGTCCGTGCCGGCGAAGAGCAGGTCCACGTAGAAGCCCTCGACGCAGGACCGCACCATGGGCTCCACCATGACCTGCGAGTCCTTCTGGTAGATGCCGCCGATGAGCACGACCCTCACCGTGGGGTCGTCGCGCACGGACGAGGCGATGAAGGCGCTGTTGGTGATGACCGTGACCTCGCGTCTCTCGGCGGCGAGCTGCGCCACGAGCAGGGCGCAGCAGCTGCCGCTCTCCACCATGACGGTGTCCCCGTCGCGCACGAGCTCCGCGACGTGCCGGACGTCCTGTGCTCCGCGCTCACGGACGACTGTATCGGTCGCGGCAAGACCATCAAGGAGGGCGGCGCGGTCTACGACTTCATCTCAGGCCTCCAGGTGGGCATCGCCAACATGGCCGACTCCCTCGCGGCCATCAAGAAGCTCGTTTTTGACGAGAGGCGCATCACGCCGGCCGAGCTCGCCGACGCGCTGGAGACAGACTTCGCGGGCGAGAAGGGCGAGCAGATCCGCCAGATGCTCGTGAACGACGCCCCCAAGTACGGCAACGATGACGACTCCGTGGACCAGCTCGTAGTGGACGCCTACCAGTCCTACATCGACGAGATTGCCAAGTATCCCAACACGCGCCATGGCCGCGGCCCCATCGGCGGCATCCGCTACGCCGGCACCTCCTCGATCAGCGCCAACGTGGGGCAGGGAATGGGGACCATGGCCACGCCCGACGGCCGCCACGCCCACGAGCTGCTCGCCGAGGGCTGCAGCCCCGCGCACAACGCCGACACCCACGGTCCCACCGCCGTCTTCAAGTCCGTCTCGAAGCTTCCCACGGAGAAGATTACGGGCGGCGTGCTGCTCAACCAGAAGATGGCTCCCACGATGCTCGCCTCCGAGCGCAACAAGCAGAAGCTCGAGATGCTCATCTCAGCGTTTTTCGACCGCCTGCACGGCTATCACGTGCAGTACAACATCGTGAGCCGCGAGACCCTGCTTGACGCGCAGGCCCACCCCGAGAGGCACAAGGACCTGATCGTCCGCGTGGCCGGCTACTCCGCGTTCTTCAACGTGCTCTCCCGCGCCACCCAGGACGACATCATCGCCCGCACCGAGCAGACCCTGTAGCGTGCAAAAGGGACAGGCACTTTTGCACGCTTCCACACCCCAAGCGAAAGGAACCAGTCATGAAGCTCATCATCGACGACGCCGACGTCAATGCCATCAAGCGCCTGGTGGAGTACTACCCCGTTGACGGCGTGACCACCAACCCGTCGATCCTCGCCGCCTCCGGCCGCGCGCCCTTCGAGGTCCTGCATGAGATCCGCGACATCATCGGGCCCGAGATGGAGCTCCACGCGCAGGTCGTGGCCCGCGACGCCGAGGGCATGGTGGCAGACGGCAGGCGCATCGTGGCCGAGCTCGGCGCCCACACCTTCCCCAAGGTCCCGAGCGTCCCCGAGGGCTTCAAGGCCATCCGCATGCTCGCTGCCGAGGGAATCCGTACCACCGCCACGGCCATCTACACCCCGATGCAGGCCTTCCTCGCCGCCAAGGCAGGCGCCTCCTATGCCGCGCCCTACATCAACCGCATAGACAACATGGGCTATGACGGCGTGGGCGTTGCCATGGAGATCCACGACATCTTCCGCGCCAACGACCTCCCCTGCGAGGTGCTCGCCGCGAGCTTCAAGAACTCCCAGCAGATCCTCGAGCTCGCCCGCTACGGCGTCGGCGCCGTGACGGCCGCCTCCTCCGTGATCGAGGGCCTCGTCAAGAACGCCGCGATCGACGCTGCGGTGGACGCCTTCATCGCCGACTTCGAGGGTCTCGTTGGCGCCGGCAAGACGATGGCCGACCTGTAGGGGCGGGCGAGAAGAACCTCGGCCCCGGACCTCCACGCGCAATCGGGGATTTCCAACATCCGCGTTAGCGCGTGACAGAAGTTGAACTACCGAACGCGTAGCTTGGGAAACGCGGCCGTCTAGCCGCAGAATCCCGAGCTACGCGTTCTTCTCGCCATGCGCAATCCGAGATTCCGGCAAAGGGTCCTGCCCGGCCGCCCTGGCCCGCGACGTAAGCGTTGCGCAAGGGATGCCGGCCAAACCAGCATTTCCCCTTGCTTCGGGCTAACGTTGTCTTGAGAGCGGAGGGGGGGTACATGGAAGCGCACGAGGACGATACGTACGCGAGGCTCAAGGCGGCGATGGAGGAGGCGGAGGCGAGCGAGTCCCCCGTGGAGTCCGCCCGTGACCGCCGGCGCCGCTATCTGGCGATTGCCTTGATAGTTCTTGTTCCCCTGGCCGTGGTCAGCTATGTCGCGTGGGGACTCATCGGCCTGTTTACCTTGGGCAAGACGGACGAGGGGCCGATCGCGGTGGCGTATCGGCTCGTGGGCGTTCCGGGCTGGCTTGCCATCTTTTCCTTTGGCGTCGTGGCGGTGGCGCGGCAGCTGCGCGACGACTTCAAGGGCGTGGGCGAGCGCATCTTCGGGGCGGTCATCATCGCGCTCATGGTGTGTACCTGCTACGTCTTTGTGGGGCAGCCGCTGCGGGACATCCCGTACCTCTTCGACCCCGTGCGCGTCGAGCTGCACGATGTCGAGACGAGGGACGTGAGCGGCGAGAGCGGCGCGACGTACTACCTCAGCGGCGTCGACGAGTCCGGCAAGGAGTGGGAGTTCCGCATCAACAGCGATACGTTTCTCAGCTGGGACCGCGGCCGCACCACCGCCACCGTGACCGGCCTCCCCAACACCCAGGTGACGCTCGCCATCGAGTGACCCTCCCCGCGCCCTCCAGAGGGTGGAGGCCCTGAGCGACGGCCACCAGGAGTTCCTCACGCCGCTGCAGACAACCGTGACAGCAAAAGGCCGCCCCTCCGATTCTCTAAGCAAGGATTTTCCGCGAAGCGCAGTCCTTGCGTGAGAATCGGAGGGGCGGCCCCCGTTGCCGTAACGAAGTTTCCTACGCGAGCTTGAGGAACTCCTGGTAGCCGCGGTACGCCTCGTAGACGTCGGCCTTGCTCGTCGCCTCCCAGGGCGCGTGCATGGAGAGCACGGGGACGCCGCAGTCGATGACGCTCATGCCGTAGGTGGCGAGGATGTAGGCGATCGTGCCGCCGCCGCCCGCGTCGACCTTGCCGAGCTCGGCGGTCTGCCAGGCGACGCCGCCCTCGTCCATGACGCGGCGGATGGTGGCCACGTACTCGGCGTCGGCGTCGTTGGAGCCGGACTTGCCGCGGCTGCCGGTGAACTTGTTGAACGTGAGGCCGTGGCCCAGGTACGCGGAGTTCTTCGGCTCGAAGACGCTCGCGAACGCCGGGTCGAAGCCGGCCGAGACGTCGCTCGAGAGCATGCTCGAGGCCGCGAGGCAGCGGCGCAGCGCGAGCGCGCCCGTCTCGCCGGCGAGCTCGAGGATCTCGGCCATGGTGTCCTCGAAGAAGTGGCTCGTCATGCCGGTGGCGCCCACCGAGCCGATCTCCTCCTTGTCAACCAGCAGCGTCACCGCGGTGCGCGCGGGCTCCTTGCAGTCGAGCTGGGCGACGAGGCTCGTGTAGGCGCAGACGCGGTCGTCCTGGCCGTAGCCCAAGATCATGGAGCGGTCCAGGCCCAGGTCGCGGGCCGCGCCGGCGGGCACGATCTCGAGCTCGGCGGAGAGGAGGTCCTCCTCCTCGATGCCGAGCTGCTCGCGCAGCAGGGCGACGACGCCGGCCTTGACGGGGCTCTTCTCGGCCTCATCGTCCTTCTCGGCGCCCTCCTCGACGACGATCGGGCGGTTGCCCACGAGCACGTCGAGCATCTCGCCCTCGATGACCTCGCTGGCCTTCTTGGTCATCTGCTGGCTTCCGAGGTGGGGGAGCAGGTCGGTGATGCAGAAGACGGGGTCGGCCTCGTCCTCGCCGATCACCACGTCGACGGTGGTGCCGTCCTTCTTGCAGACCACGCCGTGGATGGCGAGCGGCATGGTGACCCACTGGTACTTCTTCACTCCGCCGTAGTAGTGCGTGTCGAGCGTGACGAGCTCGTTTCTCTCCTCGAGCGGGTCCTGCTTGACGTCGAGGCGCGGCGAGTCGACGTGCGCGCCCAGGATGTTGACGCCGCGCTCGAGCGGCTCGGTGCCCAGGTGCGCGAGCATGAGGCTCTTGCCGCGGTTGACGGCGTAGACCTTGTCGCCGGGCTTGAGCGGCTCGCCGGAGGCAACGCGCTCGGCCAGGTTCACGTAGCCGGCCTCCTCGGCCATGCGGACGCTCGCGGCCACGCACTCGCGCTCGGTCTTGTTGTCGGAGATGAAGGACTTGTAGCCCTCGCAGAGGTAGTGCAGCGCGTCGAGCTGCTCGGCGCTGTAGCGCTTCCAGGCGTTCGGACGCTCCATTGACGGACGCTCCCTTCTCGCGGTTGATGCAACGGCTCACGATTCTAGCGCATGGGGCGCGAAGGGGCGGTCCTGGGGCCTTCTTGGCGGTTGTCAGCGGTTTTTGGCGGTGCGCGTAAGTATCACTTGAGAGGTGTCATTTCTCTACCTGCCGTTTTGCGGGAGACGGAGCGGGCGATACCCGAGGGGTGCGCAAAAAACCGCTGACAACCGGACGGCGGGACCTAGGGCGTGGGTGACGCGGCGGCGTCGGGGGCGGCGGCGCCGGAATCGGGCGTCGTCCCGCCCTGCGCCTGCTCGTCGGACGTGGCGGAACCGTCGCCGGACGCCGGGCCCTCGCCGGACGCGGCGGGGCCCTCGGGCTGCGCGGGGGCGTCGTCCGTGGTGGGGCCAGCGTCTTCCGAGGCGCTCGGCGCAGAGGTGGCGTCATCGGCCGGTTCCTCCTCGGCGGGCGCCTGCGGCTCCGCGGACTCGGGCGCCCCCTGCTCGGCGTCGTCCGTCTGCGGCTGCTGATCCTCGGCGGCGGGCTGCTCCTCGGCCGGCGTGCCCGCCTGCGGGGCGGGGCCGATCCCGGCGCCCTGCGTGGCGAGGCTCACCACGAGCGCGAAGGCGAGCACCGCGGCCACGGCCACGGCGGTGGCGACGACCGCGGCGCGCCGGCGGGTCCGCGCCCGCTCGCGGGCGTGCGCCGCGTAGCGCACCTCGCGCGGGGCGATCGGCGTGCCCGACGCCGCGACCTCCTCGACGCACGCGCGCCCGGAGATGGAGCCCGCGCGCTCCTCGCCTGCGACGCTCGCCGGCGCGTCCTGCCCGAGCGCGCGGATCTTCTCGGCCGACGAGTGGAGGATGCTGCGGTAGACCTGCGTGGCGACCGACGACGCCACGGCGCCGAGCACCGCGCCGATGATCGAGCCGGCGATGCCTATCTGGGCGGAGAGCGCAAACGACGTCGCGGCGGCGAGCCCCGTCGCGATGATCTGGGAGACGGAGAAGTCCCCCAGGAGCCCTCCCTTGGGCGTGTCGTTCTTCTCGGCCATGTGCCTCCTTCCCCTCCCCTCAACGGTACCCGCGCGCCCGCGCGCCGCGCCGTCGCCCGGCAAAGCCCACGAAGACCTTACAAGCCGCCCGAAAAAGTCGCCGACGCCCCGCGCGCCGGGTGCGGCGGCGCGCTATCATAGGTGCGTACTGTCCTTCCGTGTTTTTTGCAACGTATGGAGGTCAACATGCTCGTTAACGCCACTGCCATGCTCAAGGCCGCCGAGAAGGGCCACTACGCCGTCGGCGCCTTCAACACCAACAACCTTGAGTGGGCGTCCTCGATTCTCGACGCCGCCGAGGAGCTTCAGTCCCCGGTCATCATCCAGTGCACGAGCGGCGCCGCCAAGTGGCAGATCAGCTACAAGATCGTCGCCGACCTCGTGAAGCAGCTCATCGAGGACAAGAACATCACCGTCCCGGTGGCCCTGCACCTCGACCACGGCACCTACGAGGACGTCTTCAAGTGCATCGAGGCCGGGTTCACCTCCGTCATGTACGACGGCTCCCACGAGGAGACCTTCGAGCTCAACCTCCAGCGCACCGCCGAGGTCGTCAAGGCCGCCCACGCCAAGGGCATCTCCGTCGAGGCCGAGGTCGGCGGCATCGGTGGCGTCGAGGACGGCGTCGCCGGCATGGGCGAGATCGCCGACCCCGACCAGTGCAAGGCCATCGCCGACCTGGGCGTCGACTTCCTCGCCTGCGGCATCGGCAACATCCACGGCATCTACCCGGACAACTGGCAGGGCCTCTCCTTCGACGCCCTCCAGGCCATCAAGGAGAAGGTCGGCGACCTGCCGCTCGTCCTCCACGGCGGCACCGGCATCCCCGTTGACCAGATCCAGAAGGCCATCTCCCTCGGCGTCTCCAAGATCAACGTCAACACCGACCTCCAGGTCGTCTTTGCCGAGGCCACCCGCAAGTACATCGAGGAGGGCAAGGACCAGCAGGGCAAGGGCTACGACCCCCGCAAGCTCCTCAAGCCCGGCCGCGACGCCATCAAGGCCCGCACCGCCGAGCTCATGCGCGAGTTCGGCTCCGACGGCAAGGGCTGGGCGTAGCTCCCGCAGCCATCCCGGCACATCGACGGCCCGGTCCCGCACCCGCGGGGCCGGGCCCCTTTCATGGCGAGAAGAACGTCCGGAAGCAGCACGTTCTTCTCGCCCTGTTCCGAAGCCCCTCCCAAACCTACGTTCTGAGGAGGGAAACGTAGGTTTGGGAGGGACTAAGCTAGCTGAACCCTCCCAAACCAACAGATCGGCGAGAAAAACGTCGGTTTGGGAGGGACTATGAGCCCAGGGGGCTGCGGGTCAGGCGCTTGGCTAGATCGGGCGCGCGGTGCAGGGCCCGGCGTCCTCCGCGCCGGGCTCCCGCACGAGGTCGGCGAGCGTCTTGGAGTCGAGGTATCCGGCCGTGACGCGGCCGAGGTCGCGCCAGACGCTCACGGTGGAGCAGGTGTCGAGCTGCGGGCAGATGGTCTCGTTGGTGCAGTCGAGGCAGCTCACGGGCGCGAGCGAGCCCTCCGCGGCGCGCAGGATCTCGCCGAGGGTGTAGTCCTCGGGCTTGCGCGTGAGCTGGTAGCCGCCGCCCTTGCCGCGCTGGCTCACCACGTAGCCGGCCTTGTGCATGAGGGATATGACCTGCTCGAGGTACTTGCGCGAGATGTGCTGGCGCCGCGCGACGTCGCCGAGCGACACCCAGCCCTCGTGCGCGGCGAGGTCGGCCATCGCACGCAGCGCGTACATGCCCTTGGTCGAGAACATTCCAGCCATGGCTAGGCCTCCTGACCCTCCCGGCCCGCGAGCATCTCGTCGAGCGTGCGCCAGGCGAGCTCGGCGCACTTCACGCGCGCCGGCATGTGCGCGATGTCGCGCAGCAGCACGCCGTCCTCGAGCTCCTCGAGCCGCTCCTCGTCGGTCTCCTCGCCGCGCACCATGCGCATGAACAGGGCGCAGAGCTCTCGCGCCTGCTCGGGCGTCTTGCCGATCATGAGGTCGCTCATGATGTCGGCGCTCGCCTGGCTGATGGCGCAGCCGTGGCCGGTGAACGCGGCCTCCCCGATGGTGCCGTCCTCGGCAAAGCGCACGGAGAACGCGAGCTCGTCGCCGCAGGAGGGGTTCACGCCCTCGTGCGTGCAGTCCGCGTCCTCGAGCTCGTACTTGTAGTCGGGGTGGGACACGTGGTCCATGAACTCGGCGTTGTAGAGGTCAGTCGTTGCCATGGAAGATCCCCCAGACCTGGGTCAGGCCGTCGACCAGGCGGTCGACGTCGCTCTTGTCGTTGTAGAAGGCGAGGCTTGCGCGGCAGCAGGCGAGGTTCTCAACGCCGAGCCAGGCGAGCAGCGGCTGCGCGCAGTGGTGTCCCGCGCGGATGCAGACGCCGGAGGCGTCGAGGATGCTCGCCACGTCGTGCGGATGCACGCCGCGCACGTTGAAGCTGATCACGCCGTGGTGGCGCGCCGGGTCCGCCGGCCCGATGAGGTCGACGAAGCCCAGGCCCGCCAGGCGCTCCCATGCGTAGGCCACGAGCGCCGCCTCGCGCTCGGCCACGGCCGCGTAGCCCACGGTCTCGGTGAGGTAGGCGAGGGCCGCGCCGGTGGCGTAGATGCCCGCGGCGTCCTGCGTGCCCGCCTCGAACTTCTCGGGCACGGGCGCCCACGTGGCGTCCTGCTCGCGCACGGAGTCGATCATCTCGCCGCCGGTGAGCATGGGCTCCATGGCGTCGAGCAGCTCGTGCCTGCCCCAAAGCACGCCCACGCCCATCGGGCCGAGCGCCTTGTGGCCGGAGAAGGCCAGGAAGTCCGCGCCCAGCGCCGCCACGTCCACGGGCATGTGCGGCACGGACTGCGCGGCGTCCACCACGAGATGCCCGCCGTGTGCGTGCACGGCGTCGGCGAGCCTGCGGACGGGCAGCTCGCAGCCCATGACGTTGGAGACGTGCGCGCACGCCACGATCTTGGTGCGCGGGCCCACCTTGGCCGCGATCTCCTCGTCCGTGAGGGTGCCGTCCTGCTGCGGGTACAGGTAGACGAGGCGCGCCCCGGCCGCGCGGCAGGCCTGCTGCCAGGGGATGAGGTTGGAGTGGTGCTCCATGACGGTGATGGCCACCTCGTCTCCCGGCTTAAGCACGGCGGGCGAGAAAGACTTGGCCACGAGGTTCAGGCTCTCGCTCGTGTTGCGCGTGAAGACCACGTCGCGCGCGTCCGGCGCGCCGATGAGCTCCGCCACCTGCGCGCGGACGGCCGCGATGGCCGCGGTCGCCTCGACGGAGAGGCTATAGAGGCCGCGCAGGGGGTTGGCGTTCATCGTCTCGTAGAAGCGGCGCTGGGCGTCCAGCACGGCGGCGGGGCGCTGCGCGGTGGCTGCGCTGTCGAGGAAGGCGATGTCGGGGTGCCCGGCCAGGAGCGGGAAGTCCGCGCGGTACGGGTTCTTCTCGATGTCCATCACGCCTCCTCGGACGATTCGAGGGGGCTGTCCCCTCGCACCACGGCGCGGGCCTCGGGGCAGGGCGCGGACATGAGGGCGTCCTCGAAGACCGCGCGCGAGAAGAGCTCCTCGGCGTCGGCGCGGGAGAGGCCGCGGCTGGCGAGAAACGCCAGCTGCTCGGGGCTCACCGAGCCGATGGTCGCGCCGTGGTTTCCGGCCACGTCGTCCTCGTCGCACAGGATGACGGGCAGCGTCTTGTTGGTCACGTCGTCGCCGAGCACGAGCACGGTCTCGGCCTCGTTGCCCTGGGCGCTGCGGGCGCCGTGGACGAGGTCGATGGTGGTGCGCAGGCTCTTCTTGGCGGCGTCCTCGAGCACGCCGGAGTAGGCAAGCTCGGAGCGGGTGTTGCGACCGCGCATACGCACGACCTCGTTGACGTCGAGCACCTCGGTGCCGGCGGCGTGGTAGCGCTGGGTGAGGTCGAAGCGGGCGCGGTCGCCGGCGAGGTCGGCCGCGAGGCCCAGGGCCACGGTGCCGCCGCCGAGCGCGTACTGGCGCACCTCGACGCGCGCGTCGCGTCCGGCGCGGATGCCCACGCTCTCGAGGTGCTGCGCGTCCGCGCCGGGGCACAGGTACTCGTGGATCGTCACGCGCGCGCCGGCCTCGGCGATCACGCGCAGCAGCGAGGCGGAGGTTGCGGGCGCCGCCGCGGGGTCTGCGGCGGTGGCGTCACCCTCGGCCTCGGCGTCCTTCTCGCCGGCGCTCGCGGCCACGACGATGGTGACCTCGGCGCCCTCGCGGACCATCACGCCCGTGTCGGCGACCTCGCCGGCCCCGGAGGCAACGCTCACCACGATCGGCTCGGCGCGCCTCTCGCCGCGGGGGACCTCCACGTAGCGCGCGTCGGCCGCCTGGGACTCGACCCAGGCCGTGACCTCGGGCCCCATGCCGCACTCGACGCCCTCAAAGAGGCGCGGCAGCGAGAAGTACACGTCTCCGGCGCGCCCGCGCGCGGGGACGGTGAGCGTGACGTCGTTGGTGCGCAGACGGTTCCAGGTCTGGGCGGGGGCGGCGTTGACGCGCTCGAGGGCGAGCGCGCCGGCGCCCGCCGCGGCCGTCAGGTTCTTCTCGGCCATTATCCGATCGCCCCTTCCATCTCGAGCTTGATGAGGTTGTTCATCTCCACGGCGTACTCGAGCGGCAGCTCCTTGGAGACGGGGTTGGCAAAGCCGTTGACCACGAGCGTGCGGGCCTCGGCCTCGGAGCAGCCGCGGCTCATGAGGTAGAGGATCGTGTCGTCGGAGATGCGGCCGATCGTGGCCTCGTGGCCCACCTGCGCGGTGGCGTTGCGCACGTCCATCGCGGGGATGGTGTCCGAGCGGGAGATGTCGTCGAGCATGAGCGACTGGCAGCTCACCGAGCAGCGCGCGCGGTCGGCGCGGCGGCCCACCACGACGGAGCTGCGGAAGGTGTTGACGCCGCCGTCCTTTGAGATGGACTTGGTGTCGACCGTGGCGGTGGTGTCGGCGCCGTTCATGATGACCTTGCAGCCGGTGTCGAGGTCCTGCGTGGCGCCGGCGAAGGTGATGCCGGTGAACTCGCAGCTGCCGCGGTCGCCGGCGAGGATGGTGGTGGGGTAGAGGTAGCTTACGTGGCTGCCAAAGGAGCCGGAGACCCACTCCATCTTGGCGTCCGCGCCCACGCGCGAGCGCTTGGTGTTGAGGTTGTACATGTTCTTGGACCAGTTCTCGATCGTGGAGTAGCGCAGGCGCGCGCCGTCCTTCACGAAGAGCTCCACCGCTCCGGCGTGGAGGTTGGCCTCGTAGTACTTGGGCGCCGAGCAGCCCTCGATGAAGTGCAGGTCCGCGCCGGGCTCCACGATGATGAGCGTGTGCTCGAACTGGCCCGCGCCGGCCGCGTTGAGGCGGAAGTAGCTCTGCAGCGGGTAGTCGAGCGTCACGCCGGCCGGCACGTAGACGAACGAGCCGCCGCTCCACACGGCGTAGTGCAGCGCCGCGAACTTGTGGTCGGTGGGCGGGATGAGCGTGCCGAAGTACTCGTGCACCACCGGCTCCCAGGCGGGGTCGTGCAGGGCGTCCTCGATGGTGGTGTAGATCACGCCCTGCTTGGCCACGTCCTCGCGCATGTTGTGGTAGACGATCTCGGAGTCGTACTGGGCGCCCACGCCGGCCAGGCTCTCGCGCTCGGCCTCGGGGATGCCCAGGCGCTCGAAGGTGTCCTTGATGTCTTCCGGCACGTCGTCCCAGCTCTTGGCCTGCTTGGTCCGGGGCGAGACGTACGTGGAGATGTGGTCGAGGTCGAGCCCCGCGATCGACGGGCCCCAGTTGGGCGCCATAGGCCGGCGGTGGTACTCGTCGAGCGCGGCCAGGCGCATCTCGAGCATCCAGGCGGGCTCGTCCTTCTTGGCGGAGATGGCGCGCACTATGTCGGGCGTCAGACCGTCGTCGTAGCGCTCGTAGCCCTCCTCGGACTTGGTGAAGTCGTAGAGGGAGCGGTTGACGTCGGCGACCTGCGTGCGGGTGCGCTCCTCGCGGCGCTCGTCGCTCACTCGGCATCACCGGCCTTGGGGCAGCCCGGGCAGTCGACGCACGCCTCGTCGCGCTCGCCGAGCGCGCGCTCGAAGCGCTCGAAGCCGTTGGCGTCGATGTCGGCGATCAGTGACGCGTCTCCCTCGGCCACCATGTGGCCGTGCACCATGACGTGCGTGCGGTCCACGGAGAGGCGCTCGAGGATGCGCGTGTTGTGCGTGATCACGATGAGCGCGCCGCCCACCTGCTCGCGGTAGGCCTGGATCCCGCGGCTCACGATGCCGAGGGCGTCCACGTCGAGGCCGGAGTCCGTCTCGTCGAGGATGGCGAGCTTGGGCTGGAGCAAAAGGAGCTGCAGCATCTCGATCTTCTTCTTCTCGCCGCCGGAGAAGCCCACGTTGAGCTCGCGCATGAGGAAGCTCTGGTCAAGCTCGAGCTGGTCGGCGATCTCTCCCACGCGCTGGCGGAACTTGCGCGCGGTGGTCTTGAGCTCCGGGCGCATCTGGCAGATCGTGCGCAGGAAGCTGTAGAGCGGCACGCCGGGGACCTCCACGGGTGCCTGGTAGGAGAGGAAGATGCCGGCGAGCGAGCGCTTGTCGGACGTGAGCTCGGTGACGTCGGCGCCGTCGAAGGTGATGGAGCCGCCGGTCACGGCGTAGGCGGGGTCGCCCATGATGACGTGGCCGAGCGTGGACTTGCCCGCGCCGTTGGGGCCCATGAGGACGTGGCACTCGCCCGCGCCCACGGCCAGGTCGACGCCGTGCAGGATGGGCTTGTCCTCGGTGCCAGCCGAGAGGGCGCTCACGTTGAGAAGCTGGTCTGCCATGTTGTGCCTTTCTCTCGCGGGCGCGGGGCCCGCGTGCCTGTCGTTAGCCTAATTCATACTAATAAGTGGGGAATTAAAGGCAAGCGTCAGGCGAGAAAAACCGTGGAGTGGTGACAATTCCTAGCTGCGTGGGGGTGTTTTGGGTGCGGGCGGCGCTGAGTGTAGGCGCAAAACGACACTCTGCGCGTCCAGACCGTCGTTTCGTGCCTACAGTTGGAAGGTGTAGGCGCAAAACGACACTTTCGGCGAGAAAAACGTCGTCCCGCGCCTACAGTTGCGCCCGTGCGCGCGAGAAGAACCGTCCGCCTGCCCACGGCCACGCTCGCCCACGGGCTATATGACTAACGCCCTCTATGGCTTTTCTGTCTGAGCTCGCGCGCGCTGCGGGGGGCCCGCTTTTCTCGCCGTGGAAGATGGGATACCATTACCGCTATCTGTTGGAAATCTGAGAGGGGGGCGCAATGACCGACGAGTCTCAGCCGATGCGCGTCGCGCGACCCTTCATAGCCTCTACCTCCGAAAACGCTTCGGGGGGGGGCGTCTCAACTGAGCACTCTCCGTTCGGAGACGTCGCTCGCCTCACATCTCTCTTAACAAAAGATAACAAACCAACCTACGTGGTCCTGCGGGCTCCCCGAGGGCCGCGCGTCGCGTGCGCCCGCGCCCTGCGCACGGGTCTTGTCGCCGACGCCTTCGAGCTCACGCGCATGGCGCTCAGGCGCGTCCGAGGGACGTGGATCGCCGCCGCCGAGTCCGTCTGGCCTGGCTACGTGCTCGCTGAGCCCGCGGAGGGGGTGGACCTGGAAGAGCTGGGCGCCGTGGGCGCGCTCACGCCCCGCGAGTCCGCGCTCGTGCGCCGCCTCGGCGGGAGCTCGCACGTCATCCAGGTCTCCCAGGGGCGCATCGAGGACGGTGAGCTGCACGTGCTCTTTGGCCCGCTCGCGGGCCTGGAGCCCCTCGTCTCGCACATAGACCGCCACCGCCGTCTCGCCTGGCTGGAGCCCGAGCGCGGCCGTCGCCTCGCGGTGGGCCTGGAGGTGACGTCCAAGACTTAGCAGAGCGGCCGTCACGGCCAGCCCCTTGCGCAGGGCTCACTGGGAGGCCCGAGCGGGCCCTGCGCAGGGAGCTGCGAGCGAGCAGCTTGCAACCTGCACGAACATATCTTGCTCCGAGGGGGCGGTGCCTGGTGTGGGCCCCGGAGGTGTCAGGAGAGCGAATACGTCTTTCTCGCAGGCCGGCTTCGGGTGGCGAAGCCTTGGCCTTTTGCATGCGCGGGCGCGCTTTGGCGCGTCCGGGAGGGGAGGCGCCGGCTGCGGCCGCGCCAGACGGGAAAGCCAACGGGCGCCGCGCGGCGCCCGGGAAGGGGAGCCATGTTCCGCTGGTACGTCATCCAGGTCGCCACGGGCAAGGAGGAGGCCATGTGCCGCCTCGTGGAGCGCGTGGCCGAGGAGGGGACGCTCGAGGAGTGCTTCTGCCCACGCTACGAGACCCAGAGGAAGGTCCGCGGCGAGTGGGAGACCGTGCGTCCCGTGCTGTTTCCCGGCTACCTCATCGCCGTCACCAACGACGTGGACGCGCTCAGCGCGCGCCTGCGCGAGGTGCCCGAGTTCACGCGCCTGCTGAGCGTGGGAGAGACGTTCGCTCCCCTGAGCGACGAGGACCGTGCCTGGATCGGCGCGTTCACGCAGCGGGGCTCGCGCACCGTGGGGATGTCCATGGGCGTCATGGAGGGCGATCGCGTGATCGTGACAAGCGGGCCGCTCGTGGGCCAGGAGGCCCTCATCAAGAGCGTCAACCGCCGCAAGTCCACCGCCTACCTGGAGCTGCATATGTTCGGTCGCACGCTAACGACCAAGGTGGGACTAGGGATTGTCACAGCAAGAAGAAGCGATACTAACCGGGACGACCCTGGAGGCAGCTAACGGCTCATCTGGCGAGAAGGACGTGGCCCGTGCGGCCGCGGACGGCTCCTTCCAGACCGGGCTGCGCCCGGAGCTCGGGCGGCCCGTCTACCGAGCGGCCAAGCGCGCCTTCGACATAGCGTTCTCCGGCGCGGTGATAGCGCTGGCGGCGGTGCCCTCGGCGCTGCTGTGCCTGGCGATACGCCTGGAGAGCCCGGGGTGCCCCATCTACTCCCAGGTGAGGATGGGCCGCATAGAACGCGACGGCACGATGCACCCCTTCAGGATGTACAAGTTCCGGAGCATGTACGCCGACGCCGACGAGAGGCTCGCCGAGCTCCTCGACCAGAACGAGGTCGAGGGCGCCATGTTCAAGATGAGGGACGACCCGCGCGTCACGCCTATCGGGCGCTTCATCCGCAAGCACTCTATCGACGAGTTCCCGCAGTTCGTGAACGTGTTCCTGGGACAGATGAGTCTCGTGGGGCCGAGGCCGCCGCTGCCGAGGGAGATACCCGACTACGCGCCGCGCGACTTCCGCCGCCTCACCGTCAAGCCCGGCCTCACCGGCCCCTGGCAGGTGAGCGGCAGGAGCGACCTGTCCTTCTCCGACATGGTCGAGCTCGACCTCGACTACATCGAGCGCCGAGGGCTCCTCTACGACCTAAAGCTGATTGCCAGGACCGTGAGGGTCGTCTTCACCGGGGAGGGGGCCGCGTGACGCAGCACGTCTTCATCGTGGGCTCCAAGGGTATCCCGGGCAGCTACGGCGGCTACGAGACCTTCGTGGACAAGCTCACCGAGTACCATCAGGACAACCCGGACCTCAAGTACCACGTGGCCTGCAAGGCAGACGAGGACGGGGAGTTCGAGTACCACAACGCGCGGTGCTTCAAGGTCAAGGTGCCAAACATCGGTCCGGCCCAGGCCATCTACTATGACGTGGCGGCACTGCAGCGGGTCGTCCGCTACATCAAAGAGCACAAGATCGAGCACGCAATTGTCTACGTGCTCGCATGCCGCATAGGGCCGTTCTGCGCGCACTTCGAGCGGCAGATTCACCGCTTGGGCGGCATTCTCTACGTGAACCCCGACGGTCATGAGTGGATGCGCGCCAAATGGAGCGCGCCGATCCGACGTTACTGGAAGATCTCAGAACAGATGATGGTCAAGCACTGCGACCTTCTTGTGTGCGACAGCAAGAACATCGAGAGGTACATCCACGAAGAGTACGCGGCGTACGACCCCAAGACGACGTACATCGCCTACGGGGCGGAGACGCGCAGGAACAAGCTTGCCGACGACGATCCGAAGCTTCTCGAGTGGCTTGCCGAGAAGGGCCTCTCACCGAGGTCGTACTACCTCGTGGTGGGTCGCTTTGTTCCCGAGAACAACTACGAGACGATGATCCGCGAGTTCATGAGGAGCGACTCGAAGCGTGACTTCGCGCTCATCACTAACGTGAACGACAAGTTTCTGGGCGAGCTCGAGGAGCGGACCCACTTCCGCTCCGATCCCCGCATCAAGTTCGTGGGGACAGTCTATGACCAGGAGCTCCTTATGAAGGTGCGCGAGCTCGCGTACGGGTACTTCCACGGCCACGAGGTGGGCGGGACCAACCCAAGCCTGCTCGAGGCACTTGGGTCGACCGACCTGAACCTGCTGCTTGACGTGGGCTTCAACCGCGAGGTTGCCGAGGATGCTGCATTGTACTGGACCAAGGAGCTGGGCGACCTTGCGGCGCTGATTGGACAGGCTGACGCGATGGGCGAGGAAGAGCGTGCCGAGCTCGGTCGAGCTGCACGCCAGCGCGTCGCGGATGCGTATAGCTGGCAGCACATATCGGATAAGTATCGTGACCTTTTTCAGAGGCGCGCATGAGGGTAATGCATGTGTCCCTCGGTCTCCCGCCGCTCAGGACCGGAGGAATGACCCGCTACTGTACAGAGCTCTCTCTCGCTCAGGTTGAGCATGGTGACGAGGTCGCGCTCCTATATCCAGGGAGGTTTCTGCCGGGTAGAACACGTATCGTCGGCTCGACGTGGAAAGGGATTCGTACCTTCGAGGTTATTAACCCTCTTCCAGTCCCTCTTGTTTACGGAATTGCCGAGCCAGACAGATTCACGAAATCCTGTGACAATCCTACTGCGTATGAGTGGCTTCTTGATGAGTTCAGGCCGGATGCAATTCACGTGCACTGTTATCAGGGCATTCATCGGGAATTCTTTGATCGGTCGAAAGAGAAGCACGTCCCCCTGCTCTTTACCACGCACGACTACTACCCCATGTGCCCTCGCTGCACACTTATCACCTCGACGGGAGATGAGTGCGAGCGATGCGGCTCCGCCGAGGCATGCGCGGCATGCAACGTGGGCAGTGGCATGACGGTCGCAAAAAGCGTGATTATGCAGTCGAGAGTGTATGCGCGTCTCAAGGAATCGAGACTTGTTGCTGATATCGGAAGGCGCGTGAAGCGGGATATGTCTCACGCTGCTTCGGGAGAATGTGACGAAAAGGGCGGGAAAAGCCTTCCGGAGGAAGAAAAAGTGAGGGATTACGAGCGCCTTCTCGAGTACAACCGCTCCATATTCAGTCTCTTTGATTTGGTCTTGACGAACAGTCGCCTGACGGAAGAGGTGTACCTAAAGAGTTTCCCAGGGGTCGCGTGTGAACGTCTCCCCATTACACACGCTGGTCTCTCACGAAGCAAGCGGGTGCTGAAGCGGCGGGAGAGTGGGCACCCGCTTAAAATTGCGTACTTCGGTGGAGAGAAGCGCTATAAGGGGTTCGACACCCTCATGGATGCGGCGGATATTCTTGCGCGTCGCGGCGTTTGCGTGGAGCTAAGGCTGTACGGTGACGATTACATGCATTGTGAGCTGCCGCCGACCGCGGCCGCTAAGGGGAAGGTGCCACAAGATGGCATCTCTAGGGTAATTCGGGAGAGCGACGTAGTTTGCGTCCCTTCGAGGTGTCGCGAAACCTTCGGCTTCGTTGTGCTGGAGTCTCTCTGTGAGGGCGTTCCTGTTATCTGTTCGGATGTTGTTGGTGCAAGTGACCTCGTGCCCGAGGGTCTCAAGTTCAAAGCCGGTAACTCCGAGTCGTTGGCAAATCATATTGAGGCCATGGCGAATGGGAATATGAATTGCGTTGCGGTGTCGGAAGACTATCCGTTATCGATGAGAGCTCAAGTGGAATTACTGGAGCGTTATTACCGCGTGAGGCCATCACATTTCGGCGCGACTAAGCGTTGATGACTGGAGGCACGGATACTGATGAATATCAATTTGAGCAAATCTTTCCAGCGGTTGTCGTCATCTTCATCCTATGATGCATTTTTAATTTCTCTCATTCTTGCTAAGGAATTCCTGCTTGATTTCTTTGGAATGGGGAATTTTATTAATGCAATTGTTTGTGCTCTTATTTTGTTCAGGGTATGCACGTACTCCTGGCGTATTCCGAAGTATGCATTAATTGGGATGTGTATCCCACTGGTGCTCTTTATTTTGAGTGTCGCTGCAGACGGTGATCCTGTAATAGCACTCAAAAATGCTTTACGGATATCTCAAGTCCAGTTTTATGGCATCTACGTGCTGTTTTTGCTGAAGGCTCGTCCGAACTACACCGTGAAGCTCTATGAGTCGTGCGGCGTTCTAATGAATGCACTCCTAGGTTTGAATTGCATAATTATGCTTGTTCAATACAGTTATCCTGGTATTATCCAGCCAGTGTCCGACGGCAACATTATTTCGTTCGAAGACAATATCTCTGGACTGTTTGGGTATGGCTCAACTCATGCTGTCGCGTTGTTTACGGTATTCGTCTTAGTTAGCGACATACCCCTCATTGCACGCTCGAGTGGTAAAAAGAGGGTTGGAATTATCTTCTGCACTTTCGGGCTTGCAGCCTTGTCTCTTTACATTGCGACGCTGAATGACAATAAAGCGCTGATATTTGTGATTGCACTGGTACTGTTCGTTATGCTGATCGTTATGATGGCATTTCATTTACGTACAGCACTTAAGGCGCTCGTTTTGATTGCCATAGTCGGTTCCGTGGTGTCGGTGGTCGCGTTCAACTTAATCCCAGCTTTCAGAAGCTTTGTCGGAGGAATAATCTGGTGGGCTCAAGCCATAGTTGATGCAATGAGACCGGACGCGTATGTAAATGGTAGTGACGAGCGATTCAAAATGATTGTCTATGCGCTCTCCCTTCCGACTTCGTGGATTCTTGGAGAGGGCATTGGTTCCGCAGATTTCTACCAGCCCGGTTTACATGGGTTTAACCATTTTGGGCAAAGTGACTACGGATCGATAATAGTTCTTTGTGGAGTATGGGCGTACATTCTGCTAGTTGCATATTATGTGGCCATTTTCTCGGCCGCATCCTCGAAAAAAGGGCTTGCTCGCGCGCCATTGGTGTGCGGTCTGACAATCTTATTTGTTGCCATTTCAATCTATGTCCAACCCTTTACGCAAGTGAGGATTGCTATTCCCCTGCTCCTGCTGGCCTTAGCAATTTCTATGTTTTGGAATGAGCAGGAGAGGGCAATGGCTTCCGATGGCTCGATGACGCAACCTGACAGAGAGGCGCTCCGTTGAAAATAGGAATCCTGTCCTTTATTTCGAGCGAAAACAACTATGGGCAGATGCTACAGTGCTATGCCCTGCAAACGTATCTAAGGAACCAGGGACACGATGCCTTTCACGTGCCCTACATGCCTCAAGGCGGGGGTCGGTCGTCCGTTAGGTCGGCTGTCGATTTGGCAAATTATCTCAGAACATATTTTGACTGGCAGCTCGTTGTAAACTACCTGCGCAAACTGCGGTATAGCTCAAACGATAGCATGCGGAGTTTCTCCTCATTCAGGTCCCAATTTCTTCATCTATATGGTATCGAGTATCGCTCGATAGACGATTTAGTAGCAGAACCACCGGTAGCAGATGCCTATATCGCTGGCAGTGACCAGATTTGGGGAGCATCGCTGAATGATTCGAACGCGGCTGGCTGGTACTTACGTTTCGGAGACACGTCGGTTCGCCGCGTGTCCTACGCGGCGAGCATCGGCCGTAAGTTAGAAAAGGAAGAGCTTCCTGTCTTTAAGCGCTATATCACTGGGTTGGATGCGGTTGGTGTGCGTGAAACGGGTGCGGTGGCGCTCTGTGGGGAGCTTGGCGTTGATGCTCGGTTGAATGTTGATCCAACACTGCTTTTAAGTGATAAAGATTATGACGTCCTTGCAGACGCGTCGGGGGAGTCAGTCCCTAAGAAGCCGTATTTATTTGTGTACGTGCTAAACGTTCTCTATCCTCGCGATATGTACTGGGACAAGTTTGAACGCTACGTGAGCGAGATGGAACTGGAGGTTGCTCCAGTGTACTCATCCGGCTACTTCTCCGCATATCCAATCATTCCAAAGCGTGAAGCTCTTTTGCCAACCGTCCCCGGGTGGCTGAATCTCTTGCGTGGCGCTCAGTGTGTTGTCACGACATCCTTTCATGGCGTCGTGTTCAGCATTATGTTCCATCGTCCGTTTTTAGTCGTCTTGCTTCGGGGGAAGCGAGCCGGCGGAAACGATCGGGTTCGCACCCTGCTGGAGGCCACGGGTCTGTCTGACCGCATTTTCGATCCGCGGTTTGGGGTTGCGGAACAGATGGGGGCACCTATCGATTGGGCGGCTGTGGATGAGCGTCTCTCCGCGATGAGGGAATCGTCGGCAGACTACCTCATCGATTCGCTCATTAGCTAGAAAGGAATGCGTTAAGAATGAACGTTGCATACACAAAAGAAGAGAACGTGCGGATGCTCGTGGCGTTACTTAAACAGTTCGGTATCAGCAAGGTTGTAACGAGCCCCGGCGCCACGAACGTGACGTTTGTGGCAAGCATACAAAGCGACCCGTTCTTCGAGGTGTTCTCTTCTGTGGACGAACGCTCTGCGGCCTATATTGCTTGCGGCATGGCGGCAGAATCCGGCGAGCCAGTCGTTCTTTCTTGCACTGGCGCGACGGCCTCGCGAAACTATGTCCCGGGGCTCACCGAGGCCTTTTACCGAAAGCTCCCTATTCTTGCGGTGACCTCCATGCAGCATCCGGGACGAGTTGGTCAGTACGTTCCACAGGTTCTGGACAGAAGTGCGCCAATGGCGGACATCTGCGTCAAGCACGTGCAGGTCACGGTGCCCCACTCAGACGAGGATGCCTGGGAGTGCAACCTGCTGCTCAACGAGGCGCTCCTTGCCCTCACTAGGGATGGCGGCGGACCGGTTCACATCAACTTGCAAACCGAATATAGCCGCGACTTTTCCGCCAAGCCCTTGCCGCGCTATCGTATGATTCGGAGGTACACCGCCGAGGACGAACTGCCCGCTCTCGAGGCGCGTAAAGTCGGCGTCGTTGTCGGTGCCCATGCGCCGTTCTCGGATGAAGCCACGAGCGCGATTGAGAGGTTCTGCGACCGCTACGACGCCGTCGTGCTGTGCGACCAAACCAGCAACTATCGAGGGAGCCATCGAGTCCTTGCGGCCTTGGTGACTAACCAGGACGCCTCACTGCCCGATATCGCGAGGTTTGACGTTCTTGTCCATATTGGCTCGGTGTCGGGTGCGTCTCTTCACATCTATCCCTCCGAGGTCTGGCGCGTTAATCCCGATGGTGAGATTCGCGATTGCTACAAGAAGCAGACGGCTGTCTTCGAGATGAGCGAGTTGCGTTTCTTTACCAAGTACGCGGACTGTGTCGAGAGGCGTTCCGACAGGGGGGATGAAAGCCTGAAGCGCTGGAAGGACGCCTATAGGGACAACCTCTCCGCAGTTCCCGAGCTGCCGTTCTCTAATCTCTGGATGGCTCAACACACCGCTTCAAAGCTTCCTGCGGGCAGTTCTCTACATCTTGGGATTCTCAACTCTCTTAGAGCGTGGAATATGTTTGAGACTCCAGAGGACGTTTCATGCTACTCGAACACAGGGGGATTTGGCATTGATGGTGCGCTTTCAACCACGCTAGGGGCCAGTTTGGCGAGCCCCGGAAAACTTTTCTTTTGCGTATTGGGGGACCTAGCATTCTTTTATGACCTCAACGCTCTTGGAAACCGACACTTTGGTGGGAATGTCCGTATTCTGCTTGTGAATAACGGCAGAGGTACGGAGTTCCGCAACTACGCACATCCCGCCGCGCAGTTTGGCGACGAGGCGGACGCGTTCATGGCGGCGGCGGGACACTTCGGCGACAAGAGCCGCACGCTCGTGAAGAACTTCGCCAGTGACTTGGGGTTCGAGTACCTGAGCGCATCTGGCAAGGCGGAGTACCTGGAGCTCCTGCCGCGGTTTGTCTCCCCCGAGAGCCGCGAGAGGCCTATGGTCCTTGAGGTGTTTACGGACAGCCAGGACGAGTCGGATGCCCTTGAGGCGATCTCGAACATAGCGCACGACTCCAAGGGGGCGGCCAAGCAGCTGGTCAAGAAGGCCCTGGGGCAGAAGGGCATCGACATGGCCAAGAAGATGCTGGGCAGGTAGGCGGCCTTCTCGCGAAAGGATGGGCTCGTGGACCGTTCCGAGCGCCTCATAAAGAGCACCCTTGTGTTCGCGGTCGGCACCTTTGGGTCAAAGGTGCTCGTCATGCTGGTCATCCCCTTCTGCACCCATTACGTGGACACGGTGGGCATGGGGACGTATGACCTCGTCTACACGGCCTCGGAGCTGCTGAAGACGGTGGCCGTCCTGTGCATACCCGAGGCGCTCTTTAGGTGGATAGTCGAGAGGACGGGCGGGTATGAGGGCATGCTCTCGACCTGGGTGCTGCTCTTTCTGATGCTTATCGCCGCCTTTTCCGCGGTGTACTGGGGTGTGTGGGCGGCACTCAGGTTCCAGGACGCGCCTGTCCTGTACGCGATGATCGTGGCGGGAGCGTTGTATCTGGGCGTGCAGTTCGGGGTGCGCGGGGTCCACCGAAACAGGCTGTTTGCGGCGCAGGGGATTCTGTATGCGGCCATTATGTGCACCCTCTCGTTCCTGTTCGTGATACCCCTCTCGATGGGGTATCAGGGCCTGCTGCTGGCAATACTGCTGGCCACGGCTGCCGCCATCGTCTTCTGCGTGCTAAAAACGCCGGAGTTCAGAGGCGTCCGCCTGGGCCTCGCGAGCTTTGATGACATGCGGAAGATGCTGCGATACGCAGTGCCGCTCATCCCGAACCAGGTGAGCTGGTGGTGCATTACGAGCCTGGGGCGCCTGGCAATCGCGGGCTTTCTCGGTGTTGCGGCGAACGGCGTCTACGCCGTGGCGTCAAGATTTCCCTCCGCCGTGACCATGCTGTCCTCGATATTCCAGCAGGCGTGGCAGGAGCAGGCGGTTCTCGAGTATTCCGCGAGCGACCGCGACGCGTTCTTCACGCGGGTGTTCGGGGTCCTGGCGCGCGGGCTTTCGAGCGCCCTGCTCGTCCTGCTGCCGGCGACGGCCGCATTCATCCTCCTGTTCACGGAGGCGGACTACCATTCCGCGAAGAACCTGACGTCCGTCCTCTATGTGGGGGCGCTGTTCTCGGCGTTCTCGAGCTTCTATGGGACGCTCTACATGTGCTCGGTAAAGACGGAGGGCGCCGCCTCGACCACGATCGTGGGCGCTGCCGTCGCAGCGGTGCTCAACTTCACGCTGGTGGTGCCGCTGGGGCTTCTCGGAATTGGCTTGGCGGTTGCCGTCAGCCAGCTTGTCGTATGGGTCGTGCGTGTCCTCCAGACGAGGGGGTATGCGGCCATCGACGTCCGCTGGGGGGAGCTGCTCCCCATTCTGGCTGCGGCCGTCGCTGAGATCGTTGTCATCTACAACACGGACTCGGTCGGCCTTCTCGTACTGCTTTCCCTGCTGGGCGGCGTCGCGTTCGTGGTCCTGAACCGGGCGCTCGCGGGCAAGGCGATCTCGATGGCGAGGGGGCGGCGATGAGGGCCCTGGTGCTTGGCGGCACGGGCGCCATGGGAAGGCACCTTGTGGGCCTCCTGTCCGATGGCGGCTGGTCCGTGGACGTAACCACTCGCTCGAGGGGGAGAACGGGGCGCGACGGCGTGCGGTACGTCGTTGGCGACGCGCACGACGGAGCCTTCCTGGAGGGCATCCTGACGAGCGCCGACTACGATGCCATCGTTGACTTCATGGTGTGGCGGACGGGGGAGTTCTCAGAGGTCGCCGAGAGGCTTTTGTCCGGCGCCCGTCAGTACCTCTTCATCTCCTCCTACCGCGTTTACGCAGACGCCCCGGTGCTCGAGGAGGGCTCGCCGAGGCTGGCGGACGTGTCTAGGGACGAGGAGTACCTTAGGACGGACGAGTACGCGCTGGCGAAGGCCCGTTGCGAGGACGTGCTTAGACGTTCCGGGCGCGCCAACTGGACCATCGCCCGTCCGGGCATCACGTATGACTCGGGCGGCAGGTTCCAGCTCGGGGTGCTTGAGGCGGGCACGTGGCTGTGGCGCTCGATGCACGGCTATCAGATCGCGATGCCTGACGAGCTGCTCTCCAAGACGACAACGATGACGTCTGGCGCCGACGTTGCACGCATGCTTTGCGCTCTCGTCGGAAACGGCGCCGCCCTGGGCGAGGCGTACAACCTGGCGACGTCGGAGTCGCTGCCTTGGTCGGAGGTTCTTGAGGTATACCGCCGGAGCCTCCCCGTGGCGGTGGTGCCGTGCACGCTCGACCAGTACGCGTGGGCGGCGCAGGCGCCCTATCAGCTTTTCTACGACCGGATGTACGATCGCGTCGTCGACAACTCAAAGGTGCTCGGGGTGGCGGGGATTGGGCAGGCGGACCTGCGCCCGGCGCGGGACGGGCTCCACGAGGCCCTGTGCGCGTTCCTCAGGTCCGGCGGCCGGGTTAACCCGCCCTGCGGGACGAACGCGCGCATCGACGCGCTGACGGGCGAGCGCTGTCTCGGCGACCTCCTGCGGAGGGGCAGGCCCTTCTCGACGGCCGCGAAGTATGCGGCGGGTCGCCTGAGGGGCCGCGTCTAAGCTATGCTTGACTTAAGATTAGATTCGCTTTTCAACTAATGCTCGAGATGCCCAACTCACCTACTACATTACATATCCTGATACTGATGTTTTTCGCAAGATTTCTTGGGATGAAAGAGTATCATCTGTTGCGATGCAGAATGTGCACATGATGTTTTCCGGAAGTACGCTTCAAACGTGCCAATTCCGCAGCATCGTTCCCTATCTCGATCTGGTCTTTGGCCATAAGAGATAATTGCATTTCTTTTTCAGATTTCATTGAGCGCGACACAAAGTTCCTTACGCTCGAAAGCTGTCCTTCATTTTCCTCGTCGGTGGAGCGCGAGGGATTGATAAAGGTGTTTCTTTTGATGTGGTTTCCCGGAACTTGCCCATGGCTCTTCGTTGAATCAAATTAAGAAGAAGAGTGCACATCACTATGGGTGGGGCGCCCATACTGGACGATGTTTTTCTCTTCATTTGGCCGTTTTTTACGGTAGGTAGCCTCGTAATTTAAGGTTATGTCAGCGCATCGTGCTACATTTTTTTCCGTCCATATCCGTGGTTGCTGAGTCCGGGCTGTGGGCTTCCTGCCGACCAGATAATTCAGCTAGAAAGGATTTCTCGTTGAAAGGCATCATCCTTGCGGGTGGGTCGGGCACGCGGCTGTACCCGCTTGCGCTCGTGACGAGCAAGTAGCTGCTGCCCGTTTACGACAAGCCGATGATCTACTACCCGATGTCGGTGCTCATGATGGCCGGCATCCGGGACATCCTGATTATCTCGATCCCACGGACCTGCCCAACTTCGAGCGACTGCTCGGGGATGGCTTGCAGTTCGGGGTCAGCCTCTCCTACGTGGAGCAGCCATCGCCGGACGGGCTGATGCGGGCCTTCCTCATCGGCGAGGAGTTCATCGCCGGAGAGCCCTGCGCGCTGATCCTGGGGGGCAACATCTTCTACGGCAACGGTCTTTCTCGCCACCTGCGTCGCGCGGTGGAAAACGCGGAGGCCGGCGCGCTCAGCGTGGTCACGCTGGGGCACGGCTACGCCTGGCTGGACACGGGCACAATGGAGAGCCTTCTACGAAGCAGGCGAGTTCGTGCGCGCCGTGGAGCGCGCCCAGGACACGCTGGTGGCCGTTCTCGAGGAGATTGCCTGGGAGAACGGGTGGGTGGGCACCGACGCTTTTCTCGCCGCTGCGGACGCCTATGGGAAGTCCGTCTATGGGCAGCACCTGCGTCGCGTGGCCGAGGGCAAGATCGTCAAGTCTCGCGGTCGCTACGAGTAAGAGTGGTAGTGGGGCAGATGGGAAGTGCCGCTTAGCTGCCTCTGTGATAAGTTTTTCTCTCTACCTAAAGAGCTCGTCATGCGTTCCGGTTCGCTCAAAGTAGGCAAAGCGTTCATCGGTTGACCAAATGAGGAGCCAATCTCCCATATTCGCCACGTGGCACTCTTTTCGTCCCGCCCACTTGCCAGAGAGCGTGTGCATGCGGTGCCGTTGCCTCAGCTCGTTGAGAGACTTCTGAGAATTCTCAAGCACAAGCTCAAGGACTTTCTCGAGCTCGACAAGATTTCTGTTCTTCCGCTTTGCCATGCGCTTAAGGTCGCTCCCGAAGGACGCGGTGAACTTCGCCTCGAGCCTGCTCATGACGCGAGCGCGGCGTCGATGAGCTCGCGACCGGTTGCGTAGCTCTCCCCAGAGCCATCCCGCATCATCTGATCGGCTTCCCGGATGGCCTCTAGGCTCTCCTCGTTAGGCTCCTCGTTGCCAAGGTCAAGAGGGATGCGGCCGGTGCGTCCAATCTGCTTCCAGAACGCACGGGTGACAGAGGAGAGGTCGAAGCCGTAGTACTCGGCGACCCTGGCGGCATCGCGCTTGTCTTTCTCGTCACAACGGATAGTCATCGTAGCCATGTTTGCCTCCTTTATTTGCGTAGTTCTATTGTAATGCTAATAGAAGTATATTGCATGTCTTCTGCTAAAGATGTGTTAGCCAGCTTTAATGGGGATACGTTATGCCAGACAACATTCCCAGTTTTTTCGTCCTCGGCCTGACCGTGCGCGGCGACGCGCTCGCTGAGGTTACGGTGGTCGACGACCAGCTGGGCCGCCTCACCTTTACGCGCGACATGGCCGAGGCTCTTTTCCACCTGCTGAGGTGGGGCGCTCCCTACGGCACCTACAACGTGACGGGCTCCGGCCGCGTGGCGAGCTGGGCCGAGATCGCGTGCGAGGTCTTCGAGCTGGCTAACGGCAACGGAGAAGCGGTGCGTCCGGTGACGACCGCCGAGTACTATGCCGGCGCCGAGGGCCCGGTGGCCCCGAGACCCGAGCGCTCCGACCTTGATCTGACGAAGATCGAGTCCACGGGCTTCTCGCCACGCGACTGGGAGGACGAGCTGCGGGAGTACGTTTCCAATCTTAAGGAGAGGTAGCGATATAACGGGGCCCTCGAGTTCACCGTCGATATTATCGTCGGTGGTCATAACTTCGTCGACAGCACCTTCGTGCGCCAGATGACGGAAATCGCTTTGGCTATAATTGTCGCATCGCAATCAGACTTACTAGGTTTTGGACGGAGCTTAACCTGGATTCAGCCCGCGCTGACCTAGCGGGGGCTTGACTGGCATTATCGAGTGTGCCCTCGACGGCGAGACCCAGCGGCTTCGGGCTAAGGAGGCTGCTGAGGTGTGCTACGCAGCATGGAATCGATATGGGAGAGGTCTACACTGCAGTGCATTGTGATAGTGCCGGCGCAAGAAAGAGCTGTCTTCTTGCGCCGGCATTTTTATCAATCAAATTGGATGTCAACCTGTTCGTCGGTGTAAATGCGAATGCGAGTGTCTACGTCGAATGTGCGTACCAACCAGCCTTCTGCGTGGCAATGCTGAATGAAGCTGTCGATACGGTTTGCGCCATTGATTTCCCTGAGGGTTGCCACGAGGCCAAAGGGCTGGGGAGTCGGGTCACCCGCACTCATTCGCGAGGTCTTGCGAATTTTGATGCCCCAGGTCGTGCTTCCGAACGCTTTTCGTGCTCGTGGACGGGTGGAGACCTTGTCGCAAATTCGCTTTACGTTGTCCCATTTTCCAAGAAGATCACGTGCATCCCTTTCGGTTGTTCGATCATTTGCCTCACCCTGTGTGTTGGGCTTGATGGAGACAATTTTGCCGGCTTTTATCCGACCAAAATGTAGGTCAAGCTCAGTGGAGGTGTAATCAACGCCTTGGCTTCTATTACATTTTGGCGTATAGCACATTACTGCTCTTGCAAGATAAGGAAATACGTTTCCCACTAAAGGGACGGGCAGCGTGAAGTTGTACGTCTCGTAGGTGCTTGCGATTCCGTTGATAAAAAATTTAATTTCACTGTTAGGAATTCGTAGCATGTCGCGTATGTTTATAGGTACGATGCCGTATCCAGTAATCGGATGCGGTCCTTCGTTACTCCATCCACATGCTGAGTCAATGATGAGGGCCTTCGCGACGTCTCGGGGAACGCCGATTATATCGATGAGATACGACGCCTTTCTAGCTACAAGTGGGGCGGCATAGGATGTTCCCATGCACAGTTTTTCTCCCGTACCGCAGCAGGCTGATAGTTCGCAGCCCATGTCGCCTCCGTAGTAGGCAACATCTGGCTTACGATAGAAGTCGAGAACAGGCCCACTGCGGCTATAGCTGGCGGGCGTGCCATCAGGCTTGACTGAGCTGACAACGAGAGAGTTGATCGAGTCTGCCGGGGCTCCGATTCTATGAGTGCTGCCGGTTCTGTTGTTGGTTGCCGCCACGACGAAGAGCACGTTTCTGTCGGACTGAATTTTGTCTAGGACTTCGGCCTCGGGGGAGATACAGAAGCGCTCTGTTTCTTCGTCAGATCCTAGAGAGAGATTCCATACATGAATGTCCGGGTTTTCCTCGACAATTTCTTTGATTTTGCGGGCGATTGCAAACGAGCTTAGTCCTTCTGCTGGAACTATTCCAAAATGTCTGACTTTGAAGCACCCGCAACCATCGTCAAGCTGATGGTTCATCACGTGGCCATTGACAAGGAGTGAGCTTACGCACGTCCCGTGAATGTAGTCTTTGCTCCTTGGCGGAAGGCCTTCGGGTAGGTCGTTCCGCACGTCGACCCATGCGCTAAAATACGGTGGATGTTCGGTGTCGAAGGGGGTGTCAATAACTCCGATAGTTGGCTCATTGGAGGGGCTCCCAATTATTCGGGGCCCCTTGTCTTCGGCAGAATCCACCACGTCCATCTCATCCATCCGTGAGAAATCAGTCGTAGACATGGCGATTAGGTATGGTGCCATCTCATAAAGCTTCCGATACTGCATTTGTTCGAGTACGGCGCTGTTCTCGAGAGTATCTAGGTATTTTACGCTGATGCCAAGCTTTCTAAGCATCTCAAAGGCGGTGTCGTCGGTCTCGTATAAGGTTGTTAGGATGCGATTACCCTCCTTGCTGGGCGGGCTGGGAATCTCAAATTCTTCAATGTGGCAGATGTCATGGACAAGACGAGCAAAATTAATTCGCGAGACTGCTCCGCCCGTGAGCTTCTTCCAAGAATCGTTGGTGTTCCCTGCATTTTTATCCCAGAGGCTGTCGAGTTCCTGTTTGCCGATTGACCCATCGAAGTGTTTATCGAGCAAGCCCGCAGTGATTTCAAGTTCCTTAATGGACGATTCAATTACTTCCCTATCAACATAGTGAGTGATTACGTGATGCCTGTTTCCATCGGATCCCTCATAGCGCGCCCCACGAATACTGACTTCCGGGTCTCTTGACCCTTCTGCGAGAATTCGTTTGGTACGATTGCTCTTGGCGGTTATCTTATTGTAAACCACGCTTATAAGTACCTTTTTTATCGGAGCATTCTTCGGCCAGGAAGCGAGCGTACGACGAAGGGAGTCGGCAAGTTCCAATGCGCGATCTGCTCTCACTCTTGCATTTGTGGGGAGCGTCGGATGAGTAGGGGCGGTTGCAGATTTTGACTCAAAGTCTTTCTGGAGCATCAGCAGGTCGTTCAACTTTATGCCTCCTTGAGTATACG
The DNA here is from genome assembly GCF_002160255.1 of Olsenella sp. An188. GTDB lineage: Bacteria > Actinomycetota > Coriobacteriia > Coriobacteriales > Atopobiaceae > Thermophilibacter > Thermophilibacter avistercoris. Next base: position 28,868 of record NZ_NFKF01000002.1, on the reverse strand, counting down.
GGCTACCGTACTCCTGGGGGTGCCGGTGAGGGTTTCGATTTCGCGCGTCGTAAAACCGAGCGAGGATAAGTGCATAACTGATGTATCACCAAAGGATGTTAGAGCATCAAACAGGCGTCTCAAGTAGTCGTATGGGTCGTTGGGATCGCAAAATGCCACGCAACTCCTGATGGTGTTCGATAGCTCGCCGGGGTAGGGAAGCGTTGGGGCACAACGAAGAATTTTCTTGAAGAGTTTCAAATTGCCTCGAATGAAATCAAGTTTTGAGCCATATTGGCACATAATGGACGTACCGATTTCCTCAAGGTCCTCATGGGTATAGCGACTGAAGTCTACTGATGTATCGAATCGCCTGACAAGTGCACGGTCAAGCTTGTCAAAGAGGTTGGTGGTGGCGATGAGTATGACGTTTTCACTGACGTTATCGAGCTCTCTGAGTAGGGTGGAAGTGGCGCGTCCCATCTCTCGTACATCATTCTGATTGATTCGGTCCAATGCAAGAGCGTCTATCTCATCGAAGAGAACAACGGAACTTCCGTTTGTTTGATTAACCTCTTCAAACAGGGCAGAGATGTTTTTGGAAGTCTTTCCAAGGTGGCTGTCAATTACTGAATTGAAGTCAACGATATAGAGAGTCCGACAAAGAATCCTTGCGAGCTGCTTGGCGGATTCGGTTTTGCCGGTTCCGGGAGGGCCTTGGAAGAGGAAGGCGTGGACGCCCATGTTTCTACTGATGGCGTTAATGATTCCACGTAGGTCGTTTGCGATGCACTCGGGAAGAGGGAGGGGATTGCTATCTATTGTCATAGGTCGGAGATAGATATGGGTTTCAGCAAAATCCTGTGGGATAAAGGTCCTTGTCTGTGAGATGAGTGACATGATGTATGAGGCAAGCTCGTGAGCGCCTGCTGTCTCAAATTCTTGGGCAATGCTGTGGGCCACGGTGTTGAATTCGACGTTGTCCTGGTCACAATGTGCCCGTATGAGCCTAACGATGTCGGCACGCTTCACTGTCCTCTCCTTTCTCCTTTACGGAATTATAGCTCTTGGTAGACAATTTGGGACAGGTCAATTTTGAGATGCTTGCTAATAAAATCGAATAGCGCTATATTGATAACGCAATATAGGTTTCAGACAGGAAAGGGGGTTGTATGGCACGACATTCTGGCGGCAAGTTGGGCGCTTCCGCAAGGCGCCTCTCTAGGCCTTCGACTTCGAAGACCCAGAAGTCTAAGGACGGCAGGACACTTGCCAACCACAAAGCTCGCTATCACTAGGGTCGCTGAAGGATGCGATTATTGAGGAGGTGAGAGACCATGAAGAACTCCTACGTCCGATTCCGGATGTTGCCGATTCGAGTCCGTGTCATCAGTAGGGTCAGGGTTCACAAGAAGAGGTAGGGCCCCGTCTGCACACGGGGCCCCATGGGTGATGAGTCGGGCTTAGGATAAACCAAGTCCGACGAATACCAATTTTACGGGCTGTTGGACGGAGCGCAAGTGGCTCCATCCAACAGCCTCATCCCGGTTTGCACCTTTGCACCAGTTTAATTTCGAATCAAACGATTAAGCAAATTTGTTTGGGGTAGGTCCGAGGAGGGGCTCTCGATTGAAAAACAAGAAAAATGCGGAGCGGGCCGCGCTTGACCTTGCTCTACGTCTTGCACGTGAGCAGAGCGGTGAAGCAAGGCGTGTCGCTATGCGTCTGAGTGGGAACTATGTAGAGAGGGAGACGGAGGAACGACCTGACTTCCTGATTCATAGAGCGCCGGGAAATGGCACACAAGAGGCTCTGGTTGGCATTGAGCACCTCACGATCGACTGCTTCTCTCAAAAGAAGAAAAACAAAATCAGATCTCAATCGAAAAAAATCTATACGAAGATTGAAGAAATATATAATAAATATAATAAAAGTGATTTTTCTAGTGAAGAGGAGATTCGGGAGGCTGTGGGAGAACTCTGTGCGGCTGCTGCCGACTACGTCTCCGTTCTATCGGAACAAAGCTACTTTGCGTACGTAGACTCTTTCGTGCGTGTGTTTTGTGGTCATGAAGAGAAAATTGATGCCTATAGGAGAGAAATCCGATCGCTTGACAACTACGGCGAGAGAATAGAGCTCTGCTTTCTCATTGAAGTGCTTGCTGACTTCAGGGCTTGGATTTTGATTAACGACAAGGGGGCAAGATACTGTCCGAAGGGATACGCTCCATTAACAAACGAAATTATCGATGTAATTCAAGGTTCATCGAACCGTGGACTAGATTATGTTGTGATGTTGTCTCGCAATCCGCTACAAGAAGGCCCTTCACTTGTGCGCGCCGCGAGAATCGGAAATGCAAGGAGACGGCTTTCTGGGCACGGAGAATACATCTATGAGTATTGTGGGATAGACTTCTTGCAGAGGACATATAGACCAATAAGAAAAAATAATGAAATCAAAGCTTATGAGAGCACTGGCGAGGGGGCTCCCCTCACCTGGAACATTGAGATGAAAGGAGAGGTAATCTGCCCAGAAGAAAGGTATCTGCTCAATTGCACCGCAGCACGGAGGGCTCTCGACTGCCTTGAGAACCAAAAGCCTGTGATAGTGACACCTATGGTAATGATGGTGATGGAGATGACGAAAGGAAAGATAGTCGGATGGAATGAAGTACCCGGACCGAATCAGACGGTTTTATCCACACCCGTGTTGCTCCCATATGCTCACGGTGAATTTGAGTCAAGGTGTAGGGAGTTTGAACGAAAATGGATGAAAGGATAGCACCTGACCGTTTGCACACAGGCTGGAACCAATTTAGCGAAAAAGCGGCATAAGAATCTGTCTGGAATTCCGGTGCGTTGGACCTGTGTAGCCGTCTCTTTCTTTTCATATCTTGAAGAACGCGGTAATTCTCAATCGAGGTCTTCTAGCCCACGCTTTGCTGTTGTTGGGGAGGGGATTAATCAAGCTCTGACAGTAGCTGCCCCGTATGCAGTTGTCAATGGTAGTCAAGGTGGGATTGTTCCCGATGCATCTTCATTATAATAAGTTACGATATACTTAGTTATAACTTACTAAGGAAGGAAGGCCATGTTTGTCGGCAGGGAGCGCGAGCTGAACGAACTGGAGTCGGCATACAAGAGCGATGCGTTCCAGATGATTGCCGTGTACGGTCGGCGACGCGTGGGGAAGACAGCCTTGCTCAACGAGTTCATCTCGGATAAGCAAGACGCCTATTTCTTCACTGCGCAGCAGACGACGGCCCGAGATAACCTAGAGGCGCTCAGCATAACGCTGGGGAAGCTGCGGGCTTATCCGGGCGACGGCGTACGTCCTGGCACCAGCCTCTTTCCCTCAAATGGCCCTGTCTACCAGTCCTATCAGGATGCCCTCGTCGCCCTGTTTGAGATGGGCCAGAGGCAAAGGACAGTGTTCGTCATTGACGAATATCCCTACCTTGCAGAAAGCTATCCCGCCATCTCATCTCTTCTGCAGACGCTCATAGACCGCTACAAGGCAACGAGCAGGCTGTTCCTTGTCCTCTGCGGCTCTTCTATGAGCTTCATGGAAGAGCAGGTGCTTGGCGAGAAAAGCCCCCTTTACGGTCGAAGGACCGCGCAGATACACTTGCGTCCGTTTGACGCCTTCAGCGCATCTGAGCTCCTTGGGACCGATGACTCAGTTGCGGCAATCGAGCTTTATGCGCTTGTCGGGGGGATTCCACTGTACTTGGAGCAGCTGGACGCTCGGCGGGATATCCAGTGGAACATCGCAAACCGCCTGCTACCGCCTGATGCGTTTCTCTCCAACGAGCCAGAAAACTTCCTCTTTCAGGAGGTGCGCTCGCCCGCGAGGTATAACGCGATCGTTGGGGCCTTGGCGAGCGGCTGCGTGCGCCCCCAGGAGATCTCCGATAGGACCGGGATTTCCTCCGCACTGGTGAGCCAGTATCTTGAGAGGCTTGAGCGTCTATCTGTGGTAAGGAGAACGGTTCCCGCCGTCTCGCGCAAGAAGCGTCAGGTGCGTTATGAGATTTCAGACAATCTGTTCCGCTTTCACTATCGGTTTGGCGTCAAGTATCTTACGGCAATAGAGGCAGGAATGTCCGCGCTTGTTGCGGAGAGGATCGTCTCCGAGGAGTTCTCGACCTTTGTGGGGCCGGTCTTCGAAGACGTCTGCCGGCAGTGGCTTCTTCGGCAAGCCGCATCCGGGGAAATCAAGACCATTCCGCTCGAGGTTGGCTCTTGGTGGGGGACAAATCCCAGCACGCGCGAACAGGAGGAGATTGACGTCGTGCTGCGTGGCGCCGACGGAGACGTGGTGGTGGGGGAGTGCAAGTGGAACAACGCTCCCGTGGATGCGTCGGTCCTGGGCAGGCTGAAAAAGCGGGCCTCCCTAATTGACGGCGGTGAGAGCGCGGAGCTCTACCTCTTCTCAAAGAGCGGCTTTGAGGACGAGTGTCGCGAGCGCGCGCGACAGGCCGGGAATGTCCACTTGGTCACGGCGAAGGAGATGTTCGGGTAGAGTCGGGGTCCCTCGCCGCCCCCTCATGTCGAGTGCGTTACGCCCTCGGTGCGCTCTTCTCGCCGAGAACTACCATGTGCCCCGGACTGAAAGGGGGCACCGCACATGGACGCGTGGCGCAGGCTCGGAGGCTTCATAGGCAGCCACATGGCCTTCATCTCGCCGACGTGCGTGGTGCTCGGCGTGCTGTTCCCCGACCAGCTCTCGCTGCTCAAGCCCGCGGTCACGGTGCTCTTTGCGTTCATGACGTTCCAGAGCTCGCTCTCCAACACGTTCGGCAACCTTGGGCGGACGCTGCGCCACCCGGCCCCGATGTTCGCCACGCTGGGCATAGCCTCCGTGCTCATGCCATGCGTGGCCTGCGCGCTGGGGACGCTCCTTTTTGGCTCGGACCCCAACCTGGTGTGCGGGCTCGTGCTGGAGTACAGCGTGCCGGTGGCGGTGGTCGCGGCCATGTGGATCAACATGCTCGGCGGGGACCCGTCGCTGGGGCTGGCCACGATCCTCGTCTCCACGGTGGCCGCCCCGTTTTCCATCCCGCTGACGCTGCACCTGCTCCTGGGCCAGACCGTCGAGGTGGACGCCGCGCGGATGATGGGGGAGATGGTCGTCTCTATTGCGCTGCCGGCGCTTCTTGGCACCGCGGCCAACGACCTCACGCACGGGCGCGCCTCCCGCGAGCTCTCGCCGGCCATCGCCCCGGCGGCAAAGATCGCGCTTGTCCTGGTGATCCTGACCAACTCGACGGGCGTGGCGCCCTACGTGCGCAACCTCACGCCCACGCTTGTGGCGGTGGCCGCCTTCGTGTGCGTGTTCGCCGCCTCGGGCTACGCGCTCGGGCTTCTCGCCGCGCGCCTCATGCGCCGCCCGCGCGAGCAGCAGGTGACGATGACCTACCTCTGCGGCATGCGCAACATCTCCGCCGGCGCGGTCATCGCGGGGGAGTACTTCCCCGGCGAGGTGATGTTTCCCGTGGTCATAGGGACGCTCTTCCAGCAGGTGCTTGCGGCGGCGTTTGGCTCGCTGCTGAGGCGGCCGCCCGCGGGCGAGGAAGCGGGTCGCGCCGCGAGGTGCGCCACGAGTGCTAGGCGCGGGCCCGCCGCGCGTGGCGGCGCTCGGACCTGCCGCCGTCGAGGATGATGGCAAGGCCCACGAACACCACGGCCGCGATAAAGACGATCTTCTTCATGCCTGACTCCCTTCCGCTTTTCTGTGCTGATTGAATCCTCGCAGAGCCGCAGGTCAAGAGCCATCGAACCCTCTTACGGACGGCTTGCGGTTTTGTAAGGTTGCGCGGCCGGCCCGTCGCGGCGGCGCCCGAGCCCGCCCCCGGGCGCGTGTATACTTAGCTCTGCTAAATCGACGCGAGAAGGGACCCGCAGGATGGCACAGAAGGTTCAAGGGACCGAGGACCTCTTCGGCGGCTACATGCGCGCCTGGCAGCGGATGCAGGACGTGGCGCGCGAGCTCTTTGGCTCCTACGGCTTTGACATGATCGAGACCCCGGCCATCGAGCAGGTGGACACCTTCGTCCACGGCATCGGCGAGTCCACGGACGTGGTGCGCAAGGAGATGTTCCGCGTCTTCTCCGGCGCGCTGCTGCCCGACGTCCTCGAGCGCGGGTCCGAGGGCCACCTCAAGCCGCGCCAGCGCATGGCCATGCGGCCCGAGGGCACGGCCGGCGTGGTGCGCGCCGCGGTGGAGAACAACTTCGTGCCGCAGGGCGCCGCCCCGGCCAAGCTCTGGTACGCGGAGGCGATGTTTCGCGGCGAGCGCCCGCAGAAGGGGCGCCTGCGCCAGTTCCACCAGGTGGGCGTCGAGTGGCTCGGCGCCTCGGACCCCGCGGCCGACGCCGAGTGCATCATCATGCTCATGGAGTACTTCTGCCGCCTGGGCTTTTCTCGCGAGAGCCTGCGCCTGACCATCAACTCGATGGGCGACGCCGCCTGCCGGCCCGCCTACCGCGACAAGGTCCGCGCGTTCATCCTCGACCACGCTGAAGAGATGTGCGAGGACTGCCTCGAGCGCGCCCAGATCAACCCGCTGCGCGCCTTCGACTGCAAGAACGACCACTGCCGCGAGGTCATGGCCGACGCCCCGCTCGCGCCGGACAACCTCTGCGACGAGTGCGCCGCACACTACGCCGCCGTCAAGCGCTACCTGGACGCCGCCGGCGTGTCCTACGTCGAGGACCCCACGCTCGTGCGCGGCCTGGACTACTACACGCGCACGGTCTTCGAGGTGGAGGTCGTGGGCGCGGGCGTGGGCGCCATCGGCGGCGGCGGGCGCTACGACGGGCTCGTGGAGCTCGAGGGCGGCAAGCCCACGCCGGGCCTCGGCTTTGCGGTGGGCTTTGAGCGCATCTGCCTGGCGCTCGCCGAGCAGGGCGTGGACCTCGGCGGCGAGGAGCCGTCCTGCGTCTACGTGGCTTGCACCCCGGGCGAGGACACGCGTGCGGCGGCCTTTGAGACGTGCCTGGCGCTGCGCTCCGCCGGCGTGCGCACCGAGGCCGACTACCAGGGACGCTCGCTCAAGGCCCAGTTCAAGCAGGCCGACAAGCTCGGCGCCCGCCTGTGCGCGATCATCGGCTCCGACGAGCTGGCCGCCGGCGTGGTCACGCTGCGCGACATGGTGAGCCACGAGCAGGTGCAGGTGCCGGCCGCGGAGCTCGCCGAGCGGGTGACCGCGCGCCTGGCGTAGGGCCGCGCGCGGGCGGGGCGCGCTACTGGTAGCACAGGGCCTCCACCGGATCCATGCGCGCCGCATTGAGGCCGAACCGGCCCACGAGCTGCTGGCGAATCCGACCACCGTCGCGATGCCGATGACGATGCAAGGGTCCGTAAGCAGACTCCGCACCCGGTTGGCGAGAAGCGCGCGAGCCCGCAGACTGTCCGCAACCTGCGCGTATGAGAGAGACGTGCGGGTTCCGGTCACTTTGGGCCCGCGGACCGTCCATAACCTGCACGTGTTCAGGGGACATGCAGGTTCCGGACGGTTTTTCTCGTCAAAGCGTCCGCAAGCTGCACGTGTTCCGGGGACGTGCGGGTTCCGGTCACTTTGGGCCCGCAGACCGTCCGCAACCTGCGCGTTGTGTTACCGTGGCGCCGTGAGAGGGGAGGCGCATGGGGGAGCTCGCGGTCATATACGAGGACGAGGTTCTTCTCGCCTGCGACAAGCCGGCGGGCGTGATCGTCCACGCTGACGGGACCGGCGCGCCCACGCTCACCGACGCGGTGGCAGCCCACCTCGCGGCGACCGGTCGCGCGGGCGTGCGGCCTCAGGCGGTGCAGCGGCTCGACCGCGAGACCACGGGCCTCGTGATCTTCTCGCTGGACCGGGCCACGCAGCCGGCGCTCGACGCCCAGGTTGCCGGGCACGCCATGGGCAAGACGTACCTCGCGGTCGTGCGCGGGCGCTTCCTGGGCGGCGAGCGCGTCATCGCCGCGCCCATAGGCCGCGACCGTCACGACGCCCGCCGGATGCGCGCCTGCCGCCCGGGGCAGGGCAAGCCCGCCAGGACCCTCGTGCGCCCGGTCGCCGAGGAGGGCGGCCGCACGCTGCTGCTCGTTCAGCTCGTGACGGGGCGGCGCCACCAGATTCGCGTGCACCTGGCCTCGCTCGGGTTCCCGCTGGTCGGCGACGAGCTCTACGGCGGGGCGAGAAGCGCCGCGGGCCTTCTGCTCCACGCCTGGCGCGAGGGGGTCGACCACCCCGTGACCGGCGAGCGCCTGCGCCTGGAGACCGCCTGGCCGACGCGCCTGTGGCCGACGTGCCCCCCGGCGCTTCTCGACCGCTAGCCTTCCCTCCGCGCGCCCCAAGCCGGACGCACTTCTCGCCCACCTGTGCGATACTAGGAAAACCGAGACGGGGCGCTTCTGAGGGGGAGCGCCGCCAGTCAGAACAGCCGGGAGAGGGGCACCTATGGCCGACACCATGCGTGGCGTGTACACCAACCTGACCGAGATCCGCCGCAACGTCTTCTCGAGCGTGGCGAAGATCGCCTACGAGATGGCCGAGGACGACGAGAAGACCACGCGCCGCAAGCTGCGCGACCTGCCCTACGACATCATCCCCGGCGACGTGGCCACCTACCGCGAGTCGGTCTTTCTGGAGCGCGCCATCGTCGAGCAGCGCATCCGCCTCGCGATGGGCCTGCCGCTGCAGGAGGTCGACCACCGCGAGAGCCTCACCGAGGGCCTCGCCGACGCCTCCGTCCCCGAGACCTACTACCAGCCGCCGCTGGTCAACGTCATCAAGTTCGCCTGCAACGCGTGCGAGGACAACGTCTACCGCGTGACCAACGCCTGCCAGGGCTGCCTCGCGCACCCCTGCCGCGAGATCTGCCCCAAGGGCGCCATCACCTTCAAGGACAAGAAGGCCTACATCGACCAGGAGAAGTGCATCCACTGCGGGATGTGCGCCAAGGCCTGCCCCTACCACGCCATCCAGCACCACGTGCGCCCCTGCGCGGACGCCTGCGGCATGAACGCCATCGGCTCCGACGAGCACGGCCGCGCCCAGATCGACTACGAGAGGTGCGTCTCCTGCGGCCAGTGCCTCATCAACTGCCCCTTCGGCGCCATCGCCGACAAGAGCCAGATCTTCCAGGTCATCCAGGCCATCAACGCCGGCGAGGAGGTCATCGCCGAGGTCGCCCCGGCCTTCGTGGGCCAGTTCGGCGGCAAGGGCAACGTCGACAAGCTGCGCCAGGCCTTCACCGTGCTCGGCTTCTCGGGCATGGAGGAGGTCGCGCTCGGCGCCGACCTCTGCACCGTGCAGGAGGCCGAGGACTTCCTCGAGGAGGTGCCCGAGAAGATCCCGTTCATGGGCACCTCGTGCTGCCCGGCCTGGTCGGTCATGGCGAAGAAGGAGTTCCCCGAGCACGCCGACTGCATCTCGATGGCCCTCACGCCCATGACGCTCACCGCGCGCCTCATCCGCAAGCAGCACCCCAACGCCAAGATCGTCTTCGTGGGGCCGTGCTCGGCCAAGAAGCTCGAGGCCATGCGCCGCTCCGTCCGCTCCGAGGTGGACTTCGTGCTCACCTTCGAGGAGATGATGGGCATGATGAAGGCGCGCGGCATCGAGGAGTACAACAAGCTCGAGGGCGAGGGCGCCTCTGACTTCGAGGTCGCCTCCGCCGACGGCCGCGGCTTCGCGGTGGCGGGCGGCGTGGCCACCGCCGTGGTCAACGCCATCCACCGTCGCTACCCCGACCGCGAGGTCAACGTGGTCAACGCCGAGGGACTCGACGAGTGCCGCAAGATGATGAAGGACGCCGTCAAGGGCAAGTACCCCGGCTACCTGCTCGAGGGCATGGCCTGCCCGGGCGGCTGCGTGGCCGGCGCCGGCACCCTCCAGGCGATCAACAAGACCGCCGCGGCCGTCAAGCGCTACGCCAAGAAGTCCCCGCGCAAGAACGCGACCGAGAACGCCTACCGCATGCTCATCCCCGCGCTCGAGCGCGACGCAGACGGCCAGCGCGTGGACGGCTCGGACGCCGTGGCGGAGACCATGGAGGCGCAGAACCCCGGCTCCGAGGCATAGGGGCTCGGCGAGAAGAACCTGTGGCGCGCCCGTCGCCTGCGTGCGGCGGGCGCGCCTTATGACTGTCGGGAGGACACATGCTCAGGGTCACCAACGCCATCCTGCACGTCTTTGACTTCGACGCGGGCTCCACGTACTTCTCGCAGCGCCCGCTCGACCTGGACGTGCGTGCCACGCGCTCCTACGTGCAGCGCCACCTGCGCAAGATCTCGTCGTGCGCGGAGAGCCGCCACGGCGAGTTTGCCCCGGACTCCGGCTTTGCCGCGGAGCTGCAGCGCTACCTCGTCGGGGAGCGCGAGTTCGTGGAGTTCTCGACCGAGATAGCGCAGTGGTTCTGGGAGGAGCTGCGCCGTGCGGAGGACCTCGAGCAGTGCGACCTGCTCGTGGCCGACTTCACGGACACCGACGCCGCGCCCTCCTCCGCGGACGGCGCGGACGAGGGCCCCTCCTTCGACGGCGATGCCGGGCGGCGCTTCTTCGCCGTGGTGCTGCTGCCGCGGCGCCAGGCGTTCGTGCACGAGGTGGGCGGGGCCGCCAACGACATCTCGCGCGTGGACGCCACGCTGCCCAACCCCTCGCAGAAGGTGGCGAGCTACGTGCTGGTGGACGCGCAGACCGGCGCGATCGACTTCCACGACCGCGAGCGCTCCGTGGGCGGCGAGAAGGTCATGGTGATTCCCGAGCGCTTCCTGCAGTGCACGAGCGAGGCCTCCAGCCACGAGGTCATCGATGAGGTGAAGGTCATCGTCCAGGACGTGGCGGAGGAGTTCGGGCTCGAGCCGGCCGTCGAGGTCTCCCGCGCCAAGGCGCTCGTGGCCCGCACGGCCGACGTGGAGGAGTCCTTCTCGCCCGCCGAGGTGGGACGCGCCGTCTTCGAGGACCGCCCGGAGGTCCGGGAGCGCTTCGAGGAGCGCGTCCGCGAGGCGTCGCTGCCCGAGGAGGCCCCCGTGCGCCGCGGCGTGGCCAACCGCCTGACGAAGAGCCACAGGATCCGCACGGACACCGGGGTGGAGATCACCTTCCCCTCCGAGCTTGCCGAGAAGCCCGGCTACCTGGACTTCTCCACCGACGCCGAGGGCCGTATCACCATCACGGTGGGAAACGTGGCCAAGATCGAGAACCGCTAGGCGCGCGGCGCGGGGGCACGCGGCCCACCCGGGCCGCCCGGCGATTTTGGCGCCGTGTGCATATCGTGTTCGGGGCGTTTCTCGCTAGAATAGAGAGACGTGTTTCGCACCTCATTCACACCCAAGGAGACGACATGTCCCTCAAGCACGTTTTGCTTTCCGACGCGGGGATCTCGCCGCGCGCGGTGACGCGCCGCGACGCCCTGAGGCTCTTCATCGGCGCGGGGCTCTGCGCCACCTTCTTCCCGGCCCTCGCCGGGGCCGAGACCACCCAGGAGAAGCTCGACGCCGCCCAGCTCAGCTACGAGCAGGCGCAGGCTGAGCTCGAGGCGATCGGGGAGGAGGTCGCCGCCGCGGCCGCGCAGGTCGCCGAGACCCAGAGCCAGGTGATCGAGGTCTCCGACCAGATCAGCCAGAAGCAGGCGGAGATCGACGCCACCCAGGCCGAGATCGACCAGCGCGAGGCCGAGATCGCCGACAAGCAGGAGACCCTTGGCGAGCGCATGAGCTCGGCGTACAAGGCGGGCTCGGGCTCGGTGCTCGACGTCCTGCTCTCCTCGGCGACGCTCGAGGAGCTCACGAGCAACATCTACTACCTCGACAAGGTCAGCGAGTCCGACCGCGAGATGATCGACGAGGTCAAGACCCTCAAGGCCGAGCTCGAGACCAAGAGGGCCGACCTCGAGACCCAGAAGGCCGACCTCGAGACCCAGATGAGCGAGCTCGAGGCGCTCCAGGCCCAGCAGCAGAGCGAGCTCGACGCGGTGCGCACCAAGCAGGCCGAGTCCCAGGAGCTCGTCGACGGCCTCTCCGCGGACGTCCAGGCGCTCGTGGAGCAGCGCGACGCCGAGCTGCTCGCCGCCCAGCAGGCTGCCGAGGAGGCCCGGCGCCAGCAGGAGGAGCAGCAGCAGAACCAGGGCGGGGGCGGAAACACCAACTGGGGCAGCGGCAACACCGTGGTCAGCGGCTCCGGCTCGCTCTCTGCCGTGGTGGCCGCCGCCAACTCCACGCCGTCGCCCGGCTCGGGCCTGTGCGCCGCGTGGGTGACCAACGTCTTCCGGCGCGCCGGCGTGGGCACGTTCTACGGCAACGCCGACGACATGTACTACAGCTGGTGCGGCACCGACCCGTCGGCCGCCCAGGCGGGCATGATCGTCGCCACGCCGTCGGCCCCGTACAGCTCTGCCGCCGTGATCTACGGCCACGTGGGCATCTACATCGGCGGCGGCGTCGTGCGCCACAACCAGAGCGGCGTCGTGAAGAACGACTCCCTCTCGAGCTGGGTGAGCATGTACAGCGTCACCGCCCCGGTGCGCTGCGGCTGGCTCGGCGGCGTCGCGCTGTCGTAGCGCCCGCGCGCCCGCGCGCCTGCGCCGCCGGCGGCGTCCCTTACGAAACCGTCAACTTCCCCGGGCCGCCGGACGGCCCCCGCTGCCGTACAATCGCTGTCACGGCAGCGGCCTCGAGGGGGGAGGGACAATGACGAGAGAGCCTGAAGGACGGCGTGGTGCCCCCGTGCGCCCCAGGGTCGCGTCGCGCCCGAGCGCGCGAGAGCAGCAGCGCAGCGCGCGCGGCCTCGCGGTCGTGGTGGCGCTCCTGACGGTCGCGCTCATCGGCGGGGCGGGAGCCCTGGCGCTTCTCGTCTCCGCCCCGAGGGCTGCCGCGCCGGGAGCACCGGCCGCACCCGGCGTCCTCCAGGAGCCCGACGCGCCGCCCCCGCCGCCCGAGCCCGAGCCCGCGCTCGACGAGCGCGCCGCAGGCCTCGCCCTCGACCCGTCGGCCCAGACCGACTGGCGCCTCGACGGCACGGGCGAGAAGACCGTCTACCTCACCTTTGACGACGGCCCCTCGGACAACACCCCGCGCGTGCTCGACGTGCTCGACCGCTACGGCGTGAAGGCCACCTTCTTCGTGACCGGCCACGAGCCCGACAAGCGCGGCTACATCCGCGACGCCTACGAGCGCGGCCACTCGATCGGCCTGCACACGATGACGCACGACTACGCCCAGGTCTACGCCTCCGAGGACGCGTTCTTCGGCGACCTCGACCAGGTGGGCCAGGTCGTCAAGGAGCAGATTGGGTTCGTGCCCTACCTCACGCGCTTCCCGGGAGGGGCCTCCAACACGGTCTCGGCCAACTACTGCCCGGGCATCATGAGCGCGCTCGTGAGCGACCTGCCCGCGCGCGGCTACCAGTTCTACGACTGGAACGTGAGCTCGGGCGACGCCGCGGGCACTAACGTCGACGTGGAGAAGATCGTGCAGAGCTCGTGCGTGGAGGGCTACACCAACGTGATGCTGCTCTTCCACGACTCGTCGACCAAGGACACCACGCCCGACGCCCTGCCGCGGATCATCGAGTTCTACCAGCAGCGCGGCTACAGGTTCGAGCCCATCACGCGCGAGGGCTTCGTCTGCCATCACGGCGTCAACAACTAGCGGCCCGCGGGCGCGCCGGGGCAGAGGCAACGGCGAGAAGGGCCGCGGCGCGTGGCCCTTCTCGCCGCATCGGGCGCTACTGGGCGAACTGGGAGTTGTAGAGCTCCGCGTAGAAGCCGCCCTTGGCGAGAAGCTCCTCGTGGGTGCCCTTCTCCACGATGTCGCCATCGCGCAGCACCAAGATCACGTCCGCGTTTCTGATCGTGGACAGCCGGTGCGCGATCACGAAGCTCGTGCGTCCCACCATGAGGGCGTCCATGGCGCGCTGGATGAGCTCCTCGGTGCGCGTGTCCACGTTCGAGGTGGCCTCGTCGAGGATGAGCGCCGGGCGGTCGGCCAGCACGGCGCGTGCGATGGTCACGAGCTGGCGCTGCCCCTGGCTGAGGTTGGTGCCCTCCTCGTTGATCACGAAGTCGTAGCCGCCGGCCAGCGTGTGGATGAAGTGGTCGCAGCGCGCGGCCCTCGCGGCGGCCTCCACCTCCTCGTCGGTGGCGTCGGGCCGGCCGTAGCGGATGTTCTCGCGGATGGTGCCGTTGAACAGCCACGTGTCCTGCAGCACCATGGCGAACTCCTGGCGCAGCTCGGAGCGGTCCCAGTCGCGCACGTCGATGCCGTCCACGCGAAGCGACCCCGCGTCCACGTCCCAGAAGCGCTGGAGCAGCTTGATGAGCGTGGTCTTGCCCGCGCCGGTGGGGCCCACGATGGCCACGGTCTGGCCCGGCTCCGCCACGCAGGAGAAGTCCTTGATGATGGTCTTGCCGGGGACGTAGCCAAAGCGCACGTGGTCGAACTCCACGCGGCCCTCGCGGCGCGCGGGCAGCTGCGGAGTCTCCGGCTCGCTCTCCTCCGGCGCGGCGAGAAACTCGAAGACGCGCTCGGTGGCGGCGGCCATGGACTGCATCGTGTTGGACACGTTGGCGAGCTGCTGGATCGGCTGCGTGAAGTTGCGCACGTACTGGATGAAGCTCTGGATGTCGCCGGGGGCCGCCTGGCCGACGAGCGCGAGCTGCGCGCCCACCACGACGACGCCCACGTAGCCCATGTTGCCCACGAGGCTCATGAGCGGCATCATCAGGCCGGAGAGGAACTGGCTGCGCCAGCCGCTCACGAACAGGCGGTCGTTCTCAACCTCGAAGTCGGCCACGGCGCGCTCGGAGCGGTCGAACACCTGGATGACGTTCTGGCCCGCGAAGTCCTCCTCCACGATGCCGTTCACGGTGCCGAGCACCCGCTGCTGCTCGCGGAAGTACTTCTGCGAGAAGTGCACCATCACGAGCACGATCACCACCGAGACCGGCAGCGTGAGCACGGTGACGCCGGTGAGCGGCAGGCTGATGGAGAGCATCATCACGAGCACGCCGACGACCTGCGTGACGGAGGTGATGAGCTGCGTGATGGACTGGTTGAGCGACTGGCCGAGCGTGTCCACGTCGTTGGTGATGCGGCTGAGCACGTCACCCTTGCTGTGGCCGTTGAAGTAGCTCATGGGGATGACCGCGATCTTCTCGGCGATCTCCTTGCGCATGCGGTAGCAGATCTTTTGCGTGACGCCGGTCATGAGCCAGCCCTGGACGAGGTTGCACGCCGAGCTGGCCAGGTACAGGCCAAGAAGCCCCAGCAGCGTCATCCCGATCCACTCGAAGTCCACCGAGCCCGTGCCCTGGACCGTGGCGACGAGCCCCTCGTAGAGCTTGGTGGTCACCGAGCCCAGCACGCGCGGGCCTACGATGTTGAAGACCACCGAGCACACGGCGAACACGCACGCGAGAATGACGGCGATCTTGTGGCGTCCCACGTAGCCCAGGAGCCTGACGATGGTTCCCTTGAAGTCCTTTGCGCGCTCCGTGGAGCGCCCGCGTCCCATCGGGGGCATCAGCGCTCACCTCCCTTCCCGGCCGCTCCGTCCAGGACGGCGGCGATCTCCTCGTCCGTGAGCCCGAGCTCGGCGGCGGACAGCTGGCTCTGCGCGATCTCGAGGTAGGCGGGGCAGCTGCGCAGGAGCTCGTCGTGTGTGCCGCGGCCCACCACGTGGCCCTCGTCGAGCACGAGGATCTCGTCGGCGTTCATGATGGTGGCGATGCGCTGGCCCACCACCACGAGCGCGGCGTCCGTCACCGAGCGCGCCAGCTCGTCGCGCAGGGCGGCGTCGGTCTTGTAGTCGAGCGCGGAGAACGAGTCGTCGAAGACGATGACCTCGGGGTTCTTGGCCAGGGCGCGCGCGATGGCCAGGCGCTGGCGCTGGCCGCCGGAGACGTTGGAGCCGCCCTGCGAGATGGGGGACTCCCAGGCGCCCTCGCGTCGCTCGATGAACTCGGTCGCCTGGGCCACCCGCGCCGCCTCGCGCATGTCCTCGTCGGTCACGCCCTCGCCGGCGAACTTGAGGTTGGACTCGACGGTGCCCGAGAAGAGCATGCCCTGCTGCGGGATGTAGCCGATGCGCCCTCGCAGGTCGGAGAGGGACATGTCGCGCACGTCGACGCCGTCGAGCAGCACGCCGCCGCCCGTGACGTCGTACAGGCGCGGGATGAGCTGCACGAGCGTGGACTTGCCCGAGCCCGTGGAGCCGATGACGCCCGTCATCTTGCCGGCGTGCGTGGTGAACGAGACGCCCTGGATGACGTCCTTGCGCGCGTCGGGGTACTGGAAGCTCACGTTGCGGAAGGTGAGCTCGCCGCGCGGGCTGCCCTCGGCCGGGGTTTTGGGGTGTGCCGGGTCGGTGATGGACAGCGGGCACTCCAGCACCTCCTCGATGCGCTCGGCGGCCACCTCGGCGCGCGGCAGCACCACGGCCACCATCGTGAGGATCATGAAGGCCATGACGATCTGCATCGTGTAGGAGATGAACGCCATCATGTCGCCCACCTGCATGACGCCCTCGGAGACGCCGTGGCTGCCGAACCACACGATCGTCACGGTGACGCAGTTCATGACGAACATCATGAGCGGCATCATGAAGCTCATGGCGCGGTTGGTGAAGAGCTGCGTGCGCATGAGGTCGGTGGAGGCGTCGTCGAAGCGCTCGAGCTCGTGTTCCTGGCGGCCGAAGGCGCGGATCGGCATGATGCCGTCGAGCATCTCGCGCGCCACGAGGTTCACGCGGTCCACGTAGGCCTGCATGCGCTTGAACTTGGGCATAGTGAGGCCCATGAGCACGCCCACCACGGCGCACACGGCGATGACGGCCACGCCGATGGTCCACTCCAGCCCCGTGGAGGTCTCCAGCACGCGCAGCACGGCCACCACGCCCATGATCGGGGCGAGAAGCACCATGCGCATGAACAGCGTCGTTGCCATCTGGAGCTGCTGGACGTCGTTGGTGCAGCGGGTGATCAGCGACGCCTGGGAGAACCTGTTGACCTCGGCCGGCGAGAACTGCATGACCTTCTCGAAGGTCTGGCGGCGCAGGTCGCGCGCGATGGTGGAGGCGGTGTGCGAGGCGACGGCGCCCGTGAGCACCGTGGCGGCGAGCCCCACGAGGCACAGGCCGAACATCGTGAGCGCGGCGGAGCCGAGGTAGGCGTTCTGCACGTCGGAGAGCGCGATGCCCTGGGCCTCGTACTCCTGGCTCACGTAGGAGATGGCGCGCTGGGTGACGATGGAGCCGCCCATCGAGCCCATCTGCTCGCCGAGCTCCCCGGCGGCGCTCACGAGCTGCTCGCGGCTGACGAGTCCGGCGTCCACGGCGGCGCGCACCTCGTCGAGCCCGACGCTGCCGGCGGTCGCCAGCGCCGCGGCCGCGGGGTTCTCGGCCGCGTCCGCGGAGTCCACGAACGCGGAGGCGTCGACGCCCTGCTGGAGCGCGAGCACGGCGACCTCGGGCAGCGCCATGGCCTGTGAGAGCGCCGAGCCCTCGTCCTTGTCGGCGGCGCCTCCCTGGTAGGCGCGGACGCCGGATTCGTCGGCGGGGGCGTAGGCGGCCTCGACGAGGCTCGCGTCCTCGTCGGACATGAAGAGCTTGAGGTCCTCCAGCGAGCTTTCGCGGATGGTGTCGGGCACGGGCGAGGCGATGCCGCCCTGCTGGATGCCCACGTCCACGATCTCGCTCATGTAGGTGGGGAGGGCGAGCTCGGCGTTTGCCTGCACGACGAGCAGCGCCACCACCGCGAGCACGGCGAGGACGTGGTTTTTGAAGAGCCTGAGGATTCTCACCGCTCGCTCCCCTCCCGCGCCGCGCGGTCGCTCAGGATGTCCCGCGAGCGGCGCACGATCCTGACGAGGTGCCCGGCGTCCTCGGAGCCGAGCTCGGAGAGGTAGCGCGCGACGGCCCTGGTGCGCTCCTCGCGCGTGCGCTCGGCCTCGGCGCGCCCGGCGTCGGTGAGCGTCACCTCGACCTGGCGGCGGTCCCCCGTGGAGTGGGCTCGCGAGACGAGGCCCTTCTCCTCGAGCGAGCGCAGGATGTTGGCGACGCGCGCGCTCGAGACGTGGGCGTGCTCCCCGAGCTGGCCGGGCGTGAGCGCCCCCTCGACGCGGTAGAGCGTCATGAGCGTGGCCGTCTCGCCCCTCGTGGAGTTGACCATCATCGGGGTGAGGGTGCTCCCCAGGGCGAGCAGCTCCCCGAGGAGCTCGTGCGCGAGCTCCTCGTAGGTGGGCGTGTCTTCCATGCGGATTCTCCTAACACTAGAAGATACTTACGGTGTTAGGTGATACCCCGGACGCGGGACTTCGAGCCGCTCGGGCGCAATCGCCACACGGCCTCCACAGGTGACGCGCGGGCGGGGCTGTGCCGGCGGCCCCGGCGCGGCCCGGGGCGAACTGGGTGGCCCCCGGCGTGAGCTTCGACTTATGCACGAGCAAAACTCGGGGCACGGTAGTTCAACCCTACATATACGCAGGTAGGCGCGACGCGAGGTTCTTCTCGCCGGGCGAATCCTGACTTTTGCTCGAGCATAACTCGGAGTTTCCCGACGAAGGCGGGTCAGGGCCGCGCGAGCTGTCTTGTCAGCTGTAAAGCGAGGTGTATACTGAGGCCCGCTGACCAGCGCGACGAGGGGGTACCCATGCTGACAGAGGAGCTGCGCGCCGAGGTGGCGCGCCTCAAGCACGAGCGCGACGCGGTGGTGCTGGCGCACTACTACGTGCCGACCGAGGTCCAGGAGCTGGCCGACCACGTGGGGGACTCCTTCGCCCTGGCGAGCCTGGCCGCCACGCTGCCGGCCTCCACGCTCGTCTTTGCGGGCGTCCGCTTCATGGCCGAGAGCGCCAAGCTGCTCTCGCCCGACAAGACCGTGCTCATGCCCGACGCGTCGGCGGACTGCCCGATGGCGCACATGGTCCAGCGCGAGACGGTGGACGCCGCGCGCGAGAAGTACGGCGACGACCTGGCGGTGGCCTGCTACGTCAACTCGACGGCGGAGGTCAAGTCGTGGTCCGACGTGTGCGTGACCTCCTCCAACGCCGTGCGCATCGTCTTCGCACTGCCGCAGCGCAACGTCCTGTTCATCCCGGACCGCCACCTCGGCCGCTACGTGGCGGGCCAGGTGGCCGAGAAGAACGTCATCCTGAACGACGGCTACTGCCCCATCCACCAGGCCATCTCCGCAGACGAGGTCCGCGCCCTCAGGGAGAGCCTGCCCGGCGCTCCGGTGCTCGCGCACCCCGAGTGCGGCCCGGAGGTCACGGAGCTCGCCGACGTGGCGGGCTCGACCTCGCAGATCGTCGAGGCCGCCGCGGCGGGGGAGGCGCGCGACTACATCGTCCTGACCGTGGACGGGGTGCGCGGCGAGCTCGAGCGGCGCTGCGCCGGCATGGGCAAGCGCTTCCACTTCCCGCCCACGCACCCGGTCTGCCCCGACATGGAGCGCATCACGGCCGAGGGGGTCGCCGCGTGCCTGCGCGAGGGCTCGGGCGAGGTGGGGCTCCCGCCGGAGGGGGTAGCCGCCCCGGCGCGCGCCGCGCTCGCGCGCATGCTCGAGCTGGGGGCGAGCCGATGAGCCGCGCCGCGCGCTCCCGCACCATCGACTGCGACGTGGTGATCGTGGGCTGCGGCGTGGCCGGGCTCTACTGCGCGCTCAACCTCCCCGCGGCGCTCAACGTGGTCCTGCTCTCGAAGGGGGCCGTCGACGAGTGCGACTCCATGCTCGCACAGGGCGGCATCTGCGTCCTGCACGACGAGGGCGACTACGAGCCGTTCTTTGAGGACACGCTGCGCGCCGGGCACTACGAGAACCGCCTCGAGAGCGTGGACATCATGATCCGCGCGAGCAGGCCCATCATCGACGACCTGGTCAAGCGCGGCGTGCGCTTCGCCCGGCGCGCCGACGGGAGCCTGGACTACACGCGCGAGGGAGCCCACTCGCGGCCGCGCATCGTCTACCACGAGGACGTCACCGGGCAGGAGATCACGACGCACCTGCTCTCCTGCGTGCGCGTGCTGCCGGGCGCGCACGTCCTCGAGCACACCTGCATGACCGACCTCGTCGAGGGCTTCGACGCCGCGGGGCGGCGCGTGTGCCGCGGCGTGGTGGCCACGGACGCGGGCGGCGAGCGCCTGCAGATCAACGCGGACGCCACGGTCCTCGCCACGGGCGGCGTCGGAGGGCTCTACGCGCACTCCACGAACTTCTCCTGCCTCACCGGGGACGGCTGCCGCGTGGCCGCCGAGCACGGGGTCCTTCTCGAGCACATGGACTACGTGCAGGTCCACCCCACCACCCTGTGGACCGAGCGCCCCGGACGCGCCTTCCTCATCTCCGAGTCCGCGCGCGGCGAGGGGGCGGTGCTGCTCAACGACGCGGGCGAGCGCTTCTGCGACGAGCTCCAGCCGCGCGACGTGGTCTCGGCCGCCATCCTGGCGGAGATGGCGCGCACGGGCTCCGAGCACGTGTGGCTCTCCTTCGAGCGCGTGCCGCGCGAGGAGGTGGAGAGGCACTTCACCCACATCCTCGAGCACTGCCTCGAGGAGGGCTACGACATCCGCGAGCAGCCGATCCCGGTGGTGCCCGCCCAGCACTACTTCATGGGGGGCATCCACGTGGACTCCGACTCCGAGACCACCCTGCCGCACCTCTTCGCCTGCGGCGAGACCTGCTGCAACGGGGTGCACGGGCGCAACCGCCTGGCCTCGAACAGCCTGCTCGAGTCGCTCGTCTTCGCGCAGCGCGCGGCCGACAAGATCATGCGCGACCGCTTTGAGGAGGACACGGCGGCCCAGCTCGCCGCCGCCGCCCGGGCGCGCTCGCGCTTCATCGCGGGCTCGCGCGACGTGACCGACGTGGCGCTTCTGACCGGCGCCGAGTGAGAGGGGCGCGCGGCCGCGCCCGCGCAGCCCGAGAGGAGAGCCATGACAGACCCGATGATCCAGATGCAGATGGACGAGCACATCCGCGCCGCGCTCAGGGAGGACATGCCGTTCGGCGACGTGTCCACGACCTCCGTCATGCCCGAGGCGAGGCCCGGGCGGGTGAGCCTGATCGCGAAGGCCGACGGCGTGGTTGCGGGCCTCTCGGTCTTCTCGCGCGTCTTCTGCCTGCTCGACCCCTCCACGCGCGTGGACGCGCACGTGGCCGACGGCGCGCGCGTGACGGCAGGCACCCTCGTGGCGACCGTGGAGGGCGACGTCCGCGTGCTACTGGAGGGGGAGCGCACCGCGCTCAACTACCTCCAGCGCATGAGCGGCATCGCCACCTACACGTCGGCGGTCGCCGAGGCACTCGCCGGCAGCGGCACCACGCTCGTGTGCACGCGCAAGACCACGCCGGGCATGCGCCTGTTCGAGCGGGAGGCCGTGCGCCTGGGGGGCGGCTCGATGCACCGCTTTGGCCTCTCCGACGGCGTGCTGCTCAAGGACAACCACATCGACGCGGCGGGCGGCGTCGCGGCCGCCGTGGCGGCGGCGCGCGCGGCGGCGCCCTTCGTGGACAAGGTCGAGGTGGAGTGCGAGACCATCGAGATGGTCGCCGAGGCGCTCGAGGCGGGCGCCGACGTCATCATGCTCGACAACATGACCCACGAGCAGATGGCCGAGGCCGTCGCGTTCGTGGGCGGCCGCGCGCAGACGGAGGCCTCCGGCAACGTGGACGCGGCGAACGCGTCGGACTACGCCGACCTCGGCGTCGACTTCGTCTCCTGCGGCGCGCTCACGCACTCCGCGCCGATCCTCGACTTCTCCCTCAAGCACCTCGAGGTCCTCTCGTGAGCGCAGGCGACGCCCGACGCGAGAGAATCGTCGCGGAGCTGGCCGCCGCCCGCGAGCCCCTCTCCGGAGCGGCCCTCGCCGAGAGGTGCGGCGTGAGCCGCCAGGTGGTGGTGGCCGACGTGGCGCTGCTGCGCGGCCGCGGCGAGAGGATCGTCTCGACGAGCAGGGGCTACGTGCTCGAGCGCGCCCCGCGCCGCCCGACGCGGCTCTTCAAGTGCCACCACAGCGCCGAGCGCACGGCCGAGGAGCTCACGCTCGTCGTGGACCTGGGGGCGTGCGTGGAGGACGTCTTCGTGAACCACCGCGTCTACGGGAAGATCTCCTCGCCGCTGGGGCTGGCGAGCCGCCGCGACGTGGCCCGCTTCACCGAGGAACTCGCGACGGGGCGCTCGGCCCCGCTCATGGAGGTCACGAGCGGCTACCACTTCCACCACGTGAGCGCCGAGAGCGAGGAGGTCCTCGACGAGGTGGCGCGCGAGCTCGCCCTCCACGGGTTTCTCGCCGAGCCGACCGACTACGAGGCGAGGACCTTCTCGTAGGGCAGGGGGCGTTCTTCAGCCCCCTTTTGGGTACAATCCCGGTGTTGCTCGCGTCAAGGGAGGCCCTGACCCATGATCGACCTCAAGCCGTCCGTCCCGCGCACGCCCGCACAGGCGGTGCTGCGCATCGTCTCGATCTTCATGGCGCTCCTCGGGGCGCTCGCGCTCCTGGGAGGCGTGCTCGTGCTCGCCACCGACGGCAGCGTGGGCATCGCGAGCGGCGACCTCTGGGCCATCGCGACCTTCGGCGGCATCATCGTGGTCGTGGCCGGCCTGCTCCTGCTCACGGCCGTGCTCGGCCTGGCCGCCTCGAACAACTCCGCGCGCGTGGGGCCGTACCGCTTCCTGTGCTACCTCGTGGGGCTCGGCGTGCTCGTGGCCATCGCGTGGGGCTGGGGCCTCGGCACGTTCATCCTGTTCAACCCCATCATCCTCACGACCACGATCGTCTACGTGCTCGTGTGCTCGCGCCTGGCCGACAAGGTCAAGGAGGAGCACGACAGCGGCGTGCGCGGGGAGACCTTCCTGCGCTCGCGCCACCAGCGCGTCCTCCACCTGCTCAGCGAGGTCGTCATCATGAAGGGGGTCCTCACCGCGGTGGTGGCGGGCGTGCTGATCGTGGCGCTTCTCGCCTACGGGGAGGGGGAGCAGGCGGTGATATCGGGCGTGTCGCTCACGGTGAGCGAGGCCATGCTCGTCGTGCTCGCCGCGGCAGCGGTCTCTGCGGGGGTGAACCTGCTGGTGGGCTGCCTGGGCATCTGGGGCTCCAACCGCCCCCAGAGGATCCGCCCGTTCCTCGTGCTCAGTTCCCTGGCGCTCGCGGCCGACGTGGTCCAGGTCGTGGTCACGGTCGTCGAGCACGGGCCGCTCGGCCCCTCGTTCGACCTCGTCTTTGACCTGCTGTTCATGGCTGGCTGCACCTACCTCGCGGTGCGCATCCTGCGCCAGCCCACGCCGGAGGAGCTCATGGCCCAGGCGGTGGGCGCGGCGATGGTGGCGCCCGTCGGGGAGCAGGCTGAGGGCGAGGTGGCGGGGGCCTAGCGCCCCCGGCCCCGGGAGGTCCCGGGGCCGGGGTTAGGGCTGGGGGCAGCCCTAGAGCTCGAGCTCCATGAGGCGCGCGATCGAGACGATGTAGATCTTGAGCGCCTGGCGCAGGCTCTCCTCGGAGACGCCCTCGTCGGGGCCGTGCTCCATGCCGACCCACTCCGGGCGGCTCTCGTAGTCGCCGCCCGGGCCAAAGGCCACGGCGCGGGCAAAGTGGCGCGCGTAGGTCCCGCCGCCTATCACGAACGCCTCGCCGGGCTTGCCGGAGTACTCGGCGTAGGTGCTAAGAAGGACCTCGATCTCCGGGCTGTCCGGGCTGATGTAGAAGGGCTTCTCGCCGCTGAGCTGGCGGTAGGTGCAGCCGTAGCGCTCCGCGAGCGCGCCGAGCGTGGCGGTGATGGCCTCGGCCGAGGTGGAGGTGGGGAAGCGCGCGTCCACCGTCTGCACGAAGCGGCCGTCCACGGTGCGCACGGTTCCGGCGATGCAGGTGAGCGCGCCGAACTTGTCGTCCTCGGCGGCGATGCCGGTGGCCGAGCCGTCCGTGGCCTCGGTCAGCTGGGCGAGAAGCGTGAGGAAGGTGCGCTCGCCCTCGCCCGCGAGGTCGTTGGCGAGCAGGTAGCGCGCCAGCACGCCGATGGCGTTGACGGTGCCGGCCGGCATCGAGGCGTGGCCGCCGACGCCGGTGGCGCTCACGCGCGCGAGACCCTCTCCGGCGTCCTCGACGCTGATGCGCTCGGCCGCGGGCAGTGCGGAGGCGTCGGCGCGCACGAGGGCGCGGGCGCTGCCGGGGATGGCGTTGCCCGAGGTGCCGCCGTGAAGCTCCACGATCTTCTCGCCGGCGACGGCGGCGGAGGTGAACTCGCCGCTGTAGAGGCCCTTCTCGCCGCAGATGAGCGGGAAGTCGGCGTCCGGGGAGAAGCAGAACAGCGGCTCGGGGTAGCGCTCGAGGTAGTAGGGCACGTCGCCCATGCCCGTCTCCTCGTTGTTGCCGATGATGCAGCGCAGGGTGTAGGGGAGCGTCTCGCCGGCGGCCGCGCGGCGCGCGAAGAAGTGGGCGGCGTAGAGCGACAGCACGAACGGGCCCTTGTCGTCCTGGACGCCGCGGCCGACGAGGTAGCCGTCCTTGCGCGTGACCTCGAGCGGCGGGAAGCTCCAGCCCTCGCCGAGCGGGACGATGTCGGTGTGGGCGATGGTGGCGAGGTAGCGCTCGGGCCCGGAGGCGCCGGGGACGTCGGCGAAGCCGAGGTAGCCGTCGACGTCGGTCACGGCAAGGCCCAGGCGCTCGGCCATTCGCTCGGCCTCGACCAGGGCGTCGTTGGAGGCGGGGCCCCAGGGCTTGCCCGGCTCGGCCGCGCCGAGGTCCTCCACGGACTCGTGGCGCACGAGGCGCGCGATGTCTGCCACGACGTCTTCCCAGACCTCGTCCACGTAGGTGTCTACATTGGCCTTCAGCTGTGCGAGCTGCTCGTCTGTCATGTGCCCTCCTTGGGTCTTGGGGTTGCGTGGCGTCAATGATAGCGCGTGGGCTACACCACGAAGAGCAGCGCCGAGAGCGTGATGCACACGCTGCCGGCGAGCGTGAACAGGTGGAAGATGAAGTGCAGGTAGGGAACCTTCTTGACGGCGTAGAAGACCGCCCCCACGGTGTAGCTGAGCCCTCCCGCAAGAAGCAGCCAGAACGCGGGCGGCGGCAGGAGCTCCCAGAGGTCGCCCACGCGAAAGACCACGAGCCAGCCCATGAGCACGTAGACGGCCGCGGTGAGCCAGGCCGGCTGGCGCTCGCGCAGCAGGCACTCGGCCACGATCCCCACCGCCGCCACGACCCACACCGCCACGCACAGCTCGAGCCCGCCGCGACCGGCGAGCGTAATGAGCGAGAAGGGCGCGTAGCTGCCGGCTATGAGCAGGTAGATGCCGCAGTGGTCGAGCACGCGGAAGACCGCCTTGGCCTTCTCGGGCGCGAGCGCGTGGTAGAGCGTGGAGAAGAGGTACTCCACGATGAGCGAGATCCCCATGATGAGGGCCGCCGCCAGCCGCACCCCGCCGCCGTGCGAGACGGAGGCCACGATGAGAAGCACAAGCGCGGCGATGGCGAGAAGGACCCCCACGCCGTGGCTCACCGAGTTGGCGATCTCCTCGCCGAGCGAGTAGAGCCGCTTGCGCAGGCGCCTCTCGCCTGGTGCGTCCTGCCTGGTTTCGGTTGCCTCTGACATGTCTCTCCCTCCGCCGGGACGTCCGCGGGCTGGTGTGGCCGGTCGTCCGCCGGACGTGACGACCCACGCAAACGAAGCATACCCTTCCGGGGGCGGGGAGAGTCCCCTGCGGGGAAATCTACGCCTACCGGTAACCAATGCTGAAGCCGTCGCGGGCCCGCGCGGGCGCGCGACGGCCCCTCCCACACGAAAAGGGCGCCGCCCCACGCTGGGCCGGCGCCCGACGGCAGCCTATGGAACCGGGGGACGCAAGGCCTACTCGCCGGCCGCGGCCCGCCGCCCCAGCTCGACGCAGCCGAGCACTCCCTGGTTGTCGTTCAGACTCGGGGCGACGATGTAGGAGTCGATGTCCTCGAGCTCGGGCGCGGTGATGTAGCCGCCCAGGTAGTCGAGGGTCTTCTCGCGCACGAGCGGGTAGAGCTGCTCCTGGTGCATGACTCCGCCGCCCAGGATGATGCGGCGCGGCGAGTAGCACAGCACGAGGTTGTGGCACATCTGGGCGAGATAGCTCGCCTCGAGCTCCCAGACCTCGGGGCGGTCGGCGAGCTCGGTTCCCTTGGCCCCCCAGCGCCGCTCGATGGACGGCCCGGCCGCCAGGCCCTCGAGGCAGCTGTCGTGGCTCGGGCAGACGCAGGGACCCTCGTCGCCCGGCATGCGGTTGAGCAGCATGTGGCCCGCCTCGGGGTGGAGCATGCCGTGCAGGAGGTGCCCGCCGCACATGACCCCGGCGCCGACCCCCGTGCCGATGGTCACGTAGACGAGGTCTGCGATTCCGCGGGACTCGCCGAACGTGGCCTCGCCGAGGCACGCCACGTTGACGTCGGTGTCGTAGCCCACGGGCACCCCGAGCGCGTCGACGAAGGCCGCGCGAAGGGCGTACCCGCGCCAGGGGAGCTTGGGGGTCTCGAGGATCGTGCCGAAGGAGGGACTCTCGGGGTCCACGCAGGTGGGCCCGAAGGCGCCGATGCCCAGGGCGTCGACCCCACGCTCCCCAAACCAGCTGGTGAGCGAGGGGATGGACTCCTCGGGCGTGGTGGTGGGGAAGGACTCCCGCTCCAGAATCTCGCCCTGCTCGGTGGCGATGGCGCAGACCATCTTGGTCCCGCCCGCCTCAAGTGCTCCGATGCGCATGCTGTCTCCTATCAGTCGCCCGGCCCTCCGGGCGACTGCGGGCCGTTGCCGACGCTCACAATATACCTCTCGGGAGCCGCGCATGTGGCATCGGTCTCACATCGCCCCGCGAGAAGGCCGGGCCAGGGCCGCCGGCGCGCGGGTCTGCGCCGCGAGCGGCGCCTCGAGGCAGCCCGCGCCGCCCAGACTCGAGGCGCCCGTCGAAGGACGTCCCGTCCCCGGGCCCGTGCGGCCCTCAGCAGACGCGTCGGCCGGCCTGCGCCTCGCCCGCGCCTCGCGGTGCCGCGTCGCGCTAAGATGGGAAAAGGACCTATGCCAGTCGCGCCGCGATTTGAGGAGGGGCTCACATGGTGCTTCCGTTTTCGAGGAAGGGCGTCACGTATCCCATGCGTGGCTCGGTGTACTACGCCAACCTTGCCGTCATCTCGGTGCTTCTCTTGGGCAGCGTCATCCTCTACGCCGTGGGGCAGGGCGGTACCGACGTGCCCACCCAGGTGAGGGCCGCCGGCGCATACGCCCTCCCCGTCTCGATCTATCTGCTCGGCGCGCTCATCGGAATCATCTTCGTGCGTCGCGCCAGCGTGACCGTGCCCTCCGCCGCCCAGGTCGCCAGTCGCGCGGCGAGCGTGGTCAGCCTCGTGACGCTGCTCGCCGCCATGGTCCCCTACCTGATGCCGGAGGTCCCCCAGGGGATGACGCTGCCCGCGACGCTCTTCTGGAGCGTGTTCGGGCTGCCGATCGTGTCGTTTGCGCTCGGCTTCGTCTATGCGTTCGCCTGGGCACCGATCACGGGGAGCGCCGCTGACCTCTTCGCCCGCGAGGCGGAGGAGCGTCGCGTGGCCCGCGAGGCGGAGGAGGAGCGGGCGGCCATGAAGGCCAGCTCCGAGGCTCGCGCCCAGCGTCGGGCCGCTCGGGCCCGCCGCGCGGAGGAGAAGCGCGCCAAGAAGGCAGGCAAGCCGGCGGGCAAGAAGAAGGGCAAGCCGGGCTCCCGCTGACCCCCGGCACGCCTCAGAGGACGTTGATGTCTCGAATCTCCCCGCGGCTGCCCTCGTAGCGAGAGACCGAATACTCGAACGGCGTGCCGTCGTCAAGAAACCCCACCTGCGCAATCTCGAGCATGGGAATGCCCGGCGTTGTGCTGAGCCTCTTGGCCTCCTCCTCGGTTGCGGGCACGGCGCGAATGATTCTGTGGAAGCTCGAGATCTTGAGACCCAGCGCGTTGCGGAGGTAGGCGTAGACCGAACCATAGAGATGGGCGCGCTTGAGCCCGGGGATGAGGTCGAGGGGCATGTAGGTGTACTCGATGACCATGGGCTCTTCGTCCAGGCAGCGCACGCGGCAGATGCGATAGGTAAAGTCCTCGCGGCTGATGCTCAGGTGTCTGGCGACGTCCTGCGGCGGGTTGACGATCGAGAAGTCGTAGACCACGGAGCTTATCTCCTTTCCCGTGGCCCCGTGCTTCTCGGTGAAGCCGGCGGCTCGGTCCGACTGCGAGAACATGAAGGAGTCGACCTCGGGGTCAGCCCCGGCGTCGACGGGTCCCAGGCCTGTCTGCTCGAGAAGCTCGGTGGTGTTCTTCACGTAGGTTCCCGACCCGCGACGACTGGAGATGAGGCCCCGCTCGGTGAGCAGCTCGATGGCGCGCTTGACGGTGATCTTGCTCACTCCGTAGGCCTCGCAGAGCTCGACCACGGTAGGGAGCTTCGCATTAGGCTTCAGGACGCCCGATTCGATGCTGCGCTGGATGTCTGACGCGATGGACTGGTACTTCAGCATGGTGGCTCCCTTCTTGGGGTGGAGGGCGGAGAGATTGTCCGTGAACGGTAGAAATCGAGCCGCCAACGGTGCTTCTCGCCGGGTCGTTATTCTATATCTGCCGGCTTTTTGCCGGTTGGTGTTGCGCTGAGGTCAACTAAACCGCAGGTCAACGTGGCTTCTTCCTCAACTTCCCTTTCTTATTTCCTAAATGTAGCGCGACTATTCACTCAGAAATAATCCTCAAAAGAACAATCAGAGCGCTATAATCTAAATAACAAAGCGTGATAAAGAAAACCGCATCACGCTTGAATCAGCAGTAGCGAGAACGGAGGCGTCATGGCAGAACTGACCCTGCCCGAGGACTTCTTCTTCGGGGCGGCGATGTCCGGCCCGCAGACGGAGGGTGGCTGGAACGTGGGCGGCAAGCTCGAGA
>NZ_NFKF01000016.1 GCF_002160255.1 Olsenella sp. An188 | reverse complement strand
GCCATCGAGAGCACGCCGAAGGCGCCCAGGGTGAGCAGCATCGGGATCAGGACGTTGAAGGACTTCTCGACCGCGGGCGGCACGCCCTCGGGCATCTTGATGCGCAGCCTCTCGACGCCCGAGACCTTGATGAAGAGCGTGGGCGCGAACAGGCCGATGATGATGGCGGTGAACATGCCGTTGGTGCCCGTGTAGTCGGTGACGAACGCGCCCGAGACCTGGGCGGTGGTCACCTCCTCGGCCACGTAGAGCGGCGACGAGGCGGAGAGGTCGGCGGCGACCGTCTGCGGCATCATGATGAAGAAGACCGCGAGCGCCACCACCACGCACGAGACGGGGTTGTCGAAGCGCTTGTTGCTCGCGAGGCTGTAGCCCACCATGGCGCACAGCAGGATGGCCGAGATGGAGAGCGCGCCCTGCGTGAGCGAGTTGCCCCAGTACTGGGCCGTGGCGAGCACGTCGGCGTTCGGGAAGAGCCCGGGGCTGCTCGGGTCCGCGCTCCACAGGAACGTGAAGACGACGTTGTTGAGCAGCGCTGCGATGCCGGCGAGGATGAAGATCGGCATGATGGTGGCGAAGCCGTCGCGAAGGCTTCTCAGGTGCACCTGGTTGCCGACCTTGGCGGAGACTTCCGCGAAC
>NZ_NFKF01000015.1 GCF_002160255.1 Olsenella sp. An188 | reverse complement strand
GACCAACAAGGGGCATTTTCGCGCGCGGAGGCCCCCTCCCCGGCAGCGGCCGGGGAGGGGGCCTCCGGCGTACGGGGCGAGGGGCCGTCGGCTTTGCGCCATGCTCCCTGTGGATGGCAAAATAGCAAAACAACGGTATTTTAAATTCGGTTGCGCTCCCTGAGTTGAGAGCTGCGGCGGAGCCGCAATCTCGTTGTCTTCTGCCCTCACGCGCTGCAGCGCAGATGTGAGAGAGAGACTCCCAGGGCCGGTGCCTATCGTGTGCGCTTCCACCTTCTCCTGTCTAGTCTGGCGCTGTTCCGTCTTCACCATCTTTGCAGCGTCGAGTCTCACGTCTTCCCGGCCACTCGTGCGCTTATCGATGATCGCGCTGCAGACGAAGGGTCGGGCGCGATGCTCCTGCCGCTCATTCTTGGGCCATATTGGGGCTCGATTCGCCTCCGCGTAAACCGTTCCGATGCACGTTGGATGAGTATAGTCCCCTGATGCGAGGCAAGGGCCTGGGGACCATCTGCACCCGCCTAAATCCCCGGTCCGTCATTGCCAACCGATAGTACAGGCGAGGCTCTGCCTCGCCTGTGTCGTTGAGTCCCGCGGGGGCTCTGTGCCTTCCAGTGTCACCTAACCGGTATGGCTCGCGGGTCCGTTCCGCTCTTGAGGGCCTGAGCTTCGCGTTGATCGGTTGGTCTCGTCCCCGGCGCGGCCCCGTCGGCCCCCCCGCCC
>NZ_NFKF01000014.1 GCF_002160255.1 Olsenella sp. An188 | reverse complement strand
CGTGGACGCCGGGACAGTTGTTGACCACGTAGTGCACGAAGTTGCTCCCGATGAAGCCGCACCCGCCGGTGACGATGATGTTGGCGGGCTCGAAGGTGTCTGACATGCTAGGCCTCCTCAAGGTTGGAGTTTCTTTAGTCGTATCGGTTATGTGGGACGATGCCACCCTCCGCGACGCGCCTGAGGTGCTGGCCGTAGACGCTCTTTCCGTAGGCGTCCGCTGCGGCGAGAAGGGCGTCCGTGCCGATCCAGCCGTTCTCCCAGGCGATCTCCTCGAGGACCGCGACGGGCGTGTCCTGGGCGCGCTCGACGGCGCGGACGAACTCGCCGGCCTCGTAGAGGCTCTCCATGGTGCCGGTGTCCAGCCACGCGTAGCCACGTCCGAGCGTGACCACGGAGAGCGAGCCGTCCTCCAGGTACATCTGGTTGAGCGTGGTGATCTCGAGCTCCCCGCGGGCCGAGGGCCTCACCTTCTTGGCCAGCTCGCAGACGCGCGAGTCGTAGAAGTAGAGGCCGGTGACGGCGTAGGAGCTCTTGGGGCGCTCGGGCTTCTCCTCGATGGAGACGGCGTTGAAGTCAGCGTCGAACTCCACCACGCCGAAGCGCTCCGGGTCGTCCACGTGGTAGCCGAAGACCGTGGCGCCGCCCTCGGACTCCGCCCGCGCCACGGCGCGGCGGAGGTGGCGGGAGAGGCCGTTGCCGAAGAAGATGTTGTCCCCCAGGACGAGGGCGCAGGGCTCGCCGGCGATGAACTCCTCGCCGATGACGAAGGCCTGAGCGAGGCCGTCCGGCGAGGGCTGCTCCGCGTAGGACAGGCTGACGCCGTACTGCGAGCCGTCCCCGAGCAGGCGCTCGAAGTTGGGCAGGTCCGTGGGGGTGGAGATGATCAGGATGTCCCTGATGCCGGCCATCATGAGGACCGACAGCGGGTAGTAGACCATCGGCTTGTCGTAGACGGGCAGCAGCTGCTTGCTCGTCACGAGGGTGAGCGGGTACAGGCGCGTGCCCGAGCCGC
>NZ_NFKF01000013.1 GCF_002160255.1 Olsenella sp. An188 | reverse complement strand
GCGGCTCGGGCACGCGCCTGTACCCGCTCACCCTCGTGACGAGCAAGCAGCTGCTGCCCGTCTACGACAAGCCGATGGTCTACTACCCGCTGTCGGTCCTCATGATGGCGGGCATCCGCGACATCCTGATTATCTCCACCCCGCACGACCTGCCCAACTTCGAGCGCCTGCTCGGCGACGGCTCGCAGTTCGGCGTGAGCCTGTCCTACGCCGAGCAGCCCAGCCCCGACGGCCTGGCGCAGGCCTTCGTCATCGGCGAGGACTTCATCGCCGGCGAGCCCTGCGCGCTCGTCCTCGGCGACAACATCTTCTTCGGCAACGGGCTCTCCCGCCACCTGCGCCGCGCCGTGGCCCGCGCCGAGTCCGAGGGCGGCGCCACCGTCTTCGGCTACCACGTGGACGACCCGGAGCGCTTTGGCGTCGTCGAGTTCGACGAGAACTACAACGCGGTCTCCATCGAGGAGAAGCCCGCGCACCCCAAGAGCTCCTACGCCGTCACCGGCCTGTACTTCTATGACAGCCGCGTCTGCGAGCTGGCCAAGCAGGTCAAGCCGTCGGCGCGCGGCGAGTACGAGATCACCGACCTCAACCGGATGTATCTGGAGGACGGCTCGCTCAGCGTGGTGACGCTCGGGCGCGGCTACGCGTGGCTCGACACCGGCACCATGGAGAGCCTCTACGAGGCCGGCGAGTTCGTCCGCGCCGTGGAGCGCGCCCAGGACACGCCGGTGGCGGTCCTCGAGGAGATCGCCTGGGAGAACGGCTGGGTGGGCACCGACGCCCTTCTCGCCGCGGCGGACGCCTACGGCAAGAGCATCTACGGCGAGCACCTGCGCAAGGTGGCGGCCGGCCAGTTCGTCAAGTCGCGAGGGGAGTACTAGGCATGGACTTCGAGAAGGACCTCAGCGTTTCCGAGACCGGGATCCCCGGCCTCAAGGTGGTGGAGCTCTCCGTCCACGGCGACGCCCGCGGCTGGTTCAAGGAGAACTGGCAGCGCGAGAAGATGTGCGCTCTGGGGCTGCCGGCCGACTTCCGCCCCGTGCAGAACAACGTGAGCTTCAACGCGAGCCGCGGCGTCACGCGCGGCGTCCACGCCGAGCCCTGGGACAAGTTCATCAGCGTGGCCACCGGCTCGGTCTTCGGCGCCTGGGTCGACCTGCGCCCCGGGGAGACGTTCGGCAGGGTCTTCACCTGCGTGCTGGACCCCTCGCGCGCCATCTACGTGCCGCGCGGCGTGGGCAACTCCTTCCAGGCGCTCGAGGACGGCACCGCCTACACCTACCTCGTGAACGCCCACTGGTCCGCCGAGCTCAAGAAGACCTACACCTTCGTCAACTTGGCCGACCCCACGCTCGGCATCGAGTGGCCGATCCCGCTCTCCGAGGCCACGCTCTCGGAGGCCGACAGGCACCACCCGATGCTCGCCGACGCGCTGCCCATGGCGCCGCGCCGCACGCTGGTCACGGGCTGCAACGGCCAGCTCGGCCGCGCCATGCACAAGCTGGCCGAGAGGCGCGGGCTCCTCGCCAGCTTCGACTTCTGCGACATCGACACCTTCGACTTCTCGGACCCCGCGCAGTACGACCGCTATGACTGGAGCCTCTACGGCACCGTCATCAACTGCGGCGCCTACACCGCCGTGGACCGCGCCGAGACGCCCGAGGGCCGCACCGCCTGCTGGAAGGCCAACGCCACCGGGCCGTCGCTGCTCGCGCGGACCTGCGCCGAGCATGGCGTCACGCTCGTGCACGTGAGCTCCGACTACGTCTTCGACGGCACGGCCGAGAACCACGGCGAGGGCGAGGACCTCAGCCCGCTCTCGGTCTACGGCCAGTCCAAGGCTGCCGGCGACCTGGCCGTGGCCGGCTGCCCACGCCACTACGTGGTGCGCTCGAGCTGGGTCATCGGCGAGGGCCACAACTTCGTGCTCACCATGCGGGGCCTCGCGCGGCGCTGCGACGACCCGTCCGACGGGCTGGACCGCGTGACCGTGGTCGACGACCAGCTGGGGCGGCTCACCTTCACCGACCAGATGGCCGAGGGCATCCTCTGGCTGCTCGGCTACCGGGAGGGCGACGCCGAGCCGAGCGCGCCGGCGCCCTACGGCACCTACAACCTCACCGGCTCCGGTCGCGTGGCCTCCTGGGCGCAGATTGCCCGCGAGGTCTTCGAGCTCACCTGCGGCAACGGCGACGCCGTCACTCCCGTGACCACCGCCGAGTACTACGCGAGTGCCGCCGGTCCGGTGGCGCCGCGCCCCGAGCACTCAGACCTCGACCTCTCCAAGATCCGCGCCGCGGGTTTCTCGCCCCGCGACTGGGAGGACGAGCTGCGCGAGTATGTGGGGAGTTTAGATGGCTAAGAGCTCTTCCGCCCAAGATGAGTTTGAGTCCAGGCTTGTTGATGCCGTTGGTAGGGGAATGGCGGATATTGAGGCGGGGAGATTCGAGACCTCTATTGAGGCGGCGTTTCTTCGAGCCGAGGAGCTTAGAGATGAGCGGCGTAAGGACGCCGACGATAACATGAGTTGCTTGGCTTCTAGTGAAAGGGATATCAGCATGTCAGACACCTTCGAGCCCGCCAACATCATCGTCACCGGCGGGTGCGGCTTCATCGGGAGCAACTTCGTGCACTACGTGGTCAACAACTGTCCCGGCGTCCACGTGACCGTGCTCGACAAGCTCACCTACGCGGGCAACCCCGAGAACATCGCCGGCCTGCCGGAGGACCGCGTGGAGCTCGTGGTGGGCGACATCTGCGACGCCGAGCTCCTGGACCGCATCGTCCCGGGCCACGACGCGATCGTCCACTACGCGGCCGAGTCCCACAACGACAACTCCATCGCGGACCCCGAGCCGTTCCTGCGCACCAACGTGGAGGGCACCTTCCGCCTGCTCGAGGCCTGCCGCAAGTACGACGTGCGCTACCACCACGTCTCCACCGACGAGGTCTACGGCGACCTCGCCCTGGACGACCCGGCCCGCTTCACCGAGGAGACCCCGTACCACCCGTCGAGCCCCTACAGCTCCACCAAGGCGGCCTCCGACATGCTGGTGCGCGCCTGGCACCGCACCTACGGCATCCGCGCCACCATCTCCAACTGCTCTAACAACTATGGTCCCTACCAGCACGTGGAGAAGTTCATCCCGCGTCAGGTGACCAACATCCTCTGCGGCATCCGGCCCAAGCTCTACGGCGACGGCAAGAACGTCCGCGACTGGATCCACACCGAGGACCACTCCTCCGCCGTCTGGACCATCCTCACCCGCGGCCGCATCGGCGAGACCTACCTCATCGGCGCCGACGGCGAGA
>NZ_NFKF01000012.1 GCF_002160255.1 Olsenella sp. An188 | reverse complement strand
GGCAGCCGCCCCCTTCGGCGCGCTTAGGAAAACCGCGTTATGGCGAGAAGAACCCGTGTCTTTGCTTAGCAATCCGGGGTTATGGCACGGCGCGCCGTCCCTCTCGCCCGCCCGAGGTCGGGACAACCCCGGATTCCTAAGCGGATTGCGAGCCGCGATTGCCATAACCCCGATTCCCTAAGCGTCCGCACCTCCCCGCCGCCCTTCTCGCCCCGCCCCCCGCACAGTTCCGGAACCGTGCGGCCGGGCGAGCCCGCGGCCGGCGAGCGCATGCGGGCCGGGGACGTCCATGCGATAATGTCTGCGCCCCCGACGAGAGGAGCCCCATGTCAGAGCTGCCCGCCCACCGCCTGGACCCGCGCATGCTGCGCGTCTGGTACCTGTCCGACGTAGTGGCGATGGCCGTCGTGGCCGTGCTTGCGGTGGCCGCCTGGCTCGTGGTGAGCCACCTCGGCGGGGACGTCTTCTGGGTCTACCTCGTCACGGGTGTCGTGGAGGCGATCTGCCTGGGCGACCTTCTCGTGAGCCCGCGCGTCGAGTACGCTACGTGGCGCTTTGACGTCACGCCGACCGACGTCGACCTCTACCACGGCGTCTTTGTGAAGAAGCGCGTGCTCGTGCCGCTCGTGCGCGTCCAGCACGTGCAGACCAAGCAGGGGCCGCTGCTGCGTGCGCATGGCCTGGCCAGCGTGACCGTGTCCACGGCCGGGGAGAGCTTCGAGATCCCGGGCCTGGCGGAGGCAGATGCCGAGGCCCTGCGCGACCGCGTCGCTGAGCTCGCGCGCCTTGCCAAGGAGGACGTGTGAGCGCCGGCGATAAGAACGGGCGGCCCCCGGCTCCGGACGTGCTCGGCGGCAGGGAGGACGCGCCCGGGCGACCCGAGTCCGGCCTCGCCGGAATCGAGCGCGACCTCGAGCGACTTGCCGTGCCGCACCGCTCCCTCTTTGAGCCCGAGGGTGACGCGGCGCCGTCCGCCCTCTCCGGCACCCACCGGGCGAACCCGCTCTCGGTGCTGGTCGAGGCGGTCAAGGCGGCCTCGGGCTTTGTCGTGCTCGTGGGCCTCGGCCTGGTGGGGGACTTCCTCGGAGGGGACCTCCTGGCGCTCGCCAAGCTCGTTGCCGCCGCTGCCGCGATCCTCGGCGTCTGCCTGCTGCTCTGCTTTCTGACGTGGCGCGCCCGGACCTGGGAGCTCACGGGTGCGGGGCTCGTCGTGTGCTGGGGCTTGGGCTGGGGGCCGTTCGCCCGCCGCAGCCTCACGGTTCCCTACGAGCACATCCACACCGTCACCATGCGCTCCGAGCTGCTCGAGCGCGTCTTCGGCCTCATGACCCTCGACCTCGACACGGGCGCGGCCGCCTCCGAGGGGGACGCCTCCAGGCTGCGCGGCCTGCGCGCCGGCGAGGCCGAGACCCTGCGCGCGGAGCTCTTCCGCCGCAAGCGCGTGGCCGAGGCGGGCGAGGCTGGCGTCGACCCCGCGACCGTCGCCGGGGCGGCTCCCGCGGGCGACGAGGGACCGCTCGCCACCTATGCGCTCACGACCCGCGAGCTCGTGCTCGCCTGCGTCTCGCGGATGAGCGTGGCGAGCCAGGCGTTCGCGCTCGTCATCATGCTCGTCCAGGGCGTTAACCAGCTCATCGAGTGGCGCGTGCTCGACCTCGCGGGCACCGGCGACGAGATCGTCGCGACTCCGCTCGGCGACGTCGTCCCGGTGGTCGCATGGTTTGTCGTCGCGGTCCTGGTGCTGGGGGCGGTCGTCTCCTTCGCGCTCAACCTGGTGCGCTACGCCGGGTATCGCGTCGAGCGCTACGAGGACCGCGTGGTGGTGGAGCACGGCCTGCTCTCGCGCTCGTCGAGCACGCTCGCCACCGAGCGGGTGCAGCACGTGGTTCTGCGCCAGGGGATCATCCGCCAGGTCATGGGGTTTGCCGAGGTGCAGGCGCAGGTGGTCTCCGGCCCGGGCGAGGAGGGCGGCGAGCCCATGGGCACCGTGGTGCTCCACCCGTTTCTCCGCACAGACGAGCTCGACGCGTTTCTCGCCGAGGTGCTGCCGCGCTACGCCGGCGTCCTCGGCCACGTTGAGCTCGGGCGCCTCGGTCCGGTCGCCCGCCGGCGCGCGGTGCTGCGTGCCGTCGTCTGGTGGCCGTTCTCGGCGGGTCTCGCCGTCGCGGGCCTGTGGCTTGCGGGGGTCTCCGGCCTCGCGGCGCGCGCGGCGTGGATCGTGGGCCCGCTCGTTGCCGCGGCTGCCGTGCTGAGCCTCGTGCTTCTCGCCGCGCTGGTGCTTGACGCCCTGTGCGGGTGGGGCGCGGCCCGCTATGGGCATACCGCCCGCGAGCTGGTGCTCGTTTCCGGCGGCCTCACGCGCCTGACGGTCATCGCGCCGCGCGGCCGGCTGCAGCACGTGGAGCTTCGCGCCAACCCCTTCCAGCGTCGTGCCGGCGTGGCAACCGTCTCGGTCCGGACGGCGGCCGAGCGCACCGACGGCCTCGGCCTGCGTGACGTTCCCGCGGCCGCCGCCGACGAGCTGCTCGCCTGGGTTCGCCCGCGGGGATAGCCGGGGCGTTCTTCTCGCCCGTCCCTCTTGGACTGCTTAAGGATTCCGGGTTATGGCAATCGCGGCTCGCAATCCGCTTAGGAATCCGGGGTTATGGCAGCCGTGGCCCTCGGCGCGCTTAGGAAAACCGCGTTATGGCGAGAAGAACTGTCCCGCCGCTTAGCAATCCTGGGTTATGGCACGGCGCGTCGTCCCTCCCGCCCGCCGGGTGGCGGGACAACCCCGGATTCCTAAGCGCTCCGGAGGCCGCGGCTGCCATAACCCGGAATCCCTAAGCACCTGCGGGGTTCTTCTCGCCGCAGGGGCCTGCGCGGCGAGAAGAACCTGCCGCCGTGCGGTGCGCGTCCGGGCGCGCGGGTATACTGGAACCTCCAAACCAAGTCGCCCGGAGGCCGCATGGAATCGCTCTACACCAAGTACCGCCCGCAGACGTTCGAGCAGGTGGTTGGCCAGTCGCACGTGGTCGAGACGCTCAAGCGCGCCGTGCTGGAGAACCGCACGAGCCACGCCTACCTCTTCTGCGGCCCGCGCGGAACGGGCAAGACCACCATGGCCCGCATCCTGGCCAAGGCGCTCATGTGCGAGAGGGGCCCGGCAGCCCTGCCCGACGGCTCCTGCGAGCAGTGCCGCCTCATTGCCGCCGGCGAGCACCCGGACGTGATTGAGCTCGACGCCGCCTCGCGCACCGGCGTGGACAACGTGCGCGAGGAGATCATCAGCCGCGTCAACTACGCGCCCACGATGGGCCGCTGCAAGGTCTACATCA
This sequence comes from Olsenella sp. An188, assembly GCF_002160255.1. Taxonomy (GTDB): domain Bacteria; phylum Actinomycetota; class Coriobacteriia; order Coriobacteriales; family Atopobiaceae; genus Thermophilibacter; species Thermophilibacter avistercoris. The sequence goes on along the minus strand of NZ_NFKF01000012.1, from coordinate 1,257 downwards.
TCGACGAGGTCCACATGCTCACTACGCAGGCGTTCAACGCCCTGCTCAAGACGCTCGAGGAGCCTCCCGAGCACGTGGTCTTCGTCATGTGCACCACGGACCCGCAGAAGATCCTCGCCACGATCCTCTCGCGCGTGCAGCGCTTTGACTTCCACGCCATCGGCAACGACGAGATGCAGGCCCACCTCGCGTACGTGTGCCGCCAGGAGGGCTTCTCCTACGACGAGGCGGCGCTCGAGCTCGTGGTGCGCCACGCCCGCGGCGGCATGCGCGATGCGCTGACCACCCTGGAGCAGCTCTCCGTGTTCGGGGCCGGCAGCGTGGACCTCGCCACGGCGACGGACTTCCTCGGCGAGGTGTCCGGGGCGGTGCTGGGCAAGGTCTCGCGCGCGATGGCGCACCGCGACGTGCCGGCGCTGTTCGCCGAGGTGGGCGAGCTCGTGGACGCGGGCCGCGACCTGCTGCAGTTCACGCGCGAGCTTGCGGCGCACGTGCGCGACGTCTACGTCGTGGCCGCCGTCCCGAGCGCCGACGACGTGGTCGCGGCCCGCGGGGACGACCTCGAGGCGCTGCGTGCGGAGGCCGCCGCCTTTGGGTCGACCGACCGCCTCGCGCGCGTCCTCACCATTCTCGGCGACGCCTCGGGCGAGATGCGCACGGCCACCAACCAGCGTCTCGTTCTCGAGGTTGCGCTCACGCGCGTCGCGCGGCCCGCGAGCGACCTCACGCTCGAGGCCCTCGCCGAGCGCGTGTCTGACCTCGAGCGCCAGGTGGCCATCCTCGCGACCCCCGGCGTTGTGGCGGCCGCGGCCCCCGTCGTCGAGAAGACCCTCGAGCAGCTGCCCGCGACCCCGCAGCAGCCGCAACCCGTCGTCGCGGCTCCCGGGCCGGCGACCGTCGCGCCGTCTCCCGCCGAGAAGAACGTAGAGCCCGCGGCCGCCTCGGCTCCCCGGCCGGCCGACCACCTCGCTCCCGTGGCGCCCGCTCAGCAGAGTGCCGCCAGCCCCGGCGCTGGCGGCACGGGCCTCTCCAACGGCAACCTCCAGCGCACCTGGAAGAAGGTCGTGGACGAGCTCGTGGCGCGCGTGCCGGCAAAGGGCTCGCTGCTCCTCTCGTCCACGGCGGTGTCCGACGACGGCGAGAAGCTCACGATCTCGCTGCCGAAGGGCTCCCACTTCGCCGCGCGCATGCTCGAGCGCTCGGACGTTCGGGCGAGCGTCGACCCGGTCGTCGCGGCGTCGTTCGGCGCGCGCCAGG
>NZ_NFKF01000011.1 GCF_002160255.1 Olsenella sp. An188 | reverse complement strand
GTAGTAGACCATCGGCTTGTCGTAGACGGGCAGCAGCTGCTTGCTCGTCACGAGGGTGAGCGGGTACAGGCGCGTGCCCGAGCCGCCCGCGAGGATGATGCCCTTCATGGGTGCCTCCTTATCAAGGCCATATCGGACAGATTATAGACGGGGGCCATGCGGCCCCGTGTCATCAGGTGACGAATGCCGAGAAGAACCATGGGGTTTGCGTGGGTGGACGGCTGGTGTGAGCGGGCGCCGGGCGCCCCATTGGCTGATTCCGTCCGTTTAACCCGCAAAATCTGACAAGCATGTTTTTCTTTCCTGCGATTATATGATTATGAAATCATATTTTGCGGGTTAATCGTCTGATGCTGGGCCCATCGCGCGCTTGATCGCGCGCCTCATGTCGGGAGGGAGGCAGACCGCTCGCAACGAGCCGCCGCATCACGTCAGCACCCCCTTCTGGCCAATGTTGAAATAATCGGCAGAAACGGAGATTATTTCTAACGTGAATGGACTTGGTTGAAACACGTGTCTAAAAATCCTCTCTACTAAATAAAGCGGTGCAAATAGCGGGCTGCGCGTTGCACCAAGCTCCCGACGGCCATCTTAAGGCGGACCCATCCGAAGTGGACGGCAATCGAGAAGACGATGGAGAATACGATGTAGAAGACCTCGAACTGCTCTATCCCGTGCGGGAGGTACACGTACTTCGTCGTCTTGCGCCAAACGGCCACGTCGAACGACCCGAACAGCGGAGTGAGCCGGGAGACGATGAACACGAGGGCGTCGATCACGAACAAGCCCATGTAGTGGTGGCACATTATGCTGAAGGTGTTGTCGCCGATCAGGCGAACGAGCCCCCGCTCGTCCCTGCTCACGAAAGGTGAGACGTACCTGCACACCCTCGGGAGCATGGCGATGCCCGTGGCCGTACACAGAAACGTCTGGACCACACCGTGCGGATAGTAGCCCCAGGCGAGCTGGTACGTCACGCTCCCGTTGCATGTGTAGAGCAGGAGGAGCTGCAACGCCACCAGAACGGGGAAATAGACGGAGCCTCGAACGACGTCATATCTCTCCAGCCACTTTCGGTATGCCCGGCCGAGCGACAGCCAGGCCAGAAAATACAGCAGCCTCCGGAGGAGGTACGGCACCGCAAGGGCCCAGTCTACCGTCCCACCCGGAAGAGGGTTGTCAGGGACGCTACCCCCCCTGAGCGACCGCCCACACCCCGCCGACGCAGCAGACGGCCACGGAGATGACGTCCGTCAGCCGCGGAGACGCGCCCATCCACACGATCGCCGCTCGCAAGAGGTTGTGCGCAACCTGCGCGAGGCAGAACGGCCCAATGAACCACATCGGGTCGGACAGGGCGAAGGAGTGCCCATACGTGAAAAAACCGAAGAGCCAGTTCTCAAGATTGATCTGGATACCGCCGAAACCAAACGCTCTCACGAGGAAAGTCTGCAGCGTGCCGTAGAGACCGTATATCACCAGCCCCGGCAGGAGGAGCCTCCGAACACGCCCGAGGAGAAACTCTGCGGGAGACGTGTCGCTCTTCGACTGGTAAAGGTAGCCCGAGACAAATGCGAAGCCCGCGACGTGGAACGAGTATGGGGGGAAGAGTCCCAGCAGCCCTTTGAACCCCGCGAAGTGATTGGCGACCACAAGAACGATGAGCGCGGCCGAGAAGCACTTGGCCGTATAGTCTACCTCTCTATTCAAACCCACTCCCCACGATCGAGACCGATGCCGATCGGCGCCCAACCGTTCCCGCCGGTCAGGCCACGAACTCCCGGATCCCTCGTTCGAGCTGCTGCGTCAGGGCCGCGGCGAGCGCCGTCACGAGGATGACGATCACCGCGAGCCCCCAGTAGTCAAACGCCCCGAACGCATGGTCGACGGAGCCCGCCGCGAGCGGCACCGCCCAGCGTATAACCGCGAACTGCCACATGAAGAAGTACAGCGTGAGCCCCGAGAGCCTCACGAGGACCCTCCGCGCGCGTGCAAGGCCCTCCGAAGGGCGGCGCTCGCCCCCAGATTCGAGCAGCTGCTCCCTCAGCTCGACCAGCCCGAAGACGCCGAGGCCCACCAGCTGGAACCTGACCGCCGGGGGAAGGCCGACGATGATCAGGCCGGAGAGGAACGCGACGGCGCAAACCGACGCGCTCGCCACGACATTCCTCGTGAGGCGCACCTCGGACACGCACGCGCCGAGGAGGTAGCTGCCCAGGCACACGGGCAGGCTCCTCCAGAGCAGGGTCGCGTCCCGTCCCAGCGCGAGGAAGGCGAGCGCCTCCGCGACGACGACCAGGGCGACAGAGCCGGCGACCCCGGCGCGCCTGAGGAGCCACCTCATGAGCGGCCACAGCACCGCGGCGATGACGATGGCCCCGTAGAACCACTCGCCGCAGTAGTAGAAGCTGGGGCCGAGATTAAGGGCGTACGACACGTACCCGTCCAGCCCGAACACGGTGAGGGCGAAGCGCCACGCCGGGACGTCGAAGTGGAAGGAGCCGCGCGCCATGTACCACACGCAGATCAGGAGCCACGAGAGCCACAGGGGCGGCAGCAGCCTGAGCGCCCTGTGCCGGAGGTACCCCGGGATGGAGAAGCCCTCGTCGCGCAGCGTCGTCCGCGCCGCGAGGGCCCCCGAGAGCATGAAGAACAGGCAGACGGCCAGGCTCCCGATGTCGAGGCCGCTCCCCAGGATGCTTTAGGTCAAGCGCATCGCAAAGCTCGGGGCGGCCCCCCCGACGCGCGGGACCATCGTGTTTTCGAAGTGGAAGAGGCAAGCAGCCATGGCGCAGACTACTCGCGGTACGTTATAGCCATATCGCCCCTGATTTCTATTTACCACCGGTTAATCAACAACTCTCTGCTATTACGTCAATGCCTTATCTATAGTCTTCAAAAGATGCACGTAGCTTTAGCGCATCCCCAGATACCCTCCGACAATTCTGTTTCAATATAACGGGCGATTAGAAACGAAGGGCCTCGTAACTCTAATCCATCTAGATTGCATGGACCTTTCTCAGGAACCGCCCGAGCCATCCGATTCCAAGAATCCTAACCCACGCAATCGGAACGAGCATGCCGACGACGAAATAGACCACCCACCAGATTCCGCCAGTCGAGTACGTCGGGTAGTAGGCTTGCAGCCATTCCCACCCGTTAAAGGGGGCTCCCGCAGCCAGCACCTGCACCACGACAACGACCCTGAACGCGACGAACTGCCACAGAACTATACTCATGCTGTTTCGCCCGAACCAAGACAGTAGCCTCGTCAGCGGGCTGCTTTTCACGCACAGCGCCTGCGACAGCGCGATCACGACCCAGCTGCCCGCAAGCGCGCACAGCACGAACACCGGGAACGAGGCCGTATATTGGTTGCCTCCCATGTAGGCGGAGTTCCTCGGGGCTACCACGGCGAAGAAGGCGCATGAGACCGCAAAGAGTGATATATATATAAGCCTGCGCCACCTCGGGTCCCCAAGCGTCGCGGAGCCGGCACGCAGCCGTCTACAGCCATACCCGACCGCATAGAACGCCCCCAAGATGAGCGTTCTGCTCAGCATCCAGTCAAGGCTGATCCTGTATCCGAAGTATCCGAGCAGAGCAAAGCCCACGAGCAGTACGAGCGGGCGGCCCCTCTTCTGTCCGACCGCCGCTTCCGCAACCTTGAACAGGACCGAGATGACGAACAGCGCCCCTAGAAACCAGGACGCACCAAACATCACCCCGTCCTTCTGGAACGTAGCCAGGATCCCAACGATCAGGTTGCCCACCTGCGTCACAGAGTACGAGTAGGCGCGCAGCGCCTTGAAGACAATCACCGAGGCGATGTTCCAGAAGATGAACGGCAGGTACAGACTCTTGAGCTTGCGGACGAAGAAATCGTTGAGGGAGGTCCCGTCGTTGTGAAGGTAGCCGGAGATAAGGAAGAACAGCGGCATGTGGAACTCATAGATCTCGTTGGAGAACGGGCCGGAGGCGTGAGCCCATACGACGAGGGCGATTCCTATGCCCTTTGCGACATCGAGGTACTCGAGCCTTCTCTTGGGGCCGCTTCCTTTTGTCAGCTCAGCCGCAGAGACGCCCCCTGACTTGGGTGCAGAAAAGCCCCCCTGCATCCCCTAGTCCCTCCTGAAGAGGTCCCGCGTGTAGACCTTTCCGGCGACGTCAGCGAGCTCGTCGCTCCACCGGTTGGCCACGATAAGGTCGCAGCGCTCCTTGAAGGAGGCGAGGTCGGCGGTCACCTCGGAGCCGAAGAACTCGTCCCCACGGAACGTCGGCTCGTAGACGAGCACGGGCACCCCCTTTGCCTTGACCCGCTTCATCACGCCCTGCACCGAGGATGCGCGGAAGTTGTCGGAGCCCGACTTCATCGTGAGGCGGTAGACGCCAACGAGCGGTCTCGCCACGCCAGAGTAGACGAGCCCGTTGACCCTCTTGAGCACCTCGTCGGCCACGAAGTCCTTGCGGGTTGCGTTGGAGTCCACGATCGCCTGGACGAGGTTCTGGGGGACGTCGCGGTAGTTGGCGAGCAGCTGGCGGGTGTCCTTTGGCAGGCAGTAGCCGCCGTAGCCGAAGGAGGGGTTGTCGTAGAAGTCGCCGATGCGGGGGTCGAGCGAGACGCCGCGGATGACGTCTGCGGTCGAGAGGCCCTTGGTCGCGCAGTAGGTGTCGAGCTCGTTGAAGTAGGAGACCCTGAGCGCCAGGTAGGTGTTGGCGAAGAGCTTCACCGCCTCGGCCTCGGTGCAGCCGAGCACGAGCTCGGGCACCCCGACCGTGCCGTCGGGGTTCTCGCGCGAGGCCTCGGCGGGGTCCGCGCACTCGGCGAGAAGCGCCGCGAATCGCATCGCTGCTACGATGGCCTCCGTATCTCCCCTAGGCGCGCCCACGACGATCCTCGAGGGGTGCAGGTTGTCGTGGAGCGCGTGACCCTCGCGCAGAAACTCGGGTGAGAAGACTATGCGACGGTCGCCCCTCTCGGCCCGAATCCGCTCGGTGTAGCCCACCGGCACCGTCGACTTGACGACAATCCAGGCATCGGGGTTAACGGAGCGCACGGCATCCATCGCGGCCTCGACCGCGGAAGTGTCGAAGGAGTTGGTGTCAGTATCGTAGTTCGTGGGCGTCGCAATCACGACGTACTCGGCCTCGGCGTAGGCCCCGATGGGGTCACAGGTCGCCTCGAAGGAGAGGCCCATCTGATCCCGCTCTCGAAGGAACCGCTCTATCTCGGCATCGCGGATGGGGCTCTCGCCCCTCCGGAGCATGTCGACCTTTTCGGGCACGATGTCGAGGGCCCTGACCTCGTTTCGCTGGCTCAGCAGCAGGGCGACGGACAGGCCGACATAGCCCGTCCCGGCGACAGCGATTCTCATTTTATTCCTTTCTGGTATGAGCGGCTGACAAAAGCTGTATGTTTCTGAACCCACGCGTAGGTTTCGAACTACCAACTACGCAGTCATGGCTCCATCACATCGTAATCCGGCAATGCTCACCGGTTTACACGGTGACGAGAGGCGCGCTACTGCCCCTGGGCGGCGTACTTGGCCTCGGTCGCCTCCTTGGCGGGGCGCCACCAGTCCTCGTTGTCGCGGTACCAGGCGATGGTCTCGGCGAGGCCCTCGGCGAAGTCGGTGTGGCGCGGGCGCCAGCCGAGCTCGCGGCGGAGCTTGGTGGAGTCGATCGCGTAGCGGCGGTCGTGGCCGGGGCGGTCGCGCACCCAGTCGAAGGCGTCCTCGGGCTGGCCCATGGCCGCGAGGATCGC
>NZ_NFKF01000010.1 GCF_002160255.1 Olsenella sp. An188 | reverse complement strand
GGGCATATGCCAATTTGGAGGTATTCCTTGCGACCGCCACGGGCATCAGGGTGCGCTCGTGTTCTCTTAACTGGAAGAAGCTGGGCAATCTGCCAGCGCTCGTCCCGCCGGCTGAGGAGCAGCATCGCATTGCCGACCATCTCGACGAGCGATGTGCGGCAATTGATTCCATCATCGATGCGCGAACGAATCAGCTTGCCCGGCTCGAGGATTATCGCAAGTCACTGATTCACGCATATGCGACCGGCAAGAAGGAGGTTCCGGCCTCATGAGCAACACGCGATCGAAGGGCGAGCTTGGGTTCCAGCGCCATATCATCGACAGTCTGTGCGCCGATCCCCGCTGGTGCGAGCGCAAGGCGAACAGCAGCTACGACCGCGAGCACGCCGTTGACCGCGGCATACTCGAAGGCTTCATTTCCGACACACAGCCCGACGCCATGGGCGCGCTCAAGCGCACCTATGGCGAGCGGGCCCTAGACGTGGCAATCGCTGAGTACGAGCGCGCTTGTCGCGCCACGCGGACCGCGCAGGTTGACGTGCTGCGCAGCGGCATTGACGTGGGCAGCACCCACATCGACCTGCTGTACGGCAGGCCCGCCTCCGATCTCAACCCGGAGCTTACGAGGAAGTACGGGTCGAACCGCCTCTCCGTTATGGAAGAGGTCTGGATCGATGACGACTCGCGCATCGACCTCGTGCTGTTCGTCAACGGCCTTGCCTGGGCGGCCATCGAGCTGAAGTACGGACCCGAAGGGTCCACCTGGCGTGACGCCGTCTACCAGTGGACCTATGAGCGCGATCACAAGAACAGGCTCGTCGAGTTTCAGGTCGGCACCATCGTCAACTTCGCCATGGATGAGACCGAGTGCCATATGACGACCAAGCTCGACGGCGAGGCAACGCGCTTCATTCCCTTCAACCGAGGTCGCGGTGAGGGCATCAACCAGGGCAAGGGCAACCCCGAGGATGATGGGTCGGGCGACTACCCGACGCATTACGTGTGGGATGACGTGCTGGCGTTCGACTCCGTCATCGAGCTGCTGACGAAGTTCGTCTTCGTGTCGCGCAGGGAGGAGTACGACCAGATCCACGACAAGCGGGTGCTCAAGGAGGCCGTTATCTTCCCGCGCTACCACCAGCGAGACGCCCTGCACAAGATGCTCGCGAGCGTCTACCGGCACAGCAGCGAGCTCAACTACCTCATCCAGCACAGCGCCGGATCGGGCAAAACCTACACCATCTCGTGGCTGGCGCACCGCCTGTCATCGCTGCACGGCGCGGACGGGGCGCAGGTGTTCGATACCGTGGTGGTTGCCACCGACCGAAAGGTCGTCGACCGGCAGCTGCAGGCGGCCATCAAGTCGCTCGAGCGCACGACCGGCGTCGTCAAGGTCATGGGCGAGGACTGCGGATCCGCCGACCTTTCGGACGCGCTGTTCGAGGGCAAGGCGAAGATCGTCGTGACGACACTGCAGAAGTTCCTCTACGTGGACGAGCTTGCAGGGAAGCTGAACAACCGTCGCTTCGCCGTGATTATCGATGAGGCGCACAACTCGACTGCTGGGCGCAACCTTCTGGCTATTCAGAACGCCGTTGGCGGCGAGGAGTCCGCCGAGGACGAGGACGTCACGGACGCCTACGAGCGCCTGGTGCGCAGCCACGGCAAGCGCGCAAACATGAGCGTATTCGCCTTCACCGCAACGCCCAAGCCACGCACACTCAAACTCTTCGGTGCGGTCAATCCGAAGAACCCCGATTTGCAAGTCGCGTTCCACACCTACTCGATGAAGCAGGCAATCGAGGAGGGCTTCATTCTCGATGTGCTCAAGAACTACATTGAGTACCGCACGTACTACAAGGTAAGTAAGGCGGTCGAGGATGATCCGCTACTGCAGTCGGCAAAGGCGAAGCGCGAGATTGCTCGCGTTGCCGAACTTGATGACACCAACATCAACCAGCGCATCGGGATTATCGTGGAGCACTTCCGCAACCACGTGCTGGGCGAGTGCGGTCTCGGCGGCAGAGAGAAGGCAATGGTCGTCACAGCCGGTCGCGAGGAAGCGGTGCGCTACCGCGCTGCCCTGCAAGCGTATATCGAACGCCATCGATACACTGACGTGCGCGCACTCGTCGCTTTCTCGGGCAAGGTTCCACTCGATGAGAAGCTCGATGGGTTTGCGGGATCGAAGACGGCTAAGGGCTGGGAATATACCGAGAGTGGTATGAACGGGTTCTCCGATTCAAAGACTGCCGATATGTTTGACACCGATGACTACAACGTACTGCTTGTCGCGGACAAGTTTCAGGTGGGATTCGACCAGCCGAAGCTCTGCGCCATGTACGTGATGAAGCGGCTTCGCGACGTTGAAGCGGTTCAGACGCTCTCGCGCCTGAACCGTATGCTCCCTGGCAAGAAGACTGTTGTGCTTGACTTTGTGAATACTTGCGAGGACATGGAGCGCGCGTTTTCCCGCTACTACACTACGACGATTCTCTCCAATACAGTTACCGTCTCGCAGCTCATCGAAATCGAGACACGCCTCGATGGCTATGACGTCATCGACGAAGGTGACGTGGAAAAATGCGCCGAGATCGTTCGCGGTGTCGCAACCAAGAAACTTACGGCGCGTGACGCCGCAAAGGCGAGTGCACTTGTCCGTCGTGCCAAAATCAGGCTTGAGAATATGTATCGCGGTGACCTTGTCCGGCAGGGCGAGTTTCGGCTAACCTGCAGCGGGTTCGTGCGGCTTTACGAGTTTCTATCACTTGCGAGTTCCTACGGCGACGCGAACATGGAGAAAAAGTACGGTTACGTCCGTGACCTGCTCGAGATTCTGGATACTGGTGGTAACGGTGGCATTTCGATCAAGGATAAGATCAATTTCGACAAGTTCACACAAAAGGAGATTGGCGACATGGGTACCAAGGATCGGACGCATCCGTCCGATCCCATGGTCTCGCTCGCCGGCGTAAGCACGAAGCTCACCAATGACGAGCAGGATAGACTTTCGGAAATCATTGCGGTAGTAAACGCCCGTGTGGGTGGCGACCTCGATTCCGATGTTGTTGTGTTCAACGGGCTACAAGTCAAAGAGCTTCTGCTCAGAACAGACGAGCTCAAGGCAAGTGCCCTGGCGAATAACGAGGAAGATTTCGCCATCGCTTATTACGATAAGGGGGAAGACGTTCTCTACGAAGGCCTGAACCAGAACAATAGATTCTTCGGCGAGGTCTTGAAGGACGACGAGCTCCTACGCAAGTTCCTCGGGCTTTACGTTCATGATGTTTACAAGAAGCTGAGGGGCGAGGAATGAAAAAGAAAGACATTTCGGAGTCTGAGGATTTGAATGGCGCTATTACTGTCGTTCCTACCTCACGGAGCTCTAGTAAGGCGACGCCCTTTGACTTGAAAGAAAGGACTGATCGCCTGCATGTCTATTTCAGTCCGGAGATTGTTGACAACCCAACTGTTCCGGCAAATCGTGTTGAAGGCGACCTCGTTTACGAACGAAAGAAACCGACTGAAAAACTCTTTCCAAGCGAATGCGGGGAGCAGGTTACTACCAGGTCCAGTGTCGGGTCCCACGGCGCTCTGTCAATTTCATTGAGCACTAGCGAGACGCGTGCTCTATTTGATGGGCTACAGCGGTTGTATGCGTTGTCCGGCTCTCTTGACGGCATACCATATGGAGAGACGAGCTTTGTTGAGGTCAACAGAAATCTGAAATCGGCTCTTTCCATCGTTCAGAATAACTTGCCAACTTTGGGCATGCTGAAAGACCCTGAAACTCTCGGACTGGTCAAGAACTTACTGCGCTTACTCGCGAGGGGCTTGTCTCGCGATCAGCTCTCGAGCGCTCTTGGCGATCTTGAGGAAGGGAGCCTTCTACAGTTATCGAACGGCCTGAACCTTGAAATCATGGAGCGTGCGGTCATGGATATCGAGAGACGCATCAACGACCCGGGCGCTACAGAGGACTACTGGCAGGATGATGTTTTTGCGAAGTACCCCTGGATAATAAGCCAAGTGTTTGCAACGCCCTGTGCCTTGATCAAATCAAAAGCGTACGTTGGGGGCACGACTGTTGACGGGAACGGGGCAAGTTTCGTCGACTTCCTGTATCGTAGCGAGCTGACCAGAGATGTCCTCTTGATAGAAATCAAGAAGCCGATTACAAATCTCCTGTCACACGAAGGCTATCGTTCAAACAGCTATCGAATTAGCACTGAATTAAGTGGGGCGCTCTCGCAGGTGCTCAGCTATCGGCAGACCCTAATGATCGAGTCTCGCGATATCGTCTCAAAGAGCGGCTTTAGGTTCGACGTGATCTCGCCGAAGTGCGCAATCATTATTGGCAACGCAAATGAGCTAATGGATGACGATGGCGTACTTAACCCTGCCAAACGAGACACGTTTGAGAATTTTAGAAGTTGTCTGAACGGCGTGATGGTTCTGACGTACGACGAATTGCTGCAGAAAGTGAAGAACCTCGTTAGCATCCTCAAGACGCCTTCATCTGAAACCAAAGATGTGCAGGCAGAAAAAGAAGACCAGGAAACCGACGATTTTGATTACTTCGAGGATATTCCCTTCTGAGAATCCCGCATTTCTTGTGACGCACCGATGGTCTGTACCCATCGTTTGGGTGCGGGCTGTCTTCTTGCCCGCCTTACCGGAGGGACGGGCAGGGTGCCGTCAAGATTCTTGCGCACTTTCCGACAGCCTGTTTGGCCAGGAAGATTATAGCCCGGACCTCCTTAGACTCGGGCCATACATCGCCTAAGTTCTTGACTGACAGATACGCGTTTTTTTCAGACGCCATGCCGCTCTGCCGACACCGACAACAATGACCGAAATAAGAATTAGGAGCTGGCCCGACCGACTGTGAGAGTGTGAAACCTGCTCGTTTAGAAACGCTCTTATCTCCGAATCTGTCCGCTTGCCCGACTCTGCGGTCTTGTCCATCATGTCTAGGAGCTCACGTCTCCGTTCGACTGTCAAGCCAGGCCTCTTAAACTCAGACTCATAAGCATTCATGAGCTGCATATTCTGTTCTTGAATCATTCTCCTTGTAGCTACTGCTGACGAAATCGCGCGCTTGGTATTTGTCCGGTCATCCCGCATCCAGGCTAGGACTTCCTCGAATATACCGTCAATTCGCCCATTGTCGAGGATCTGCTCGCGCGGCCTGTTGTGAATCACAATGGTCTTGGCCTCTTCGTGAGCCGGGATGCTCTCCCATCCAATCATCTCGTTCATGTGCTCTCCTACTGGTGAATGACCTCTCGGTCGCCCGTGTACTCAACTGAAGGATGTCCTATAAGGAACAGCTCGAGCTTTTCCGCCTCTGATATGCCGAGCTCAAACTCCGCTCCTTGCGTGTGGTCGGCATTTGCATACCAAACAGCGCGTTTCCCCTTTTCGTGAGACTTGCGGATGAGCACGCTGCCAGGCTCGTATAGCTTCTCGAAGCCCTCTGGGCAGTCCCCTAGGTTTACGCCCCACGCGTATTCGGCATCGGTAAAGCCCCGTCTGAGGGGAGCTGCCATCTCAGGTACCATCCATCCCGAAGCCGTCTTCAAGGCAGAACGAATCTTGCCCCTTCGGATCCAGACTCTTATCGTTGCTGGGGCTACCTCTCGCTCGTTTGCGAACTCATCTACGCTGAGCATCCTGCATCTTGTTTCGATGACCTCCAGTCGCGAGTCGTACTCCTCGACTTCAAGCCATTCGTCATTCCCGTTGTCCGCGATTTCGGCTAGAGAGACATGTCGGAGAAGGAGCGAGGTTCCATGGCTGTCGATTGCGAACTCGTAGCACCATCCTTCGTCGAGCACCTCGAACAGGGTGGTTTCCCTCACGCAATTGCGGAACTCGCGGAGGTTGTCCAGCTTCGCCTCGAGGTATCGCCTGCTTTCAAGGTCCTCTTCGGGACTCCTCGAAACCTGCCCTTCCGTCCGCTTCACTACGTCATCTATCCGACGGAGTAGCGCCTGTTTGGTAGTCATGTACTCCTGGTTGAAGAGCTCGCGCTTGCGGGTATTCAAGTCTTCATCTAGCTCAAGCAGTTCCTCTCGGCGTGACATCTTCCCTCCTTATTTTCAGGTGTTGGCAAAACTGTAACGCAACGGGTCATTTATTACAAGAGGTTCGGAAACGAGACGTACAGATGTCAGTTCTCCGGGCCGGCGCTCTCCACGCTTGTATGAGAGTCCTTGGCGAGGGGTATACTTTTTCAACAAGACGTGGAGTTGGGATTTCTACAACGTCTTGCCTTAACCAATCACATCCATATATAGTATGATATTGACCGTGTACCACAAGATATTGTGCCCGATATATGGATGAGGATGAGCAGAACCAGAAAGAGCATCAAAAAGAGGGTCTTGCTTTCCTTATGGTCTCGTGCCGCGGGAAGGTGCGAGCTCTGCGGTAAGGAGCTGGATGTCGCGCACGCCTTCGACGAGGTTGGCAACTTCGCACAAGTCGCCCATATCAATGCCTATTCGCCTGGTGGTTCACGCTATAAGGCTGGCTTGACCGAGGACGAGCTGAACGGCATCGACAACCTCATGCTCCTCTGTCACGAGCACCACAAGATGGTTGACGACAACGCCGACGACTATCCTGAGGAGGAGCTCAAGAGGCGAAAAGCAGACTGGGAAGGCTCGATAGCTGCCTTTGTCGAGGGGCTTGCGCCATCCCGTGCGCTCGTCGCCACGATGCTCCTGCCCGTAGGGGGAATGAACCCGCACGTCACCCCCGCTGAGCTTAACGCCGCCCTGCATGGGGAGGGGCTGTATGCCGCTAACCCGAAGGCATTCGACTTCGCGAAGGGCGTTGCTTTCCCATGCCGACTCCAAGAGGCGAGCCGACAGATTGAGCGGCGCATGGCGGCATTCGGGGACTCGTATGACGACCAGACAATGCCGGTGGCGGTATTCGCCCTCGCACCTCAGTCGCTCCTGATCAAGCTCGGGAGTCTCCTTGGCGGGATGTGTGACGTTAGGGTTTTCCAGCCTAGCAGGGTCGGACATGGTTGGGCTTGGCCCGAAGGAGGGGATCCAATCGACTTTTCAGCCTGCCAAATAGTCGATGGCCAGCCGGACTCATCCTGCGCCTTATTGGTGGTCAGCCTCAGCGGTGTCGTCAATATGAGGACCATCGTGGATATCCCCGAAGGTGTCCCAGTCTACGAGCTCACTACGACGAGCCCTGATGCTGAAATCGTCACCTGCAAGGAGACGGTGAGGACTTTCGTCAAGGAGGCGACCTCGCTCATTGACCGCATTCATGAGAGCTTCCCCGGGGTGAGGGAGCTGCATGTCTATCCGGCGATGCCCGCATCTCTCGCTGTGGCGCTCGGGACTGCCCTCAGGTTCAACTTGATTAGTAATTACGTAGTGCACGAGAAAGCCGACGGGACGTTCGGCGAGACACTATGCATCGGGAGGTGCGATGAATAAAGACAACAGCCTTCTCAATGAACTGTATGCTGCGCTTGCGCAGGAGCTTGACATCTCGGAGACCATGCGCAGGAAGGCGGAGATGGCCTACAAGAGCGTTGGAGAGTGGATTGACGGCGACACAGACCAGCCTGCCGACGTCTTCGTCCAAGGCTCCTTTGCCCTCGGCACCGTGACCAGGCCTGTTAGCGGCGAGGACGATGACTACGATATCGACCTTGTCAGCGAGCTCCCCGGCATGACCCATTTCAGTCCCCGGGCCATCAAGCATCACGTGGGCGACCGCCTCAAGGAGCATGGGACCTACGCACAGAAGCTCAAGCCTGAGGGCAAGCGCTGCTGGACGCTGCTATTCGACGAGTTCCACATGGACGTCCTTCCCTGCACCCCAGACCCGACGGTGTGCAGTACGACTGCGATCACCTTGACCAATCGAGAGCGCGACGGCGCGTACACCACGAGATCGAGTGACCCGAGGGCCTATCAGAGCTGGTTCGAACGGCGCATGGGCGATTCTCTCACCCATGCGCGACAGCGCGTGGTCGGGAAGGGCTATGCCTCGGTCGACAAGGTGCCAACATTTGCCGTTTCAACTCCGCTTCAGATGGCCATCAGAATCCTCAAACACCATCGCGACGTCATGTTCGAGGGGCGCGACGATGCGCCAATCTCCATCATCATCACCACGCTCGCAGCCCTGTCCTACGACCAACAGGCAGGGGTGTTTGACGCGGTGTCCGGCGTGCTGGGCTCGATGAGTGAGCACATACGACGCGAGGGAGGCCTCTACATAATCGAGAATCCCGTCGATTCGAAGGAGAACTTCGCGGACAGGTGGAACACAGAGCCTTGGAAGGCGCGGGCGTACTTCGACTGGATCAGCGCCGCACGCCACGACCTCGTCGACAAGCCGCTCGGTTCTGCTGGAATCGATGTGCTGTCGGACGGCCTTAAGGGCCCGCTGTCGGAGAATGTGGTCAGCAGGGCGTTCTCGAGGTTCGGCGATAGGATGTATGCCGAGCGCCAGGCGAACGCCCTTCACTATGGCACAAGGGAGGGAATCACGCTCGCAACTTCGGCGACTACCGTAGCAGTTCCGAACCACAGGTTCTACGGTGCGTAGCAGAAGGCCTCCAAGGGGAGGTGGCCTCCCTCTGTCTCTCCAGCTCCTGCATTTGCTTAGAAGCTACCCCGACTCGTCGGGCCGCATACTCCATGGTGGCAGGCTGGTCTGGCGGGCGACGGTGAAGCCGTCTGCCCTTAGTGACATCTACCGGGTGTGCATCGACGCAAAGCCCCGCTCGTTCCCGCAGGTTTGGGTCTCTGGCGGTGCAGTTGATCGATGCAAGGACCTTTCTTTGGTACCGCACAAGTTCGGCTATGAGGAGAAGCCGCCGCGTATACACGTCTGCCTCCAATACGGGGACTGGTCAACCGATCAGCTTTTCACAGAGACCGCCATGCCCTGGTGCAGCGAGTGGATTCTCCACTTCGAGATTTGGCTGACCACGGGTGATTGGCACGGCGGAGGCATCCATCCGGTGTAAGAAAAAGTATCCACCGCTCCTCCCGGGCCCTCCGTTTACGACCCGAAATGCCAGAACAGCAGGATGACCCTCGCAACGAACCTCATCCACGCGACGCAGAACCTGCCGACGAATTTCTGAACGGTATCCGCTATGCTCATCACACGCTTGGCCACGTCCATCTCACGTGCCTCTTCTCGTAGTCTTCCGCAACTACGATTGCGGCATCAAGCTGCTCGTGGCTAAGAAATCGCTCTGTGCCGTTGAGTAGAATGGACTCATCGATTTGCCTATCTTTTGGAGCCCACATGAACGCTGGACCACAGTCAATCGTCGGCTTACTTACCTCCGCAAACCAGCGGATGGTTATCCCCGTCTATCAGCGTGCTTACTCGTGGGACGAGGAGCAGTGCCGACAGCTGTGGGATGACATCGTTGCCGTCGGGCGGCGAAGCTCCGGCACGCACTTCACAGGCTCCGTGGTCATGGTGTTGGGAGGGGAGTACAGCGCTTCGGGCGTGAACAAGCTTCTTATCATTGACGGCCAGCAGCGCATCACCACGCTCAGCCTTCTCATCGCCGCGATGGCGGAGTTTGCCCGAGAGTATCCTGACAAGCTGACGCACGTCTCCTACGAGGAGATCATCGATAGCGGCTACCTTGTCCTTAAGTATAAGAAGGGGGAGGACCACTACCGTCTCACCCTTTCTCAGGGAGACGAGAGGACGCTCTGCTCCGTCGTCGACCATCTAGAGAACCCAGATGTCGAGATCGTGAGCGAGTCCCACCGAATCGTCGACAACCTCGCCCTCTTCCGGACGTGGCTGAGCAACATTGACGATCCCAACGTGGTCTGGGACGGCATTCAGCGGCTTGAAATCGTGGCCATAACCTTGGCGCAAGGCCAGGACAACCCGCAGCTTATCTTCGAGTCGATGAACTCCACAGGCAAGGACCTCTCCACGGCTGACCTGGTGCGCAACTTCGTGCTCATGGGCCTTCCCATGGACGAGCAGGAGGACCTCTATGCAAACTACTGGCGCAAGATCGAGGAGACGCTCGGGGCGGACAGCTACGACGAGGTCTTCGACGAATTCCTGCGCAACTGGCTGACAGTCATCAACGCTCCGACGAGTATTGTCGCGCGTGACGTGTACCGACTGTTCAAGCGTCATGTCATGGACAACGGCTACGACAAGCCTGGGCAGATGGCGGACCTCCTCAAGGAGATTCGTCGCTACGCAGGGCACTACGCGTGCATCACGGCTGGTGCCTGTGAGGACAAGATGCTCCGCGTTCTTCTCGCTCGTATTCAGAAGCTTGACGTCTCCGTCGTGAACCCGCTGCTCATGTCCTTCTTCGAGGACTATGTCGACGATGCCCTCTCGCATGACGACTTCGCCTCCATGCTGAGGACCACGGAGAGCTACCTCTTCCGTCGATCTGTGTGTGACGTCGCGACGAACAGCCTGAACAAGTTCTTCTCGTCCGTAATCGCGCGGCTGAACGCGGTGCGGGACGACGGCGGCAACATCCGCGAGGCCTATGAGGCGATTCTCTTGGGCGAGGAGGGGACGGCCCGGCGCATGCCGAGCGACGCGGAGTTCGAGCGGGCGCTCAGGACGCGCGACTGCTACGCGTTCAAGCGTGGCTTCTACCTGCTCACCACGCTCGAGAACAGCTGGCACGCGAAGGACCCGTTGGATTTCTCTGGAGGCGCTTTCTCCATCGAGCACATCATGCCGCAGAACGCGCTTGCTAGTGCGGAATGGCGCGAGATGCTCGGGGATGACTGCGAGCGCGTCTACGAAGAGCTCATCAACACGCTGGGTAACCTCACACTCACGGCGTACAACTCCGAACTTTCCGACGCACCCTTCGCGGAGAAGAAGGCGCATCTCAAGGGTGGTTTTGACCAGGACTACCTGGTGATCTCCAAGGAGCTGCATGACCTAGACGTGTGGGATGAGGACGCTATCCGCGGACGTGCCGAGCGGTTGGCGGAGCGTGCTCTCGAGGTCTGGCCGTTCCCGGAGCTGAACGCTGAGGTTGTGGCGTCGTACAAGCCGGTCAAGAAGGCCGAGCCCGCGATGAAGTCTATGACGTTCAGGGCGGTCTGCACCATGGCAGAGATTGCTCCGGGGGCTGAGCTGGTTGCCAGCGAGGGCGACCGTGCCGTTGTTGCCACGGTGACCGACGACTATGGCATTCGCCTCTTCAACGGGGATGTTCTCAACAGCCCCTCACGCGCGGCGACGCGGATGAAGGAGCTCGTGACCGGGAAGTATGTTGCCGCCAACGGGTGGAGGTACTGGCGCGTGGGGGAGAGCGGTCCGCTGCTCTATGACGTGCGGGCGAAGTGTCTTGCGGAGGTTACGAATCCCGACCTTAAGTCGCTCTTCTGGGACGGCTTCTACGACTATTGCGCCGAGCGACAGGACTTTGTGTCCGCGTATGCAGACCCGTCGGGTAGGGCAGAGAACAACGGGTGGTATGCGACGTTCGGGCTGGGCATGCGGGGCGTCCATGCGACGGCGTACTTCGCGCAGCGTGATGGTTGGGTTGGCGTGAATCTGTGGTTCACGGATGCGTCGCTGTACGAGGGGCTTGTCGCGCGCCGCGAGGAGGTCGAGGCGCTGCTTGCCAACCTTGGTGGAAAGATATCCTGGCGCGAGCCGAGCGAGAAGACGCGCGAGCTGCAGGTGCGACTGGACACAGACGTGAGCCCCGAGCACTGGGACGAGCTGTATGGCTGGCTCGTGACGGGGCTGCTACGAATGCGTGCGGCGGCGAAGATGCTGAGGGTCGAGAGCGATGACGCTGCTGACGGTGACCGATCGGAAAACGATGCTCTTCGCGAGAGCAGCGAGACGGGTAATCGCGGGCCTGCGAGGCAGCTTGTAGAGTCCGACTTTGATGAGCCTGGCATCCTTATCAAGATTTCAAACGTCAGCCCCTCGGAAATGAGTGCCCAAGAGCTGTATGACAGGATACGTGGCAACTGGCGGGTCAGTTTCACGAGGGCGTGCAACGCCAAGCTTGCCTTTGGCGTCCTCGGCGGTCGTATCGTTGAGGTCTACCGCATCGACGAGTGGCTTCCTGCGGGATATGGTGAGGCTGAGGGGCCCGAGGATGGCCGGTACCAGTTTGTCGGCTATCTTGCCAGCAACGAACTGCGCAAGCGATACAAGGGGCGGCTCGTTGTCGATTTGTTCCAAGGTCAGAACCCGATCAGGTACGTTGGTGGGGCGTAAATTGAATGAGAGCTTCCGGCTGTGTCGTTGGGCGTCCTGCTGCAGGTGATTAGCATGGCGTGCGATTTGCACGAGTTCCGCTTGGCCGCCCCGGTTATTGTCATCCTTGAGGGCGCGGCCAAATGATATCCGGTTGCTTGGCTAGGATGGGGGCAAGGTCGAGTCGCGTCGACAGGGCAGTCATGTGGAGCAGCTTTCGCGCGGTTTTGCGGACGGCCTGAGAGTTCTGCACCCCCGATAAGGCGGAGGCGGCCCCCATCCAGGGACGACTTGCGCGAGGGCTCGTACGACGAACGCCTGGAGAGGGAGGCGTAGATGTCACAGCCGTCGCGAGTTCTTCTCGACACAGACGTCTGGCTCGACGCGTTTGACGGCGCGTGACTAAACTCCCGTGGCGGTGCTCTCGGTCGACGACTTTCTTGCGCTGGTGGGGGAGTAGTCGGTTACATAGAGAGAAACCTCGATTTTGACGTGCGTTGTTACGTACGCTAATCGTAACGTACGCAACAACGTACGCAGGGAGGAGCCATGACCTCAATCAGCGCGACCGCGCTCCGCAAGGACATCTACAACATCATCGCGCAGACCAACGAGAACTGCGCGCCCATCGCCATCACCAACACCAAGGGCAAGGGTGCGGTGCTCATTGGTGAGGACGAGTGGGCGGCTATCGAGGGACCCTCTACCTCATGGGGATTCCCGGTATGGCCGAGTCTCTCGTAGAGGGTCGCGACGCACCCGTCGAGGACTGTGTGGACGAGTCCGCGCTGGAGTGGTAGCCATGTGGCGGGTCATCTTCACCAAGCAAGCTGCGAAGGACGCCAGTATTTCACGGAGGCAGGGCTGGAAGAGAGCCAAGCTTGTCTCGCAAACGGCCGAGTGGCGGCGCTTGGGCTCTGCGGCTGCCGTTGCTCCGTTTTACTCACTTCGTTTTACTCAAAAAAGTTGACTCAAAAAAGTTGAGTCAAAAAAACTGAGTGAGTTGGGCCTTGTACGACAAGCGCCGTCCTTCTCACTGCGTATCTGTCCGCCCGTCCTGCTACCATCGCCTCAAGGTCAAAGCGGGAGGTCACCATGCCGTTCTCCATCGTTCGCAATGACATCGCGCGCGTGCGCGCCGACGTGCTCGTCAACGCTGCCAACGAGTGGCTCGCCGCCGGGGGAGGGGTCTGCGGGGCGATCTTCGAGGGCGCGGGTGCGAGCAGGATGACAGCCGCGTGCGCGCAGATCGGGCACTGCCCCACGGGCTCGGCGGTGACCACGCCGGGCTTTGACCTGCCGTGCCGCTGGGTGGTCCACGCGGTGGGTCCCATCTGGCGAGGCGGGACGCATGGCGAGAGGGAGCTCCTGCGGAGCTGCTACCGCAGCGTGTTTGCCGAGGTGGAGCGCCTGCGCGCGGCGTCGGTGGCGTTCCCGCTCATATCAGCCGGCATCTTCGGCTATCCCGTGCGCGAGGC
Organism: Olsenella sp. An188; assembly: GCF_002160255.1. Lineage (GTDB taxonomy): Bacteria > Actinomycetota > Coriobacteriia > Coriobacteriales > Atopobiaceae > Thermophilibacter > Thermophilibacter avistercoris. The sequence goes on along the minus strand of NZ_NFKF01000010.1, from coordinate 255 downwards.
GCTCGACGTCGCGCGTGCGGAGGCGTCGGCGTTTCTCGACGGCCACCCGGACGTGGAGGTGACGCTCGTCGTCTTTACGCGCGACGTGGTGGCACAGGGCGTGGCGCTCCTGGGCGAGCTGCGCGAGTACGTGGACGACGCGTACGTGGAAAACAGCCCGCACCTGTACGACCGCTCCGCCGAGCTCCGCGAGCTCTGCGCCCCCGAGGCGTACCCCACCGCGTGGACCACCCAGCGGCACGGCAGGTCAAAGCC
>NZ_NFKF01000001.1 GCF_002160255.1 Olsenella sp. An188 | reverse complement strand
CCCCAACCCCCAGTGCCCCGGCCGCGCCCGACGAGCTCGCCGAGCGCCTGGAGCACCTGGATGCGTCCTTCTCGGAGGCGCTGCTCGCGCTGATCGACGAGCGCGGCTTCACCGACGCCCAGGTCTATCGCCGGGCAAACCTCAGCCGCCAGCTCTTCTCCAAGATCCGCTCCAAGCCCGACTACCGGCCGAGCAAGCCCACGGCGCTGGCGCTGGCGCTCGCGCTCGGCCTCACGCTGCCGCAGACGCAGGAGCTTCTCGCCCACGCCGGGCTCACGCTCTCGCGCAGCAGCAAGTTCGACGTGATCGTCGAGTTCTACCTCGCGCGCGGCGTCCACGACGTCATGGCCGTGAACGAGGCGCTCTTCGCCTTTGACCAGCCGCTGCTCGGCTCGCAGTAGGATCGGCGCCCCGCGCGCCAGATGTCGCCCGGCGGTTTACCTCCGCGCCGGCGTCTCCGCGTAGCCTCGATGTCGTCAGGTTGGCTGCGACAAGGGGGGCAGCAATGCGCACGGAGATCGTCTTCATCCTGGACGCGAGCGGTTCGATGGCGGGGCTCGAGGCAGACACGGTCGGCGGTTTCAACAGCCTCATCGAGAAGAACCGGGAGGAGCCGGGGGAGGCGGTGGTGTCCACGGTGCTCTTCTCCGACGGCTCGCGCGTCCTGCACGACCGGCTCGACATCCGCGAGGTGCCGCGGCTCACGAGGCGCGACTACGAGTGCTGCGGGTGCACGGCGCTTCTCGACGCCGTGGGCGGTGCCATCAGGCACGTTGACCTGGTCCAGAGCGTGCAGCCCAAGGGCTACGAGGCGGACCGGGTGCTCTTCGTCATCACCACCGACGGCCAGGAGAACGCGAGTCGTCGCTACACGTACCCGCAGGTCAAGCGCATGATCGAGGAGCGTCGGCAGAGGGACTGGGAGTTCCTGTTCATCGGGGCCAACATCGACGCGGCGGCGGAGGCGGCGAGCCTGGGCATCGCGCCCGAGCGCGCGGCCGACTACGTGGCGGACGGCCGCGGGACCGGGGTGCTCTACGATGCCGTGGCGTCCGCGGTGGCCGAGGTGCTCGCGTGCCCGCCCAACGCCGCGATGGGCGACGCGTGGCGCGCGGGGCTCGACGCGGACGTGCGGGCACGGAGGCGGTAGGCGCGCAAGGCCAAGGCCGCCAGGTAGCGCCGGCGAGAAGAACCTGCTGCCCGCGGGTTCTTCTCGCCGTTTGTGTGGGTACACTTCTTGCGTCCGACTCGTCTGGCGGGAGGTGGCCATGGGCTGTCTGAGCGTGCTGTTCAACCTGATCTGGATTCTCACCGGCGGCTGGCTGACGGCGCTCGGTTTTCTTATCGTGGGCGTGCTCTGCTACGTCACGATCATAGGGATCCCCATAGGGCGGCAGGCGTTCAAGATGGCGAGCCTGACCCTGGCGCCGTTTGGCAAGGAGATCGTCTACGGCGGCGGTGCCCCGTCGGTGGCGGCGAACGTTGTCTGGCTGATACTGGGCGGCTGGTGGTCCGCGCTGTGCTACCTGGCAGAGGGCGTGCTGTACTGCGTGACCGTCGTCGGGATCCCGTTTGGCCTGCAGCTCTTCAAGATGGCCAAGCTCACCCTGTGGCCCTTCGGCGCCGAGGTGCGGTAGGGCTAGCCTTCCGTTGCCGCCCGCCGCCTGCGTGGCCTGCCGGGGCGCGGGCGCTCGACGAGTCGAGCCTCGACGCTTGCCCGTGTGACGAAGGTGGCGTGCCCCTTCGTGTAGCCCTCGAGCCTACCCGCCTTGATCATCTGCGTGATGCGAGGCCTGCTCACGCCAAGGAGCTCCGCCGCCTCGCTTGCGGTGACGGTGTCGATCGCCTCCAGGGAGACGCTCACGCCGATGATGACGACCTGCCCCCCGTGCCGAGAGGCGTGGCTTAGTCCCAGCTTGGGTGGCTCCGTGCCGCTCATGAGCCAGTGCTCTGCCTCTGCGCGAAGCCAGTCCGCCGCCATGGCCGCGGCGTCCTGGAAGTCGTAGCCCTCGGTCCCTCCCTCGAGCTCAAAGGGAAGGGCGAGGACCATGCCCTCATCCTCAAACAGCTCGAACTCAGCTAGAACAAACATGGCAGCCCCGTTCCCGTCATTTGACCCCCGCCTGTCGCTTGATCTTCTCGAATAGCTGGTTGCTTATTTCGCGGTGGCGCGGGACTTGCGTGAAGTGGGTCCCATCCGTCCAGTGCTCGTGCCTTGTCCCGCCCGTGGGATGGAGTCCAGCTTTCCTGAGTAGATCGATGACCTCTTTTCTCTTAACCATATTAATACTTTCTATCTGACGGAAGGATGAAGGAAAACTTGCTTTGATGCGGGTGAAGCGAACACGGGCGGGCTTTCACTTGTCTTCCCGATGGCTTCCACGAATCTGCGTCCGCAGCTAGGCGGGGCGAGAAGGACATCTGGTTGCAGCTTTTGTCGGTAGCCGGGCGGCATGGGCGGGCAGACGGCGGGTGCCCAAGCAACCGCAGCTCGAGGGCGTCCTGACGTGTCCTCGCAGTTCCCTCGGTCCCGCCCTCATGCGAAAATGAGATAGCGTCGCAGGTAAAGGGGGTCACATGTCCGTATGGGTAACCGGAGACGTGCACGGCAGCATCGACATCGGCAAGCTCTCCGGTCGCAGGTGGCCCGAGGGCAAGGGCCTCACGCGCGACGACCTGCTCGTCGTGTGCGGCGACTTCGGCATGCCGTGGGACGGCTCCAACGAGGAGCGCTACTGGCTGGACTGGCTCGCCGGGCGCCCGTGGACCACGCTCTTCGTCGACGGCAACCACGAGTGCTTCCCGTACCTGGCCGACCTGCCCGTGACCGAGCGCTGGGGCGGGCGCGTGCAGGTCTACCCCGAGTGGCCGAGCATCGTCCACCTCATGCGCGGCGAGGTCTATCAGCTGGGTGACCTGCGCGTCTTTGCCATGGGCGGAGCTTCCAGTCACGACAAGGAGTGGCGCGTGGAGGGCTGGAGCTGGTTTCCCGAGGAGCTGCCCAGCTTCGAAGAACTCGAGCGTGGCGAGAAGAACCTGGACGCCGTGGGCTGGGACGTGGACCTGGTGGTCTCCCACTGCTGCTCGAGCCGCATGCTGCCCGCGGCGCTCGGCGCGGCGGGCGTTGGTGGCGGCCGCGAGGGCCGTGACCGCCTCAACGAGTGGTTTGACGCGCTCGAGGACCGGTTGAGCTATCGCCAGTGGTACTTCGGCCACTACCACGCCGACGAACGGCTCGACGAGCGACATTGCCTGATCTACCGCGACATCGTTCGGGTGGGGTAGGGACGGCGTGGCCCATGCGCCAAGTGAAAGCCCTCTCAAATCCGGAATCTGCTCCGGATTTGAGAGGGCTTCCCTCGCTTCGCCGGGCTGATTCATCAATTCATCTGACAGCGAGGTTCGATGGACGCCCTCATCGCACAAGCTGGCCGCGGTATGACTCTTGAATTATTGTCCGGTTGCCCTTGTACACTCCCCTCAAGTCGAGAGAGGGGAGCCAACATGTACGAGCCGTCACGTCAGCTGATGTCGTTCAACGTCGCGGGGTTCCAGTTCTGGGATGGTGCGCTGGTGCTCGGGGAGCTCAAGGCGGGCACGCTGCTCGAGCTTGTCCCGGAGCCGGACAACCCGCACGATTCCGAGGCAGTTGCGCTGCGCTACCATGGGACCAAGCTCGGTTACGTTCCATCGGACGAGAACGCCGTGCTCTCGGTGATGTGCTTCTACGGGCACGCCGCGGCGTTCGAGGTGCGTGTGCTGCAGGTGGACCCGGAGGCCGCGCCCTGGAAGCAGGTGCGCGTCGGCGTCTTCGTGACGGACGCTCGCTGAGGCCCGGTCGGCGTACGGCTGGGAAGGCGAGAAGAACGGGAGGGTCCCATGGACACCGGCTTTCGCTGCGTGATCGGCTCCGACGGCGCGACGCACCTCGAGCATCAGATCGGCACCATGCGCTTTGACCTCGCGACGGGGCAGATGACGCAGATCCTTCCCTCGCCCGGCGGCATACAAAGCGTCATCCGGCCCAACGGCTCGTTCGGTCTTGAGCAGACCGTCGGCAACATGAGGTTCAACATCGACCAGGGAAGCTACGACCTGCTTCTTTAGAGCCGCCCCGGGGTTTCTGCCACTTCGGGCAAGTACGCAAGGAGGCGCCATGCCGCTCGTTCGCCTGTCGGAGCGCATATCCTATCTCCCGCACGTCGAGGAGCTTGACCGTCCCGTGCTGGCGCTCGTGCGTGGGGACCGCCTCGCGCTCGCCGTCGACGCGGGCTACTCGCCGCGCCACGTCGCGGACCTCTACCGCGGGCTCGTCTCGGCGGGCCTCCCGCTGCCCGACCTCACCGCGCTCACGCACTGGCACTGGGACCACAGCTTTGGCATGAGCGCCGTCGCCGGCCTCACGGTCGCCCGGAAAGAGACGAACGAGCACCTGCTCGAGGCGCGCGGGATCCTCTCGGACCCGGATGACCCGCGCCGCGCTGACATCCGCTCGGCCCAGGGCTTTGCCGAGGAGTTCCCGCCCGGGGAGGACCCCGTCGTCGTGACCGCCGACATAGAGTTTGAGGGCGAGCTCGCGATCGACCTCGGCGGCGTGACGGCCCGCCTGATCGCCACGGACGCGCCCCACACCAACGACTCTACGCTCGTCTACGTCCCCGAGGAGCGCATCCTCTTCGTGGGCGACTGCTTCTGCGAGGACTACGACTCCGGCGACGACCCGTCCGTCTGCTACCTCGACCCCGCGCGGCTGCGTGCACTTCTCGCCACGATAGAGGGCCTGGACCCGACACCAGAGACCTTCGTCATCGGCCACTGCCCGCCGGAGGGTCCGGACGAGTTCGTCGGATACCTACGCGAGCTGCTGCAGGTGGCCCCGGGGGAGGGAGGAGCGCATGCCAACGCTTCGTGACGCAATCTACGGCCTTGCTGTGGGTGACGCGCTTGGCGTGCCGTACGAGTTTCGCCCGCGGGGGAGCCTCGCCTGCACGGGGATGGTCGGCCACGGCACGCACGACCAGCCGGCCGGAACCTGGTCGGACGACACGAGCATGACGCTCGCCACCTGCGACAGCATTCGCGCCTGCGGGCGCGTGGACACGGCGGATATGCTCTCCCGGTTTCGCGCCTGGATCGACGACGGCGCCTACGCCATCGACGGCGTGGTCTTTGACTACGGCAACACCACGGCCCGCGCGCTCGCCGCCGGCACGGGCTGCGCGGGCGAGCGCGACAACGGCAACGGCTCGCTCATGCGCATCGCGCCGCTCGCCTTCACGGACGCCACGGACGACGAGGTCCGCGCGGTCTCGGCCGTCACGCACGCGCACCCCGTCTCAACCGAGACCTGCGTGGAGATGGTGCGCGTGATGCGCGCGCTCGCGGCCGGCGCCTCGCCGGAGGAGGCCATCCCGGACCACGAGGTCCTTCTCGCCGCTAGCGAGAAGGATATCCGCTCCGGGGGCTTCGTGCGGGACACGTACTGCGCCGCGCTCTGGTGCCTTGCGGTCTCGGAGTCCTACGAGGAGTGCGTGCTGCGCGCGGTCAACCTCGGGGACGACACGGACACCACGGCGGCGGTGGCCGGGGCGCTCGCCGGCATCGTGTACGGGGCGGACGCCATCCCGGCCGCATGGATGGGGGCCCTGCGTGGCAGGGACATCATCGAGCGCTGCCTTTTCTAGGGCGGTCGCGGCCGTTCTGACGTGCGACAATCATGCCCGACTACCCGGCACCCCGCCCGAGCCCGACGATTGGACCCGTATGACCGCGCTCGACCTCATGCGCTCCGACGCACCCTACGCCGTGAGCTACCTCGACATGCCCAATGACCTGCAGCCGCGCGCCCAGAGGCTGTGCTGGCGCTTCAACCAGCTCGACCCGACCGACCTCGAGGGGCGCGCCGCCATCCTGGGGGAGCTCTTCGGGACGTGGCACCCGCGCGCCACGGTCAAGCCGACGTTTCGCTGCGACTACGGCTTCAACATCCACTTTCACGGATTCGCGCTCGTCAACTACAACTGCGCGTTCCTGGACACCTCGCCCATCCACGTGGGCGTGGGCACCTTCATCGCCCCGGGGTGCGTGCTCGCCTGCGCCGGACATGCCGTGCACCCCGCCCAGCGCTCGGAGGGGATCCAGACCTCCGCGCCCATCACGCTCGGCGACAACGTCTGGCTGGGGGCCAACGTGACCGTCTGCGGCGGCGTCACCATCGGCGACGGGAGCGTGATAGGCGCGGGGAGCGTCGTCACGCGGGACGTCCCCGCGGGCGTGATCGCGGCGGGCGTTCCGTGCCGGGTGATTCGCGAGGTGGGGGAGGACGACCTCGTGAAGCGGCTCGCACAGGTGGAGCGCGCCGCCGCCGAGGGCCGGTAGCAGCCGCGGATGCCCCTGTCAGCCTGCATGCGCCTGCCGAATCACGTTGACCGGCGAGGTCCTGGCCGTCGACGGCGGCATGACGGTCTAGCACCGGCCGAGAAGAGCCTGCAGAGAAGGCGTCCCGTCGGTCCGGTGTGTCGGGCCGACGGGACGCCTCCTCGTGCGATGGAATCGCGCCCCCGCTAGTTGTCGCTGCGGGAGAAGCCGTTTCTCATGCGCATGCTCGCCTCGTAGAGGACCTTGTCGAGCAGCTCGTCCGTCTGGCGGCGGCACTCGTCGGCGATCGCCTGGTTGCAGGCTGCGAGGTCGCCGTTCTTCTCGTCGCACTCAAGCACCAGCGCGACGCAGCGGCTCGTGAGCGCCTCCTGGTAGCGCTCCACGTGCGGCAGGCACGCGCCGTAGGCGGCGTCTGCGAGCGCGGCGACGAGGCGGTTGGCCCAGTAGAAGTTCTCGCTGGTCACGCGGGTGGTCGTGTCCTCGAGGTAGGCCGGCGTCTGCTCGACGTTGGCATAGAGGGGCACGAGCGCGTTGAAGGCGTTGGAGCCGTAGGCAACCCACTGCAGTGCTGCGCGCTCGGGAGCGACGTCGGGCCGCAGCTGCAGCACGGCGAGCTGGCTGTTGCGGTTGATGCCGATGGGGCGGTACCTTCCGCGGGTCGACTCGCTGCCGGCCGTCCCGTAGGGGTCGTAGGGCGTACCCTGGTAGTGCAGGGAGAGCGCGTACTTGACGTCCTCGATCGTGACCTTGCGCTCCGGCTCGCGACACCAGGGGAGGAAGTCGCTCTCGGGGCCAAAGTCGTCAGCCGGCGCGGCGCTGTCCCAGGGGCCCGCGTGCGGGTTGAGGAAGCGCTGCATGGCCCAGGCGCGCGGCGTGTTGTAGACGTGGTCGGAGTCCGAGTGGCTGCCGAAGGCCTCGCGTGGGTTGAAGTGGCCGCCGCGGACGCCGATCGTCAGGTCGAGGTGGTGAGCGGCCATCCACTCGCGCAGGTCGGCCGAGCAGAGGCTCTCCTCCTGCTCGCCGAAGGCGTCGTCAAGGTCGAAGTCGTCGATGCCGAGCTGGTTGGGCATCGTGACGTAGCAGTCGTCGGGCACGCGGCGCGCGATCCAGTGGTGACCGCCGACGGTCTCCATCCACCAGATCTCGTCCGCGTCCGAGAAGGCGATGCCGTTCATCTCGTAGGTGCCGTAGCGCTCGAGCAGCGCACCGAGGCGCAGCACTCCGTCGCGGGCGCTCGTCATGTACGGCAGCACGAGCGTGACCATGTCCTCCTCGCCGATGCCTCCGGGCGTGCCGGTCTTCTCGTCGTAGCGCACGAGCGGGTCGGCGGCGAGCACGCGCTCGTTGGAGGTGATGGTCTCCGTGGCGCTCATCCCGACGTTGTGCGCGGAGAAGCCCGCCTCCTCCCAGAGCCCCTCCTTGAGGTCCGCGTTGGGCATGGCGGTGTAGCGGACGCCACCATCCGGGAGCTCAATCTCGAGGTGGGAGATCACGCTGCGGTACACGGAGCCCGCCGCGGGCGCGGGGCGCGCCGCGAAGCGCTTGGGGCAGAACTCCCCGTTGGACGAGTCCTCGTTGCGAGCCACGATCGTGGAGCCGTCGTAGCTCGCCTTCTTGCCTACGAGAATGGTTGTGCAGGGCATGGTGCCTCCTTGTGCGTTGCCGGTCCGTCCCATGGTAGCGCTTGCGGCCGCTTGCCGCGCAGACCCGGGTGCCCCCGCTGTGCAATTGGCCCCTTCGATCCATGAAACGAGGGGCCAAACTGCGCACGCGCACCGCGCTCTCATGGACTGAAGGCGCAAATTGCACGCGAGGCCATGCGTCGGTGACGCGGGCGCGGGGTCCGTCGTCCCTGCGTTACGTGAATAAGTCCTACCAACCCACGACGTTGTCCCGGCCGGCCCCGCGCGATACTATACGGGCACGCCAGCGAGTAAGACGGAGGAAACCTGCATGTCAATGAAGTTCAAGCGCCTTCTGCCCATCCCCAAGGACATCCGTGCCGAGATGCCGCTCTCGGACGAGATGGCTCGGCGCAAGGAGGAGTTTGACGCGCGCGTGGCCGCGGTGCTCTCCGGCGAGGACCCCCGGCGCCTGCTCATCATCGGCCCATGCTCCGCCGACCGCGAGGACTCCGTGCTTGACTACGCGACGCGCCTCGCCGCCCTGGCCGAGCGGGTCTCGGACAAGCTCGTCGTGGTTCCGCGAGTCTACACCAACAAGCCGCGCACCAAGGGCATCGGCTACAAGGGCCTGCTGCACAACCCCAACCCCGAGGCCGGCGACGACCTGCTCGAGGGCGTCAAGGCAATTCGCCACATGCACCTGCGCGTGGTGGAGGAGACGGGCCTCTTCACCGCCGACGAGATGCTCTACCCCACCAACTACCAGTACCTCATCGACCTGCTGGCCTACATCGCGGTCGGCGCGCGCTCCGTCGAGAACCAGGAGCACCGCCTCGTCGCCTCCGGCGTGCCCATGCCGGTGGGCATGAAGAACCCAACGGGCGGCTCGACCGACGTCATGCTCAACTCGATCTACGCCGCCCAGCAGCCGCAGACCTTCATCTTCCGCAACTGGGAGGTCTCGACGACGGGCAATCCGCTCGCGCACGCGGTGCTGCGCGGCTACGTGGGCCTGGACGGCATCAACTACCCCAACTACCACTACGAGTACCTTGAGCGCCTGGCAGAGAAGTACACCTTGGCGAGCTTCGAGAACCCCGCCGTCGTCATCGACTGCAACCACGACAACTCCGGCAAGCGCCCGTTCCAGCAGATCAGGATCTGCCACGAGGTCATGGACTCGGTGCGCCGCTCGGACGCCATCGGGCGCCTCGTGCGCGGCTTCATGGTCGAGTCCTACCTCGTGGACGGCAACCAGCCCGTGGGCGGCGGAACGTACGGCCAGTCCATCACCGACGCCTGCATCGGCTGGGAGAAGACCGAGCGTCTGGTGCTGGAGATCGCGGAGCGCTCGTAGGCGGCGCACGCACGCCTGGCGAGAAGATCCTCGGGCCGTGTCCGCAAGGGGTACGATAGGGGTGTCCGGGAAGTCGGGCCGCGGGCCCCGTCCGAGGGAGGGTGCGGTGGCAAGGGCATCTAGGGGATGGCTCCGGTTCGGGGCGCTCGCCGCAACGGCGCTGATCGCCACGTCAGGCGCGACGGTTGCGCTCACGGGGTGCGGCGTGCAGCAGGAGGGCGCTGACCAGCCGGCGGCCGAGCAGCCGGCCGACGACGCCGTGGGCCAGCAGGGCGACGCGCCGGCCTCCGCCCCCGAGCTCGTCGACCCGACCGACGTTTCCGCGGCGACCGAGGAGGTGGGCACGGCGGTGGGTGCTGACGGCTACACGCTGACGATTGACACGCTGGTCGTGGACGAGGGCGGCTTCGGCAGGGCCGCGTACACGCTGCGCGGGCCCGTCGCCGCCCTGCGCGGAGATGACGGCAGGCTTGCGCTCGGCACGGACGCGGGCCTCGACGACCTGCAGATGCGCACCGCGACCGACGGGCGTCCCAACCTGGTCTGCACCTACGACGCCGACGCCTCCACGGATGACGCGCTCACCGGGACCATCTACTTCGACGCCCGCTCGACCGACGAGGTCGTCGGCGGACTCAGCTGGCAGCTGCTCTGGCATGACGAGAACGCCACGGGAGGCGGCTCCGGCACGGCCTCGACCGAGCTCGTGGTGCCGTCCAAGGTCCTCGGGGCTCGCCACTTCACGGACGGTGACGCCGCCACGGCGACGCTCGGCCCGCTCGGGCTCGCGCTCAGCACGAGCGTCGACACGGAGTCCGGCCAGTTCGTCGACGACCTCGTGACCCTGCATCTCGCAGACGGGACCGACATGGTCGTCTTTGACGCGAGCGACCCCTCCGCCGGCTCGAGCCTGATGCAGAGCGCGCGCACGGACGGCTCGACGTCCTACGCGCTCCCGGAGGGCGTGGACGTGCTCTCGGTGAGCAGCATCACGCTCGAGGGCCGCCAGCTCTCCACGAGCGGCGAGGAGGCCGCGAGCTACACCTTCACGCCCGCCGCCTAGCAGGGCGGCAGAGAAGGACGAGGGGCCGGGCAGCCGCGCTGGCTGTCCGGCCCCTCCGCCGTCTATCTGGCCCCGCGCTCCGCCCGCCTTTTCGCACGGGCGAGAAGCGCCACGCGCCGCAGCTCCTTGGCGCGCGCGGGCTCCATCGCCTTCACCCCCTCGAGGGGGTACTCGATGCCGAGGTTCTGGTACTTGGCGCGGCCGAGCGTGTGGTAGGGGAGCAGGTCGAGCCCCACGACGTTGTCCCAGTCGCCGATGATGCGGCCCACCTCGGCGACCTCATCCTCGCCGTCCGTGATCCCGGGGACCACGACGTGGCGGATCACCGTGGGGACGTTCCGGCGCGCCAGCTCGTCCCCGAGCTCGCGGGCGTGGCTCGCGGGCAGCCCGCAGAGCCGCTCATGCCCCTCCGCGTCCGACGTCTTGATGTCGAGAAGCACGAGGTCGCACTCGTCGAGCAGCGCCGAGAAGCGCGCGGCTCCGGCGGCGGAGAACGTGGCGCCGCTCGTGTCCAGGCAGGTGTGGATGCGCCCGGCGGGCGCGGCGTGTGCGGCGCGGAAGAGCGCGGCCACGAAGTCGGGCTGCGCCATCGGCTCGCCACCCGTGACCGTGATGCCACCTCGCCGGTAGAAGGGGCGGTTGCGCTCGAACTTCTCGAGAATCTCGGCGACGCTCACGCTCGTGCCGGGGCCGGAGCCGTCTGCGCGGCAGAACTCCCAGGTGTCGGGGTTGTGGCAGTAGAGGCAGCGCATCGGGCAGCCCTGGCAGAAGACCACCAGGCGCGTCCCGGGGCCGTCCACCGTCCCGAACGTCTCGATCGAGTGCACCCTCCCCACGACGTCCCCGTCACGGGCCACTCCCTCGGTACCCATCGTCACATCCGCCACGTTCCACTCCCGTCCTGTAACGACCCCTCGGCTGAAACAGCCCACCCGGCATTCGCTAAGCAAAGTTTCTGAGCGCTACGCGCGAAGCACTTTGCGTGCGAACGCCGGGCGGGCCCGACTAACAGGTCAGGTTGACGCTACATCGACTCGTGGAACGTGCGGGAGATGACGTCGTCCTGCTGCTTCTTGGTGAGGGAGTTGAACTTCACGGCGTAGCCGGAGACGCGGATGGTGAGCTGCGGGTACTTCTCGGGGTGGGCCTGGGCGTCAAGCAGCGTCTCCTTGGTGAAGACGTTGACGTTGAGGTGGTGGCCGCCCTCCTCGACGTAGCCGTCGATCATGTTGACGAGGTTGTCGACCTGCTCGGGAGCAACGGTGGCGGTGGTCATGTCGGTTCCTTTCTCGATGCGGGGAGGGGCGTCCCTCCCCGCGCTTGGGTCGTCTGACTCAGAAGGGGACGGCCCCCTCTGAGTCACTTGGGGTCGCTAGCAGCAGCCGCAGTCGGGCGCGGGGTTCTCGATCTGGATGTCCACGTCAACGCCCAGGGCGTCGAGGTCGAGCTCGCCGAACATGACCTCGCCCTCCTTGCCGAGCGCGTTGGGCACGATGGAGAACGTGTTGGAGATGCCGTCCTGGGCGTCCTTGAACGGGAGCTTGGCGACGGAGGCGAGCGACGCCACGGCGCCGTGGGTGTCGCGGCGGTGCATCGGGTTGGCGCCGGGGGCGAAGGGCTCGCCGGCGCGACGGCCGTCGGGCGTGTTGCCGGTGGCGTTGCCGTAGACCACGTTCGAGGTGATCGTGAGGATGGAGGTCGTGGGCACCGAGTTGCGGTAGGTGTCGGTCTCGCGCACGAACTTCATGAAGACCTCGACGACGTCGTGGGCGATCTGGTCGACGCGGTCGTCGTCGTTGCCGTACTTGGGGAAGTCGCCCTCGACCTGGTAGTCGGTCACGAGGCCGGTCTCGTCGCGGACGACCTTGACCTTGGCGTACTTGATCGCGGAGAGCGAGTCGGCCACGACGGAGAGGCCGGCGATGCCCGTGGCGAACCAGCGGTGCACGTGCTCGTCGTGCAGGGCCATCTGCAGGCGCTCGTAGCAGTACTTGTCGTGCATGTAGTGGATGATGTTGAGCGCGTTGACATAGACGCCGGCGAGCCAGCCCATCATGTCACGGAACTTCTCGACCACGTCGTCGTAGTCGAGGTAGTCGCCCTCGACCGGGCGGAACTTCGGGCCGACCTGCTCTCCGGTCTTCTCGTCACGGCCGCCGTTGATGGCGTAGAGCAGGCACTTGGCGAGGTTGGCGCGGGCGCCGAAGAACTGCATCTCCTTGCCGATGCGCATCGAGGAGACGCAGCACGCGATGGCGTAGTCGTCGCCGTGGTAGACGCGCATGAGGTCGTCGTTCTCGTACTGGATGGAGCTCGTGGTGATGGAGATCTTGGCGCAGTAGCGCTTGAAGGCCTCGGGAAGGCGCGTGGACCAGAGCACCGTGAGGTTGGGCTCGGGGCTGGTGCCCATGTTCTCGAGGGTGTGCAGGTAGCGGAAGGCGGTCTTGGTGACCATGGAGCGGCCGTCGACGCCCATGCCGCCGAGCGACTCGGTGACCCACTGCGGGTCGCCGGAGAACAGCTCGTTGTACTCGGGGGTGCGGGCGAACTTGACCATGCGCAGCTTCATGACCAGGTGGTCGATGATCTCCTGCGCCTCGGCCTCGGTGATGATGCCGGCCTTGAGGTCGCGCTCGGCGTAGATGTCCAGGAAGGTGGAGTTGCGGCCGATGGACATGGCGGCGCCGTTCTGCTCCTTGACCGCGGCGAGGTAGCCGAAGTAGAGCCACTGCACGGCCTCCTGGAAGGTCTTGGCCGGGCCGGAGATGTCGATGCCGTAGATCTTGCCGAGCTGCTTGAGCTCCTGGAGGGCGCGGATCTGCTCCGCGAGCTCCTCGCGGTGACGGATCGTGGCCTCGTTCATGGTCTTCTGGGTGCCAGCGTGCTCGGCCTTCTTCTCCTCGATGAGGCGGTCGACGCCGTAGAGGGCCACGCGGCGGTAGTCGCCGATGATGCGGCCACGGCCGTAGGCGTCGGGCAGGCCGGTGATGATGTGGCTGTGACGGCACGCGCGCATCTCGGGCGTGTAGACGTCAAAGACGCCGGCGTTGTGCGTCTTGCGGTAGTTGGTGTAGATGTTGACGATCTCGGGGTCGACCTCGTAGCCGTTCTGCTTGCAGGCGGCCACGGCCATGCGGATGCCGCCGTTGACCATGAGGGCGCGCTTGAGGGGCTTCTCGGTCTGCAGGCCCACGATCTTCTCGAGCGGCTGGTCGATGTAGCCGGCGGGGTGGGAGACGATCGTGGAGACGAGGTCGGTGTCCATGTCCAGGACGCCGCCGGCCTCGCGCTCCTTGGCAAAGAGGCCCATGACCTCGTCCCAGAGCGTCTTGGTGCTCTCGGTGGGGCCGGCGAGGAAGGACTCGTCGCCGTCATAGGGGGTGTAGTTCTTCTGGATGAAGTCGCGGACGTCGATCTCGTGCTCCCAGTTACCGCCGACGAATCCCTGCCATGCTTCCTGACTCACTGGTCACGCTCCTTGTTGCTCGTCGTTATGTTGGCCGTAGGGTAACGGCACGCTCCAACGTACCAGAGTTTCGGCCCCTTCGTGAGGCTGAAAAGTTAACTTACGTTGTCGTAATGCAAACAACACAACATATTGTGTCGCATCACGACCACATGACATACTCCTTGTGGTTGATGCTTTTTTCTCGAGCAAAATGGATGACCGTTCACCGAGAAAACCCGACCGCTCGCGGCGGCTGGGGAGGAGGCGCGCACAAGGCGAGGGGGCGGGCCGGACAGCCGCCGGCCCGCCCCCTCGAGAGGCGCTTCTCGCTTGAGGTCCGGGCGCTACTTCTCGGCCGCCTTGGCCTCGCCCTCGGGGAAGATCTTCTTGTTCACGAAGAAGAAGACGACCATCGAGATGCCGCCGTTCAGGACCGTCGTGCCGATGTTGTAGATCCAGTCGGGGACGAACATGCCGGCGACGGCGACCCACACGCAGTTGATGGAGTTCACGATGCAGGTGATGATGATGAACGCCACCAGGTACCAGGCAATCTGCGGGCCGACCTTGCCCTTGGAGCGGAAGACGAAGCTGCGTTGGATCGGGAAGTTGATGCACTCGCCGATCACCATGGCGACCATGTAGGCGCAGAAGTAGGCGAGTCCGCCGTGCGCCTGGTCGTAGCCCAGGATGTTCCACTGGAAGGTCTCCCCGAACAGCGTCACCGGGATGCCCGGCCAGCCGAAGGAGGCGTCGCCGAGGAAGGCGAAGGCCGCCGGCAGGAACGTGAGCATGAGGTACTTGAAGACGGTGATCACGTTGGAGACGATGACGAACAGGCCGCCCTCACGGATCCACGTGGCTGCCTTGGGGTGCTTCTCGGCGAAGTTGTTCCAGAAGTTCATGTGCTTGCTCCTTGGTTCGTGTGCGGGGACGGCCTAGCCCAGCAGGCGCCGGGTCTGCCCGTTCTTGACGAGGTTCATGACGAAGGCGAGCAGGATGGGGACGAGGATCCACAGCACCCAGAGCAGGATGGCGATCCCGACGCCACAGTTCAGCAGCAGCGCGAGCGCGAACAGGACGACGCCTCCCCAGCCAAAGCCCTTGACCTCGCGGACGAGCGCGTCGACGACGCCCATGTCCGCCATGCCGTTGGTCATCTTGCCGATGGCGCGCAGCGGCATGTTCCAGATGAACAGGACGTTGAGGTTGGGCTGGCCCTTGCGGTCGGCGGAGTTCTTGAGCGTGCGCAGGACCACCCAGACGATCCAGAAGATGAGCGAGCGCCCGTGGTTGAGGTCGCGGAAGCACACGTTGCGCTCGATCCGCGCGCGGCCGTCGGGGATGGGGTGGCCGAGAAGCGCCGAGAAGTGCCCGTCGTCGACCTTGAGGACGTTGGCGACCTCGTACGGGGCCACGTCGACGCCCTCGTAGGGGTTGGGGGCGCCGGTGCCGTCGAGCGTGACGGAGGCGGTGAGGCGGACGTCCTCGGAGGAGGCGCCGACGCGCAGCTCGTAGGTGCCGCCCTCGACCTCCCAGGAGTTGGTCTTGACGTTGAAGTAGCGGAAGGAGGACTCGTCGAGCGGGATGCTCACGCGACGGCTCTCGCCGGGCTCGAGGTAGACCTTGGCGAAGCCCTTGAGCTCCTGCTCGGAGCGGAAGACCTCGTGGTCGGGCTTGGCCACGTAGAGCTGGGCGACCTCGGCGCCGGCGCAGGTGCCCTCGTTGGTGAGCGTGAAGGTGACGCCCTCGGCCGACGCCTCGAGCTCGGAGTAGGAGAAGCTCGTGTAGGAGAGGCCAAAGCCAAACGGCAGGGCAACGGGGACGTGCGCGGTCTGGAAGTAGCGGTAGCCGACGTAGATTCCCTCGCGGTACTCGGCGTTCCTGTCCTCGGAGGGGAAGTTGGCCGAGGAGGGCACGTCGGAGAGGCGCACCGGCCAGGTCTCGGTCAGCTTGCCGGAGGGGCAGACGAGGCCGCGCACCACGTCGAGGGCGGCGCCGGCGCCGGCCTGGCCCCCGAGCGCGCAGTAGAGCACGGCGCGGGCGTCGGCCATCCAGTCGGTCTCGACGCACGAGCCGGCGGAGAGAAGGACCACGACGTTGGGGTTGACCTCGGCGACGGCGTGGGCGAGCTCGACCTGGTTGTCGTTCAGGCGCATGGTGAGCCGGTCGGCACCCTCGGACTCCTGGATCTCGGTGAGGCCGAGGCAGAGCAGGATCACGTCGGCGCGGCGGGCGAGGTCGAGCGCGGCGGAGCGGCGGGAGGCGTTCTCGCCGCCGTTGCGGTCGAAGCCGGGCTCGTAGCCCACGAGGTCGAGGTCCGTCTCGCCGATGAGGTCGAGCAGGCTGTCGACGCGCGTGCAGTTGACGGCGGAGGAGCCCGCGCCCTGGTAGCGCGGGGTCTTGGCGAAGTCACCGATGAGGGCGACCTTGGCGTGCGCCGGCAGCGGCAGCAGCGAGTCCTCGTTCTTGAGCAGCACGCATCCCGCGGCTGCGGCCTCGCGGGCCAGCGCGTGGTGGGCGTCGACGTCGAAGATGCTCGGGGCGGCGGCGACGGCCGGGCCCACGGAGAGGGCGAGCTCGATGGCCTCGTCGACGCGCTCGTCGATGTCGTGCTCGGAGAGCGTGCCCGCGGCGACGGCGTCCATGAGCTCGCGCGCCGAGCCGAGGCCGGGGTTGGGCATCTCGTAGGTGGAGCCGGACGCCACGCCGGCGACGTGGTCGTTGGAACCGCCCCAGTCGGTCACGACGGCGCCGTCGAAGCCCCACTCGTCGCGCAGGATGTCCTTGAGCAGGTGGGGGTTCTCGTTGGCGTAGGTGCCGTTCACGAGGTTGTAGGAGGTCATGATGGTCTTGGGCGCGGACTCGCGCACGACCTCCTCGAAGCCCGTGAGGTAGATCTCGCGCAGGGTGCGCTCGTCGAGGACGGAGTCGGAGGCCTGGCGGCGCATCTCCTGGCTGTTGACGGCAAAGTGCTTGGGGCAGGCGCCGATGCCCGCGGACTGGATGCCGCGCACGGCGGCCGCGGCCATCTTGCCCGTGAGGTACGGGTCCTCCGAGAAGTACTCGAAGTTGCGCCCGCACAGCGGGTTGCGCTTGATGCACAGGCCGGGGCCGAGCAGCGTGCCCACGCCCTGCGAGACGGCCTCCTCGCCCATGGCGGCGCCGACGCGCTCCTCGAGCTCGACGTCCCAGCTGCTCGCCATCGTGACCGCGGTGGGGAAGCAGGTGGCGGGCTCGGAGGCGTTGAGCCCGAGGTGGTCCGCCGCGCCCGCCTGGTGGCGGACGCCGGAGGGTCCGTCGGAGAACTCGACGGACGGGATGCCCAGCCGCTCGATGGGCTGGGTTCCGAAGGTGGTCGCTCCCTGGAGCATGGCGCACTTCTCCGCGAGCGACATCTTCTCAATAAGGTCGGCGTGTCTCATCTGCGCTCCTTCTTGGGGCCTTGTCTTCGCCCTGATGATACGGTGCGGGCGGCAGGCCCCGGCGACGCTGACACAATCGGCCCGTATGCGGACACGATTGGCACGCGCGCAGGGGGAGCGCCCCGGCTCCGAGAATAGCCCGGGGGGCGCCGAGTGGTGCCTGCGTGGCACGAGCGGTCGGTTATGCGGCGCAAGCTGCGCGGGGGTCGCCCGAGGGGCTAGTGCTCGGCGCGCTGCTCCCTGATCGCGGGGACGATGCGCTTGACGACCCAGAAGATGACGATGACGGCGATGATCGCGTAGATGACGTACTTCACCACGTCGGAGATCCACTCGGCCTGGGCGGAGACGGTGGCCCAGGCGCTGCCGGCGGCCGCGCCGAGGGACACGAGCACCGTGTTCCAGACGGCGGAGCCGACGAGGGTGTAGAGCGCGAAGCGAGCGGGGTTCATCTTGGCCGTTCCGGCGGGGATGGAGATGAGGCTGCGCACGATGGGGACGCAGCGGCAGATGAGGACGGTGATCTGACCCTTGCGGTCGAACCAGTCCACGGCGCTCGCGACGTCGTCGGGCTTGAAGCCGAGCAGGCGCATCGGGCGCGTGGCGAAGAAGCGCATGAGGCGCTCGCGCGAGAGCAGGCGCCCGATGCCGTAGAGGAGGAAGGCGCCGACGACCGAGCCGACGGTGGCCGCGACGATGGTGATCGGCAGCGTCATGTCCGTCGTGGTGGTGAAGAAGCCCGAGAGGGGCAGGATGAGCTCGCTCGGGATGGGCGGGAAGATGTTCTCGAAGAGGATGAGGCCGGCTACCGCGAGGTAGCCAAACTGGTTGATGAAGTCAAAGAACGCAGCCTCCATGGGGCTCCTTCGTCTTGGCAGCGGGGCCCGTCAATTATCGCCGTCCCGGGGCGGCGGGCGACAAAAACCAGCGATTGCACAGAAGTTTGCGGCACCTTGACGAAGTTCTTGAGCGCGTCGTCGATGAACTTGACCGTGTCGTCCGCGCGGTTGGCGGCGTAGCGGATGGAGTCGATGTCCACCTCCTTGGCCGCGGGGATGGGCTCGGCGATGGGCTTGGCGAGGCGCGGGAAGCGCGTGTACCAGAAGTTGGTGGAGTCGCGGTAGCCGTAGTCAACCGGCACGGGCGGGAAGCTCGACTTGGTGACGCCGTTCACGACGGCGTCGTAGTAGCGCTCCTTCATGAGGATCTTGTCGATGCGCAGGATGAAGTGAGCTCCGTACTTGGAGGTGATGCCGTTGAAGTCGTTGTAGGGGCCGGGGTGGCCGTCGTCGATGTCCTCCGCGCGGAACTTGTCGGCGCCCTCGAGCTCGGCGGCCCGTGGGGCTACGCCAGTGCGCTTTGCTGCTGGGCTGCCCCCGCGGGAGCGTTCTCCGTGAGGTACTCCGCGTTCGTCTCAAAGAAGACCATGCAGTCCTGTGCGCCAGGCGGGCAGGGTCTCGTGGTGCTCTCCGGGATGGGCCGCTTGTCGGCGAGAAGCGCTGCCACGTAGGTCCGCATGGCGTCCGCAGCCATGAGCAGGGCCTCCTCGCGGGAGTCTCCGCAGGTTAAGCAGCCTGGCAGATCGGGGACGCTGACCTGCCAGGCACCCCCTCGTCAGGCGAGAGCACGACCTGGTACATGAACCCCTTCATCGCCGCCCCTCTCTGCGTGCGCTCAGCCAGCCGGCTGCGCGTGTGATGTTGGCCCGCGGGGCCGGGCGCCCCCGAGGGCGTCCCGACCCCGCGCCAGGCCGGCTAGCGGCGCCTGGCCGCGAGCAGCGCGCCCACGCCCGCGACCGCGAGTCCCGCGAGGGCAACCGAAGCCGCGATCCCTGCCGCCTCGCCCGTGGCCGGCACGCCTCCGGTGGGGGCCGCAGGCTCCTCGGGTGCGGCCGGCTCGTCCGGTGCGGGCACGGCGAGCGTCTGGTCGGCGTCGTTTATGTCCGCGTGGAGGGCGAGCGTCACGCCGCGCGAGGAGAGCCGCTCGAAGAAGACGACCTCCTCCCCGGCCAGGGCCTCGGCGTCCACGGGCAGGGAGAGCTCGACGTCCGCCTCTCCCGCCTGCGCCACGAAGGTCGTGGTGGCCGTGAGCGGCTCGCCTGCGGCGTCCGTCAGCTCGCCCAGGTCGACGACGCGGCCGCCCTCGTCGCGCCCCTTGAGGTGCAGCGTGGCGGTGAGCTCGTAGGTCTCGCCCTCAACGAGGTTCGCCACGTGCGCCAGGTCGGTCACGACCTGGCCCGCCTCGGCGGGCAGCTCCCGCGTCCCGGTCGCGTCGGCCGTGGCCTGCGTCTCCACCGAGGGCACGCGCAGCGTCTGCTCGGCGTCGTCCACGTCCGCGTGCACGGCGAGAAGAACGCCCGAGCGCCTGAGCTCCTCAAAGGCCACGACGTCTCGCCCCTCGAGCGCGGAGGCGTCGTAGTCTATCTCCACCGTCACCTCCATGTTCTGCGCGTTGGCCACGAACTCGCGCTCCGCCGTCGCCTCGCCGCCTCCCGGGGAGGGAAGCACGCCGCCGTCGGAGGTGCTGCCGTCCTCGGCCACGTTCCGCGCGTGCGCGGAAGAGCGCAGCACGTAGGTCTCTCCCACGAGGAGGTTCTCGAGGCGGACGGTGTCGACCAGGGTCCGCGCCCCCGTCTCCGCGCTCGCGCGGCTGCCGGTCTCGTCGTCGTGAGCCGAAGTCGTGACGCTCGGCAGATGCACGGACTGGCCCTCGTCTGAGAGGTCGTCGTGGGACGCCACGACCTCGCCTTCGCACAGCAGCTCCTCTGCCGCGTTCACGGTCTTCCCGGCGAGGGCGTCGGCGTCGAGGTCAAAGGAGATCTGGACCTCCATGCTCGTATTGTCCGCGACGAACGAGGTCTGCCCGGTGTCACGCACCTGCCCGACGACCTTCTCGCCGTCCTCGCCGCCCTCCACGGTGCGTAGGGTCCCGCGCACCTCGTAGGATTCCCCGACGGAGAGGTTCGTCAGGCTGACCGTGTCGGTGACGGTCGAGTCGGCGTAGCTCGGGGCGTCGTGGTCGGCCGTCGCGTCGGAGAGCTGGGTCGTGGCCGCGGCCGGGGGCTCGGGCTCGGGGAGGGTCTCGTCGTCCAGGGTTCCCAGGTCGAGGTTCACGCCGTCGCGGCTTATGGTCACGAGCGTCGAGACGAGGCGGTGTCCCTCGTTGGCGGCGCAGGGGAGCTCCTCGAGGAGGTAGGTGTCGTAGGGGAGGGCGCCCAGGTTGTCCGCGGGGCTGGTCCGTGTGTCCGTGCGGCCGGAGAACCATATGCCGGAGGCTGCCCTGAGCAGCGTCTCGTCGACGGTTCCGTCCTCGCGCAGGGCGGCGTCGCTCTCGTTGACGCCGCTCTCGCGACCGTTCCAGGAAGCGCTCGTGTCCACCATGCCGTTCTCGTCCGAGACGAGCAGGTGCCACTCCCCGGTCGTCTGGCTCGTCAGGCGGAAGGCCACGTTGGCCATGCGGCGCTGCGTGCCCTCCTCGGCCTTGGTGAAGCTGAGGTCTCCGCGCACGACCTGGTCGTCGACCGCGTCCTTGTCTGCCGTGAGGTCCGTCACGGCTCCGTCCTCGCGAATCTGGAAGGTCTGGGACCAGCCGTCGTTCACGAGGTAGCCCTCGGGCGCTGCGGTCTCGCGCGCCACGTAGGTGCCAAAGGGCAGGGCGTCTGCCTCGGTGGCGCAGGAGCCCCGCTCGTCGGTCACGAGCGTGAGGACGACCTCGCCCGGCTCGAAGGTGGCGTCGTCTACCACGACGGCGTGCTCGGACGCGTTGGCGATCTCGATGCGCGCGCCCGCGAGCGTGGCCGCCCCCAGCGGCAGGGAGGCGTCCTCGGCGCCCGCGCCCAGAAGCTCGCGGTCTACCTTGCGCAGCTCCGCCCCGCCGCGGATGACGTCGTCGGCCACGGCGTCGGTCTCGGAGGTGAGGTCGGCCACCTGCCCGTGGGAGCGGATCTCAAAGGTGCGGCTCCACCCCTCGTTCACGAGGTAGCCCTCGGGCGCGGCGGTCTCGCGAATCTCGTAGGTGCCAAAGGGCAGGGCGTCCGCGGCGCTTCTCGCCTCGCCGGACTCGTCCGTGGCGACGGTTGCCACGGCCTCGCCCACCTGGTAGGTGTGGCCGCCCACCACGACGGCAGCCGCGCTCTGGTTGTAGATCGTGAGCTCGGCGCCCGCGAGCGTGGCGTCTCCCTGCGGGCTCGAGGCGCCCCAGTCGAGGTCTGCCTTGCGCGCCACGACCCCGCCCCGCGCCACGGCGTTGGAGAGCCCCTCAAGACGAACCACCTGGCCGTCCTCGCGGACCTGGAAGGTCTGGGACCAGCCCTCGTTCACGAGGTAGCCCGCCGGGGCGGCCGTCTCGCGTGCCTGGTAGGTGCCAAAGGGGAGCGCCCGCGGCTCGGTCGCGGCCTGCCCGGAGGCGTCCGTCACGATGCGCGCGACGACGTCGCCGGGCTGGTAGAGCACGCCGTTCACGAGTACCGCGGACTCGGAGCGGTTGTAGATGGAGATCTCTGCCCCGGAGAGCGTGGCGTCGCCCTGCGCGCTGCTCTCCCCCAGATCAGCGTCTGCCTTGGCGACCTGAGCCGCCCCGCGGACGACCTCGTCGGCGAGCGTCTGCGCCTGGACCACCTGGCCGTCCTGCTGGACGGAGACGGTGACGGACCACGTGGCGTTGAGCCGGTAGCCCTCGGGCGCGCTCTTCTCGCCGAGTCGATAGGTGCCATAGGGCAGGGCGTCCGCCCCCGTGGAGGCGGTGCCGTCAGCGCCGGTCACGATGGTCATGACCTCCTCGCCGGGGGCGTGCTCGGCGCCGTCCACGAGCACGGGGGCGGCCGAGGCGTTCACGATCGAGATGGCGGCGCCCGCGAGCGTGGCGTCTCCCTGGGCGACGCCCTCCTCGAGCTCGTGGTCTATCTTGGGCACGGAGACGCCTCCGCGGACCACCTCGTCGGCAACGGCCGGCGCGACAAAGGCCTCCACGGTCTCAAGCGTGCCGGAGGACGTGACCCGCTGCAGGTGAAGCGACGTGTCCGTGACGAGGTAGCCGCGCGGCGCACGGGTCTCCTGGACGGTCACGGTGCCGAGCGGCAGGACCACGTCACCGGCCGAGTTGGTGTAGAGGGCGTCCCCGCTCACGAGGTGGTTGGCGTCAAGCGAGGCGGTCCCGTCCGCGCCTGTGGCGACGACCCAGGTGCGCGTGGCCTGCCCGGGCAGCTCGTCTGCGGAGCCGTAGGAGCCCGCGTAGTAGCGGACCGTGAACTCGGCGCCCGCGAGCGTGGCGTCGCCCTGGGCGGTGCCGGCCGAGGTCTCCGCGTCGACCTTGGCAATGACCACGGTGACGGGGTCGGCCTGCGGGGCGTCGCTCACGTCGAGGCGCGTCGTCGAGGCGCTCTCCACGCGGACCTCGTGGGTCTGGGAGTCGAGCGCAAAGCCGCTCGCGGGGGTGATCTCGCGCACGTGGTAGGTGCCCACGGGGAGCCCCGCGGCGACCGCGCGGCCCGTCGCGTCGGTCGTGAGGCGCACCACCTCGGAGGCTGCGTCGCACTCAGGGCTCGAGTAGACGCCGTAGACGGCGCCCGCGAGGTCGTAGAGGTCGTTTCCGCCCGAGAGCGCCGGCCGCGCGCTCGTCTTGGCGAGCTCGAGCGTGCCGGTCGGGTTGGTCCTGGTCACCATGCCCTGCAGGACGCCGTCCGGGCTCGGCCAGTACACGGCGCATCCGGCCTCGGGCCCGCCGCCCCCGGCGTCGGCGTACGCCTGCGCCTCGGAGAGCATCTGTGAGACGGCGTCGCGCACCGCGGCGTAGGTCCTCGTGAGCTCGTCGTGCACCTCGGCGTGGCTGCCCGCCTTGTCGGGGAGCGCGAGCCAGAGCGCGTACTGCGTCGCCACGTAGAACTTGCCCGGCGTGCAGCCGTACCCCTCGGTGCGCGTCGAGGAGTAGCCGTGGTAGAGGATGTAGTCGACCAGGGGGCTGCCCAGCGCGTAGCCTCCCGAGAAGGTCGTGCCCGCCCCCGGCGTCGCCATCGTCTTGTCCCCGCAGTAGGCCGTCGCCTCGACGACGCCCGCTCCGGAGGCCTCGAAGGAGTGGAAGTTCCTGAACGGTGCGTTGATGTCGGGCCAGTCCTGGATGTCGGTCACCCTCGTGACGGTCATGGTGCCCTGGCTCGCCGCCGCGGCTCCGGCCCTGCCCGCGACTCCGAGTGCCTGCCCGAGCGCAAGCGCTAGGGCGAGCAGCACGGCCCAGGCCCTTCTCGCCGTGCCCGCCCTCCTCCGGGGCCTCGCTGGTCGTGTCTCTCTCATGTCCTCTCCCTCCTGTCTGGCTGCGGATTGGGGGAGGGAGCGTATCAGGACGAGCCTTCCGGGAGACTTCCACGTGGCTGTCGGGTGTCTTCCACGTGCAGGTCAAGGGGCAAAACCCGGTATGGAGGCTCCGTGTGCGCCCGGCGAGCGGCACAGGTGAGCCGGCCATCGGGCGCGTTGGGGACCAAGTTAAGAGTCTGATGGGTACCGAGGGTGACCGGACGTGATTTTTCGCACGAGGGGGGGGGTTGCGTCGACGTGGGTGCGGTCAACACGAAAGGCAGACGCGGCGTGCGGGCCACTCAGGGCGCTTAGGTTTTTGGGGTTGTGGCAGCAATCGGCGGCGCAGGGCTGCTTAGCAATCCGGGGTTGTGGCGGCCCGAGGGCTCCCCGGCCGCGTTGACCGGAGAGAAAGCCCAGTTGAGGGCCGTGGTTCTTCTCGCCCGGTCGGCCGCGGGCGGGGTCGTGCCTGCCACAACCCCGGATTGCTAAGCAGCCCTGCGCCGCCGATTGCCATAACCCCGGATCGCTAAGCGCTCCGGCGGACCCCAGCCGGCGGCTACAGTGCGGACTCGTAGATCGCGCGCGCGTCGTCGAGCGTGATGCGCCTGAGGTCGCCGAACTCCGCGCCCTTGTTCTGCTCGAGCGTGGCGAGAAGCGCCGGGATCTGCTCGGCCGTGACGCCGAGCTCGCCCAGGGTGCGCGGCATCCCCATGGAGACGAAGAAGTCCTGGAGGGCGTCGATCGTGGCCTCCGCGGCGTCGCGCACGGCCTCCTCGGGGGTCACGTCGACGCCGTCCGCCTCGGCGTCCACAGGCTCGATGCCAAAGACGTCGCGCCCGAAGGAGAGGATGCGCTCGGGGCGGTCGGCCCAGACGTAGCGCAGCCAGGCGGGGAAGATGACGGCGAGGCCGGCACCGTGCGTGATTGAGGCGTCGTGCGCGGAGAGCTCGTGCTCGAGGGCGTGGCTCTCCCAGCCGCCTGCTCGACCGGCGGGGCTGGCGTTGCGCCCGAGCCCGGCGAGGTCGTTGTGGGCGAGGGTGCCGGCCCACATGACGTTGGCGCGGGCGTCGTAGTCCTCGGGGTCGGCGAGTGCCCGCGGCGCCTCCTGCATGAGCGCGCGGACCAGGGCACAGGCGATGTTGTCGGTCACGGGGACGGGGCCCACGCTCGAGAAGTAGCGCTCCATGACGTGGGCGATCATGTCGGTGACGCCCGCGGCGGTCTGGTACGGGGGCAGGGTGAAGGTGAGCTCCGGGTCCATGAAGGCAATGACCGGTCGGTGCAGCTCGCTCGAGAGGCCGCGCTTGAGCTGACACGCGTCGTTGGTGATGACGGCCGAGGCGCTCGCCTCGGAGCCCGCCGCGGGGATGGTGAGCACGCTCGCCACGTCGAGCTTGCCCTCGGCGACGGGGCTCGCGGCTCCCACGAAGAGGTCCCAGACGTCGCCCTCGTAGGGGACGCCGAGGGCGATGGCCTTGGCGGTGTCGATGACCGAGCCGCCGCCCACGCCCAGCACGAGGTCAGCGCCGCACTCCCGGGCGAGCGTCACGCCCTCGCGGACGAGGCCGACCTCGGGGTTGGGGCGGACGCCCGCGAGCTCGGTGTGGGCGATCCCGGCGGCGTCAAGCGAGGCGAGCACGCGGCCGAGGGTCCCGGTGCGCACGACCGAGCCCTGGCCGTAGACCACGAGCGCGTGCGCGTAGCCCGCTGAGGCGAGCTCGTCTCCCACGCGGTCGGTGACGCCGCGGCCAAAGACGAAGCGGGTGGGGGAGAAGAACGTGAAGTCGTTCATGGGGGTCCTTTCGACGGGTGTGCGAGAAGAGCTTAGCGCTTGGCGGCCCTTCTCGCACACCCGCTGGCCCCTAGCCGCAGCCGTGTCCTTTGCAGCACCCTTTACCAGCTATTACGTCAAGCTTACATCGGCGCCCTATCGTGAGGGTAGGGTAAGCCGTTGCGGGAGGTGCGTCATGCTCGGCGAGAGGGTTCTCGGCTCGCAGGCCTCGTATCTAGGTAGGCTGGGTGCGCTCAGCGCCTTGCTCTGCGGCGCGTGCACGCTGCCGGCGGCGGCGCTTCTCGCCCTCGAGCCCGCCCTTGGTAACGCGCTCGCACTGGCGACCTGCCTCGTCGTTGCGGTCGCCGGCGCGTGCGTCGCGCGTCGCGGCTAGCTCGACCAAGACATCCTCTCCCAGCGCTCGCGCGTGAGCGCGTTCACGTGGGTGCGTGCCGTGTCGCCGAGCAGCGGGCGCGGCTCGCAGTCGATGACGTGGTCGGGAACAAAGCCGAGCTTCTCCTGCACGCGCCTGCTCTGCTCGTTGCCCTCGTAGTATCCGCACCAGATGGTCTGCAGCGCCAGCTCCTCGAAGCCGTGGCGGATGAGCTCGCGCGCGGCCTCGGGCACGAGACCCCGGCCCCAGAAGGGCCTTCCGATCCAGTAACCCAGCTCCGCTTCCCGCGCGTCCCTTGCCAGGGTGGAGGCGGACCCGAACATGAGGCTGATCGCCCCGACGGGCGCATCGGGCTCGTCGCCGTTGCGCAGCACGAGGGCGTAGGTCTCTGGCATGCTCAGCACCTCGCGGATGACGCGCAGGCTGTCCGCTTCGTCAACGTGGGCGGGCCATCCGGCGCGCGGGCCCACCTCAGGGTCTCGGGCGAGCAGGTAGAGCGCAGGCGCGTCGTCGTCGCGCCAGGGGCGCAGGGTGAGGCGGTCGGTGCCAAGCGTTTTCGGCTTCATGGGACTCCAAACTGCGCGTCGAGGGCCTTTCCCGGTGCATGAAACGTAGCATACTCGCGCCGCCCGCCCGCCCCTCGCCGTCCCGCGGCGGGCGCGAAGTCCGCTCCGCGTGCAATTCGCGCCTTCGATCCATGAAAACGGGGGTCGCGTGTGCAGTTTGGCCCCTCAGTCCAGGCTTATTGGCCCAGTTTACGCAAACAGATTCAATTACTTATCATCCCAACTGGGCAAACGTTCTCGCCGGTCTCGCCGAACCCCAAAAAGTCATGGACCGAGAGGCCAAACTGCACACTGCGTCGGCGATTTCATGGACTGAAGGGCCAAATTGCGCGGCGCAGAGGCTCTCCTGGGTGGAAAAGTGACGCGTCCGAGTTGACGGGTACCCCCAAGGGGTATACTCTCCTGTCAGAGACGACACCCCCTGGGGGTATGTCTACCGTCGAAGGGGAGGGACATGGTCGAGAGGGACTGCTGCCGCGCGGCACACAAGCACACGCCGCGCTCGCCCGAGCTCAAGCGTGACGTCACGCGGCGCATCAACCGCGCGGTGGGTCAGCTCAACGGCATCCGCCAGATGGTGGAGGAGGACCGCTACTGCGGGGACGTGCTCACGCAGCTCGCCGCCGTGGAGTCCGCCGTGAAGGCCATCTCGCGCGAGGTCATGCGCGACCACCTCGAAACCTGCGTGGTCGAGCGTATCCAGGCCGGGGACACCGAGGTCACCGGCGAGGTCATGGACCTCTTCAAGAAGTTCATGTGAGACGAAAGGGACGGTCCCTTTGCCTCACGCGGCGATCGACGACACGAGGGGACTGCCCCTCGAGTCACGGGAGGGGGCTCTGATGAAGGAGACCTTTGACATAGAGGGCATGACCTGCGCGGCGTGTTCCGCGCGCGTTCAGAAGGCCGCGTCCGGAGTAGATGGCGTGGCCTGCGCGAACGTCAACCTGCTCAAGAACTCGATGGAGCTCGACTACGACGGCGCGCCCGAGACGGCCGCCGCCGTGGTCGAGGCCATCGAGAAGTCCGGCTACGGGGCGCGTCGCCGCGCGCCGCGCACGTCCGGGACCCGCGCGGCTGAGCCCGCCGAGCGGCCCGGCGCGGCGGCCGAGCGCGCCATCACCGAGAAGCGCAACCAGCTCGTCGTCTCAGCGATCTTCTCCGTGCCACTCTTTTACGTTGCCATGGGCCCGATGTTCGGCTGGCCGCAGCCGCCCGCGCTCGCGGGCGAGCAAGGGATGATGGCCGCCGCGCTCACGCAGCTCCTGCTCTGTGCGCCCATCCTCGTGGCAAACCGCCACTACTTCGTCACGGGCTTCAGGACGCTCGCGCACCGCGCGCCCAACATGGACTCGCTCATCGCGCTGGGGTCCGCGGCCTCGGCTGTCTGGAGCGTGGCGCAGCTCTACCGCATGGCGCTCGGCTACGGCTCCGGCGACCTTGCCGCGGTGCACGCCGCCGCGCACAACCTCTACTTCGACTCGGCCGGCATGATCCTCACCCTCATCACGCTCGGCAAGTACTTCGAGGCGCGCGCCAAGGGGCGCACGACCGACGCCATCACCGCGCTCATGGACCTCGCCCCCAAGACGGCCACGGTCCTGCGCGACGGCTCAGAGGTCGTGGTCCCCGTGGAGGACGTCGCGGTCGGCGAGCGGGTGGTCGTGCGCGCCGGGGAGGCGGTGCCCGTGGACGGCGTGGTCGTCGAAGGCTCCGCCGCCGTGGACGAGTCCGCCATCACGGGGGAGAGCGTGCCCGCCGAGAAGGGCGTGGGGGCGCGCGTGACCGGGGCCACGGTCTCCACCAGCGGCTGGTTCGTCATGGAGGCGCGCGCCGTGGGCGACGACACCACGCTCGCCGGCATCATCCGCCTCGTGGACGAGGCAACGAGCTCAAAGGCCCCCATCGAGCGCACGGCGGACAGGATCGCCGGAGTCTTCGTGCCGGTGGTGATCGCCATCGCGGCCGTCACGCTCGTCGCGTGGACGGTCGTCGCCGGCGACTTTGCCACGGCCCTCACGCACGCCATCTCCATCCTCGTGATCAGCTGCCCGTGCGCGCTCGGCCTCGCCACGCCCACGGCCATCATGGTGGGCACCGGTCGCGGCGCGGCCAACGGCATCCTCATCAAGTCCGCCGAGGCGCTCGAGACCGCCTGCCGCGTGGACGCCGTGGTGCTCGACAAGACCGGCACCGTGACGGCCGGCTCGCCCGTGGTGACCGACGTGCGCCTCGCGTCCGGGGTGGGCGAGAAGGACCTCGCGCGCGTGGCTGGCGCCCTCGAGCGCAAGAGCGAGCACCCGCTTGCCGCGGCCGTCTGCGCCTACGTGGACGAGAGGCATCCCGGCGCGGACGCCCCGGCGCGGGTCGCGGACTTCGCGCAGGTCCCGGGCGGCGGCCTTTCTGCGACCGTCGACGGCGTCCCCGCCCTCGCCGGAAACGCCCGGCTCATGGCCGTGCACGGCGTGAGGCTCGAAGAGCTGGCGGGCTCCGCCGAGGCGCTGGCCGCCGAGGGCAAGACCGCGCTGTTCTTCTCGCTGGACGGCCGCGCCCTCGGGATGGTCGCCGTGGCCGACCCCGTCAAGCCCACGAGCGCGGCTGCCGTCTCCCGGCTGCGCGCGATGGGCGTGCGCACCGTGCTTCTCACCGGCGACCAGGAGGCGACGGCGGCCGCGGTGGCGCGAAAGGTTGGCGTGGACGAGGTCATCGCAGGCGTGCTGCCCGCGCAGAAGGAGGAGAAGGTCCGCGAGCTGCAGCGCTCCGGCCACGTGGTCGCCATGGTCGGCGACGGCATCAACGACGCCCCTGCGCTCGCGCGCGCCGACGTGGGCGTTGCCATCGGCGCCGGCACGGACGTGGCCATCGGCTCGGCCGACGTGGTGCTCATGCACTCTGACCCCGCCGACGTCGCCACGGCCATGGAGCTCTCCCGCGCAACGATGCGAAACATCCGCCAGAACCTCTTCTGGGCGCTCTTCTACAACGCCATCTGCATCCCCGTGGCGGCCGGCGCGCTCTCGCCGTGGGGCGTGACCCTG
Organism: Olsenella sp. An188; assembly: GCF_002160255.1. Taxonomy (GTDB): domain Bacteria; phylum Actinomycetota; class Coriobacteriia; order Coriobacteriales; family Atopobiaceae; genus Thermophilibacter; species Thermophilibacter avistercoris. The sequence continues at coordinate 534,195 of NZ_NFKF01000001.1, read as the reverse complement.
AACCCGATGATCGGCGCCGCGGCGATGGGCTTCAGCTCGGTCTTCGTGGTGACCAACGCCCTTCGCCTGCGCACCTGGAAGCCCGCCAAGCCGCAGTCCGCGCCGGCGCCCGCCGACGTGCACATAGAGTCCGCGAGAAAGGATACAGCCATGACCAGGACCCTCAACGTGACCGGAATGATGTGCCAGCACTGCGTCGCCCACGTGACCAAGGCGCTCGAGGGCGTCGCGGGCGTGAGCTCGGTGAGCGTCTCCCTCGAGGACGGGACCGCCACGGTGGAGGCGGCCGAGGATGTCACCGACGAGGTGCTCGTGGCGGCCGTCGTCGACGCCGGCTACGAGGCAGAGGTCGCGTAGGCGAGAAGAACCCGGGGCCGGCGGCCCCGCGCGACTGGCCGGGAGGCCCCGCGGTTGACCTGCGGGGCCTCCTTTGTCAAGCTAGGCTTCGTGGCCGGCTACGGCCGCCGTCTGTGGTCGCGCCCGCTCCTGAACGCCGCTTACCGAAAACTTGACGTCGTCTTAAATTGTAGGCCCACCCCTGCCTCCTGCCCCTAATCTGGCGAGAAGAACGAAGTCGCCGCAGGTGGGTTGGGCGCGCAGGTCAGAGCTGGGCCACAGACCCCCTCCCAATAAAATGGTGTGCTATCTGCGAATTTGGCACCCCCTCATGTTAGATTAAAAAACCTATCCCCCCTCCTTGCTGAAATAGCATCGCGCGTAGCCGGGCCACTGGTCTGCCTTTTGCAGGTGCGCCTGGAGTTCCATGCTGCCAAGAGAAGGGAACGTTGGGATGGATCGCAAGAGCAGAAGGAGCGTGGCGGTAACCGCCGGCCTCGCTGCAGTGCTGGCGCTGAGCCCCGTCGTGGCGCCCGCCGTGACGGCGCTGGCGCAGGAGACGAGCGGCTCCGAGGCGTCAGCTAGAATCGCTAACGAGCTCAAGGTCACTGTGAACTTCTATGCGTCTGATGACGCGGACAAGCCGTTCTTCACCTATACCGATACGTACGACAACAACTGGCTTTCCGGCGGCACCCCAGACGGGAGGCCGACCTTCCAGGAGGCACTTGACGCGCTCTACACCGAGCACCCCGACTACCAGACGGTCGAGGCGTGGCAGGGCAACAACTCCTATGACCTTAGCCAGCTGTGGGACGATCCCGGCCGTCTTCTCGGTGACAAGGCGAGCTATGGTGCGGGGGACAGAGAGTACAACCTGCACCCGTACAAGGAGGAGCAGATTTCCTACACCGTCGTGGACGAGGACAACACCTCCATCGTGTACGGCACCGTTAACACGGTCGTGGGCGCCAACATGTTCGAGGCGATGGCCGACTTCAAGAACCCCGCCAAGGATGGCTTCACGTTCTCTCACTACTCGTGGGGTGAGTACCCCGATAACGAGTTTGGCAAAACTACGTACGCCTCACCCTTGCAGACGACGATTCTTGCGCACTTTGACTTCCTGGGCAACGTTGCCACGGTGACGTTCGACTACAACACGCCGGGCGTCGATGACGTCGAGCAACAGGTCGCGGTCGGCAAGACCGTTTCCGAGCCTGATGTTCCGCAGCGCGATGGCTATACCTTTGACGGTTGGTATACGGATTCCGCTTGCACAAACGCATTCGACTTCTCAACTCAGATTGCTGGACACAGGACCCTCTACGCCAAGTGGACTCCCAAGCAGTTCACCGTCACCTTCGAGGACGGGGTCGAGGGCAACGACGTCGTCTCCTCTACGGTCAGCTATGGCGAGAAGGTCGATGAGCCCACCAATCCGACCCGCGAGGGCTACGACTTCGCCGGCTGGTACACAGACAAGGACTGCACCAAGGCCTATGACTTCACCACTCCCGTGACGGACAACATGACCCTCTACGCCAAGTGGACCCCGGTCGTCGACCCCACGCCCGACCCGGAGCCCGAGACCAAGACCTTCAACGTGACCCTCAACGACGGTCTCGCGGGCACGGAGGACCAGGTCATCACCATCGCCGAGGGCGAGACGATTGACTCCTCCGCAATCAAGGCCCCGACCTACGACGGCTGGACCTTCGTCGGCTGGTTCACGGATTCCGACCTCACCCAGGAGTGGGACTTCTCCACGCCCGTGACCTCTGACATGACCCTCTGGGCCGGCTGGCTGAGGAACGACGTTGACGGCTCCGGCGTCACGGACGACACCGAGACTACGACCGATGACGTCGAGAAGGACGCCAACAAGGCCGAGAAGGACAACGATTCGGCCGTTCCCGACACCGGGGATGCCACCGTCGCCGTGTCCGGCATCGCTGCCGTCGGAGCTGCCCTCACTGGTGCTGGCGTCCTGATCAGGCGTCGTCGCTAGGCGCTCTGAGTCTGTCAGATGCCTTGTCCCCGGTCCCTTTGCGGGACCGGGGACCGACCCAACCGAGAACACAATTCCTAATACAAAAAATTATCCATTTATGAGTTGACTCTCCTCATAATGAAGGAAGGATTCACTGAAATGAATCGTAAGACCAGGAGGAGCATAGCGGTGGTTGCTGGCCTCACGGCCGTGCTGGCCCTGAGCCCCGTTACCGGCGCGCTGACCACCGCTCACGCCGACGAGACCGCTCCTGAGGCCGTCAGCACCCAGTCCGTCGAGGGTGTGGACCCCCAGTCCTTCTCTGCAGAGAAATGGAGCTGGTGGACGAAGGAGTGGCATCTTGGCAACTGGTGGCCATGGGGAGTTTGGCATCCAGAGGTTGACTTTTTCTGGCCCGACGGCCGCTGTGACCTTTGCCTTGCTCCTATTAAGGACGACTGCAAGCCCGGCGGTGACGACAAGCCCGAGCAGCAGCAGGAGGTCCTGACAGTTGTCTTCGTCTTTGCCGATGGGACTGAGAAGAGCGTTGAGATTGAGACGCCCGTGGGCGAGCAGGTTGCCTTTAGCGAGTTCGTCGAAAAGCTTGGCGAGGCAGGCAACGGCATCACTTGGTATTGGGCTGCATACGATGGCGCCCCGGAGGTGGATGCGGAAAACTTGCTTGGTGGTGACGGCCACCACTTGGTTCACGTCTATGAGCACAAGGCGGATGATCCCGTGCCCGAGACCCACAAGGTCACCTTTGACGATCAGGTTGATGGCACCGAAAACTCTGTCGTTGTGGTTGAGGACGGTGAGACGGTTGCCGAGCCCACTGAACCCACGTGCGACGGCTACACCTTTGAAGGCTGGTACACTGAGCCGGAGTGCGTGAACGCCTACGACTTTGACACGCCCGTGACCCAGGACATCACGCTCTACGCCAAGTGGGTCGAGGACGAGGAGCCGACTGACCCGACCGATCCGACCGACCCCGGCACTGACCCCGAGGAGCCCGGCACCGACACGGAGAATCCCGGCGACGGCTCCGGCGACCAGGGCGGCAACACCGACCAGGGTGACACGACCAACCCCGGCGACAACACCACCGACCAGGGCAACGACACCACCAAGCCCGCCGGTGACGCCACCTCCACCGACGACGGCTCCAACGACGACGACGCAGACGAGGATGCCATCCCCAACACTGGTGACGCCACCGTCGCGGTCTCCGGCATCGCCGCGCTCGGCACGGCCGTCGCTGGCCTCGGCGTCTTCCTGAGGCGTCGCAGCTAGCCCGTTCTTCTCGCCAGGCTCTTGGCAGCGCCCCCGGTCCACCCAACGGGACCGGGGGCGTTTTGTGTCGGATGCGTCGCACCGCCGCGGAACTACAATGGTTCGGCTTCACGTTCGAAGGAGGGACTGGCATGGATCTCACCCCAGCACAGCGTCGCGTCGTGTACACCCTCGGCTTCTGCGGCCTCGTCTCCGCGGCCGACAACTGGTTCGTCTCGCCGGCGCTCCCCGCCATCGCCAACGCCCTCGGCGTGGCCGCCTCGGCCACGGCCATCGTGCTCACGGCCTACCTCGTCCCGTACGGCCTCCTCCAGCCCGTCTGCGGGACGCTCGGGGACCGCTTCGGCAGGCTGCGCGTGCTCCGCGTGATCGTGACGGGGCTCGCCGTGGGGACCTTCCTGTGCGCCGTAGCCCCCACGCTGGAGCTTCTCGTCGCGGCGCGCGTGCTGACGGGCTGCTTTGCGGCGGGCATCATCGCCGTGTCGCAGGCCTTCGTCGGCGACGTGGTGGGCCAGGAGCGCCGTGGGGCCGCGGTGGGCGTGCTCATGGGCATCACCTTCACTGGGCAGGGCCTCTCGTCGGGCCTCGGCGGCATCATCTGCGACCTCATGAGCTGGCGCGCCGCCTTCGCGTGCTTCGGCGCGCTCGCCGTGGTCGCGCTCGTCCTCCTGTGGCGCCTGCGCGAGCCCGAGGTCGCCCCGGGCGAGAAGGACCACGCGCCGGCCGCCCCGTCCGCCGCCGGCACGTCCGCCCCCTTCCTCGTCCGTGCCGCGCGCATCTTCTTCGGAAGCCACCGCGCCATCTTCTTTGTTGCCTGCACGACGGGCGTCGCGTTTCTCGGCGTCTACGGCTTCATGGGGACGTTTCTCTCCGAGCGCTGCGGGCTCACTTCGACGCAGGCCGGCCTCATCATGATGCTCTACGGCGTGATGTGCCTCGTGGGCGGCATGGTCTCCGGCAGGATCGGCGCCGCCCGCGGACCGCGCTCCGTCATCCTGGTGGGCGAGGTCTCCGGGCTTCTCGCCGTGGTCGCGCTCGTTGCCGTGACGCTGACGGGCGCCTGGCCGCCGGCGCTTCTCGCTGCTGGCGCGCTCGGGTTTGGCTACATCCTCGTGCAGCCCACGCTCGTCTCGCTCTCCATGGACGCGGACTCCACGCAGACGGGGCTCTGCACCGGGCTCATCGGGCTCGGGGTCTTTGCGGGCGGCGGCGTGGGGTCGGCCGTGGGCGGCTGGCTGCTCTCGGCGACGGGCTACCAGGCGCTCTGGGTTGCCGCGGCGGCGCTGCTGGCGTGCCAGCTCGTCGTGGGTGGCCGCGCGCTGGCGGCGCTGGCCCGGCGCAGCTGTGGGCACGTGTAGGCGCCAACCGACACTTCCGCGGAGAAAAGTGTCGTTTCGCGCCTACGTCGAGTCGCGTCACGCGGTCCAACAGCCGCCCCAAAGCCGCCGCCCTTCTCGCCGCGGACGACCGTTAGGGCTCCGTTACACCTTGCCGCCATCCTTGGAGCTGTCAGCAACCCAGCGAGAAGGGAAGGCGAGCCCCAAATGTCAAACCTGCTTGAAACCCGCGACCTCACCCGGCGCTTCGGGCGCGGCGCCCAGGCCCAGGACGCCGTCCGCGACGTGAGCGTCCACCTGCGCCGCGGCGCCGTGTACGGCCTGCTGGGCCCCAACGGCGCGGGCAAGTCCACACTCCTCAAGATGGTCTGCGGAATGCTGCGCCCGACGTCCGGGCAGATCCTGTTCGACGGCATGCCCTGGCGCCGCGAGGACCTCTACCGGATCGGCAGCCTCATCGAGGAGGCGCCGCTCTACCCCAACCTCACCGCGCGCGAGAACCTGCGCGTGCGCACCACGCTGCTGGGGCTGCCCGAGCGCCGCGTCGACGAGGCGCTCGAGGTCGTCGGCCTCACCGACACCGGCAGCAAGCGCGCCGGGCGCTTCTCGATGGGCATGAAGCAGCGCCTGGGGATCGCGTGCGCGCTTCTCGCCCGTCCCGAGCTCCTCGTCCTCGATGAGCCCACCAACGGTCTCGACCCGCTCGGGATCGAGGAGCTGCGCGAGCTCGTGCGTGGCCTCGCCGCCCGCGGCGTGACGGTCCTCGTCTCCAGCCACATCCTCTCCGAGGTCCAGCAGATGGCCGACGCCGTGGGCATCATCTACGGCGGGCGCCTTGCCTACGAGGCGCCCCTCGCCGAGGGTCAGGACCTCGAGTCCCTCTTCATGGACGTGTGCCGTCAGGGGCGTGCGGCATGACCGGCGAGAAGAACCTCGGGGCGGCCGGGGCGCCCGGCGCCGCGCCCGCAGTCGAGAAGAGCCCGCGCGCCGCGACCCTGCGCTCGGCGCTCGCCGCGGAGGCGCTCAAGCACCGCCACGCCGCGCCGCTGCGCCTGGCCGTCGTCATGGCGCTGCCGATGCCGCTCCTTGGCGCCATGCCCGGGCCCTACGGGCAGTCCTTCTCGGCGTGGAACTACTGGTACACGCTGTTTTTGCCGGTGACGCTGGCGCTCGTTGCAGGCTGCGTGGCGCAGGCGGACGCGCGCACGCGAAACCGGGCGCTTCTGGGCGCGGGCGCGTCGCTTTCGCGGGCGTGGTGGGCCAAGGCGCTCGTGTGCCTGGGGCTCTCGGCGCTCTCCAACCTCATCGTGTGCGCCATCTACGCCCTCGGCGCCTGCCTCGCGCCGGGAGGGCTCACGCCCGCGGGGCTCGCCACGATGCTTTGCGCCGCGCTCGCCGTCACGCTGACGAGCGCGTGGATGATTCCCGCGGGGCTCTTCCTCACGGCGCGCGCCGGTCTTCTCGCCGGGATCTTCCTCCCGCTTGCCGTGCAGGTTGCCGGCGCCTTTGCGTGGTCGCTCATCCCGCTGCCGCAGCTCTTCCCGCCGTCTGCCACGGTGGTGGTCCCCACGTCGTTCATCCCGGTGCTGCCGAGCGGCGAGCCGCTCGCCGCGGACACCGTGCTCGGAGGCGCGCTCGCGTCGGACGGGACGCTCGCCTGGGCGGGAATCGCCGTGGGGGCGCTCGCGTTCGTGCTGCTCGCGGCCGTGACGGCCGCGTGGTTCGACCGGTCGGAGGAGCTGTGAGGTCCGCGGGCGGGCGCGGCGTCGAGCCGCGCATGGGCCTCGGCCGCGCCCTGCGCTCGGAGGCGCTGCGGCTGCGTCGCTCGCCGCTCGTGGCGCTGCACGCGGCCTGCGGACTCGCGGGGGGCTTCGTCTGCGGGGCGTACTTCTCGGTGTCTGCGTGGGACCCCGCGCTCGGTGCCGACGCCTACGTCCAGCTGCTCGGCGCGATGATGCCACTCATGGCGGGGATCTCGTGCGGCCTCGCCGTCGACGAGGAGCGCCGCGCCGGGCGGATGGCCAACCTCACGGGCGCCCCGGCGCGTGGCTCGGCGATCCTGGCCAAGTGGGCCGCGCTCGTGGCCATGGGCGCGGCGGCGCTCGCGCTGGCGGTGGGCACCTTCGCCGCGCTCCTTGCGCTCGCGGGGCGCCTCACGCTGGGCGCGGGCCCGCTCGCGCTGTCCTGGGCGCTCTGCGTGCTCGCAAGCGCGCCGCTCTACGCGCTTCTGCTCGCGCTCGCGCTGCGCCTCGGGCGCAACGCCGCCATCGGGGTGGGCGCCGTCGGCCTGCTGTGCGCGTTCTTCTCGGTGGGAGGGCTCGCGCACGGCCTCATGACCGGCGAGCTCACCGGGGCCGCGCCGGGAGGCGTCTTCGCGCTCGTGCCGTTTGCGTGGCCCGCCCGCCTGGCGTCTCTGGGCGTGGAGGCGGCGATCGCGGCGCCGCGGTCCGGGCTTGCGGCGCAGGTTGCCAACGCGACGCTGGTCACGGGTACCGCGAGCGCGCTTCTGTGCGCGGCCGGCGCGTGCGCGCTCGCGCTGTGGTTTCGCGGCTTCGAGGAGGGGAGGGCCGATGCGTAGGAGCCCGAGGCTCGCGGTCGCGGTACTTCTCGCCACGGTCGCCGTGGTGGCGGCCCTGTGTGCCGGTGCGCTCGCGCGTTCCGGCTGGGGCCCGGCCCTGCAGTCCGTGCTGGACCGCGTGCTGCCCATCCCGTCCGTGCAGATGTGGGCGAGCGCGCCCGAGCCGGACTCCTTCGACGGGTCCTACGCGGACGCCACGGGCGCGGGGGAGAACTACGTCTACCGCGTCAGGGCGGCCGCGGCCGACGGGACGGTTCGCGAGCTCACGCTCATCAGCTTCGGGGCGCGCTCCGGCGGCGAGGGCTGGCTGCGCATCGAGGCGCGCGGCGGCTCGGCGGTGCACTACTGGCCGGCGGACGCGGCCGAGGTTCCCGATGCGGCCGTCGCGGCGCTGGCGCCCTAGCCACGCTTGGCGAGAAGGACCTGCGGCTTGCGGACGTTCTTCTCGCCGCCCGCTTTTCCCGTACGTGCGACTTCCGGACGGTCTGTGCCGCGAAACCGTCCGGGAGCCGCCCGCGCGGGCGACCGTTAGCGCTTCGTTAGAATTGACCCGCACAATGAAGGCAGCCAACCAAAGGGGGCGAGAAAAACGGCGCACATCCTGGCCATAGACGACGAGCGGGCCATCCTTGACGTGCTCGCGCGCATCCTCGCGCGCGACGGCCACGAGCTCACGTGCGTCGACGACCCTGCTCTGGTGCCCGACCTCGACCTCGACGGCTTTGACCTCGTGCTCTGCGACGTCATGATGCCGGGCGCCGACGGCTTCGAGCTGGTTCGCGGGATTCGCCCGCGCTTCGACGGCCCAATCGTCTTCCTGACCGCGCGCGTGGCCGAGGACGACGCCGTGACCGGCTACGGCCTCGGCGCGGACGACTACGTGCGCAAGCCCTTCGGGGCCGCCGAGCTGCGCGCCAAGGTGGCCGCGCACCTGCGCCGCGAGCGCCGCGAGCGCACCCACGCCCTCGACTTCGGCGCGGTGCGGGTCAGCCTCACCTCCTGCGAGGTCAGCGTCTCGGGCGAGGTCGTGCCGCTCACGCCCACCGAGTACGAGATCTGCGAGTTCCTCGCGCGCCACCCCGGCCAGGTCTTCAGCCGCGAGCAGATCCGCGAGTCGGTGCTCGGCTGGGGCAGCGCCGCGGACGACGCCGCCATCTCCATGCACGTGAGCCGCGCGCGGCGGAAGCTCGCCGCGGCGGGCGCCGACCCGATAGCCACCGTCTGGGGGATGGGGTACAAGTGGCAGGCCTAGCGCAGAGGGGCGAGAAGAACCTCGGCCCGCGGACCGGAAGCGCGCAGCGGCGCCGCGCCACCCCGCTCTCCCTCGTCATCGCGCGCTACTTCGCCTATGTGATCGTCGCCCTCGCCTTTGTGTGGGTGGTGGCGTTCACGGCCTTCTCGATGACCATGAACGCGGGGCTCGTCTACCCGGCCAACTACGGCCCATCGCACGACGACGAGGTGGCCGCCGCCGTGCGCGAGGCGGGCCGCGTCGACGACGGCCTGGTGCCGGCCGCCTACCGCTACGTCTGGCTGGACGACGGCAGCCTCATCGCCACGGACGGCGACGAGCACGGCGTCGTGGCGGCGATCGACGCCGTCGAGGAGCTGGGTGGCGAGGGCTCGCTCGCGGCCACGGACGAGGTGCGCTCCATCGGTCGCGACGGCACCACCTACTCCGTGTTTGCGCTGGAGGACGGCAGCGTGTGCGTGCTCACGAGCACGTACATGCCCCAGTACGTCACGCGCGGCCTGCGCGACGCCCTGCCCAACCCGCAGGACCTCATGCTCGTTGCGGGCTGCGCGCTCAGCGTGGGCGCCGTGGCGCTGGTGGCGCGCCGCGCCGCCCGCGTGATCTCTCGCAAGATGGCCCCGCTCACCGAGGCGGCCGAGCGGATTGCGCGCGAGGAGCTGGACTTTGCGGTGGAGGGGAGCAACGTGCGCGAGGTCGACGACGTGCTTTCCGCCATGGAGCGGATGCGCGCCTCGCTCGCCGAGTCACTCGAGGCGCGCTGGCGCTCCGAGCGCGCGGCCCGCGAGCAGGTGGCCTCGCTCGCGCACGACCTCAAGACGCCGCTCACGGTGGTGCGCGCCAACGCCGACCTTCTGTCCGAGGAGGCCGCCGAGCTCGGTGCGGCGGGGGAGGGGCTTGCCGAGTCCGCCCGTGCCGTCGCCGAGGGCGCGGCCCAGCTCGACGGCTACGTGGGCCTGCTCGTGGAGGCCTCGCACGGCGAGGCGGGTGAGGTGCGGCGCCTCCGTACCGGCGCGCGCGACCTCGCGGCGCGGCTTGCGGACTCGGCCGGGAGGCTGGCCGCGGCCCGGGACGTCTCGCTTGCGGTCGAGCGGGACGTGACCGAGGGCGCGGTTCTTCTCGCCGACGTCGCGGCGGTCGAGCGCGCGGTCTCCAACCTCGTGGGCAACGCCTGCGACCACGCCGCGGGCCGCGTCACCCTCGCGCTTCGCGAGGAGGGCGGCGCGCTGGTGGTTGCCGTGGGCGACGACGGGCCGGGCTTCTCGCCGGCGGCGCTCGAGCACGCCCGCGAGCGGCTCTGGCGCGGCGACGTCTCCCGCGGCGGCGCGCGGGGGCACTACGGCCTCGGGCTCGCCATCGCCGACGAGGTCGCCCGCGCGCACGGCGGCTCCCTCGAGCTCTCCAACGCCCCGGCGGGTGGCGCCGTCGCCACGCTGCGCCTGCCGCTGGCGTAGCGGGGGGGTGCGCACAGGCGCCAACCGACACATGTGTAGGCGCCAACCGACACTTTCACCAAGAAAAGTGTCGTTTCGCGCCTACGGTTTGGAACGTGTAGGCGCCAACCGACGTTTTGCTCGCCCAAAGTGTCGTTTCGCGCCTACACCGCGCCTACGTCACACCGCGGGTCCTTCGCGCCTACGCCGCGTCACGTGGGCCGTGCCCGCCCTTGCGCTACCATGGAGGGCCGAGAAAAGCCGCGCGCAGCAGGAGGAGACCCCATGCCAGACGATAAGAACCCGCAGGTCCAGCCGTCGCTCTTCGGCGACGCCCCGGCTCCTGCCGCGACCTCCCCGCGCGCTCGCGCCGCCGAGCTCAACCGCGTGCTCTCCCACGCGGCCTACGCCTACTACGCGCTCGACCGCCCGGAGATGTCCGACGCCGAGTTCGACCGCACGCTCCAGGAGCTTCTCGCCCTCGAGGCGGCCCACCCCGAGCTGGTCACGCCCGAGTCCTACACCCAGCGCGTGGGCGGCTACGTCTCGGAGCAGTTCGAGCCGGTGACGCACGCGGCGCGCATGTACTCGATGGACGACGCGATGGACCTCGCCGAGCTCGACGAGTGGCTCGCGCGCACCGAGGAGGCCGTCGCCGCCGTCTCCGACGAGCCGCCCGCCTACACCTGCGAGCTCAAGATCGACGGCCTCGGCGTGGCGCTCACCTACCGCGACGCCCAGTTCGTGCGCGCCGCCACCCGCGGCGACGGCACCACCGGGGAGAACGTGACCGCCAACGTCCTCACCGTGCGCGACGTGCCCCGCGCCCTGGCGCCGGCCGGCCTCTCCCGCCTCGCCGACGGCGGGCTGGGCCGCTCGGTGGAGGTTCGTGGCGAGGTCTACATGCCGAGGCGCTCCTTCGCCCGCCTCAACGAGGACGCGGACGCCGCCGGGACCGCCCCCTTCGCCAACCCCAGAAACGCGGCGGCGGGGAGCCTTCGCCAGAAGAACCCCAAGGTCACGGCAACGCGCGACCTCGAGACCTTCATCTACGCCGTGGCCGACGTCGCGCCCATCGACGTCCACACCCAGCACGACTTCCTCGCCTGGCTCTCGGACTGCGGCTTCTCCGTGAACCCGCACTACGCGCGCTGCTCGTCGGCGGCCGAGGTGCACGCCTACTGCGAGCGCGCCCTGGCCCGCCGCGACGAGCTGGACTACGACATCGACGGCGTGGTCGTGAAGGTCGACTCCTTCGCCCAGCAGGACGCGCTCGGCTTCACGGCGCGCGCTCCGCGCTGGGCCATCGCGTTCAAGTTCCCGCCGGAGGAGAAGCGCACCGTCCTGCGGGAGATCCGCGTGCAGGTGGGCCGCACCGGCGTGCTCACGCCCGTGGCCGAGTTCGACCCGGTGACGGTGGCCGGCTCCACGATCGCGCGCGCAACCCTGCACAACGTGGACGAGATCGCCCGCAAGAACGTGCGCGTGGGGGACACGATCGTGGTCCACAAGGCCGGCGACGTGATCCCCGAGGTGGTGGGCCCGGTGCTCGAGCTGCGCCCGGCCGGCGCGCCCGAGTTCTCCATGCCCGCGACCTGCCCCTCCTGCGGCAGCCCCGTCGTGCGCGAGGAGGGCGAGGTGGCCTACCGCTGCGTCTCCATCGACTGCCCCGCGCAGGCGACCGAGCGCCTCATCCACTGGGGCAGCCGGGGCGCCATGGACATCGACGGCCTCGGTGACGAGATCGTCTCGCGCATGGTGGAGCAGGGGCTTCTCGCCGACGTGGCGGACTTCTACGACAGGCTCACCGAGGACGCGCTCGCCGACGTCTGGACCGGGCGCCAGGCCGTCGACGGCTCCGACATCGTGGTCGGTCCCGTCATCGCGGCAAAGATCATGGCTCAGGTCACGGAGTCCAAGGGCCGCGGCCTGGCGCGCGTGCTCTTCGGCCTGGGTATCCGCCACGTGGGCGCCACGGTCGCCCGCCAGCTCGCCGGCCACTTCGGGTCCATGCAGGCCCTCGCGGCGGCAACGGAGGAGGAGATCGCCCTCGTGGACGGCGTCGGGCCCAAGATCGCGGCCAGCGTGCGCGGGTTCTTCTCGGTCGAGAAGAACGTGGCGGTCGTGGAGCGCCTGCGCGAGGCGGGGGTCGTGCTCGAGGAGGAGCGCGCGGAGCCGGAGCGCCCGCAGACGCTCGCGGGCCTCACCTTCGTGCTCACGGGCACGCTCTCCGGCCGCACGCGCGACGAGGCCAAGGCCGCGCTCACCGCCCTCGGCGCCAAGGTCACCGGCTCGGTCTCCAAGAAGACGAGCTACGTGGTGGCGGGCGAGGCGGCCGGGTCCAAGCTCGCCAAGGCGGAGAGCCTCGGCGTCCCCGTGCTCGACGAGGCGGCCCTCGAGGAGGTCCTCGCCACCGGCGAGCCCCCCGCGCCGGCGGAGTAGGGGCGACCGTGAACGTCCTCACCCGGCTGCGCCTCGAGCGCGACGGCCTCACCGAGTCCGAGCGCTCGCTCGCCGACGTCATCCTTGCGGGTCCCGAGCGCTGCCTCGGCGAGGGCGCCAAGCAGCTCGCCCGCCCCGCCGCCCGCTCGCTCGCGGAGCGCGGCGTGCCGGTCGTGCTCGTGGCCTCCGCCGAGCCCACCCCGCTCGACGAGTTCGCCACGGTCAAGCTCGCGCTCTCGCCCCAGGAGGACCACGCGCGCAAGGTCTCCCCGTTCGCCACGGGCCTCTCGCTGCTCTTCGTGCTCGACGCCCTCTTCGCCCGCTGCTTCGTGGAGGACTTCGACGCCAACCTCGCGCGCCGGCTCGCCTACTACGAGGGGATCGTCGCGCTCGGCGGCTGCTCCGGCAGCGGACGGTAGCGCCCGGCCGCCCGGCGCCCCCCTAGAACCGGACGAGCGTGCCCGCGCCGCGGCTGAACGTCCAGACCCCCGCAAACCCCAGCCCCTCGAGCTCGCGGTAGGCTCGCCGCAGGTAGGATCCCAGGTGCTCGGGCCTGTGGGAGTCCGACCCCACCGTCACCACCGTGCCCCCGAGGTCGCGGTAGAGCTCGAGCACCTCGCGGGCGGGCTGGAAGTCCCCGAGGCCGTAGCGAATCCCGGACGTGTTGACCTCGATGCCCTTGCCGTCCTCGATCACGCGGCGCAGGATCTCCGCCACGAGGTCGCGCACGCGCCCGAAGGGGTAGGGGCCCGTCTCGCGCGCAAAGGGGTCGTAGCGCCGGATGAGGTCGAGGTGCCCGAGGACGCTGTAGTCACGGAAGCACTCCACGACGCCGAGCAGCTCCTCGTAGTACGCGCGGTGAATCTCCTCCTGCGTGCGCCCCTCCTGGAAGGCCCCGTTCCAGAACTCGAGGTCACCCACCTGGTGGACCGAGCAGATCACGAAGTCGAGCCTGTCGCCGAGGCAGCACGCCAGGGCGTGGTTCTCCCGGATCGTCGTGGTCTGGACGCCCAGCTCGAGCCCGGCACGGACCGTCACGCGCCCCTCCAGCTCGTCGCGCACGCGCCCGAGCTCGTCGAGGTAGGGGATGTAGGGGCAGTTCGTGACCGGCCTCCCGTCCTCGAAGCGCGCCGTGTCGGGCTGGTTCCACTCGGGCTTGACGCCGTAGTCGACGTGCTCGGTGAAGCACACCTCGTCGAGGTTGAGGCGCTCGGCGTCGAGCGCCACCTGCCTGAGCGGGTAGCTCGAGTCGTCCGAGAACCCGGAGTGGACGTGATAGTCTGCCAGCATGTCGGTCCCTTCTCGCGGCTGGCCCAAGGGTAGCGCCCCATAGGGGCCCGCGGGCCAAAGCCGGACGTTCTTCTCGGCCGCGCCCGCTCCCATGCCCTCGCGCCGAGAAGAACCTCTCGCCCGGCCGCGGCTCCCGGCTGCTTGGGCGATCCTCTCGCCCGGTCGCGACTCCCGGCCGCTTAGCAATGCGGGGTTATGGCAATATGGGACGCGTGGCCGCTTAAAGAAATGGGGTTATGGCAGCGCGGGTCGCGCGGTTGCTTAGGATTTCGGGGTTATGGCAGCATCGGGGCGTCCCGGCAGGGCGAGAAGAACCTCGGGCGTGTCGCTGAGCTGGGGTTCTTCTCGCCAGGTGTGCCGTGTGGCGGACGCGTTCCCCACACAACCCCGGATTCCTAAGCATGAAACGGGCGGCGATTGCCATAACCCGGAAAAGTTAAGCAGCGGGTTGGGGCCAGGTCGGGGTTGGGGCCAAGCCGGAGCGGACCCAGGCCGGGGTAGGGCCCGGGCCAGGTCCGGGTCGCGCCCCGCTCCGGCGAGCGGTAGTCCACGTCTGGCGGACGGCAATTTGCGGTTCTTCTCGCCCGGTGGCGAGAGGCGCGCTATACTCCATGCCAACGTTCTGGAAACGTTTCCAACAACCAGTCCCAAGCTCTCCCCTCCTGGTTCTCCTCCCCTTCTTGGAAACGTTTCCACTACGGAAGACCACCGTCGTCTCAGGCGTCGGACGAGATAGGACCCACACGAAAGCGAGGCGCACATGGACATCCGCGACATCGCGACGCGCTCCGGGTACGGCGTCGGAACCGTCTCCCGCGTGATCAACGGGCAGCCCAACGTGAGCGACCGCGCGCGCAAGCGCATCCTCGCGGTGATGGAGGAGTGCGGCTACGAGCCCAACTCCAACGCGCGCTATCTCAAGATGCGCGCGCAGACCTCCGTCGCGGCCTTCGTGATGGGCGTGGGCAACCGCCTCTTCGACGACATCCTCGGGCCCCTCCAGGCGAGGCTCGCCGAGGCCGGCGAGGACGTCGTCGTGACCTACCTCGACGACGACGCGCTCGAGGTCCGCGCCGCGATCGACTACCAGCAGGCGCGCCACCCCAAGGGGATGGTCTTCCTCGGCGGCGAGCCGCGCTACTTCGCCGAGTCCTTCCACGAGATCGAGGTGCCCTGCGTCCTGGTGACGAACTCAGCCGCCGAGCTGGGCTTTCCCAACCTCTCGAGCGTGACCATAGACAACGAGTCCGCCGCCGCGCGCGTCGTGGAGCACCTCTGGGAGCACGGTCACCGGCGCATCGGCGTCCTCGGCGGCAACCGCGCCAGCAACGGCATCAGCTCCGAGCGCCTGCGCGGCGCCGAGCGCGCCCTGCGCGAGCGCGGGGTGGAGCTCGACCTCGAGCGCGACTACGAGCCGTGCCCCTTCCTCGAGTCCTCGGGCTACGAGGCGGCCCGCCGCCTGATCGCGCGCGCCTCCGACCTCACCGCCGTCTTCGCGCTCGGCGACGCCATCGCCTTCGGCGCCCTGCGCGCCGCGGCCGACGAGGGGCTCTCCGTCCCGGGCGACCTCTCGCTCGTGGGCTTTGACGACACGTCGCTCTCGCAGTTCTCCGTGCCAAGGATCACCACCGTGCGCCAGGGCGCGAGCCTGCTCGCCGACAGGAGCGCGCACGCCCTGCTCGCCGCTATGCGTGAGGGCGCGCCCGCGACCCACGAGGTCGTCCCCTTCGAGCTCGTCGAGCGCGAGAGCGTCCGTACCATCTAGCCCCCTCGGCCCGCGCGCCCCGCGGACAGACAAGAGAAAGAAGGACCACATGAGAAGTGCCGGCATCCTGATGCCCATCACCTCGCTGCCCTCGCCCTGGGGCGTGGGCACCATGGGCGGCGCGGCGCGCTCGTTCGTCGACTTCCTCGTGCGCGCGGGCGTGTGCGTCTGGCAGGTCCTGCCGATCGTCCCCACGAGCTACGGGGACTCGCCGTACCAGTCCTTCTCCACCTTCGCGGGCAACCCCTACCTCATCGACCTCGACGACCTGGCCGCCGAGGGCCTCCTCGAGCCCGAGGAGTACGCGTCGCGCCCCTGGGGCGACGACCCCACGCGCGTGGACTACGGCGCCCTCTACCGCGAGCGCCTGGACGTCCTGCGACTCGCCGTGCGTCGCCTGGCGCGCGACTACGCCGCCGAGCTCGAGCGCTTCTGCGCGAGCGAGCGCTCCTGGCTCGAGGACTACGCCCTGTTCATGGCGCTCAAGCAGAGCCACGGCGGGGCGTCGTGGGGCGGCTGGGGGCAGCCCCTTCGCCTGAGGCTCCCCGAGGCGCTCCGTGAGGCCCGCGCCGAGCTCGCCGACGAGGTCCTGTTCTGGAAGGGCGTGCAGTGCCTCTTCTTCAGGCAGTGGGACCGCCTCCACGCCTACGCGAGCACCGCCGGCGTGAAGATCATGGGCGACCTGCCCTTCTACGTGGCGCTCGACTCGGCCGACGTGTGGTCGCGCTCCGAGCAGTTCCAGCTCGACGAGGGCCTGCGCCCGCGCGAGATCGCCGGCGTCCCGCCCGACAGCTTCTCCGAGATCGGCCAGCTCTGGGGCAACCCGCTCTTTGCCTGGGACCGCATGAAGGCGGACGGCTACGACTGGTGGTGCGACCGCATCTCCTTCCAGCTGCGCCTCTACGACGTCCTGCGCATCGACCACTTCCGCGGGTTCGACTCCTACTTCGCCATCCCGGCGGGCGCCTCCACGGCGGCGGGCGGGCGCTGGCGCAAGGGCCCGGGCATCGAGCTGTTCCGCGTGCTCGAGCAGCGCCTCGGGCCGTGCCCGATCGTGGCCGAGGACCTGGGCTACCTCACGCCCTCGGTCCGCCAGCTCCTCGCCGACTCGGGCTTCCCGGGGATGCGCGTGCTGGAGTTCGCCTTCGACAGCCGCGACGGCACGGGCGAGGCCTACCTGCCCTTCGCCTACCCCACGGGCTCGGTGGCCTACGTCGGCACCCACGACAACGACACCGCGCTCGGCTGGCTCGAGACCGCGCCCGCCGGCGACGTCGCGCTCGCCCGCGAGTACCTGCACCTCGACCCGGCGGAGGGGGAGGGCTGGGGCATGATGCGCGGCATCTGGGCGAGCCCGGCCGACCTCGCCGTCGTCCAGATGCAGGACCTCCTGGGGCTCGGCAGCGAGGCCCGCATCAACACCCCCTCCACGCTGGGCGGGGGCAACTGGTGCTGGCGCGCCGAGCCGGGGTTTGCCACTCACGAGCTCGCCGCGCGGATCCACCGCCAGATGGAGCTCTACCACCGCCTTCCCGCCGCGGGCAAAGACGGCGAGAAGGACGTCGAGTAGGTACGGACGGCCGTCGCGCGCCCGTGCCGGGCGCGCAGGAAGGAGTGTGCCATGAACTTCGAAGACCGGGTGGTCGAGGCGCTCGCCTCCCTCGGGACCACCGCCGACGACGCGAGCGGCCCCGAGCTCTTCTGCGCCCTGCTGCGCGCCACGCGCGACATCGAGCTCGGGATGAGGCCGGCCACCGGCGAGCGCAAGCTCTACTACTTCTCCGCCGAGTTCCTCGTCGGGCGGCTCCTGCGCGCCAACCTCATCAACCTGGGGCTCGTGGACGAGGTCGAGGCGTTTCTCGCCGCGCACGGGACCTCGCTGGCCGAGGTCGAGGACTGCGAGCCCGAGCCCTCGCTCGGCAACGGCGGGCTGGGCCGGCTCGCCGCGTGCTTCCTCGACTCGATCGCCTCGCTCGGACTGCCCGGCGACGGCGTTGGCCTCAACTACCACTACGGGCTCTTCCGCCAGGACCTCTCCGCGGGCGTGCAGCGCGAGGAGCCCAACCCCTGGATCGAGCCCGAGTCCTGGCTGCTCGACACCGGCCGCGCCTTCTCGGTGCCCTTCGGCTTTGGCGAGCTCACGGCGAGGATGTACGACATCGAGGTCCCCGGCTACGAGAACGGCACGGTCAACCGGCTGCACCTCTTTGACGTGGAGGACCCGGCGCCGGCGCCCGAGCGCGGCATCGACTTCGACAAGGGCGACGTGCGCCACAGCCTGACCTCCTTCCTCTACCCCGACGACTCCGACGAGGCGGGGAGGCTCCTGCGTCTCTACCAGCAGTACTTCATGGTGTCGGCCGGCGCCCAGCTCATCCTGGCCGAGCTCGCCGAGCGCGGGTTCGAGCCGGCCGAGCTCGACCGCCACGTCGCCATCCACATCAACGACACGCACCCCTCGCTCGTGATCCCCGAGATGGTGCGCCTGCTCATGGAGCGCGGCCTGGGCTTCGAGGAGGCGGCGGGCGTGGTGGAGCGCTCCTGCGCCTACACCAACCACACCATCCTCGCCGAGGCCCTCGAGACCTGGCCGATGGGCACGATCGAGCGCGTGGCCCCCGGCGTGGCCCCGATCGTCCGACGCCTCGACGCGCTCGCGCGCACGCGCTGCGCGGACGATGCCGTCGCCGTGATCGACGCGTCCGACGTGGCGCACATGGCCAACATGGACGTGCACCTCAGCCACGCGGTGAACGGCGTCGCGGCGCTGCACACCCAGATCCTCGTGACCTCGGAGATGCGCCCCTTCGCCGAGCTCTACCCGCACAAGTTCACCAACAAGACCAACGGCGTCACGTTCCGCCGCTGGCTCATGGGCTGCGACCGCCCGCTCGCCGAGCTCGTGAGCTCCGCGATCGGGGACGGCTGGAAGCGCGACGCCCGCGAGCTCGAGGGGCTTCTCGACCTGCGCGACGACGACGCCTTCGTGGGCGGCCTGCTCGACGTCAAGCGGGCCAACAAGGCGGCGCTCGCCGAGTGGCTGCGCTCGAGCCAGGGCATCGAGGTTGACCCCGACTCGGTCTTCGACGTGCAGGTCAAGCGCATGCACCAGTACAAGCGCCAGCAGATGAACGCCCTCTACGCCATCTGGAAGTACCTCCAGATCAAGCGTGGAAACGTTCCCAGCCGCCCGGTCACGATGATCTTCGGGGCCAAGGCCGCCCCGGCCTACACGCTCGCCAAGGACACCATCGCGCTTTTGCTCGCGCTCGGCCGCCTCGTCTCGTCCGACGTGCAGGTCGCGCCGTGGCTGAGGCTCGCCTTCGTGGAGAACTACAACGTCACGGCCGCCGAGCGCCTCATCCCCGCGGCGGACGTCTCCGAGCAGATCTCGCTGGCCTCCAAGGAGGCGAGCGGGACCTCCAACATGAAGTTCATGGCCAACGGGGCCGTGACGCTCGGCACCCTCGACGGCGCCAACGTGGAGATCGCCGAGCTCGTGGGACGCGAGAACATCTACCTCTTCGGGCGCTCCTCCGAGGACGTTATCGGCCTCTACGACCGCGGTGACTACCGCCCCTGGGACGTCTGGGGGTGCGACGCCGAGCTTGCCGAGGTGCTGGACTTCATCGTCTCGCCGGAGCTCCTGGCGTGCGGCGACGCGGAGTGCCTCACCCGCGTCTACCGGGACTTCGTCGCAAAGGACTACTTCATGGCGCTTCTCGACACGCGCGACTACGTGGGGTGCAAGGAGCGCTGCCTCGCCGACTACGAGGACCGCGGCGCGTGGGGCAAGAAGATGCTCGTGAACGTGGCCAAGTCGGGGTTCTTCTCGTCCGACCGCACCATCCTCGAGTACAACCGCGACGTCTGGCACCTCTAGGCGCGCGACGCAGAAAGACTGGCGAGGGCCGTCTCCGCGCGGCCCCAGGGAAAGGAGACAGCAATGACCAAGAACAACGCCGCCGCGGACTGGTGGAAGCAGGCGGTCGTCTACCAGGTGTACCCGAGGAGCTTCTACGACGCCAACGGGGACGGGCTGGGCGACATCCGGGGCGTGACCGAGCGCATGGACTACCTCGCCGCGCTCGGCGTGGACGCCATCTGGCTCTCGCCGTTCTACCCCTCGCCGCTCGTGGACGGCGGCTACGACGTGGCGGACTACCGCAACGTCGACCCGCGCCTCGGGACGCTCGAGGACTTCGACGCCATGGTCGCGGCCGCGCACGGCGCGGGCATCAAGGTCGTGGTGGACATCGTCCCCAACCACACCTCGACCGAGCACGAGTGGTTCCGCGCGGCGCTCGCCGCCGGCCCCGGCTCGCCCGAGCGCGACCGCTACATCTTCCGCCGCGGGCGCGGCGAGGCGGGCGAGCTGCCCCCCAACGGCTGGAAGTCCACCTTCGGCGGCCCCGGCTGGGAGCCGGTGGGCGACGGCGACTGGTACCTGCACCTCTTTGCCGTCGAGCAGGCCGACCTCAACTGGAAGAACCCCGAGGTGCGCGAGGACTTCAAGCGCACGCTGCGCTTCTGGAGCGACCGCGGGGCGGACGGGTTCCGCATCGACGTGGCGCACGCGCTGGCCAAGGACCTCGACAGCCGCCCGCTCGACGAGTGGCCCGACGACCCCGACCAGGGCCACCCCGGCGAGGAGAACCCCCTGTGGGACCGCCCGGAGGTGCATGAGATCTACCGCGAGTGGCGCGAGGTCTTCAACGAGTACGAGCCGCCGCGCTTTGCGGTGGGAGAGGCGTGGGTCGTTCCCGAGCACCAGTGGCGCTACGCCTCCGTCGACGAGCTCGGGCAGGTCTTCAACTTCGAGCTTGCCAAGGCCAACTGGATGGCCGACGAGCTGCGCCTGGCCATCGAGGACGGCCTCGCGAGCGCCGAGCGCTCCGGATCGACCACCACGTGGGTGCTCTCCAACCACGACGTCCCGCGCCACGCGACACGCTACGGCCTGCCGCAGGTCAAGTCCGAGACGCACCACCAGCTCGTGACCGACTGGCTGCTGCGCGACGGGCGCACCTACCGCGAGGACCGCGCGCTCGGCACGAGGCGCGCCCGCGCGGCGCTGCTCATGGAGCTCGCGCTGCCGGGGTCAGTCTACCTCTACCAGGGCGAGGAGCTCGGCCTCTTCGAGGTGGCGGACATCCCCTGGGGTGCGCTCGAGGACCCCGAGGCCGCCATGTCCGCCCACGGCGACGCCATCAAGGGACGCGACGGCTGCCGCGTGCCGCTGCCCTGGGAGGCCCTCGACGAGACGGGTGCCTTCGGCTTCTCCGGCCCGGCCGACCACGCGCCGGCCCACCTGCCGCAGCCTGCCTGGTTCGCGGGGCACGCCGTCGACGTCGAGGAGGCGGACGACGACTCGATGCTCTCGTTCTACCGCCGCGCGCTCGCCCTGCGCGCCGAGATGCTCACGGCCGCGCGCAGCACGGAGCTCTCCTGGGCAGACGGCTACGACGATCAGGTCATCGCCTTCGAGCGCCCCTGCGCGGACGGCCGCACGCTCGCGTGCGTGACCAACTTCGGCCAGGAGGGAGTGCCCCTGCCGGCCGGGGAGGTCGTCCTTGCCAGCGCGCCGACCGAGGACGGGACGCTGGCCACCGACGCCACCGCCTGGGTGGTCCGCTAGGGGAGGCGGCGAGGGGGCGCCGCGCCCCCTCGCCCCGTCACTGGCCCTGGGCGTTCTGCCGGCGCCACTCGCGCGGCGACACGCCGTAGACGCCCTTGAAGGCACGCGAGAAGTGCAGCTGGTTGGGGTAGCCCACGGCGCGCCCCACCTCGCTGACCGGCAGGGCCGTGAGCTTGAGCAGCTCGGTCGCCTTGGACATGCGGTAGCCGATGAGGTACTGCTGCGGGGACTTGCCGGTGGCGGCCTTGAAGACCTTGCCGAAGTAGCTGCGGTTGAGGCCGGCGTGGTGGGCGATGTCCTCGACCGAGACGTCGCCCTGGTAGTGCTCCCTGATGTAGGCGAGCGCCTCGTTGATGTAGAAGGCCTGGAGGCGGTTGGCCTGGGGCTCCACGGGGTTGGCGGCCGAGCGGAGCAGGTAGTCAAAGAGGAGGTAGGTGTGTCCGATGAGGTGCAGCGGCGAGGCGTCGCGGTTGGAGATGAGGTAGCGCATCTCGTCGACCATGCGGCCGCGCAGCTCGCTGGACTGCGAGCGGTAGATGGGGGAGGAGGGGGTGAGGCCCGCGCGCTCGAGGTCGTCCTTGACGCGGATCCCGTCGAACTCGACCCAGATGTACTCCCAGGGCTCGTCGAGATCGGCGACGTAGGTGTTGACCTGGCTCGGGAAGATGAGGAAGCCCTCGCCCTCCCCGAGGCGGTGGTCGGTCTTGGCGCCGCTGCCGTCGGTCGTCATGAGCAGGCCGCGCCCCGAGATGATGTAGTGGAACAGGTAGTGGCTGCGCCGCGCCGGCCCGAAGGCGTGCCCGGGCTCGCACTGCTCGCGCCCGTACTGGTAGGGCATGAGGTCGACGTAGTGAGCGTGGGGAAAGGTGGAGAACTCCAACTCGTGGGCTGGCACGGCGGCTCCTTCCGACGACGATGCCGATAGTATCTCGTTAGAGAGACATGACGCATTTGGCATAGTTTAGCTTATTTATTATATACGCAAAGCGTCAAATAATCGCATTACGGTATATGCGATTATTTGACCCTCGTAGGTCTTCGTATGTGAATACGAATCAGATATACCTATCTACCTGCGCTTATTGAAACAGCAAAAACCGTTTGCCCTGAAAACTAAACCGCTCGTCGAAAGTGCGGTATAGCTGAAACAACAAATATCAAGCCGATTACCTGCAAAAACACAGATTAGGATATGTAATATACCCCTAAGCAATATATAAGGCGCATTTTGCAAGCTTAGAATAAGGTCAACGTAAGGTGGGGCCGCACCGCCGCGCGCTCGGCGGTCGGCAGGGAGAAAGGTTGCGCACATGGCGAGCCTCACACTGGAACACGTGGGAAAGAAGTACCCGAACGGCTTCGAGGGGGTGAAGGACTTCAACCTTGAGATCGCCGACAAGGAGTTCATCATCTTCGTCGGCCCGTCCGGCTGCGGCAAGTCCACGACGCTGCGCATGATCGCAGGCCTCGAGGACATCACCTCCGGCACCCTCAAGATCGACGGTCGCGTGGTCAACGACGTCGAGCCCAAGGACCGCGACATCGCGATGGTCTTCCAGACCTACGCCCTGTACCCGCACATGACCGTCTACGAGAACATGGCGTTCCCCCTCAAGCTCCGCAAGGTCGCCAAGGAGGAGATCGACAAGGCGGTGCGCGAGGCCGCGCGCATCCTCGACCTCGAGAAGCTGCTCGACCGCAAGCCCTCCGCGCTCTCCGGCGGCCAGCGCCAGCGCGTCGCCATGGGCCGCGCCATCGTGCGCAACCCCAAGGTCTACCTGATGGACGAGCCGCTCTCCAACCTCGACGCCAAGCTCCGCGTCCAGATGCGCGCGGAGATCTCCAAGCTCCACGACCGCCTCGGCGCCACGATCATCTACGTCACGCACGACCAGACCGAGGCCATGACGCTCGGCACCCGCATCGTCGTCATGAAGGACGGCGTCATGCAGCAGGTCGACACCCCCACCAAGCTCTACAACGAGCCCTGCAACCTGTTCGTGGCGGGCTTCATCGGCTCCCCGCAGATGAACTTCATCGACGTGTCCGTGGCCGAGAAGGGCGACGGCGTGGCGCTCACCTTCGGCTCCAACACCGTCACGCTCACCGGCCCCAAGGCCGACGCCCTCAAGAAGGGCGGCTACGTGGGCAAGGTCGTCGTCATGGGCATCCGCCCGGAGGACGTCGTCGAGGAGCACGAGTACGCCGAGGGCCGCGAGCTCTCCGAGTCCTTCCCCGCCGAGGTCACGGTCTACGAGCTGCTCGGCTCCGAGGCCATGATCTACGCCGACGTCGAGGGCGGCCAGATCTCCGCGCACCTCTCCGCCGGCAGCACCGTCCGCACCGGCTCCAAGATCCGCTGCTCCGTCGACCTTGCCAAGATCCACCTCTTCGACAAGCAGACCGAGCTCGCCATCGCCCACTAGGGAAGGGGGGCACCGCACATGCAGAAAAGAGCACTGACACGCCGCTCGTTCCTCAGCCTCGGCGGCGCCGCGGCGGCGCTGGGCGCGGGGCTCGCGCTCGCGGGCTGTGAGGGGGAGCGCAGCGACGGGAAGACGGAGATCGAGTTCGTCTCGTACAAGCGCGAGGCCGTGAGCATCTTCGAGGCCCTCATGGCCGAGTTCAACGAGACCAACGACCACATCTACCTCAACTTCACGAGCCCCAACGACGCCGTCACCATCATGAAGACGCGCTTCGTGCGCGAGGACTACCCCGACGTCGTGGCCATCGGCGGCGACGCCTCCTACGCGGACTTCGTCGACTCCAACATCCTGGCCGACGTCTCGGGCTACCCCGGGATGGAGCAGGTCCAGCCGGCCTACCAGGAGATCATGAAGAGCGTGACCTACGTCCCGATGGACGGGATCTACGGCGTTCCCTACATCGCCAACGCCGCGGGCATGCTCTACAACAAGGACATGTTCGCCGAGAAGGGCTGGGAGCTCCCGACCACGTGGGAGGAGTTCTGCGACCTCTGCGACCAGATCAAGGCCGAGGGCGAGGTCCTGCCGCTCTACCTGGGCTTCCTTGACACCTGGACGATCCTCTCGCCGTGGAACTCCATGCTCGTGGAGCTCGTGCCGTCCGACCACATCCGCAAGGTCAACGCCGGCGAGGCAAAGTTCGCCGACTACTACCGCGAGCCTGCCGAGAAGCTCCTCAAGCTCCTCGAGTACGGCGAGGACGGCCCGATGGCCTACAGCTACGAGGACGCCTGCACCGCCTTCGCGCGCGGGCAGTCCGCGATGTTCCCCTGCGGCTCGTTCGCCGTGCCGCAGATCCTCTCGGCCAACCCCGACATGAACATCGGCCTGTTTGCCATGCCCGCCTCCAGCAACCCCGACGACCGCATCGTGGTCTCCGGCGTGGACCTCTGCTGGAACATGACCGCGGCCAACGAGGACCATCGCGAGCAGATCTACGAGGTCATCGACTTCCTCAACGAGCCCGACAACCTCCAGATGTACTGCGACGACCAGAAGGCCATCCCCTGCATCGAGGGCGACTTCACGCTCGACCCGCTCTTCGACGACATCCAGGAGTTCCTCGACGAGGGCAAGGTCATCGACTACCCCGACCACTCCTACCCCTCGGGCATGGCCTGCGACGCCCAGCTCCAGGCGTTCCTGATGGACGGGGACGTGGACGCGTTTCTCGCCAACTGGGACGAGCTGTGGCAGCGCTACAACAAGACCGTCATCCGCAAGGTCGCCGAGTACGAAGCGAATCAGGGATAAGGAGGGAACCACATGGCAAGTATCGCCGCATCAAAGGCGGGATCTGACAGGAACCGCACCTTCCTCGCAATCCTGATTCCGGTGCTCATCCTGTTCATCGCCTTCAACACGATCCCGCTGCTCACCGGCTTCTTCTACAGCTTCACCGACTCCAAGGGCTACGGCTCCTTCGAGATCGTGGGCCTGCAGAACTACATCGACCTGTTCCAGGACGCCCGCGTGGGCAACTCGTACCTCTTCACGTTCAAGATCTCCGTGGTCTCCACGATCCTGGTCAACGTGATCTCGCTCGTGCTGGCCATCGGGCTCTCGAGCAAGATCAAGTTCAAGAGCGCGCTGCGCGGCATCTACTTCGTGCCCCGCATCCTCGGCGGCCTGGTCGTCGGCTACGTGTTCAGCTACTTCTTCACCTACATCGTTCCGGCCCTCACCGGGACCACCTCCATGCTCGCGAGCACCGAGTGGGCGTGGGTGGCCATCGTGGTGGTGCTCGTCTGGCAGGCCTGCGCGCAGACCACGATCATCTACATCACCGGCCTCTCGTCGGTGCCCGAGGACGTCTACGAGGCGGGCGCGCTCGACGGCGCGACCGGCTGGGACAAGTTCCGCTACCTCACGTTCCCGCTGATCATGCCGTCGATCACCACCAACATGGTGCTGGTCATGAAGGACATGCTCATGACCTTCGACCAGATCGTGGCCATGACCTCCGGCGGCCCGGCGCAGTCCACGGAGTCCATCTCCTACCTCATCTACCAGAACGGCCTCAACAACAGCCAGTTCGGGTTCCAGTGCGCCAACGCGGTGATCTTCTTCATCGTGATCGCCGTCATCTCCATCGCCCAGACCAAGTTCCTGAACAGTAAGGAGGAGCAGCTCTAATGGCTAACAACACTGTTCCTGCCAAGGTCAAGGAGCGGGTCAACTGGCCCATCACCATCCTGCTCATCATCGGCCTCATCACCATCATCTTCCCGCTCTACATGGCCGTGGTCATCGCCTTCAAGGACCCCTCCGAGATGACCAACGACATCGCGGGCATCCTGTCGCTGCCGTCCACGTGGAGCCTCGACAACTTCATCGAGGCCATGGAAGTCACCGACTTCTTCAACTCGTTCATGAACTCGCTCATCATCACCGTGGTGGCGGTCGTGGTCTCGATCCTCGTCCACAGCCTCGCCGCCTACGCGATCGGGCGCAACATGGACAAGAAGCGCCTGTTCAAGTGGTCCTACTACTTCATCGTGGCCGGCATGTACGTGCCCTTCGCCATCCTGATGATGCCGCTCGTCAAGCAGACGGCCGTCCTGCACCTGGACAACATGGTCGGCGTCATGGTCCTGTACGTGGTCTTCTACATGCCCATGAACATGATGCTCTACACGGGCTACCTGCGTAACATCCCCACCGCCCTCGAGGAGGCCGCGCGCGTCGACGGCGCCTCCACCTGGACCACCTACTGGAAGGTCATCTTCCCGCTCATGAAGCCGATGCACGCCACCGTGGCCGTCATCACGGGCCTGGCCGTGTGGAACGACGTCATGACCCCGCTCGTCATCATGGGCGGCACCGGCGTGAACACCCTGCCGCTCGCCCAGATGAACTTCCAGACGGCGTTTGCCACGAACTACAATCTGGCCTTCGCCTCCTACCTGCTCGCCATGCTCCCGATGATCATCTTCTACATCGTGGCGCAGAAGCAGATCATCGGCGGCGTCACCAACGGTGCCGTGAAGTAGACCCCGCACATCCAAGCGGGTAACGCATCGTTCCCCCTGGCGCCCGGAATCCATACATTTTGTGATGGGTTCCGGGCGTCCCCCTCGTTGGATCCACCGTTCCGTCTCATGCGCTACACTCTGCCCGGACTTCCGGCAAAGAGAGGAAAGTGAGGAGCCACATGCCCCTTTCGTACGATGCCCCCGAGCGCATCTTCACGCTCTCTACCGAGCGGACCACCTATCAGATGCGGGTCGACGAGCACGGCTATCTGCTCCATCTCTACTATGGCGCCAGGACGTCTGCCAACACGTCCTATCTCATCACCTACGCGGACCGCAGCGGCATGTGCGGCTGCCCGCATGACGTGGCGGACCGCACCTACTCGCTCGACGTCCTTCCGCAGGAGTATCCCTTCCAGGGCGAGGGCGACATGAGGAGCCCCCTGTTGATGGTTCGCGGTGACGACGGAACCTTTGGGTGCGACCTGCGCTACAAGTCCCACGAGCTGCGCGACGGTAAGTACGGCCTGCCGGGCCTGCCGGCCGTCTACGACGAGGGTCAGCAGGACGCGGCTCAGAGCCTCTCGATCACGCTCGCCGACGAGCGCCTTGGCCTAGAGGTGGAGCTCCTCTATGGACTGATGCCCGCCTACGACGTCATCACTCGTGCCGCCGTCATCAAAAACGTCGGGACCGGGCGCATCACCGTGGAGAAGGCGCAGACCGCCTGCCTCGACTTCGTGACCGGTGACTTTGACGTCATCACCTTTGACGGGCGCCACGCGATGGAGCGCCGTCTCTCTCGCCATGCCGTGGGCAACGGCTCCTTTAGCGTGGGCAGCCGCCGCGGTATGTCCTCCAACCAGTACAACCCGGTGATGGTTCTCTGTGACGGCGACGCCACCGAGACCTCCGGCCGCGCCTGGTCCATGAGCTTTGTCTACAGCGGCAGCTTCCTTGCCGAGGTGGAGCGCGACCAGTTTGAGCAGACCCGCATGCAGATGGGCCTGGCCTCCGACCTCTTCTCCTACCCGCTCGAGCCCGGCGAGCAGATCGTGGCGCCCGAGGTCATCATGACCTACTCGGCGGCCGGCCTCGAGCGCATCTCGCACAACCTGCACCGCTGCATCCGCGAGCGCGTCTGCCGTGGCCCCTGGCGCGACAGCCCGCGCCCCGTGCTCATCAACAGCTGGGAGGCCTGCTACTTTGACTTCACGGGCGACAGGCTCGTGGAGCTGGCCAAGAAGGCCGCCGACCTCGGCCTTGACATGCTCGTCATGGACGACGGCTGGTTTGGGGCCCGCTCCGACGACCATCGTGGCCTGGGCGACTGGGTGCCCAACATGGCCAAGCTCGGGGGGACCGTGGCCGACCTCGCGCGCCGCGTGAACGAGTGCGGCCTGGGCTTCGGCATCTGGGTCGAGCCCGAGATGGTCAACGAGGACTCCGACCTGTTCCGCGAGCATCCAGACTGGGCGCTTGCCATCCCGGGCAAGGACCCCGTGCTCGGTCGCGACCAGCTGGTCCTGGACCTCTCCCGCGCCGATGTGCGCGACAACCTCTTCGAGCAGCTCAGCGCCGTGCTTGACCAGGGCGGCATCGAGTACGTCAAGTGGGACTACAACCGCTCGATCGTGGACGTGTACTCCCGCGTGGCCACCGACCAGGGCAAGGTCCTCTACGACTACATGCTCGGTCTCTACGACCTGCTCGAGCGCGTGCGCACGCGCTACCCGGACCTGCTCATCGAGGGGTGCTCGGCGGGCGGCGGGCGCTTCGACGCGGGCATGCTCTACTACACGCCGCAGATCTGGACGTCGGACAACACCGACGCCCGCAACCGCCTGGAGATCCAGTACGGCACCTCCTTTGGCTACCCGTGCTCCGCGGTGGGCGCGCACGTCTCGGCCTGCCCCAACGAGATCACGGGCCGCACCGTGCCGCTCGGCGCGCGCGGAACGGTGGCCATGGCGGGCGGCGCCTTTGGCTACGAGCTTGATCTGATGGACCTGCCCGACCGCGCCTGCGAGATTATCCGCACCCAGGTCAAGACCTATCGCGACATCGAGCACCTCGTGCGCGAGGGGCTGTTCTATCGCCTCAGCGATCCCAGGGCTGACGACGTGGCGGCATGGGAGTTCGTGAGCGAGGACGGCTCCGAGGCGCTCGTGTGCGCCGTGGTCACGCGCGTGGACGGCTATGCCAAGGCCAACTACGTCGTGCCGCGTGGCCTCACGCCGGGGGCCACGTATCGCATGGTGAGCAACGGGACCGAGTTCTCGGCCGACGCCCTCATGGACATGGGCCTGCCGCTCACGGTGCCGAACTCGCCCTACGAGAACTTCATGTACCGCCTCGAGCGCGTGGACTAGGAGCGCGGGCCGCCGCGAGCCGTCCGCGGCGGCCCTAGACGCCCTCCACGCCGAACAGGCCGCTGCGGCCGCCGATCGACTCGTCGGGGATGTCGAGCACGTAGGAGCCGCAGGCGTTGACGATCGTGGTCCCGCAGGGGTGCTCGCGCACGCGCTCGATGCGGCCGTATTCCATGTGCACGTGGCCGTGCAGCAGGTAGCGCGGCCGCGTGCGCTCGATGAGCCGCCCGAGCGCCTCGAAGCCGCGGTGGGGGAGGTCGTCGAGGTCGCCGTAGCCGCGCAGGGGCGCGTGCGTCACGATGACGTCGACCCCGCCGGTGGCGCTGGCGAGAAGTGCCATGCGCGCGGCCTTTCTCGCCATCTCCGCCTCGGTGAAGCCGTGGACCTCGTCGTTGTAGCGGATCGACCCGCCAAGGCCCATGATGCGCAAGCCGCAGAAGTCGCGCAGCTGCCCGTCTATGGAGACGCAGCCCTCCGGCGCGTGGTCGTCGTAGGCGGTGTCGTGGTTGCCCTGGACGTAGAGCAGCGGCACGTTGGCGAGCGTGACGATGTGCTCGAGGTAGGTGGCCGGCAGGTCGCCGCAGGAGATGATGAGGTCGACCCCGGCCACGCGCTCGCGGTCCCAGCGCTCCCAGAGCCAGCCCTCCGGCACGTCCGATATGGCGAGGATCCTCATGGTCGCCCCCTAGCGGCTCGTGTCCTTGAGCAGGACCGTCGAGGGGTCGACGGGGATGACCCCGGCCACCTCGACCTCCACGAGGCCGTCGCGGGAGAGCTCGCGCTGCTCCGGGAGGCGCCCGATCACGTTCTCGTTGAGCCAGCGCATCCGCACGATCTGCTCGCTCGTGAGGCGCCCTGCGTCCGGGCCCTGGACCACGTCGCCACCCTGGGCGACGAGCTCGCCGGTGAACGGGTGGACGCGCCCCGAGAGGACCGACTGGCGCAGGACGTCGACGAGCATGCGCTGGCCGCGCGGTAGCTCGGGCGAGAGACGCACGTCGAGCACGCCGGCGGACATGCCCCACCAGTAGTTGAGCGACTGCCCCTGGATCTTCTCGCCCTCCTTCTTCCAGGTGTCGTTTCTGATGGAGCGCACGAGCAGCTCGTAGTAGCGGCCCCACTTCCAGACGGGCTCGGCGAGGTGCTCCTCGGAGCCGTTGTCGCCCACGCGGTACAGGCCCCAGGACTCGCGCGGGGCGAGGGGGTTGGCGTAGTCGCGCCCGGAGATGATGTGCACGCCCTCCTCGCGCAGCTCGCGGCGCCAGTCGTAGTCCTTGGCCGAGAGCCACTTGAGGTGCACGGTCGCGTACGGGTCGACCATGGCGGCCCCGATGGCGAAGGCGTTGATCTCCGCCACGGTCGAGAAGACCGGGGACTCGGCGACGTATCCCACCTTGTGGTGGCCCGCCAGGCTCGCCGCGAGCGCGCCGAGCAGGAACTTCGCCTCGTACATGCGCCCGTAGAAGCCGCGCACGGCGCTGTGCGAGAGGCTCACCGAGCAGTTGAGGTAGGCCGGACCCGGGTGCTCGGCCGCGGCGCGCAGCGTCTGGCGCATCTGGGTGGGGGAGCAGGTGATCACGAGGTCCGTCCCGCGCTCGACGGCCTCGTCGATGGCCTGGTCGAAGGCGGCGTCGGAGCTTCGGTCGGTGAAGGAGAGCGTCGAGACGGTCGCCCCGAGGCGCCGCTCGAGCTTCTCGCGGCCGCGCTCGTGAAGCGCGATCCAGCCCGAGGAGAGCGGGTTGCGGTCGTAGACGAAGGCCACGCGGAAGGGCTTGGCGAGAACCGCCGTCTTGGCGAGGTTCTTGAGCTTGGGCAGCGGCGCGGTGCGCTCGAGGCTCGGGTCCTCGAGGTAGGCCCGCGCGCCCTCGCCCTGGGTCACCACGAACTCGCCCCAGATGCGGCCGACCTCCTCGCCGACCTGGGCGGGGGAGAGGGCGCGCACGTGCTCGAAGCCGAAGATCGTCACGTAGGTGAGCAGTGCGTCGCCGACCTGCAGGTTGAGCGAGTCGCCGCCCCGCGCGCGAAACGCCGACGAGAAGGCGTCGAAGACCGAGCGCAGGTCGCGCACGACGCCCTCGGGCCAGGGGGTGTCGAGGTCCTGGTCGAGCAGCGCCGCGAGCCGCGCGTAGAAGCCCTCCTCCGACGAGATGATGCCGTAGATGGGCGCCACGCGGTAGAAGCGCGTGAACTCGTGGTAGACGCGCAGGGCCTTCTCGTCCGACGGCATGGGGATCACGCGCGTGATGTTGGCGAGGATGGTGGGCATGCCGAGGTAGCGCGAGACCGAGACGCGCTTGTTGCCCTCCTGCACGTAGAAGCGCTGCAGGTACTCGTAGACGACGATCGGGTCGCGCAGGCCCTCGGCGCGCTGGGAGTCGATGAGGTCGCTCCACTTGGCGGCAAACTCCGAGCTCGCCTCCGCGATGGGCATGAAGTCGCTCGAGAACATGTTCTGGCGCCCGCGCGTCTTGGTTCCGGCGATGAGCGTCAGGTCCACCTCGGTGAGGCCGACGGGCACCTCGCCCTGGTAGCCCTGGTTCTTGAGGATGTCGTCGAGCGCGGGGGGATAGGGGTAGTGGCCGTCCGAGACGTCACGCTCAACCTGCTTGAGGCCAAGCTTGCGGGCCTTGGCGTAGTCCTCGAGCATGAGGCTCCCTTCGCTTGCGGCGGACGTTTCCCCCTGCGTCAATGGTAGCGTTTGGGACGCCCCCGTGGTGCGGTATGCCGGTGGTCGACATCGGGTATCCTGCGAGAAGAACGAGGAGGTCCCCATGACGCACGTCACGAGAAGCAACAAGCTCGTCTGTTCGCTCGCGCTCTTCGTCGCGGGCCTGATCGCGCTCGAGGCGGTGCCGTCCTTCCCGGCGCTGCCGTTCTACTACGACCAGGGCCTCCAGCGCGTCCTGCTGTCGGCGCTCGTCTGCGCCTTCGCGGCGCTGCTCGGCGGCGCCCGCTCGCTCGCCCCCACGGGCGCGGGGGTGCGCTCGTCGCTTCGGCTGGGCGTCTACCCGCTCGCCGTGGCCGGCGCGCTGTGCGCCGTCGAGCTCTCCAGCCTCGTCGAGCTCGCGGCCGCGGGCGGCGCGGCGGCGCTGTCCGCGTCGTGGGCGTCCGACCTTGTCGGCGTCGCCTTCCTCTGTGCCTTCGTGGGCGTCTTCGAGGAGGTCCTGTTCAGGGTGGTCCTGTTCGGCGGGATGCTCTCGCGTCACGGCGCCACCAGAAACGGCCTGCTCGCAAGCGCCGTGGTCTCGTCGGTCGTCTTCGGGGCCGTGCACGTGAGCTCCGCCGCCGGCTCCACGGACCCCCTCGCCGTCGCCCAGATGCTCCTCAAGACGGCGCAGGCCGGCTTCATCGGCCTGCTGCTCTGCGCGGTCTACGTCCGGACGCGCAGCGTCCTTGGCGTGGCGGTTCTGCACGCGCTGACGGACTTTCTGCTCATGGCCCCGCTCGCGGTGCTCGGCGGCGGCGAGCAGGTCGTCGGCAGCTACGTCTACCAGGGCGGGGACGCGCTCGCCGTCGTGATGGGGGTTGCGCTCGTGGTCGTGTACGCGATCGCGGCCGCGCTCTACGTGCCCTGCGCGGTGCGCGGCTGGCGCCTGCTCGAGACGGCGCCGCTTCCCGCGCCGGGCCCCTTCGGCGGCGCCTGGGACGCCCGCGAGGACGCCGGGGACGACGTCCCCGCGCCCGGCTCGTCCGACGGACGCCCCGTTCCGCCCGAGGGGCTGTAGCGCCTCCGTGCGGGGGGGGGGTTCTTCTCGCCCCGCGCGTTGCCGCCTCGACCGGCGTGCCGCTTCGGACCGTGTGCCGCCTCGCCCCGCGTACTGCCTCGCCTGCTTAGGAATTCCGGGTTATGGCAGCCGCGGCCCTCGGCGCGCTTAAAGATCCGGGGTAATGGCAGCCGCCCCCTTCGGCGCGCTTAGGAAAACCGCGTTATGGCGAGAAGAACCCGTGTCTTTGCTTAGCAATCCGGGGTTATGGCACGGCGCGCCGTCCCTCTCGCCCTCCCGAGGCCGGGACAACCCCGGATTCCTAAGCGCCCCGGAGGCCGCGGCTGCCATAACCCCGATCTCCTAAGCGTCCGCGCCTCCCCGCCGCCCCTCTCGCCCCGTCCGCCTCGCACAGTTCCGGAACTGTGCGGCCGGGCGGGGCGCGCGGAGGGGTTTTCCCGGCTGAGGCTCTTCTCGCGCTTGGAGAGGCCGGGTCATGCGGGCCCCTCCCGCACAATTCCGGAATTGTGCGAAAAGCGCCCGGGACGACGCGGGTTCTCTAAGCGCGAGAAGGGCCCCAACAGGCGCTTTGCTCCCCAGTGCCCGCCCGCGGGCGCACAATTCCGGAATTGTGCGGCGGGCGGGGGGGTATACCGGGCGTACGGCGCCGGGCGCGCGGCACCGGCCCGCGACTGCCGGAGCCGCGCGCGGCCCAACGTTTCCCGCCCGTTTCCGTCGTGCGTCGCGCAGATGGCGTCTCGGAAACGCGCTCGTGGCGAGCGCGTAGCAAGTTCGTCTCGCTTTTCTCGCCGTGCCCGGGCGCGCCGTAGACTGCCCCTTGAACACAGACGAAGGGGGACACATGGGCACAGACGGCCTCTACCGCGCCGAGTACGAGCACGACGCCTGCGGCATCGGCGCCATCGCGCACCTGCAGGGCAGGCGCAGCCACCAGACGCTCGACGACGCGCTCTCGGTGCTCGTCAACCTCGAGCACCGCGGCGGCAAGGGTCTCGAGAAGAACACCGGAGACGGCGCGGGCGTGCTCTTCCAGGTCCCGCACCGCTTCTTCCGCAAGGAGGCGCAGAAGGAGGGCCAGCTCCTTCCCGACGAGGGCGACTACGGCGTCGCCATGCTCTTCCTGCCGCACGAGGACCCGGCTGGCGTCACCGCGGCCCGCCAGGTCTTCGAGCGCGGGTGCGCGGAGTGCGGCGTGCCGCTGCTGTTCTGGCGCGAGGTGCCGGTCGACCCGCACGACCTCGGCTCCACGGCGCGCGCCTGCATGCCGACCATCTATCAGGCGTTCCTGCGCCGCCCGGACGACGTCGCGCGCGGTCGCGACTTCGAGCGGCGCCTCTACGTCACCCGCCGCACCATCGAGCGCGCCGCCGACGCGACCCCGGCGCTCGCGGGCAAGATCTTCTACGTGTGCTCCATGTCCAGCCGCACGATCGTCTACAAGGGCATGCTCGTCGCAACGCAGATGCGCCGCTTCTACCTCGACCTCGGCGACGCCGCGGTGGAGACGGCGCTCGCCCTGGTGCACTCGCGCTACTCCACCAACACCACCCCCAGCTGGGAGCGCGCGCACCCCAACCGCCTCATCATCCACAACGGCGAGATCAACACCCTGCGCGGCAACGTCTCCTGGATCCGCGCCCGCGAGCCCATGCTCTACTCGCCGGAGCTCGGCGCCGACCTCGAGCGCGTCATGCCGATCATCAACCGCGAGGGCTCGGACTCCGCGATCCTGGACAACGTGCTCGAGTTTCTCACGATGAACGGTCGGCCCATCGACCGCGCCGTGACCCTCATGATGCCCGAGCCGTGGGACCACAACGCGGAGCTCAGCGAGAAGCGCCGCGCATACGACGCCTACCAGTCCATGCTCATGGAGCCCTGGGACGGGCCGGCGGCGATCGTCTTCACCGACGGGCGGCTCGTGGGCGCCGCGCTCGACAGAAACGGCCTGCGCCCCGCGCGCTACTACGTCACTCGCGACGAGCGCCTGATCCTCTCCTCCGAGGTGGGCACCATCGACGTGGAGCCCGAGAACGTCCTGCGCGCGGGCTGCCTCGGCCCCGGCGAGATGCTCGAGGTCGACCCCGACCAGGGGCGCGTCATCTGGAACGACGAGATCCGCGACCGGTTTGCGGCCGAGAAGCCCTACCGCGACTGGCTCGACCAGGAGACCATCGACCTCGCCGACCTCGCCGAGCCGGACGCCTCGGGCCTGCCGGCGGAGCGCGACGCGGGCGTGCCGCTCGTGACGCGCATGGCGCGCCTCGGCTACCACTTCGACGACGTGGACGAGGTCGTGCGCCCCATGGCCGAGAAGGGCGGCGTGCCCCTGGCCTCCATGGGCACCGACGCCCCGCTCGCGTGCCTCTCCACGAGGCACCGCTCGTTCTTCGACTACTTCAACCAGCTCTTCGCCCAGGTCACCAACCCGCCGATCGACGCGCTGCGTGAGAGCCTCGTCACGAGCTCGGTGCTCTACCTCGGCAACCACGGCAACCTCCTCGAGGACTGCCGCGACACCTGCCGCCTCGTGCTCCTGCCGGGCCCGATGCTCTCCGAGGCGGACTTCCGCCGCGTCTGCGCGATCGACCGCGTGGGCTTTGGCGTTGCCCGCGTGAGCGCCACCTACCCGCGCTCCGGAGGCCCGGGCGCCCTCGAGCACGCCCTCGACGAGCTTGCCGCGCGCGTCGAGAAGGACGTGCGCGCCGGCGCCAACATCGTGGTGATCTCGGACCGCGCGGCGGCCGGCGAGGTGAGCGTCCCGTCGTTGCTGGCCCTGGGCTGCGTGCACAACCACCTCATCCGCTGCGGCCTGCGCACCCGCGCCGACCTCGTGGTGGAGTCTGGCGACGCGTTCTCGGCGCACGACTTCGCGTGCCTCGTGTCCTTCTCGGCCTCCGGCATCTACCCGTACATGGCCCACGACTGCATCGCCGACCTCTGCGCGCGCGGCGAGCTGTCGCTCGCGCCCGATGAGGCGATCGCCAACTACGACCGCGCAGTCACGGCCGGCATCGTCTCGATCATGTCCAAGATGGGCATCTCCACGATGCAGGGCTACCACTCCGCGCAGATCTTCGAGATTCTGGGCCTCTCCGACGAGCTCGTGGACAGGTACTTCACGTTCACGGCCACGCGCGTGGGCGGCCTCACGGTCGCAGACCTCCAGCGCGAGCTCGACCAGCGCTACGACGACGCGCTCGCGCTCGCCAAGTCCCCCGCGCCCGAGCAGCTCCCCACCCTCGGCCTCACCAAGTGGCGCCCGGTCGGCGGCGAGGAGCACCTCATCGACCCCAAGGCCATCTACCTGCTGCAGCGCGCCTGCCGCGAGGGCGACTACGACCTCTTCAGGGAGTTCTCCGCGTGGGTGCACCGCGGCGGGCGCGCCGTGACGCTGCGCGACCTCATGGGCTTCTCGCCGGCCGGCGCGCCCGTGCCGCTCGAGGAGGTGGAGCCGGCGAGCCAGATCGTGCGTCGCTTCAACACCGGCGCGATGAGCTACGGCTCGATCAGCCGCGAGCAGCACGAGTGCCTGGCCATCGCCATGAACCGCCTGCACGGGCGCTCCAACACCGGCGAGGGCGGCGAGGACCCGGCGCGCGAGACCGCGCTGCCGAACGGCGACTCGCGACGCTCGGCCATCAAGCAGGTGGCCTCGGGGCGCTTCGGCGTGACGAGCCGCTACCTCACGAGCGCCGTCGAGATCCAGATCAAGATGGCCCAGGGCGCCAAGCCCGGCGAGGGCGGCCACCTGCCCGGGCGCAAGGTCTACCCGTGGATCGCGGAGGTGCGCCAGTCCACGCCCGGCGTCGGGCTCATCTCGCCACCGCCGCACCACGACATCTACTCGATCGAGGACCTGGCGGAGCTCATCTTCGACCTCAAGAACGCCAACCCCGACGCGCGCGTCTCGGTGAAGCTGTGCGCGCTGGCGGGCGTGGGCACCATCGCCACGGGCGTGGCAAAGGGAGGGGCCGACAAGATCCTCGTCTCCGGGCACAACGGCGGCACCGGCGCCGCCCCGCGCGACTCCATCTACCACGCAGGCATCCCGTTCGAGATCGGCCTCGCCGAGACGCAGCAGACGCTCGTGCGCAACGGCCTGCGCTCCCGCGTGGTGCTCGAGACCGACGGCAAGCTCATGAGCGGCCGCGACGTGGCAATCGCCGCGCTTCTCGGCGCCGAGGAGTTCGGCTTTGCGACGATGCCGCTCGTCGCCTGCGGCTGCCTCATGCAGCGCGACTGCCAGCGCGACACCTGCCCCGCCGGCATCGCCACGCAGAACTGCGCGCTGCGCGGGCGCTTCTCCGGCAGGCCCGAGCACGTGGTCAACTACATGACCTTCGTCGCCGAGGAGCTGCGCGAGATCATGGCGTCGCTGGGATTTCGCACGGTGGACGAGATGGTGGGCCGCTCCGACTGCCTCACGCAGGTCCGCGTGGAGGGGGAGGCCAACTGGAAGGCCAACCTGCTCGACCTCACGGACCTTCTCGCCCCCGCGACCTGCGAGTTCGGGCGGGCCATCCCCGGGGCCGACGGGCGGCACTTCCTCCCCGAGATGGGCCCCGACCTTGAGCTGGAGAAGACCCTCGACGCCACGCTCTTCGTGCCCTACACCGAGGCCGCCCGCGAGCACCTCACGCCCGTCCGCTTCCACGCCGACATCGACAACGTCAACCGCTGCGTGGGGACGCTGCTGGGAAGCCGCGTGACCAAGGCGCACCCCGAGGGGCTGCCCGAGGGCTCGATCACGGTGGACTGCGAGGGCTCCGGCGGCCAGAGCTTCGGCGCGTTCCTGCCGGCGGGCGTGACGCTCAGCATCTCCGGCGACGCCAACGACTACTTTGGCAAGGGGCTCTCGGGGGGCGTGGTCTCGGTGCGCCCGCGCGAGGGGGCAACGTACAAGTTCGACGAGAACGTCATCGTGGGCAACGTGGCCTTCTACGGCGCCACGGGGGGGCGCGGGTTCGTCAACGGCCTCGCCGGCCAGCGCTTCTGCGTGCGCAACTCCGGGGCCACGGTGGTCGTGGAGGGCGTGGGCGCCCACGGCTGCGAGTACATGACCGGAGGGCGCGTGCTCGTGCTCGGCGAGGTGGGACCAAACTTCGCTGCGGGCATGTCGGGGGGCGTCGCCTACGTGTACGACCAGTTCGGCACGCTCGCGCGGCGCTGCAACGCCGAGCTCGTGGACCTCGAGGCACCGAGCGCCGAGGAGCTCGCGGAAATCCGCGCGCTCATCGAGGAGCACGTGCGGCGCACGGCCAGCCCGCGCGGCATCAAGATGCTCTACCAGTTCGAGTCCATCCGGGGCGACTTCGTGAAGGTCATCCCGCGCGACTACGCCCGGGTCCTGGCGCACGTGGCCGAGGCAGAGGGGCGCGGGGCGACGCGCGAGGAGGCCCTGAGCTACGCGTTCGACGCGATGAGGGAGGCATAAAGCATGGGCAAGCCCGGAGCGTTTCTCACGGTGGGCCGCGTGGTCCACGAGCTGCGTGCGGTGGGCGAGCGCACGCGCGACTACCGCGAGCTCTACCGCCAGCTCCCGCCAGAGGCCCAGCGCGAGCAGGCGAGCCGCTGCATGATGTGCGGCGTGGCGTTCTGCCAGGCGGGCCTCGGCTTTGGCGGCGCGCGGCCGAGCGGCTGCCCGCTGCACAACCTCATCCCCGAGTGGAACGACCTGCTCTACCGGGGGCTCTGGCGCGAGGCGGCCGACCGCCTGGCGCTCACCTCGCCGCTGCCGGAGTTCACGAGCCGCGTGTGCCCGGCGCTGTGCGAGGCCGCCTGCAACCTCGGGCGCGACGACGAGCCTGAGACCATCCACGACAACGAGCGCGCCATCTCGGACTGGGAGTGGGCCCACGGCGGCCCGAGGCGCTTCGAGCCGGCGGCGCCTGACGCCCCGCGCGTGGCCGTGGTGGGCTCGGGCCCGGCGGGCCTCGCGGCCGCGTGGGAGCTCGCGCGCCGCGGCTGCCGCGTCAGCGTGGTGGAGCGCGCCGACCGCGCCGGGGGCCTGCTCATGTACGGCATCCCCAGCATGAAGCTCGAGAAGGACGTGGTCGAGCGGCGCGTGGCGCTCATGGAGGAGCTCGGCGTGGAGTTTCGCCTGGGCACCGACGCGGCTGACGCCGGCGTGGCCGAGGCGCTCCTTGCCGCCTCCGACGCCGTGGTGGTGGCCGCGGGTGCGCGCACGCCGCGCGGCCTCGCGGCGGCGGGCTTCGAGGAGGGGCTCGCCGCGGGCGGCGTGGCGTACGCGGTGGACTACCTCACGGCGTCCACGCGCGCGCTTCTCGACGGCGGCGAGCCGCTCCCGAGCGCGGCGGGCCTCGACGTCGTGGTGATCGGCGGCGGCGACACGGGCAACGACTGCATGGGCACCGCGGTGCGCCAGGGCGCGCGCTCGGTGCGGCAGCTCGAGTTCATGCCGCGCCCGGCGGAGCCGGGCCCGGGCACCGTGCGCTGGCCCGAGTGGCCCGCCACCCTCAAGACCGACTACGGACAGGCGGAGGCCATCGAGCTCATGGGCGGGGAGTGCCGCGAGTGGGCGGTGGACACGCGCGAGGTCCTTCTCGACGAGAGGGGAGCGGTGCGCGGACTGCGCGTGGTCGACCTCGACTGGTCCGGCGGACGCCCCGAGGCCGTGGAGGGCTCCGAGCGGGAGATGCCCGCCCAGCTCGTGCTCGTGGCGTGCGGCTTCACCGGCCCGGAGCGCGGCGTGCTCGACGCGCTCGGCGTGGCGCGCGGGGAGCGGGGGCTGCCGGAGGTGGCCGCGCCCGGCTCGCACCGTGCCGCTACGTCGGGCGAGACGCCGGTCTTCGTGGCCGGGGACGCCCGAACCGGCTCGTCGCTCGTCGTGAGCGCCATCGCAGACGCCATGGCGTGCGCGGCAGAGGTGGCCGGGGAGCTGGGGGTCTAGCCATGGGCGACGACGACGGTGGCATCGGCCTGGTCTGGCTCGTCAACGGCGAGGAGCGCGCGTTCGAGCCCTCCCCGGAGCACCGTCCGTGGCTGGAGGAGTCCTCCTCCTGGGGCTCGGCCGAGAGGCCCGCGGACGAGGCCCGCAAGCCCGACGACGACGCGCCGCCCGAGCTCGTCTGGCTTTGACCTGCGCGCTGCGCGCCCGGGCCTAGTCGTCGGTTCCGGGGCGACCCTCGTAGTTGAGGCCGGAGACGAGCTCGCGCAGGAGGTCCTTCTCGCCACGCACGAACGCCTCGGCGAGCGCGGGGTAGGCGAGCCGCGCTTCGTCGAAGAGGTCGGCGAAGCTGTCGTGGCGGACCTCGCCGGTGAAGGGGTGCTCCCAGGAGCGCCGGTCGAGGTTCGCCGCGGGGCAGTCGTCGGTGCGGCGCACGTAGTGGGAGGTCGCCTCCGCGAGCGAGCGCCCGCGGACGAGGCGCTCTGCGGCGCCGATGAGGCGCGTGCGCGTCGAGCCGGCGGGCTCCACCAGCCGCAGGGCCGCCTCGTAGTCGCGCGTGCAGCCCGCGTACTCGCCCGCGCCGAGGGGCGTGGAGAAGACCGAGAGCGCCACCTGCGAGAAGAGCGCGCCGCCCACGCGGTCGATGCGCGCCGTGCGCATGAGGTTGCCCGGCGCGGGCCGCTCCTCTACGGTGGCGCGGCGCTTCTCCCACAAGATCCAGGTATCGACGTCCGACTCGATGAGGGCGTGGACCTCGCGGGACGCCGCGGCGAGGTCGGGGTCGACGCGTCCGAGCGCGCGCTCCTGCGCGATCACGAAGGGGTGCGCCGCGCGGTCGAGCGCGTAGTGCCCGAGCATGCCGAGCGCGAAGGCGCGGCCGATGCGCTCGTCGGGGCGGGGCAGGTGGCTCACGCCGTCGCGCAGCGCGAGCAGCGCCCGCGTGACCGACCCGCCCTGGATGAGGCCGGCGAGCCGGTGGCAGGTCCGGGCGCGCGACGGCAGCGTCGAGAAGCGCGCGAACAGCGGGTCGGGGCCCTGGTTGCCGAGCAGGAAGGCGAGAAGCTCCTCCTCGCCCTCGACCATCCCCGCGGGGAGGGAGGCCGCGATGTCCTCTCCGAAGATGTGGTGCGTGATAACTGCGGGCATGACCTCTCCTCTGCCGGGTCCCTGTCCTGACTAGGGTAGCGCAACGGCGGCCGGCCGGGCCTCAGATGCCGAGCCCCGCGGCAATGACCGAGACCATGGCGTAGAGGCTCTTCTCGCCGGGGCCGCGGGCGACGCCGGGGCCGCGCGCAGCTCGGCGAGGTACTCCTGCTTAGTCATGGCAAACCCTCCCGATGTAGTCGTAGATCTGCTCCACCTCGGCGCGCTCGGCGGCCACCTGGGCCAGCCGCGCGCGTCCCGAGTCCGTGATGCGGTAGTACTTGCGCAGCCGCCCGTTGTGCTCGGCGCTGCGCGAACAGACGTGCCCCGCGGCCTCGAGCCGCTTGAGCACGGGGTAGAGCGTCGACTCCGTGAGCCCGAGCACGCCCGGCACGTCGCGGATGATCTGGTAGCCGTACGACTCCTGGTCGCAAACGGCCACGAGCACGCACGCCTCCACGAAGCCCCGCTTCATCTGCGCGTCCACGGTCCCTCCCCTCCGGCCATGCCCTTTGTTGGCTGATACTATACGACGCATAGTATCAGTCGTCAATGGGTGTTTCATGAAGGGCCTCTCGCATCGGCGTCGACCCGCGCTGCCGTAGCGTCGCGCGCCGTTCGGCGAAACATTCTGTAAGCAAACAGCAAGGAAGGTTAAAACCGTGTAAGGAGATTCCCTCCGCACAGGGAGGGGGGAAAGGAAGGAAGGTATCTGACATGGCCAACATCTCTCGCAGGAACTTCATCGCCGGCACCGCCGCCGCGGTCGCCGGCCTCGGCCTCGTTGCGTGCAACGGCGACGGCGACGCCCCGGCGGCATCCGACGGCCAGGTCGCCGAGAACAGCGTCGGGGCACCCGAGGACCTCGTGAAGGCCGCGCAGGAGGAGGGCACGCTCGTCGTCTACGGGTCCTGCGAGGAGGACTATCTCGCGGCGGCCTGCAAGCACTTCGAGGAGCTCTACGGCATCAAG
Source organism: Olsenella sp. An188 (assembly GCF_002160255.1). Taxonomy (GTDB): domain Bacteria; phylum Actinomycetota; class Coriobacteriia; order Coriobacteriales; family Atopobiaceae; genus Thermophilibacter; species Thermophilibacter avistercoris. Next base: position 492,249 of record NZ_NFKF01000001.1, on the reverse strand, counting down.
GTCGAGCAGCAGCGCCTGTCCACCGGCGAGGTCCAGGCCAAGATCGAGGAGGAGAACGGCAACCCCTCCGGCGACGTCTGGTTCGGCGGGACGACCGACCCCTACAACGTCGTCACCAGGGAGGGCCTGCTCGAGCCCTACGCCGCCGCGAACGCCTCGCACATCACCGACCCCAAGTACCAGGACGCCGACGGCAACTGGTACGGCATCTACACCGGACTGCTCGGCATCATGTACAACAAGGACGAGGTCGAGCGCCTGGGCGTGAAGCCCCCCGAGGACTTCGCCGACCTCACCGACCCGCAGTACGAGGGCCTCATCTGGTCGTCCAACTACAACACCGCCGGCACCGCCAAGCTCATCATCAACACGATGATCCAGAAGTACGGCCATGACGAGGGCATCCAGTACCTCGTGGACCTCGACAAGAACGTCGAGGTATACACCAAGTCCGGCTCCGGCCCGTCCAAGAACATCGGAACCGGCGAGTGCACGATCGGCCTGGGCTTCCTCCACGACGGCATCTTCCAGATCGTTGACCAGGGCTACGGCAACATCGAGCTCGTCGTGCCGTCCTCCGGCACCTCCTGCGAGGTCGGCGCCACGGCCATCTTCAAGGGCGCCAAGCACCCCAACGCCGCCAAGCTCTGGATCGAGTACGCCCTCTCTCCCGAGTGCGTCGAGCTCGCCGCGCAGAACGGCTCCTACCAGTTCCTCGTGATCGACAACGCCCAGCAGCCCGAGATCGCCACGGAGTTCGGCCTGGACCCGAACAACGTCATGGACTATGACTTCGAGGACGCCAAGAACAACACCGACACCTACGTCGCCGAGGTCATGGAGGCCCTGGGCGGCGGGGACGACCGCTTCGAGACCGAGGACGCATAGCCTGACGTCCCCGTGCCCGCATCGCGTTTCTCGCCAAGGCACGACTGCGCCGGGCGGATGCATCCCCACATCCGCCCGGCGCTCGTACGTCCCAGAGTCAGTGAGGGAGAGTGACAATGGCCCGATCACAGAGCGCGGAGCTCGATCGTAAGAAGCTCCTTGCCGACCCCATCATGATGACCACGATCGTGGTGCTCATCGCGTTTCTCACGCTGTTCATCCTGTACCCGCTCGCGATACTGCTCGTCGACAGCTTCATCACGGAGCGCGGCCCGAGCCTCGAGGTCTTCGAGCGCATCTTTCAGATGCAGACCTTCACCACGGCGATCACCAACACGCTCGCGGTCGGCCTGCTGGTGAGCGTGGCCTCGGCGCTCGTGGGGCTGCTGTTCGCCTACGTCGAGGTGTACGTGAAGCTGCGCACGAGGTTCCTCTCGGGCCTCTTCAAGGTCGTCTCGATGCTGCCCGTGGTCTCTCCGCCGTTCGTGCTGTCCCTGTCCGTGATCATGCTCTTCGGAAAGTCCGGCATCATCACGCGCTACCTGCTCGGCATCTACGACAACTCGGTCTACGGCTTCTGGGGCATCTTCGTCGTCCAGACGCTGACGTTCTTCCCCGTGTGCTACATGATGCTGCGCGGCCTGCTCAAGAACATCGACCCCTCCCTCGAGGAGGCGGCGCGCGACATGGGCGCCGGCCGCTGGAAGGTCTTCACGAGCGTCACGCTGCCCCTCATCCTTCCCGGCCTGGGCAACGCGTTTCTCGTCACCTTCATCGAGTCGATCGCCGACTTTGCCAACCCCATGATCATCGGCGGTTCGTACGACACGCTTGCCACTACTATCTACCTGCAGATAACCGGGGCCTATGACAAGGAGGGCGCCGCTGCGATGGCGGTGGTGCTGCTGTGCATCACGCTGCTCATGTTTATCGTGCAGAAGTACGTCCTCGAGGCGAAGAGCACGGCCACGCTCACCGGCAAGGCCTCGCGGGCGCGCATGCTCATCACGGACCGCTCCGTGACGCTGCCGCTCACCATCCTGTGCGCCATCATCGCCGTCTTCGTGGTCGTCATGTACGCGTGCGTGCCCTTCGGCGCCCTCTTCAAGACCTGGGGCTACGACTTCACGCTCACGCCCAAGTGGTTCATCCAGGTCTTCGAGCGCTACCATGGCCTTGAGGCGTTCCGCGACTCCTTCGTGCTCTCGCTCATAGCCGCGCCACTCACGGCCCTGCTCTCGATGATCATCTCCTACCTCGTGGTCAAGCGAAACTTCCGCACCAAGGGCTTCATCGAGTTCGTCTCGATGCTCGCCATGGCGGTCCCTGGCACGGTGCTCGGCGTCGGCTTCATCCGCGGCTTCTCCGCGGGCGTCTTCCGCACCGGGTTCCTCCAGGGGCTCTACGGCTCGGCTGCCATCCTGGTCATCGTCTTCATCGTGCGCTCCCTGCCCACGGGCACGCGCTCGGGCATCTCGGCCCTGCGTCAGATCGACAAGTCCATCGAGGAGAGCGCCTACGACATGGGCGCGGACAGCTTCACGGTCTTCCGCACGGTGACGCTGCCGCTCATCAAGGACTCGTTCCTCTCCGGCCTCGTGACCGCGTTCGTGCGCTCCATCACGGCCATCTCGGCAATCATCCTGCTCGTGACGCCTCAGTTCTTCCTCATCACCGTTCAGATCAACGAGTTCGCCGAGAAGGGCTCCTACGGCATCGCGTGCGCGTTCGCCACGATCTTGATCGCGATCACCTACGGCTCGGTTCTGCTCATGAACCTTGTCATCAAGCACTTTGGGACCAGCAAGTACACCGAGGAGGCCTAGAGCATGGCTAAGGAGAAGAAGGGCGTGCGCCTCGAGCACGTCTCCAAGATCTACCAGGACCCCAAGACCAAGAAGGACTTCTACGCGGTTCATGACGCCAACATTGACATCGCCCCGGGCGAGTTCGTCACGCTGCTCGGCCCCTCCGGCTGCGGGAAGACCACGATCCTGCGCATGATCGCCGGATTCGAGAGCCCCGACGAGGGCGAGATCTACCTCGGCGGCGAGCCCATCAACGCCCTCACGCCCAACAAGCGCGACACGGCGATGGTCTTCCAGAGCTACGCGCTGCTGCCCCACTACAACATCTTCGACAACGTGGCCTACGGCCTCAAGCTGCGCAAGATGCCCAAGGAGCAGATCGCCGAGAAGGTCCACGCGATCTTGTCGCTGGTGGGGCTGGAGGGCATGGAAGACCGCATGACCAACCAGCTCTCTGGAGGCCAGCAGCAGCGCGTCGCGCTCGCGCGCGCCCTGGTGATCGAGCCGGGCGTCCTGCTGTTCGACGAGCCGCTCTCCAACCTTGACGCGAAGCTGCGCGTGGACATGAGAAACGAGATCAGGCGCATCCAGCAGGCGGCCGGTATCACGGCCATCTACGTCACGCACGACCAGTCCGAGGCCATGGCCCTCTCGGACAACATCATCGTCATGAAGAAGGGCGTCGTCGACCAGATCGGCGACCCGCACACGGTCTACTACCACCCCGTGGACGAGTTTGTTGCCGACTTCATCGGCGAGTCCAACTTCCTGCGCGGCAAGCTCAGCGAGAAGGACGGCGAGTCCGGCGTGGCGACGATCGAGGGGCACCCGGTCGAGGTCGCGAGCGTGGGGCACCTCTCGCAGGGCAGCGACTGCGTGCTCGTGCTGCGTCCCGAGGCGGCCAAGCTCGCCGACGAGGGCGTGCTCCCGTGCAAGGTGACGCTCTCGCGCTTCATGGGCAACTACCAGAACTACCAGGTCATGGTTGGCGACACACTGGTCAAGATCACCGACTTCAACCCCAAGAACCACAAGATCTACGAGGTCGGCGACGAGGCCTTTGTCCAGTTCACGCCCGAGGACGTGCACGTGCTCTAGCGGCGCGGCGCCGGAGGGCGATGCGGCCGGAGCCGCGGCCGGCGCCGCATCGCCCGAAGTTGGCGGTTGTGTGCAACAACTTTGATGACGTCTGTCCCGAAGGCGGCGGATGTTGCCCCAGGCCGCGCGTTCTTCTCGGTTGTGAGCAAAACCTTTGATGGGAAAGGCCCCGTTTCATAAAAGATGTTGCACACAACCGAGAAGAACCGCGCGGCGGAAGCCAGCTCCCGTGCGCGGGGATCTTCAATACTCACAATCGCGGTTTTGTGGCGTGTCCGGCGCCGCGGGCGGCGGTGCCGGACGTCGTGCTGCCCTGGCATCGTCCGGGGGAGGTGGCGTGACCCCGCGGGGGTGGGCGGGGCGCCACGAGCCGACGGCTCTTCTCTCTTGAGCTTTTCCCGCGACGATGCAAAAGCCGTAAGATGGTGGGGAATACGTGCGCGGGCCACGGGGCGCCCGCGCGACCGAAGGGAACCCCATGATTCGCAAGGACCGCGAGATCACCGACCGTGCTGCGCAGCTCGCCATCATCGACGCGTGCGACGTCTGCCGCGTGTGCCTCAACGGAGCGGACGGCTACCCCTACGTGGTGCCGCTCAACTTTGGCGTCGACGTGGAGGGCGACCAGGTGACGCTCTACTTTCACTGTGCGAACCGCGGCGAGAAGCTCGACCTTCTTGCCTGCGACCCGCGCGCGACCTTTGAGATGGACTGCGACCACGAGCTCATCTTCTACGACGAGCGCATGAGCTGCACGATGGGCTACCGCAGCGTAATCGGCCGCGGGAGGCTCGAGGTGGTGCCGGAGGCCGAGAAGGTGCGCGGGCTCGACATCCTCATGCGCCACTACCATGCGGAGGAGTTTGCCTACAATCCTCGGACGGTGCCTGCGACCACGGTCCTGCGCCTGCGCGTGGAGCAGATGACCGGCAAGCGCCGCGACAACATGCACCCCGGCGAGTCCCGCTGGACTCCGCCGGCGCGCTAGAGCCGCGGCCTTCTCCGTGCGCGTCGTCCCTGCGACAAAACCGGAGTTGTGAGTATTTGCGGGAGCTGTGCGCCGCGCGGGCATCAAACCCATTGGAAAGCGCCAGTTGTGTGCAACACGTTTTATGTGACGGCAAGGGCGTCGCCGCTTTTCTCGCCAGATTTGCGTGAAGCGGGCGGTTGTGTGCAACAACTTTGATGAAACGGGCTCTTAGGGCGGGCGACATATCAAAGTTGTTGCACACAACCGGCAGATTGGCGGGAGAAGAGGGGCCGAGAAGAACGCGACGCCGAGGAGGACGAGCGCCTGCCGTCGAGAAGGACGAGCACCTTCCGCCGAGAAGGACGTGCGGCCGAGAAGAACCGCGCGCTCGCGGCTACCCCTCGAAGCCGGCGTCGTCGGCGAGGTCGCGACCGTCCGCCGCGGCCGTGGCCAGCTCGTCGCAGCGCTCGTTCTCGGGATGCCCCGCGTGGCCCTTGACCCACACCCACGTGACCTCGTGCGGCGCAGCTGCCGCGATGAGGCGCCGCCAGAGGTCCACGTTCTTGACGGGCTGCTTGCTCGCGGTCTTCCAGCCGCGCCGCTGCCACCCGGCGATCCACCCCTTGGTGAAGGCGTTGACCACGTACTGGGAGTCCGTCGTCATCGTGACCACGCACGGGCGCCGCAGCGCCTCGAGCGCTGCGATCGCGCCCATGAGCTCCATGCGGTTGTTGGTGGTGCGGCGGTATCCCGCCGAGAGCTCGCGCTCGTGCGCGACGCCGTCGGGGCCGGTGTAGCGCAGCACCGCGCCGAAGCCGCCCGGTCCGGGGTTGCCGCGCGAGGAGCCGTCCGACCATGCGTCCACGTGCATGCGCACGGCGCCCCCGTCGTGCTCTCGCGCAAACTCCGTCCAGCTCGCCACTACTTCGCCTCCGCCCAGTTGGCGCCGTAGGAGACCTCGGCCAGAAGCGGCACGCGCAGCTCAACCACGCCCTCCATCGTCTCGCGCACGAGCTCGCTCACGGCTGCGACCTCGGCCTCGGGCACCTCGAGGTCCAGCTCGTCGTGGATCTGCAGCACGAGCTTGGCGGAGAGGCCCTCCTCGGCCAGGCGCGCCGCCACGCGCACCATCGCGATCTTGATGATGTCGGCAGCGGTGCCCTGCATGGGGTGGTTCATGGCCGTGCGCTCGCCAAAGGCCACGAGCTGGCGGTTCTTCTGCCTGAACTCCTTGATGTGGCGCTTGCGCCCGTAGAGCGTCTCGGCGTAGCCGCGCTCGTGGGCCACGCGCACCGCCTCGTCGAGGAAGGCGCGCACGCCGGGGTAGGCCTCGAAGTAGCGGTCGATCATCTCCTGCGCCTCGGCGCGGCCGATCTTGAGCGAGCTCGCCAGGCCAAAGGCCTGCTGCCCGTAGACGATGCCGAAGTTCACCGCCTTCGCCCGGCTGCGCAGCTGCGGCGTGACCTCCTCGACCGGCACGCCAAAGACGCGCGCCGCCGTGGCCGCGTGGAAGTCCGCGCCCTCGCAGAACGCGGCGACGAGGTGCTCGTCCCCGGAGAGGTGGGCCAGCAGCCTCAGCTCGATCTGAGAGTAGTCGCAGGCGAGAAACACGTGGCCCTCCGGCACCGTGAACGCCTGGCGCACGCGGTGGCCGAGCTCGGAGCGCGTGGGGATGTTCTGCAGGTTGGGGTCGGAGCTCGAGAGGCGCCCGGTGGCCGTGACCGTCTGGTTGAGCGTGGTGTGGATGCGCCCGTCGCCGGCCACGAGCGCCGGCAGCGCGTCGAGGTAGGTGCTCTTGATCTTGGCGCGCTCGCGGTACTCCAGCACCTCGGCCACGATCTCGTGGTCGCGCGCGAGGTCGCCGAGCACCTTGGCGTTGGTGGAGTAGAAGCCGCGCTTGGTGCGCTTGAGGCCATAGGTCGGCAGGCCCAGCACGTCGAAGAGCACGTGGGAGAGCTGCTGGGGGGAGTCGATGTTGAACTCCTCCCCGGCGGCCGCGTGGATCTTCTCGACCATGCCGGAGATCTCCGCGCCGAGCTCCTCCGACTGCGCGGCCAGCACGGAGGTGTCCACCGCCAGGCCCTCGCGCTCCATCTGCGCGAGCACCGGCAGGAGCGGCATCTCCATCTCGTCGAACAGGCGGGAGGACCCGTCGGTCTCCAGGCGCTCGCGCAGCACGCCCACGAGCCGGCGCGCGCACCAGGCGCCGATCGCGGCGGCGGGCAGCTCGTCGGTGGGCTCGGGCAGGGCGTCGGTAAGGTAGCTCTCGGCGAGCTCGGCAACGCCGAAGGAGCCGCGCTCGGACTCGAGCAGGTAGGCGGCCACGGCCACGTCAAAGATGCGCGACGCCTCGACCTCGCGCGGGGAGAGGGCCTCCGGCAGCGAGGAGTCGGCAGGGGAGAGCACGTGGATCAGCGCCTTGACGTCGCCTGCGGCAACGCGCCCCTCGCGCAGCAGGCGCGCGAGCGCGGCGTCGGCGGCGTCTCCCTCGAGCCGGCAGATCTTCTCGCCGGCGGAGGCCCACAGCACGTGGGAGAGCCCGAAGAGGGCGCCGTCCGCGCGGTCGTCGTCCACGGCGCAGCCGACCCAGTCTCCCGCGGAGACCGCCTCGTCGAGGGCCGCGGCCGCCTCCTCGCCCGTGAGCGGCGCGGGCAGCTCCGCGACCGCCGCGGGTGCCGTGGCCTCCTCGGGCATCGCGGCGCGCGCGGCCGCCACGGCGTCCTCGCCGGCCAGGCGCACGAGGCGCCCCGTCATGCCGGTGAAGCCGAGCGCGGAGAAGGCCCGCGCCACCTCGGCCGGGTCGAAGGTGGGGAAGCGCGCGTCGGAGAGGTCCAGCTCGATGGGGGCGTCCGTGCGGATCGTGGCAACGCGGCGGCTCACCAGCGCGTCGTCGATGTGGGCGCGCAGGTTCTCGCCCATCTTGCCCTTGACCTCGTCGGCGTGGGCGATGACCTCGTCGAGGCTGCCGTACTGCACGATGAGCGCGGCGGCCTTCTTGGGCCCGATGCCCGGCACGCCGGGGATGTTGTCGGAGGTGTCGCCCTTGAGGCCGTAGAAGTCCGGCACGAGCTCGGGCGTGATGCCGTGGTAGAGGTCCTCCACCGTGGTGGGGTCCATGATCGCCACGTCCGTGACGCCCTTCTTGGTGGAGACGATCTTCACGTGCTCGGTGGTGAGCTGGTACATGTCGCGGTCGCCGGTGAAGAGGTACATGTCGTAGCCGGCCGCCTCGCCGCGGCGCGCCAGAGTGCCCAGGATGTCGTCGCCCTCCCAGCCCTCGAGCTCGGCCACGGGGACGTCGAGCGCGCGCAGCAGCTCCTTGACCATGGGGAACTGCTCGTGCAGGGCGGGGTCCATCGGCGGGCGCTGGGCCTTGTAGGAGGGGAGCATCTCCATGCGCACGCGCGGCTTGCCCTTGTCGAAGGCGCAGATCACGCCGTCGGGGCGGAAGGTCTCCACGAGCTTGATGAACATGTTGAAGAAGCCGAAGAGAGCGTTGGTGGAGCGACCGTCCGGCGCGTTCATCGGCTGGCGGATCGCGTGGAACGCGCGGTGCATGAGCGAGTTGCCGTCGATGACGGCGATGGTGCGGGCAGCGTCAGACATGGGTGTCCTCTCGTCGTTGTAGTCACTCGATTGTAGGCGAGAAGAACCCGCCTCGCCGCGGGGGAGGCGCGGGCGCACGTCCTTCTCGCCGCCTGCGCCGCCCTTCTCGCCGCACAATTCCGGAATTGTGCGAGAAGCGCCCGGGACGACCCGGCTTCACTAAGCGCGAGAAGAACCTCAACTGGGAAAACTCCCTCCGCACGTCCCGCCCGGCCGCACAATTCCGGAATTGTGCGGCCACGGGTCATGGGGTGCGGCCACGGGTCTTGGGGGTGCGGCCACGGGTCCCCCCACGTCGCGCCCGCACCCTCCCGCACCCGGCCCGTTGCCCTTCTCGCCACGAAGTCGCCGCGCGCCCGCAACGCTGTCGCCCCGTGAGCTTCACGCGGCGGCAACGGTCGTGAAATAATGTGCCGTTAGAGTAATCGGCGGAATTCCAATCCCGCACGCCACCAACAGAAAGGGCGCACATGGGCAAGGACAAGGTCACGCAGGAGTTTGGCAGCCTGCTGTTCACGGACGCCGTGATGCAGGAGCGGCTCCCCAAGCCTACGTACAGGGAGCTTCGCCAGGTCATCGACGACGGCAAGCCGCTCGACCTCGACATCGCCAACGAGGTCGCGCACGCGATGAAGGAGTGGGCGCTCGAGAAGGGCGCCACGCACTTCGCGCACTGGTTCCAGCCGCTCACCGGCATCACCTCCGAGAAGCACGACAGCTTCCTGACTCCCATCAACGACGGCACGATCCTCATGTCCTTCTCGGGCAAGGAGCTCGTCCAGGGCGAGCCCGACGCCTCGAGCTTCCCCTCCGGCGGCCTGCGCGCCACCTTCGAGGCCCGCGGCTACACCGCCTGGGACCCCACGAGCCCGGCCTTCATCAAGGACGAGGTCCTCTGCATCCCCACCGCCTTCGTCTCCTACACCGGCGAGGCGCTCGACAAGAAGACGCCGCTTCTGCGCTCGCAGGTCGCCCTCGAGACGCAGGCCAAGCGCGTGCTCGCCCTCTTCGGCCGCGAGCCCAAGCGCGTCTTCACCACGATCGGCCCCGAGCAGGAGTACTTCCTCGTCAAGGAGGAGGACTTTGAGAAGCGCCCCGACCTCATCTACTGCGGCCGCACGCTCTTCGGCTGCGAGCCGGTCAAGGGCCAGGAGCTCGAGGAGCACTACTTCGGCGCCATCAGGCCCACGGTCAACGCCTTCATGAAGGAGGTCGACGACGAGCTCTGGAAGCTCGGCGTGCCCGTCAAGACCAAGCACAACGAGGTCGCCCCGGCGCAGCACGAGCTCGCGCCGATCTTCGAGCAGGGGTCGCTCGCCATCGACGACAACCTCCTCACGATGGAGAAGCTCAAGCTGCTGGCCACGCGTCACGGCCTGGCCTGCCTCGAGCACGAGAAGCCCTTCGAGTACGTCAACGGCTCCGGCAAGCACAACAACTGGTCCATCTGCGCCGACGGCCGCAACCTGCTCGAGCCCGGTGACAAGCCGAGCGAGAACCTGCAGTTCCTCGTGTTTCTCGCCGCGCTCGTGGCCGCCGTCGACGAGCACGCCGACCTGCTGCGCATGAGCGTCGCCTCGGCCGGCAACGACCACCGACTCGGCGCCAACGAGGCGCCGCCCGCCATCATCTCCGTCTTTCTGGGCGACGAGCTCGACGCCATCGTCGAGGCCCTCATCAACAAGGAGGAGCCCGAGGACCACGCCGCCGAGCGCATGGACCTGGGCGTCCCGGCGCTGCCGGACGTCCTGCGCGACTCCACGGACCGCAACCGCACCTCGCCCTTCGCCTTCACCGGCAACAAGTTCGAGTTCCGCATGTGCGGCAGCCAGCAGAACCTGGCCGACCCCAACGTGGTGCTCAACACCGCCGTGGCCGAGCAGTGCGACCGCTTCGCCACCAAGCTCGAGGGCGTCCCCGAGGAGGAGTTCACCACCGTGGCGCTGCGCTGGGTGCGCCACACCCTGCGTGACCACCACCGCGTCATCTTCGAGGGCAACGGCTACTCCGAGGAGTGGGAGGCCGAGGCCGCGCGCCGGGGGCTCCCCAACCTCAAGAGCACGCCGGACGCGCTGCCGTGCATGATCCGCCCCGAGAACATCGCCTTCTACGAGAAGTACCACGTGCTCGACTCCGCCGAGATCCACGCGCGCTACGTCTCCAAGGCCGAGCAGTACGCCAAGCTCCTCAACATCGAGGCCAACACCATGGTCTACATGGCCCGCAGCCTCTACCTGCCGGCGCTCTCGGACTACTCCGGCGACCTCGCGAGCTCCGTTGCCACCAAGGCCGAGATCGGCATCGAGAGCCCGGTCGAGAAGGGCCTCGTGTCCACGATCACCGAGGGCATCACGGCCGTCAGCGCCTCCGCCGACGAGCTCGAGCGCGTGAACGCCGAGGCCCAGCGCATCGAGGACCCGCAGGAGCAGTGCAACGCCTACCGCGACACGGTGCTGCCCGCGATGAGCGTCCTGCGCGCCGCCGTCGACGGCATGGAGAAGGTCTGCGGCGCCGACTACTGGCCGGTCCCGACCTACAACGAGATGCTGTTCTGGGTGTAAGCGGCGATAAGAACGTCCGCTCGCGGCCCGTCCGTTCCCGTAACGGGCGGGCCGCGAGCGGTTCTGCCGAGAAGAACGTCCACGCGCCGCCCGCACTTCTCGCCCGGGCGGGTTCCGGCGGACCCGAGACACCTCCGGGGGATGCCGCCGGACCCAGGCCGTCAGCCCGCCGCCCCCTGCGGCTGCGGAATCACAATCTGCACGTGGAAGGTGCCGTCGTCCGAGCGGGTCTTCATGTGCCCGTGGTACTTCTCGACCACCATCTTTATGCTGCGCAGGCCAAACCCGTGCGCGTGCCTGTCCTCCTTGCTCGTCCTCGGCAGTCCGTCCGCTCCCATGACGAGCTCCTCGCCCAAGTAGTTCTCGCAGTGCAGCACGAGCAGGCGGCCCCTGCGCACGGCGCGGAGGTTGATGATTCTCCTGGACGTGTCCTCTATGCGGGCGGCGGCCTCGAGCGCGTTGTCGAGGACGTTGCCAAAGAGCGCGTAGAGGTCGACCTCATCGAGAAAGCCAAACTCCGCCCCGTCGATGAGGTAGGCGAGCGTGGTCTGCTGCGTCTGGGCCTGCATGAGCTTTTGTGTGAGAAGGACGTCGAGCGCCCGGTTTCCGGTCTTTGCCTTGTTGTCGTAGGCCTCGATGGACTCCTGGATCTCCCTGATTGCCCCGCTCGTGCGCGCGTCGTCGCGCGACAGGGCAAGAAGCATCCCGAGCTGCTTCTTGAGGTCGTGACTGCGTGCGTTGATGATGTCGACGGAATGCTTGGTCAGCTCGTACTGCTCTCGCTTTGACCTCCAGAGCTCCTGGAGCAGCGCCTGCTCGCGCTCGAGGCGCGAGCGCGCCAGGATGCCGGACTGGATGGCAAGGGTGAGCAGGCAGCAGATGATGGCGTAGGCGTTCTCGGTGACCGACCACATGGCGGTCTGCCCGTACATCAGTATGGGCACGTAGTTGAGCACGAGGTCGGCCACGATGACCACGGAGACGAGTGCGAGAAGCTGGCCGTTGTTGACGGCCGCGTCCCGGCTTGCCTGAAGCGTGCGAGAGAAGACGACGGCGACCACGAGCATGAGCGGGACGGTGACGAGGGTGACGTAGAAGCCTCCCGACTGCAGGTCGGTGTAGAAGGTGAGCAGGCCCGCGACCCTCCAGCCCATGTGCTGCACGTTGTATGCGGCAAGCCCAAAGAAGAGGGCCTCCTGCGCGCTGAGGTCGAAGCACATGCCGAGCCCCATGACCACGCTCGCAAAGACGATGCCATAGCGCAGCAGGTTGAGGTAGCCGTCATGAAGAAGTGCCGCGCCGAGAAGGGCGGCCCCGAGCGTGAGCGCGCACGCGGCGAGGGCGCGCGCCGCAAACGCCGTTCTCCTGGGCTCGCGGAGCATGAGAAAGGCGGCGGCAAACAGGAGCTCGACGGCAAACCCAAAGGTGTCGTAGGAAACGAGCGACGCAACGGCCCCCATGCTAGACCCCCAGGCAGAGCGTGAGCGCGTCCATGAACTCCTGCTTGCGCTGTCGGCTGACGGGAAGGACGTCGGTGCCCACGGTGACCTCGCTGCCGCTCACGGACGAGACGTGCTCGAGGTTGACCAGGTAGGCGTTGTGGCAGCGGCAGAAGTGCATGCCCCGCAGTTCGTCCTCGACCTCGCGCATGGAGCCGCGCTTCTTGTGTGTCCTCTGCGTCGTGTGAAAGAAGAGCGAGTGGCGCACGACCTCGACGTAGAGAATCGAGGAGACGGGAAAGCGGACCATCCCCTCCGCCGTCTGGATGACGTAGGGGCGCGCCTGGCGCAGCGCGGCCGCGCTGAGGGCCTTGTTCATGGCGAGGGAGAGCGCCGGGTAGGAGACGGGTTTGAGCAGGTAGGACAAGGCGTCGACCTCGTAGCCGCTTACGGCGAAGCTCGCGATGTTGGTGACAAAGACGATGACCGCGCGGGGGTCGATGATCCTGAGCGCCCGGGCGGCGCTCATGCCGTTGGCGCCGGGCAGCTCGATGTCCATGAGAATGACGTCATAGACCGGCTCGTAGCTCTTGAGGAACGACTCCGCGCGGTCAAACGCGGTGATGCGCAGGCCGCTCTTGTCGCCTCCGTCGCGCTGTGCGACAAAGCGGGCAAGATGGGCCCTCAGCGCCTCGAGGTCCTCTGACGAGTCCTCAACGATGGCCACGTTAAAAGCCATGTTCCTCCCCAACCTTAAGCTCCCCTGACAATTCTATCCCGCCTCGCGCGCGAGCGCTTGCTCCCGTCGTGCCAACCGTGCCGGGGCGCCGTCCAACCGTGCCGGTCCCCCTTGAGCCGCCTGTGGGGAGAGCCTGAGAATCGCCTGAAAGTAGGGCGTCGCATCCGGCTGCCAGGCGTCGCGTCCGGCTGCGACAAGAGAGAGGAGAAAGGAAGGTCATGAAACGAGGAAGAAAGGTAGGCATCGGGCTTCTTGCCGTGCTCGCGTGCATCGCGGTGGGCGCCGCGGTCGCGATGTTCGGGGTCTTCTCCGACCAGCTTGACAAGGCGTTCCCGGCGCCTGTCGAGAAGGACGAGTCGACGCAGGAGTCCTACGACAACGGGCTTGCCGTTGCGCAGGAGATCGAGGAGGAGGGTGCGGTGCTGCTCAAGAACGACGGCGCCCTCCCGATGGAGAACACCAAGATCAACCTTCTTGGCTACGGGGCCTACAACCCCGTGTACGGCGGAACGGGCTCGGGAGGCAGCTCCTACACCGAGAACCGCACCGACTTTGTGACGGCCTTCTCCGATGCCGGCATCGAGGTCAACCCGGCGACGGCGGCCGTCTACCAGGGTGACGGCGACGAGGGTGCCAACACCTTCGAGGTGGACTTCTCCATCCCCGAGGCCCCTGCGACCGAGGAGCTGGCCGCCGAGTACGGCGTTGACTTCAAGTACACGGGCGACGCCTCCTTCGAGGCCATGAGGGAGTACTCCGACACCGCCGTCATCGTGATCTCCCGCAAGGGCGGCGAGGGCAACGACCTGCCCACGAGCATGGCCCAGTACGGCAGGACGGCGAGCGACCAGGCCAAGCACTATCTCGAGCTCAACGACGCCGAGCTCTCCCTGGTGGAGCAGGCCAAGGGCACCTTTGAGCGCGTGATCGTGCTCATTAACAGCGGCAATGCCCTCGAGCTGGGCTTTGTCGAGGACGGTGGCGCGGGCGACGCGAGCGCGACCGGCGACGTGGACGCCGCCCTGTGGGTCGGCGACCCCGGTGACGTGGGCACGCGCGCCGTCGCGAGCATCCTCAAGGGCGAGGTGAACCCCTCCGGCCGCACGGCGGACATCTACCCCTATGCGGTCGAGACCACCCCCTCGTTCTACAACTTCGACACCTACACCTACACCAACTCGAGCGACTGCTTCCAGGCGTTCGACTCCCACCCGGCCTACCTGATCAACTACCAGGAGGGCATCTACGTGGGGTATCGCTACTACGAGACGCGCGAGTCCTACGACTACACGACGCTCGAGGGCGAGAAGGTCACGGGCGCGAGCTACGACGACGTGGTCCAGTACCCGTTTGGCTACGGCCTCTCCTACACCACCTTCGACTGGAAGGTGAGCGACGTCACCCCCGAGGGCTCCATCGACCAGGGAACCACCCTCAAGGTGACGGTCGACGTGACCAATACCGGTGACGTGGCCGGCAAGGACGTCGTGGAGCTCTACTACACCGCCCCGTACTACTCCGACGGCTCCGCCATCCAGAAGCCCGGCGCGGTGCTCGGCGGGTTTGCCAAGACCCCGCTCATCGAGCCCGGCGAGACGCAGAGCGTGACCATCGAGCTCCCCGTCGAGGACATGGCCTCCTACGACGACCGCTGCTACTACAGCGAGAACGGCTCCTACGTGCTGGAGCGGGGCGACTACGTCATCTCCGTGCGCCGCGACTCCCACACCGTGGTCGACGAGTACACCTATGCCATCGACGCCTCCATCGTCTTCAACGAGTCCGACGCCTCCACGGGCGTCGAGCAGGGCGCGCGCTACGTGGGCAAGCGCAGCTCCGACGCCGAGCTCGCCACCAACCGCTTTGAGGACGTGGCCGGCGACGTTGCCTACATGACCCGCGACACCTGGGAGATCGTGCCCGGCTCCGACGAGGAGGCCACGCCCGAGATGCTGGAGACCTTCTCCTCCGCCCTCGAGCTGCCGGACTACGAGAACCCCGAGGACGAGATGCCGACGACCGGCGCCAAGAACGGCGTCACGCTCACGGACCTCAAGGGCAAGGACTACGACGACCCGCAGTGGGAGGAGCTTCTCGACCAGCTGACCGTCGACGACCTCAACGCGATCCTCGCCACCAACGGCTGGGGCAGCGCGGCCATCGACGCCATCGGCAAGCCGCAGACCTACGACATGGACGGCCCCTCCGCGATCAGCTACGTCTTTGACGCGTTTGCTGGGACCTGCACCTACGAGACCGTGACCTATCCGTGCGAGGTCGTCCTGGCCTCCACCTGGAACGTGGACGTGGCCACCGACTTTGGCGACGCCATCTCCCGCGAGGCCGCTGCCTGGAACGTCTCCGGCTGGTACGCCCCCGGCGGCAACCTCCACCGCAGCCCCTTCTGCGGCCGCAACTTCGAGTACTACTCCGAGGACCCGACGCTGGCGGGCGCCATGGCCGCGAGCGTAACGGGCAAGGCCACCGAGAACGGCCTCATCGTCTACATCAAGCACTTCGCCCTCAACGAGCGCGAGACCCAGCGACACTTTGGCCTGTGCACCTGGGCCAGCGAGCAGTCCATGCGAGAGATCTACCTCGTTCCGTTTGAGGTCGCCGTCAAGGACGGGCACTCGCTCGGCATCATGAGCGCCTACAACAACCTGGGCACCACCTGGGCGGGCGCGAGCTCCGCGCTGCTCAAGGGCGTGCTGCGCGGCGAGTGGGGCTTCAACGGGTGCGTCCTGACGGACAACCTCGAGCAGCACGGCTTCATGGACACCGAGGTGGCCATCCTGAACGGCGGGTCCTCCACGCTCTGCAACGGCATGTTCTCGCAGGACGACGTCAACACGCTCGCCCAGACCGCAAGCGGAATGAAGCACCTGCGCGAGGCCGCGCACCAGTACCTCTACGCCGAGGCCAACAGCAGCGCCACCGAGGGCCCGGCCGCGGAGCCCGCCTGGCGCATGCCCGCCCGTCTGGGCCTTGGCGCCCTCGGCGTGGCAAGCGTGATCGGCATCGTGGTCCTTGTCGCCACCGGCCGAAAGGGGAGCGCCAAGACCGACGCTTAGCAAGGACGCGTAGCAAGGGCGCACAAGCCCTGCGATGGCGAGAAGGACGAGCGGCGGGTCTGCTCGTCCTTCTCGCCTTTTCTGTAGCCGCCCGCGTTGGCCGTGCGGGCGAGTTCCGGACGGTTTGGGGTGGGGAAGTGACCGCAGGCCGCCCGCACTTCTCGCCCGGGCAAGTTCTGGACGGTTCTGCCGAGAAGAACGTCTACTCGCCGCCCGTACCCGCACCCTGCTCGTTCAGGCGGGCCACCAGCTCGGGCAGCTGCCGGGCGAGCTCGGACATGGGCCCGCGCCAGACGGCGCGCCCGGGCCGGCCGTGGCCCACGTAGGCGGTGCGCAGCCCGCACTCGGGGCGCGCGAAGTCGCGCGTGGCGTCGTTTCCCACCATGAGGCACTCCTCGAGGCGCACCCCGAGCTGGTTGGCGAACTCCTGGTAGTACTGCGCGCACGGCTTGCAGCGACTCGAGTTGGCGAGCGTGGAGACGAGCGCGAAGTCGTCCTCGGACACCCCGGCCCACCCCATGCGCGCCCGGTCGCACGCGAGCGAGAACGTGGGGTTGGTGGCCAGCGCGCAGACGAGGCCCGCCCTCCACACGCCGTCAACGGCCTCGCGCGCGCCCTCCACGGGGCGCGCCGACACGACGCCGCCCGCGTAGCCCGGCACGACCTCACGCTCGTAGCACTCCATGAGGTCGGCGATCACGGGGTCGTCCAGCGGGATTCCGCAGGCCGAGAAGAACGTCTGGTTGAAGAGCTGCTCGTTGGTGAGGGAGTCGGCGCGGTCCTGCGCGTCTATGGCGAGGAAGCTTCCCGCGAAGGGGGCGGCGAGCGAGAGCGGGCTCACGCGCGCGGCGCTCGCGAGCAGGCGCGAGGCCCCGGCCACGTAGCGGGCGATGAAGGCCATGAGGTTGAGGCGCAGCAGCGTGTCGTCCAGGTCGAACAGCACGGCCCTGATCATGGCGGCCCTCCCTTCGCGCTCTCGTCCGCGACCGGACGTCCTTCTCGGCGGCTCTCTTACGAGAAAATAATAAATACCCATCCGTCTCGCTTGAAATACACACGCGAAAAACGTTACTCTATCCCCCGTGTGGGCAAAGGGCCCGCACAAACGTATCTGTCGGCCCCCGAGAGCATGTAAGTTTCCACGTAGACGCCACGATTCTAGGCACTGCAGGCAGCGACCATGACGACCGGGGCCCCGTTAGTTCGAAAGGGGTCCACCTTTGAGTGAGATTCAGAACTCGTCCATCTTCGCGCTGGACGACATCTCCGACGAGGAGATGAACAACCTCATCGACGGCACCGTGACCGACTTCGACGAGGGCGATCTCGTCACCGGCTCCGTCGTGAAGATCGAGCGCGACGAGGTGCTGCTTGACATCGGCTACAAGTCCGAGGGCGTCATCCCCTCCCGCGAGCTCTCCATCCGCAAGGACGTCAACCCGGCCGACGTCGTGGCCCTGGGCGACGAGATCGAGGCCCTGGTTCTCCAGAAGGAGGACAAGGAGGGTCGACTCGTCCTGTCCAAGAAGCGCGCCGAGTACGAGCGCGCCTGGAACGCCGTGGAGGAGAAGTTCAACTCCGGCGAGACCGTCGAGGGCGAGGTCATCGAGGTCGTCAAGGGCGGCCTGATCCTCGACATCGGCCTGCGCGGCTTCCTGCCCGCCTCCCTCGTCGACCTCCGTCGTGTCAAGGACCTCAACGCCTACCTCGGCACCCGCATCGAGGCCCGCGTCATCGAGATGGACCGCAACCGCAACAACGTCGTCCTCTCCCGTCGCGTGGTCCTCGAGGAGGCCCGCAAGGCCGAGCGCCAGGAGATCCTCTCCAAGCTCCAGGTCGGCATGCGCCTCAAGGGCACCGTCTCCTCGATCGTCGACTTCGGCGCCTTCGTCGACCTCGGCGGCATCGACGGCCTCGTGCACATCTCCGAGCTCTCCTGGAACCACGTCAACCACCCCTCCGAGGTCGTCAAGGTCGGCCAGGAGGTCGAGGTCCAGGTGCTCGACGTCGACCTCAACCGCGAGCGCATCTCCCTCGGCCTCAAGCAGACCACCGAGGACCCGTGGCGCACGCTCGTCAAGAAGTACCCGGTCGACGCCATCGTCGAGGGCACCGTCACCAAGCTCGTCACCTTCGGCGCGTTCGTCGACCTCGGCGAGGGCGTGGAGGGCCTCGTGCACATCTCCGAGATGGCCAAGCAGCACGTGGACCAGCCGTCCCAGGTCTGCGCCGTGGGCGACACCGTCCAGGTGAAGGTCATGGAGATCGACCTCGACCGTCGTCGCATCTCCCTGTCCATGAAGGCCGCCGCCGAGACCCTCGGCACCGAGGTCGAGGTCAAGCCGCTCCCCGAGAGCGACAAGCCGGCCGAGAAGGACGAGGAGCCCGAGGCCGAGACCGAGGAGTAGCCTCGCGCACCCTCAACCGCGCCTTTTCTGGGGCCGCCTTCGGGCGGCCCCTTTTTCCTGCGCAAAAACGTAACAAGACTTTAGCCAAGTAAATCATCGGTTAAGGCTTCCTGAGATTTGCCCCCTTTCCCGGCCCCGTCCCAATAATGGGGACAGGATGCGGCACATGCCGCGCAAGTGGGACAAAGGGAGGAAGCGATCATGAGCGACACCATCACGCGCCGCGGCTTCGTCAAGGGGGCGGCGCTCGCGGGCGCCAGCACCGTCGCCGCGGGCCTCGCCGGCTGCGACGGCGAGCAGGCCCCCGCCACCAACGAGGACGGCTCCGTCAGGAAGATCCTGCGCTTCGGACAGTCCAACCCGAAGCTCGGCCTGGACATGCAGCTCTCCACGAACTCCGGCTCCTCCTCGATCGCAGACTGCATCTTCGAGGCTCCGCTGCGCTGGACCGAGGACAACGAGCTCGTCCCGTGCCTGCTCACCGAGGTCCCCACGTTCGAGGACGACGGCGTGACGCTGCACTGCACCCTCAAGGAGGGCATCAAGTGCCACGACGGCTCGACGCTCACGGCCAACGACGTCAAGTTCACCTTCGAGCGCATGTTCAAGCCCGAGACCGCGGCCAAGTCCACCTACATGTACGACATGATCCTCGGCGCCAAGGCCATGCTCAACGGCGAGGCCACCGAGCTCGAGGGCCTCACCGTCGAGGACGACACGCACTTCACCTTCGTCCTCGAGTACCCGATGGTCTCGTTCATCAACAACCTCGGCATCAACTACGCAGACATCTTCCCGCAGGCCGCGCTCGAGGCCGTCGAGTCCTCCGGCGGCCAGTGGGGCTGGGGCACCAACTGCGTGGGCACCGGCAAGTACAAGATCGTCTCCAACGACGACACCACCGAGGTCGTCATGGAGAAGTTTGCCGACTACCACGACGGCGAGCCCGCCCTCGACGAGGTCCACATCGTCTACTACGACGACAACAACACCAAGATGCTCGCCTTCAAGAACGGTGACATCGACTGGTGCGACATCGACTCCACGCTCCTCCAGCAGTACCAGCAGGACGCGGACGTCTCGCCGTGCATCACCCAGTACGAGACCCTCGGCGTCCACTTCGTGAACCTCAACCTCAAGGACGGCATGGGCCTCGAGGACGAGCGCGTGCGCGAGGCGCTCTCCATCGCCATCAACCGCCAGGAGCTCGTGGACACGGTCCTCGCCGGCGCCGGCACGCCCGCCATGGGCTGGCTCGCCCCGCAGACCCCCGGCCACGACCCTGACGCCGAGATCCCCTACGACCCCGACCGCGCCAGGGAGCTCCTGGCCGAGGCCGGCGCCGAGGGCCTCTCGCTCGAGGCCAAGATCCGCGCCAACCTCTACGAGACCTACATGACGGTCGTCCAGAGCTACTGGCGCGAGATCGGCGTCGACCTCCAGCTCACGATCGAGGACAACGGCGTCTGGTCCTCCGACTGGGCCGACGGCAACTGCCAGATCACCGCGATCGGCTGGTTCCCGCTCTACGCCGACGGCGACAACCACCTCTACACCTACTTCTACAGCGAGAACGCCTCGGGCAAGTCGTCCTTCTACGACAGCGAGGAGTTCGACCAGCTCGTCACCGAGGCGCGCCAGGAGCAGGACCAGGACGTCCGCGCCGACCTCTACCGCCAGGCCGACAACCTCGTGACGCGCGTCGACTACGCCACGATCCCGCTCTACTGGCCCAAGAACGCCTTCGCCGCCAAGAGCTACGTCAAGAACGCCAAGGTCGGCAACCTCATCTACCACATGTTCGACATCGACATCGACACCTCCGACCCCAACTACTCCGCGTAAGGGCGAGGCGAGAAGGACGGGCGCCCCGACGAGCTTCTCGGCGTCGGGGCGCCCGCACGCGGGCCGGGCGCGGCCCGCCCGAGAGGAAGGATCAGGATGAGAGGGTTTCTCGTCAAGAGAATCTTGATGGCGATAGGGGTGGTGCTTGCCATCTCCGCCATCACGTTCTTCGTCCTCAACATCGTGCCGGGCGACCCGGTGCGGATCATGGTGGGCGAGATGGCGGACGACGCCACGGTCGAGCGCATCCGCGAGCAGATGGGCCTCAACGACCCGGTGCTCGTCCAGTACGGGCGCTGGCTCTCCAACATGCTCCAGGGCGACTTCGGCACGTCCTACACGCAGAGCAAACCCGTCGTCGAGCTCATGGGCAGCTCGTTTCTCACGACCGCCCGCCTCGCGGGCTGCGCCTACGTCTTCGCGCTGCTGATGGGCCTGGTCGTGGGCGTCGTGGCCGCCGTCAACCACGGCCGCTGGATCGACCGTGCCCTCATGGCCCTCTCGATCCTGGGCATCTCGGCACCCGTCTTCTGGGTGGCGGTCATCCTGCAGATCGTCTTCGCGCTCAACCTGGGGTGGTTCCCGCTCTCGGGCATCAGGACCTGGCAGGCCTTCGTTCTGCCGGTGATCGCGCTCGGCGTGCGCTACGCGGCCTCGATCGCGCGCGTCACGCGCACGAGCATGCTCGACGTCCTCTCGCAGGACTTCATGCGCACCGCCGAGGCCAAGGGCGTGCGCAAGTGGGCCGTCATCATCCGCCACGGCCTGCGCAACGCCCTCATCCCGATCATCACGATCGCGGGCACCCAGCTCGGCGAGATCCTCACCGGGTCGATCCTGATCGAGTCCATCTTCATGATGCCGGGCATGGGCAAGCTCCTGCTCGACGCCATCAACGCCCGCGACCTCCCGCTCATCCAGGGCGGCGTCATGTACATCGCGATCGTGTGCGTCGTCGTCTACCTCATCGTGGACATCCTCTACGCCGTGGTCGACCCGCGCATCCGACTTGGAGAGGAGGCGGCTGAGTAATGGCCCTTCTCACGAGCGACAAGCACAGTCCCAAGGTCCAGAAGGTCGAGGACGTCGCGAGGCGCGCCTCCGAGGCGCAGATGCCTACCGGCGAGCCCGGGGGGCCCGCCAAGCGGCGCGCCTCGAGCTACTGGGCGGTGAGCTGGAACATCTTCAAGAAGAACAAGCTCGGCATGTTCTGCCTCGTCGTCGTGCTCCTTCTCGCCCTGGTGGCGATCTTCGCGCCGCTGCTGGCGCCCTACGACCCCGACGCCCAGGAGCTCACCAACATGCTCCAGCCGCCCTCGGCCGCCCACCTCTTCGGCACCGACGAGTACGGCCGCGACATCCTCTCGCGCGTGATCTACGGCTGCCGCGTCTCGCTCTCGGTCGGCGTGGTCTCGCAGGCCATCGCGCTCGTCATCGGGTTTCTTGCCGGCGTGTGCGCGGGCTACTTCGGCGGCAAGGTCGACGCGGTCATCTCCTTCGTGATCCAGGTCTTCTCGAGCTTCCCGTTCCTGCTGTTCGCCATCGTCGTCATGTACGCCCTCGGCCAGGGCCTCGTGAACCTCTACGTGGTGCTCGGCCTGCTCGGCTGGGCGTCGACCGCGCGCCTCATCCGCGGCGACGTCATGCGCCTCAAGGGCTCCGAGTACATCCAGAGCTGCATCCTCTCGGGCGGCAAGAGCTGGCGCATCATCATGAGGCACCTGCTGCCCAACTGCGTCTCCACCCTCATCGTGACCACGACGCTCGGCATCCCGTCGGCCATCATGAGCGAGGCGTCCCTCTCGTTCCTCGGCCTGGGCGTCATGCCCCCGATGTCGAGCTGGGGCCAGATGATCGACGCCGCGCAGCCCTACATCCAGTCGTCCACGTACTACAGCGTCATCCCCGGCATCGCCATCATCGTCACGGTCATGGCGTTCAACCTGCTCGGCGACGCGCTGCGTGACGCCCTCGACCCCAAGATGCGCTCCTAGGAAGGGGGATGCCACATGTCTGAAACCAACGTCTCGGTCAACGCCGAGCTGCGCGACGTCGCCGAGGAGGTGGCCGAGCAGCAGCTCGCGGCCGCCGCGCGCGCCGAGGTCCTTCTCGACGTGGAGGACCTGTCCGTCACGCTCTTCACCGAGGACGGCGCGCTGCCGGCCATTCGCAACCTCTCCCTCGTCATGCGCCGAGGCGAGACGCTCGCCGTGGTGGGCGAGTCGGGCTGCGGCAAGTCGATGACGGCGCTCTCGATCATGGGCCTGCTGCCCCAGCCGCCCGCCAAGATCGTGGGCGGCAAGATCGTGCTCGAGGGGACCGACCTGGCACAGCTCTCGCGCGACGAGATGCGCGCCTGGCGTGGCAGCAAGATCGGCATGATCTTCCAGGAGCCCATGACCTCCCTCAACCCCGTCATGACGGCGGGGCGCCAGATCCGCGAGGGCATCCTCGTGCACAACCCCAAGATGCCCAAGAAGGACGCCGACGCGCGCGCCCTCGAGATGATCAGGCTCGTGGGCATCCCGGCGCCCGAGAAGGTCTTCAGGAGCTACCCGCACGAGCTCTCCGGCGGCATGCGCCAGCGCGTGATGATCGCCATGGCGCTCGCGTGCCAGCCGGCGCTTCTCATCTGCGACGAGCCCACCACGGCGCTCGACGTGACGATTCAGGCGCAGATCCTGCAGCTCATCGACCGCATGCGCGAGGAGCTGGGCACCGCCGTCATGCTCATCACCCACGACATGGGCGTGGTCTCGGAGATGGCCGACTGGGTGGCCGTCATGTACGCGGGGCACCTCGTGGAGTACACGCTCGCCTCCGAGCTCTTCACCAACCCCAAGCACCCCTACTCGATCGGCCTCATCAACTCCATCCCCTCGCTCGACGACGCGGTGGAGAAGCTCTACGCCATCCCCGGCAACGTGCCCATGCTCGACGAGCTGCCCTCGGGCTGCCCGTTCCACCCGCGCTGCCCCTACGCGCGCGACGTCTGCCGCCAGGAGTGCCCGCACGTGCGCCCGCTCGACGGCGACGAGAACCACACCGTGGCCTGCTGGATGTTCGACAAAGAGAAGTGGGGTGAGTAGCGTGGGCAGAAACGCAGACATGACGGACGTCGTGCTCAAGGTCGAGCACCTCACCAAGCGCTACCCGGTCAAGAAGGGCGTCTTCGGCAAGGCGAGCGCCTACGTCCACGCCCTCGAGGACGTCTCCTTCGAGGTACACCGCGGCGAGACCTTCGCCATCGTGGGCGAGTCGGGCTGCGGCAAGTCCACCACGGGCAAGTGCGTGCTGCGGCTGACCGAGCCCACCGCGGGCACGGTCACGCTTGACGGCGAGGACTTCACCGCGCTTTCCGGCGAGGACCTCACCCGCGCGCGCCAGAAGATGAAGCTCATCTTCCAGGACCCCTACTCGTCGCTCAACCCGCGCATGACCGTGGCCGACATCATCGCCGAGCCGATCGACATCGCGGGCACCTACAAGACCCGCGCGGAGCGTGACGCGCGCGTCGAGAAGATCATGCAGGCCGTAGGCCTGGACCTCGCGTTCAAGTACCGCTACCCGCACGAGTTCTCCGGCGGCCAGCGCCAGCGCATCGGCATCGCGCGCGCCATCGTGCTCAAGCCCGAGGTCGTGGTCTGCGACGAGCCGGTCTCGGCGCTCGACGTCTCCGTGCAGGCCAAGGTCATCAACCTGCTCGAGGAGCTCCAGGAGCAGTTTGGCCTCTCCTACGTCTTCATCAGCCACGACCTCTCGGTGGTCAAGCACATCTCCGACACGGTCATGGTGATGTACCTGGGCCACACGATGGAGCTCGCGAGCAAGACCGAGCTCTTCGACAACCCGCTGCACCCCTACACGCGCGCGCTTCTCGACGTCATCCCGCGCATCCGACACGAGCGCATCCAGGACAAGAAGGTCCTCGAGGGCGACGTCCCGAGCCCCACGAACCCGCCCCAGGGCTGCGTCTTCAACACGCGCTGCCCGCGGTGCATGAGGGTCTGCGGCGAGCGCGCTCCCGAGATGCACGAGGTCGTGCCCGGGCACCGCTGCGCCTGCCACCTCTACGACGAGAGCCTGAGCGAGAGGGACCGCGAGCCGGTGATGGCGCGTGCCCTCGCGGAGGCGGAGGCCGCCCTCGCCGGGGCGTAAGGAGAAGCGAGCCGCGCCCCTCGGGGGCACGTTGGGAGAGAGACATGTCAGACGTCCTTGAGCGCTTCGTGCGCTACTGCGAGGTCCCCTCGCAGTCCAATCCGCAGACGGCCGACCACGTGCCGTCCACGCAGAGCCAGTTCAAGATCGCCGAGGTCGTGGCCGAGGACCTGCGTGCGCTCGGCGCCGAGGACGTGAGCGTGGACGAGCACGCCTACGTCACCTGCCACTGGCCGGCGAGCGTCGGCGCCGAGGAGCTGCCGACGCTCGGCTTCTGCTGCCACCTGGACACCGCATGGCAGAGCTGGGGCGACCCGGTCCGCCCGCGCGTGGTGCGCTACGAGGGCGGCGAGCTCGCGATCGGCACCGGCCCAGATGGCCGTCCGGTCACGCTGAGCCCGGACGTCAACCCCGAGCTGGAGCGCATGGTGGGCGGCGAGCTCGTGGTCACCGACGGCACGTCGCTTCTCGGCGGAGACGACAAGGCGGGCGTCGCCGAGTGCGTGGCGCTTCTCGCCCGCCTGCGCGAGAACCCGGAGCTGCCGCACCCCCGCCTGGCGCTTGCGTTTGTCCCGGACGAGGAGATCGGCCACGGCGCCGCGCTTCTCGACCTCGAGGCGTTTGGGGCAGACTTTGGCTACACCATCGACGGAGGACCCCTCGGGGAGTTCTGCTACGAGACGTTCAACGCCGCGGAGGCCGAGCTCACGGCGCACGGCGTCTCGGTCCACACGGGCACGGCCAAGGGCAAGATGGTAAACGCCTCCGAGGCGATCATGCGCTTCCACCAGCTGCTGCCTGCCGCCGAGCGGCCGGAGTTCACGGAGGGCTACGACGGCTTCTTCTACCTCGAGCGCATGGAGGGCTCCTGCGAGGAGGCGAGCGCGGCCTACATCATCCGCGACCACGACCAGGCCCAGGTGGAGCGCCGCAAGGACCTCATGCGCGCCGCCGCGGCCCTGGTGAACGCGCAGATGGGGGAGGGCACGCTCGAGCTTGCCATCCACGACCAGTACCACAACCTCGCCGACGTGGTCTGCCTCCCCGAGAACGCCCATCTCATCGACAACGCCCGCGCCGCCTACGCGGCCTGCGGCGTCGAGATGACCTGCGTCCCCATGCGCGGCGGCACGGACGGATCGCAGCTCTCCTTCCGCGGCTTCCCCTGCGCCAACCTCTCCGCCGGCTACTACAACGCCCACGGCGTGCGCGAGTTCGTCCCCGTGGCGGAGCTCGAGCGCATGGTGGACGTGCTGCAGGACCTTGTGGGGCGCTACGCGCGGCCGCAGGCGTAGAATAGCGCGTCGGGAGGAGCCCGGCGGGCCAGCGCCCGTCATGACGAAGGAGGAGCCGTGAGCCACGAGATCGACCCGCAGTACCTGATCGACACCCTGCACGAGTGCGTCGAGGTTGAGAGCCCGGTGGGCTACTACCCCGAGGTCCACGCCTGGCTGCGCGAGACGCTCGCCGAGATGGGCTACGAGATGTTCACCGACAACAAGGCCACGGCCTACGTGCGCGTGGCGGGCAAGAGCGCCGAGAAGTGCGTGTGCGTGGGCGCCCACCTGGACACGATCGGGCTCGTGGTGCGCGGCATCAACGACGACGGCACCCTGCGCGTCCGCCAGCTCGGCGGCATCAACTACGCGAGCATCGAGGGCGAGACCTGCCTCGTCCACTGCCGCGACGGCCGCACGGTGGCCGGCCAGGTGATCTGCAACCACCACTCGGTCCACGTCTGGGCCGAGGCAAAGACCGACGCGCGCACCGAGGACACCATGTCCGTGAGCCTGGTGGCCGACGTGGCGAGCGCCGAGGACGCACGCGCGCTCGGCGTCACCGAGGGCGCCGTCATCGGGATCGACCCGCACTTCGAGGCCTTCGACAACGGCTACGTGGTGAGCCGCCACATCGACGACAAGGCGAGCGTCGCGGTCCTTCTCGACGTGCTGCGCTGGCTCGCGGAGAGCGGCGAGAAGCCCGCGTACGACACGCTCTTCGCCTTCCCCGTCTACGAGGAGATCGGCCACGGCGGCGCGTGGGTCCCGGCCGAGGTGAGCGAGTACGTGGCGCTCGACATCACGCTCATCGGCCCCGACTACGCCGGCTCCGACGAGCACTCCGTGGGCGTGATCTGCTCCGACGCCAAGGGTCCCTACGACTGGGAGCTCACCAACACGCTCATCGCCTGCGCCGAGTCGGCGTGCACGCCGGGCCGCTGGAACACCCAGGTCTGCTTCCACTACTCCACCGACGCCAACGCCGCCTACACCCACACCAACGACCTGCGCTCCGGTGCCTTTGGCATGGCGTGCCTGAACACGCACGGCCGCGAGCGCTGCCACGTGGACGCGCTGGTGGAGACCGAGAGGCTCTGCCGCGCCTACCTCATGGGCGAGGGTCGCTAGCCGGGGTCTTGGTCCCTCGGGCCGCCCCGGCGCGCCGGCGCCTATCAGATGAGGCCAAAGTTTCGGGATTCCCTCTGCGGGCTGACTCGCGGGGCGGCAAACGGGTATCAGAGTTGCGTCGGACGCGAGCGAGGGGACGGGCATGGCAAAGGGTGACTGGCAGCGCAAGGTGGCCGAGTGGCTGAGGGGGCGGCAGGGGCCGGACGACCTGGCCGTGTTCTGCACCAACCTCGCCATCGTCGCGGTGCTCGTCAACGTCTTTGCCCACACGAGCTGGCTCGGCTGGGTGGGGCTGGCGCTCATCGCCTACGCGATGTTTCGCATCCAGTCCAAGAACCTCGGCGCCCGCTCGCGCGAGAACGCGGCGTTCCTGAAGGCGCTTGGCCCGGCGCGTCCGTGGGTGCAGAACCCCGGCGCCGCCTGGCGCGAGCTGCGCACCTACAAGCACGCCCGCTGCGGCTCGTGCCGACAGAAGGTCCGCGTGCCGCGCGGCAAGGGCAAACTCCGCGTGACCTGCCCCAAGTGCGGCGCCAAGTTCGAGGTCAGGTCCTAGACCGCCTACCGGACGCTTGGGCGAGAAGGACCTCCCCGTGCTATCGTTGTTTGGTCTGAACACTGAGCAAGGGAGGTCCAACATGCTGAGCAGAAGAGGGTTTCTGAAGGTCGCCGGTGCCGGAACGGCCTCGCTTGCACTCGCGGCGTGCGCGGGCGAGGGCGGCGAGCAGCCCGCCGAGCCCGCGGCCGACGCCGCGGACGAGGAGCCGTCCGCCGAGCCCGTCGCCGTGCGCACCGCCGCGCTCAAGGGGCCCACGGCCATGGGGCTCGTCCGCTTCATGAGCGAGGTCGACGCCGGCAACCTCGCCGACAACGACTACTCCTTCGACATCTACGCCTCCGCCGACGAGGTCACGCCGCTGATCGCAAAGTCTGAGGTGGACGTGGCCGCCGTGCCGGCCAACCTCGCGAGCGTGCTCTACAACAAGACTGAGGGCGGCGTGCGCGTCATCGCCATCAACACGCTCGGCGTCCTCTACATCGTGGAGCAGGGCGACTCGGTGCAGAGCGTGGCCGACCTCGCGGGCAAGACCATCTACGCCTCCGGCAAGGGCTCCACGCCCGAGTACGGCCTGGCCTACGTCCTGGAGAAGAACGGCCTTGCGATCGGCGAGGACGTGCAGGTCGAGTGGGCGAGCGAGCACTCCGAGGCCCTCGCGCAGCTCATGGCCGACCCCGACGGCGTGGCGATGCTGCCGCAGCCCTTCGTGACAACGGCCCAGGCGAAGAACGACCAGATCCGCGTGGCGCTCGACCTCACCGAGGAGTGGGACGCGGTGCAGACCGGCGACGAGCGGAGCTCCATGATCACGGGCGTCGCGGTGGTGCGTTCGGAGTTCGCCGACGAGAACCCCGGCGCCGTCGAGGCGTTTCTCGCCCACTACGCCGAGTCGGTCGACTTCGTCAACGACAACGTCGCCGAGGCCGCGCAGCTCGTGGGGAGCTACGACATCGTGAGCGCCGAGGTCGCCGAGAAGGCGCTGCCCGAGTGCAACATCGTCTGCGTCACGGGCGCGGACATGAAGGAGCGCCTCTCCGGCTACCTGGCGGTTCTCGCCGACCAGAACGCCGAGGCCGTGGGCGGCTCGCTGCCCGGCGACGACTTCTACTTCGGCGCCTAGCGGCCGGGCGCGATGGCACGCTCGCGCGGCGAGAAGGACCTCGGGCCGGCCGGGCGGCTCCCCACGTGGGCCGTCCGGCTGCTCTGCGTGGCGTTCTGGCTCGTGGTCTGGGAGCTCGCCGCCCGCGCCATCGACGCGAGCATCGTCCTCGTGGGGCCGCTCGAGGTGGCGGGGCACCTCGTCTCCCTGTCCCTCACGGGCGAGTTCTGGGCCTCCCTGGGCATCTCGCTCGCCCGCGTTCTGGCTGGGCTCGCCGCCGGGGTCGTGGCGGGCGTCGCGCTCGCGGCGCTCTCGAGCCGCGTGCGGGTCGTGCGCGAGCTCGTCGCCCCGGTCATGAGCGCGGCGAAGGCGGTGCCCGTGGCCTCGTTCGTGATCCTCGTGCTGCTGTGGGTGCCCTCGCGCGGCCTCTCGACCGTCATCGCGCTCGTCATGGCGCTCCCCATCGTCTACACCAACGCGCTCGAGGGCATCCGGCAGACCGACCCGGCCCTGCTCGAGATGGCCGAGGTCTTTGGCGTGCGCCCGCTCGAGCGCGTGCGCCTCGTCTACCTCTCCCAGGTGCTTCCCTACCTGCGCGCGGGCTTCTCGCTGGCGCTCGGCATGTCCTGGAAGGCGGGCGTCGCGGCCGAGGTCATCGGGCTGCCCGACCTCACGGTCGGCGAGCACCTCTACGACGCCAAGGTCTACCTCAACACCGCCGACCTCTTCGCCTGGACGGTTGCGGTCGTGGCGGTCTCCGTGTGCCTTGAGGCCCTCGTGGGCCGCGCGCTCGACGCGGCCGTGAAGCGCTGGGAGGCCCGGCCGTGAGCGCGCCAGGTGCGTGCGCGCCCGCCGTCGAGCTGCGCGAGGTCGAGAAGGGCTATGGGGAGCTGAGCGTGCTGGCGGGTGCCTCCGCGTGCCTCGAGGGGGGCCGCGCCCACGTGGTCATGGGGCCGTCGGGCGCGGGCAAGACGACGCTGCTGCGCCTGGTGGCGGGGCTCGAGGAGCCGGACTCGGGCGAGGTCGTGCGCCCGCGCGGGCGCCTCGCGATGACCTTCCAGGAGGACCGCCTGCTCGACGGCCTCACCGCCACGGCAAACGTCCGCCTCCCGCACGGCCGCCTGCGCGGGCGCGCCCTCGGGGAGTTCCTCGAGCGGGAGCGGGAGGCGCTGCGCGCGGTGGGCCTGCCGGTGGACGCGCGGCCGGTGCGCGAGCTGTCCGGCGGGCAGAGACGGCGCGTGGCCATCCTGCGCTGCGTGCTGGCCCCAGCCGACGTGCTCCTGCTCGACGAGCCGCTTAAGGGCATGGACGACGGGACCGTGGGGCGGGTGATGTCCTACGTGGCGCCGCTGCTCGAGGGGCGCACCGTCGTCTGGGTGACGCACGACCCCAGAGAGGCGGCCCTGCTTCCCGACCCCGTCGCATGGCGTGTGGAGGACGGGCTCGTACGCCCCGCCAGAGGGCGACTTGTGCGAAGATAGACAACCGTTAGCCAGGACAGGGGAGGCAACATGCACGTCATCTATCTGGCCGGCGGCATCGCGTCCGGCAAGTCAACGGTCGCCGCTACGATGAAGGAGTGCGGGGCCACCCTCATCGACCTCGACGAGCTCTCGCGCCAGGCGCTCTCGCCGTGGTCGCCCATCATCCCCGACATCGTGAGGGAGTTCGGCGACGACATCATCACGCCCACCGGTGCGGTGAAGCGCCGCCTGCTCGCCGAGCGCGCCTTCTCGAGCACCGAGCGCGCGGTCACGCTCGAGGAGATCGAGCTGCCCGTCATCGACGAGCTCCTGCGTGCCAACATCGCCAAGATCGCCGAGGAGGAGGCGGCGGAACGCTCGGAGAACCCCGACGCCCCCGAGCGGGTCGTCGTTGTCGAGGTCCCGCTGCTCGACCGCATGCGCGGGTCCTTCGACATGGCCGACGAGATCGTCGGCGTGGTGTGCCCGCTCCCGGCCCGCCGCGCCCGCGCCCTCCAGAAGGGGTTCGACCGCAACGACTTCGAGCGCAGGGTCGCCCAGCAGCCCTCCGACAGGTACGTCATCGCGCACTCCAACCACGTCTTCAACAACATCCGAACGATCGACGTCTTCGCGCAGCAGGTCCGCGACTGGTGGCACGAGCGCGAGGAGCAGGGCTGGGAGAACGTTCCAAAGCGGGGCGCGGGCGTTGCCAAGGCGTAGCGCGCGCCGCCGCGCCCGCCCGACGCCGCGTCGCCAGGCGCGTCCCCGGGCCCGCGCACGGCGGCCGAGGCCGTCTCGGCGTATCGTCGTCGCCCTCGTGGCCTGCGCGCTGCTGGTCGGCGTGGGCGCGGCCCTCTACGCGACGCCCACCTCGCCGCTGTGGAGGCTCGTCTACCGCATCGACCACGCGGCCCTCGTCGAGGACGCCGCGCAGCGTCACGGGCTCGACCCCGACCTCGTGTGCGCGATCATCAAGTGCGAGTCCGACTGGGACGCCGGCGCGGTGAGCCACGCGGGCGCCGTGGGCCTCATGCAGGTCATGCCCTCGACGGCCGAGAGCCTCGCCGAGATGGGGCTCGTCGACGGGTCCGCCTACGACCCCTCCGAGCTCACCGACCCCACGACCAACGTCGAGTACGGGTGCGCCTATCTCGGCTACCTGCAGGAGCACCTCTCGAGCAGAGAGGAGATCATCGCGGCGTACAACGCCGGCCTCGCCGCCGTGCAGGGCTGGATCGCCGACGGGGGCTCCATTCCCGAGGGGATCGAGTACGAGGAGACCCGCACCTACCTCGAGCGCGTGCTCGCCGCCTACGAGGGCTATCGCTCGAGCTACCCCGGGGGGATTACCGGGTGACGAGCGAGTTGCGCACGTCGACGAGCGCGTCGTCGTTCTTGTGGGTGAGCAGCGCAGCGACGAGCGGGCGCGCGACCGAGAAGAGCCCCGCGTCGGTGCAGGCGGCTGCGGCGAGCGCCGTCTGTCGGCGCCGCCGCTCGAGGTCTGCGGACGGAATCCCCGCCGCCTCGAGCGTGGGGGCGACGCGCTCGTCACTCAGGCGCTCGAGTCCCTCCTCGGACTCCAGAAGGTCGTCGAGCTCGGCGCTGGCGGCCTGCGCTATCTCGTCGTCGTGTTCCATCGAGCGCTGGTAGCACGCAACCGCGAGGTCGCTGCGGCCGAGCTTCCACTCCATGTAGGCAAGACGGTAGAAGCAGATCGAGACCTCGCGCGGAGTGACGGCCTCCCTGATCGCGCCGACGAGCGCGTCGGCCGCCTCGAAGACCCTCGACTGCTCCTCGAGGCAGCGCACGCGGGAGAGTGCGGTGTCGGCGCAGGCGGGCGCCACGCGCACGAGCTCGTCGGCATGGCGAAGGGCCTCGTCGTGCCGGCCGAGCTGGTTGAGGATGCGTGTGGAGTAGAGGTGGGCGCCGTAGTACTCGTCGGGGACGAGCCGGACGGCGCGACCCCCGTCGTCCGCCGACAGGTTGTAGGCGACCCGCTCGATCGTCGAGCAGAAGTAGCGATAGACCGAGTCGGCGTCGTCGAGGTAGATGCCCGTCTCCTCCGCGGGGGCGAGCGCGCGCTCGAGCTCGGCCAGGGCCTGCTCGAGCTCCTCGCGCACCGGCTCGCCGTCGAGCGCCTTCGAGGCGCGTCGGCAGGCGTCGGCGAGCGGGCCGCCGTCCACGAACAGCCGCTCGAGCGTCTCGTGGTCGGAGACGTCGGCGCCGCCCGTGACGAGCGCCTCTGCCACCCTCCCACACGCCTCGGCGACGGTGAGGTCGTCGGTGGAGCCGCGTAGCTCCACGAGCGCGGAGACGGCCTCGCGCGTGGTCCCGCGCAGGCTGGCCTCGATCTTCCTCCAGGCCTGTTCGCGCCCGGCCTTCTCCATGATGCCGAGGTCGCTCACGCGTCGCGCCCCGCAGGCGGAGGCGAGCGCGCCGCCGCACTCCGTGTCGTCGAGCTCGACGGCTCGGCCACGCTCGGGCGGGCATACCTCGGGGGAGTCTGCGCGCAGGAAGGGCTCGACGGGCAGCAGCCACCCGTCCTCGCCCACCCGCGCCGCAAGCGCCTCGTCGCTCGGAAGGGAGCGAAGCGACGCGTGCGAGAGCCTCTCGAGCGCCTCGCGCGTGAGGTCGAGCGAGAGCAGGGTGGTCCGCTCTTCGTCACGGTCGTGGCAGTTGACCACGACGCGCCTCACGAGCCTGCTGGACTCGAGCGCCACGCGCCCGAGGGCGAGCGCGAGCCCGAGGGCGTGACGGCTCGCGAGGTCGGCGCGCGTCCTGGCCGTGCCCCCCGCCCACGCGAAGCAGGCCGGGGAGGGGGCGCACACGTCCACGCAGGCGAGGCCCGCCCCGACGTTGGACTGGAACGACTGCTCCACGCGGAAGGGTGCGGGGAGGTCCTCCGCGCCGTCCGCGAAGCGCAGCCGGCACGACCACTCGCCGTCCTTCTCGGCCCCCTGGAGAAGGTCGTCGCGGAAGGCGCGGCTCCTGTCGGCGAGCGGCCTGAGCCCGGCGACGCCGACAAGAGCCTCCTCAACCCGATCGTCGAGCCCTCCCGGGCCGCCCCCGGCGCGTGCGAGGTCCTCGCCCACGTTGAGCGCCGCCTCGATGCCGACGAGGCGCTCGAGGTCGGCTCGCTCGAGCCCGACGCCGGGGGTCGAGAGCCACCAGCGGCCGTTCCTCCCGAGGCGGTTGGCGCGCACGACGGGCGCGCCCTCCCACTCCATGACGCCGGAGCGCGACAGGAGCTCGAGCACGTCGTCGAGGCCCTCGCCGCGGCGTGCGTGGGAGACGAGGTCGCGCAGGGTGGCGAGGACGTCGTCGCTGTGCTTGAGCATGCCCTCGAGCCCTACGGCGCCGGAGGGGGCGGGCCTGGCGCCGGTCACGCCGGCGGGTGCGGGCGGCCTTTCGGCGGAGGGGGCCGAGCCGCGGGCGCGGGCGAGGGCGAGGACGCCGGAGACGCACAGGGCCACCCCGAGGATGGCGCTGCGGGTCACGGTGCGCTGGTCTCGCCAGGGCGTCTCCCCCGGCGCGGCGGCGAGCGCCAGCGCGCCGAGCAGACAGGCGGCGCCCAGCACCACGGCGGCGACGCCCCACCAGCGCGGCAGCGGCCGCACACCTCCAGCGTTTCTGCCCATAGGGCCCCCTCTCGAGGCTCTTCTCGCCCATCGGTTCCTGTTGGCTATGACAGTATCTCACAATCTGAATGAGAACAAGTGTTTGCAATCGGGATTTTGGGGTAAACTAGGGTCCAAGGGAGACGACGGAAGGGGGAGCCGTGGGAGGACCGGTGTCCGCAGGCGGGCAGGAGCGCTTTGGCGCCGAGCTCGTGCGCTTTGGTCGCGAGAAGGGCGGCGAGCGGCTCGAGGTGGTCTCGCCCTACGAGCCGGCGGGCGACCAGCCGCAGGCCATAGAGAGGCTCGCCGAGGGTGTGGAGCGCGGGCTTCGCTACCAGACGCTCATGGGCGTCACGGGATCGGGCAAGACCTTCACCATGGCCAAGACCATCGAGCGCCTCGGGCGGCCCACGCTCATCATGGAGCCCAACAAGACGCTCGCGGCCCAGGTCGCGAGCGAGATGAAGGAGCTCTTCCCCAACAACGCGGTGGTCTACTTCGTCTCCTACTACGACTACTACCAGCCCGAGGCCTACGTCCCGCAGACGGACACCTACATAGAGAAGGACGCCTCGATCAACGAGGAGGTCGAGAAGCTGCGCCACCAGGCGACCTCGAGCCTGCTGTCGCGCAGGGACGTCATCGTGGTGGCGTCGGTCTCCTGCATCTACGGCATCGGCAGCCCGCAGGACTACGCCGGCCTCGCGCCCAACGTGAGCAAGGACGAGCCGCTCGAGCGCGACGAGCTCATCCACAGCCTCATAGACATCCAGTACGACCGCAACGACTACGACCTCTCCCGCGGGACCTTCCGCGTGCGCGGGGACACCGTCGACGTCTTCCCGCCCTACGCGGAGAACCCCCTGCGCATCTCGTTCTTCGGGGACGAGGTGGAGCTCATCGCGGAGGTGGACAACGTCACCGGGGAGATCGTCCGCGAGTTCGACGCCATCCCCATCTGGCCCGCCTCCCACTACGTCACCGAGCGGCCCAAGGTCACCCACGCCCTCAAGACCATAGCCGAGGAGCTCGAGGGGCGCGTGGCCGAGCTCAAGGCGAACGACATGCTGCTCGAGGCCCAGCGCCTTGCTCAGCGCACCGGCTACGACCTCGAGATGCTCGAGACCATGGGCTACTGCAACGGCATCGAGAACTACTCGCGCCACCTGGACGGCCGCAAGGCGGGAGAGCCGCCCTACACGCTCATCGACTACTTCCCCAAGGACATGGTCTGCATCATCGACGAGTCCCACGTCACGGTGCCCCAGATCCGCGGCATGTACGAGGGGGACCGCTCGCGCAAGGTCACGCTCGTGGACCACGGCTTTCGCCTGCCGTCCGCGCTCGACAACCGCCCGCTGCGCTTCGACGAGTTCGAGGAGCGCGTTCCCCAGTTCATCTACGTCTCGGCCACGCCGGGAGACTACGAGGAGTCCGTCACGCAGCAGCAGGTCGAGCAGATCATCCGCCCGACGGGGCTTCTCGACCCCAAGGTCGAGGTCAGGCCCGTCCACGGGCAGATCGACGACCTCATCTCGGAGATAAAGGAACGCGTGGCGAAGAAGGAGCGCGTGCTCGTGACCACGCTCACCAAGCGCATGGCCGAGGACCTCACCGACCACCTGCTCGACGAGGGCGTGCGCGTCAACTACATGCACTCGGACACCGCCACGCTCGACCGCGTGGACATCATCCGCGACCTGCGCCAGGGCAAGATCGACGTTCTCGTGGGCATCAACCTCTTGCGCGAGGGCCTGGACATCCCGGAGGTCTCGCTCGTGGCGATCCTGGACGCGGATAAGGAGGGCTTCCTGCGCAACAGGCGCTCGCTCATCCAGACCATGGGCCGCGCGGCGAGAAACGCCCAGGGCGAGGTCATCATGTACGCGGACACCGTCACGGACTCCATGCGGGCGGCCATCGGGGAGACCGCGCGCCGTCGCCAGATCCAGGAGGCGTTCAACCAGGAGCACGGTATCGTCCCGCGCACCGTCAAGAAGTCGATCACCGACGTCTCCTCGTTTATCTCCGAGGCGTCGGCCACGCTTGAGGGCAAGACGCGCGACCGCCACGGCACGGGCAGCCACGGCGCGTTCGAGAGCCTCGCCGAGCCGTCCGAGCAGGTCGCGGGGTCCGTGGCGGACGAGCTCATGCAGCTTTCCGCGAGCGAGCTCGCCGACGTGGTCGACGCGCTCGAGGAGGAGATGGCCGCCGCGTCGGAGGCCATGGACTTCGAGACGGCCGCGCGTCTGCGCGACCAGATCGTGGAGATCCGCACGCGCGTCGAAGGCGGCTCGGCCGACGAGGTCATCTCCCGGCTCAAGGCGGGGGCTCGCAAGGGGAGCGCCCACGCCACGCGCCGCCGCTACCGCCCGCGCAGGAAGTAGGGGGGCGGCCATGTCAGGGCATCTCGTCGAGGAGAGGAACATCCGGGGCTACCTGGCGTGCGAGTTCGAGGGGCTCGACGAGCGGCCGCTCGGCGACGTGGACAGCCTCGTGCTCTCGTGCCTCTCGTACTACCGGCTCCCCCAGGAGGCGAGCCGCGCGCGCACGCACGAGGGGATGGCGCTCGGAGAGCTCTTCCGCGCCGAGTGGTTCGAGCCCATGACGAGGGGCCTCTGGGACCCGGAGGGGCTCGTGCGCCTGCTCGCGGCCGCCGTCGCCAGCCCGCGCCTGCGCGGCCTGCGCGTGAGCGACTACGAGGACGACTTCAGCGAGACCCAGGAGAAGCAGTTCAGCGCCTGCACGCTGCGCCTCCCCGGCGGCGGGGCCTACGTCTCCTTCCGCGGCACGGACAACACGCTCGTGGGGTGGAAGGAGGACTTCAACATGGCCTTCGAGACGGGCGTGCCCTCCCAGCTCGCCGCCGTCCGCTACCTCGAGCGCGTGGCGCCGTCCGTGGACGGGCCCCTCTACCTCGGCGGGCACTCCAAGGGCGGGAACCTTGCCGTGTACGCCGCGGCGCGCTGCCCGGGCGAGCTGGCGGCGCGCATCGAGCGCGTCTTCTCGCACGACGGCCCGGGCTTCACCTCCGAGGCGCTCGCCGACGAGGCGTGGCGCGAGCGCGCGCACCTCGTCTCAAAGACCGTCCCGCACTCGTCCGTGATCGGCATGCTCTTCGAGCGCCAGGAGGACTACGCCGTGGTCGAGTCCTCGACGACGGCCCTCGCCCAGCACGACCCCTTCTCGTGGGTGGTCGAGGGGGCTGACTTCGTGCGACACGAGGGGCTTGCCCGGGGCGCCTCCTTCCTCGACGAGAGCCTCAACCAGTGGATCGCGAGCATGACGCACGCCGAGCGCGAGGGGTTCGTCGACGCGCTCTTCTCGGTCTTTGCGGCAGGAGGGGAGGACACCTTCGGGGAGCTAGGGGAGCGCTGGCAGACGAGCGTGCCGGCCATGCTGCGCGAGGTCGCCCGGCTCGAGCCCGAGCAGCGCGGCCACATCACGCGGGCGCTGGCACTTCTCGTACGCTCCTTCGTGCCCGACGTGAGCCTGCCGCAGGTGCCGGAGCTCGAGCCCCTGCGCCTGCCCGACTTGGAGGCGCTCCTGCCGGGTAGAATTGCAGGAGACGGGAAAAGTTCGGACAACGAGGTCTCGGAGGGCTGAGATGGCAAAGATCGTGGTGGCGTGCGGGTCCGGTGTGGCAACCTCCGAGATGGTGGCGGCCAAGCTCACCCGGCTCCTGGAGGCGGAGGGCGTGGAGGCCGAGGTCGTCGCCGTGGGCGTCGACCAGCTCGACGACGCGCTCGCCGACGCGGACGTCTTCGTCCCGGTCGTGAGCACCGAGAAGACCTACGACGTGCCCGTGGTGAGCGGCGTCGCCTTCCTCACCGGCATGAACCAGGAGGAAGAGCTCGCCAAGCTGGTGGACGTCCTGCGCTTTGCGTGACGCGCCGCCGGCGTCATCACCGCAACATCTCGAGCTCGGTGAGCGGCTCGTCCGCAACGCTTCGCCCGGTGAGCGAGAAGCCCAGGTGCTCGTAGAAGCCGATCGCGCGGTCGTTTCCCGCGAGGACGAGGAGCGCCACGCTCTCGTGCGCGCAGCGCTCGAGCGCGGCCTCCATGAGCGCCCTCCCCACGCCGCGTCCCTGATGGGAGCGCAGCAGGTAGATGGAGGAGACCTCGGAGACGCCCCGGCGCCCCGCCCAGGCGCGCGCCTCGTCCTCCCAGCTCGCAAAGCCCACGGGCACGCCTCTGTCCCAGGCGAGCAGCACGCGCTCCCAGCCGATCCTGCGCTGTCGGGCGAGCATGCGCCCGTAGGTGATGTTCTCGTCGAGCCAAGCCTGAGGGACGAGACCCTCGTACGTCTCGTGCCAGCACCTCACGTGCAGGCGCGCCTTTGCCTCCAGGTCCGCTTCGGTCATGGGGAGGATTTCTGCCATGTCGCTCACCTCAGCTCGCGGCCGCCCGTCCCGTGCGAGGCGTACGTCGCCACGATCTTCTCGGCCGCAAGGATGCCGTCGGTCGCCGCGCTCATGATGCCGCCCGCGTAGCCGGCGCCCTCGCCTACGGGCCACAGGCCGCTCACGCTCACGCTCTGGCCGTCGGCGCCCCGCGTCACGCGCACCGGTGAGCTCGAACGCGTCTCCACGCCCGTGAGCACGGCGTCGGCCGCGTCAAAGCCGCGCAGGCGCCGGCCCATCTGGGGGATCGCCGCGCGCAGGGTCTCGCTCACGTAGTCGGGTAGGCAGGGGCCCACCTTGCCCCAGGCGACGCCGCGCGGGTAGGTGGGGACGACCTCGCCGCCCGCGCTCGACGGAGCGCCCGCCAGGAAGTCGCCCGCGAGCTGCGCGGGGGCGACGAAGGCGCCGCCGCCCGCGGCGAAGGCGGCGCGCTCGCAGGCCCGCTGCAGCTCCACGCCGGCGAGCACGTCGTCGCCGGGAAGGTCGTCCGGGAAGACGTTGGCGAGCAGCCCCGAGTTGGCGTTTGTCCCCGCGCGGTCCGAGAGGCTCATGCCGTTGGTGCAGACGCCGCCCGGCTCGCTCGCGGCGGAGACCACGTAGCCGCCGGGGCACATGCAGAACGAGAAGGCGCTGCGGCCGGACGGCAGGTGGCAGGAGAGCTTGTAGGGCGCGGCGCCGAGCGCGGGGTGGCCCGCGGCGCTGCCCCAGAGCGCGCGGTCGACGCTTGCCTGCAGGTGCTCGATGCGCACGCCCATGGCGAAGGTCTTGCGCTCCATCGCCACGCCGCGCTCGCGCAGCAGCTCGAAGACGTCGCGCGCCGAGTGCCCGCAGGCCATGACCACGCAGCTCGCGGAGACGCGCTCCTCGCGCACCGAGCCGTCCTCCCCGGCCTGCGCGAGCGTCACCGAGCGCACGCGCCCTCCCGTGACGTCGAGGTCGACCATCCTGCAGCGGCAGCGCACCTCGCCGCCCGCCGCCTCGATCTGGCGCACGAGCTCGTCGACAACGCGGGGCAGCACGTCGCTTCCCACGTGAGGCTTGGCGTCCCAGAGGATCTCCCGCTGCGCGCCCGCCGCGACGAACTCCTCCAAGATGAGCCGGTGCGCCGGGCTGCGCGTGCCGGTCTGGAGCTTGCCGTCTGAGAAGGTGCCCGCGCCGCCCACGCCGAACTGGATGTTGCTCTCGGGGTCGAGCTCGCCCGTCTCGTCGTGGCGCCGCACGACCTCGCCACGGCGCGTGGCGTCGTCGCCGCGCTCCACGAGCAGCGGCTCGAGCCCAGCGCGCGCGAGCGAGAGCGCGCAGAAGAGCCCCGCGCAGCCGGCGCCCACCACCACGGGCCGCAGGGCCGGCGCGCTCGGGACGACCTCGGGGAAGCCGTACGGCTCCTCGTCCACGACCCGCACGTTCTTCTCGGCGCGGTGCCTGGAGAGGCGACGCAGGAGCGCCCGCTCGGCGTCCTGGCCGCCCGCGAGCTCGGCACGCAGCGTGAAGGTGAGATGCACCTCGCCGCGCTTGCGGGCGTCGATCGAGCGGCGCCGGCGCGTGACAGACGCGAGGTCCTTCTCGCCGATGCGCAGGCGGCGTGCCAGCGCGCGGCGGCACGCGGAGAGCTCGGCGGCGTCGGACCCGTCGAGCTCCTGAAGCCCAACGCGGATGCCTGAGACCTCGATCATGTGCGTCCTTTCTCGACCGCCCCCGGTTTGGGGTCCGCTCAATGATACGTGATGGGGCGCCGCGTCTGGCGGGCGTCGCGCTCTGCCGCAAACGGGGCGCGACTGGGTGGCATCCTTGATGTTGGATCGCGCCAGGGGTCGCGGATGCGAGCAAAGTGCCTGCAAGGGGAGAGCCAAAATGGCGCCTTGTGGCAGATTCTGGGCTGCGGGCATCAAGGATGCCACCCAATCACCGTGCTTTTCTGGCAGAACGGACCCCTGGGGAGACGCGCGCACCGCCAAACACCCAATCGGTCCGCTTTCGTGGCGGGGCGGGTCACGCCCGGCGGCGAGAGGGACCTCGGCCCGGGATGCCCGCGCTACCTCCCGGCGACGGCTCGCGCCGCGGCGGACGCGCCTGCCACCAGGCCGCTCTTCCATGCCCAGGCGAGGTTGAAGCCGCCGCAGGCGCCGTCCACGTCGAGCGCCTCGCCGCAGGCGAAGAGGCCGGGAACCGCCCTGGCCTCGAGCGTCTTGGGCGAGAACTGCGCCGTCACCAGGCCTCCCCGGGTGACCTGCGCGCGCTCGGGCTCGGCCGGGCCGGACACGACGAGGCGCAGGTCGCGGGCCCTTCTCGCCGCGCCAGGGCCGAGGGCGGCGGCGACGACGGGGTCGAGCAGGCCGCAGGCGCCGCCGGCGGCGCGCACGAGCTCGCCCGCGCGCCGCTCGTCCATTCCGCAGGTGAGGTCGAGGGAGACGACGTCGCCGGGGCGGGCGTGCCGCGAGAGGTCGAAGGCGACGATCCCCGAGACCCCGTAGGTCCTGAAGAGCGCCTCGCCCTCCTCGCGCGCGACCTCGGCCCCCTCGCGCAGGAGCCGCGCGACCACGTGCGCGCGCCTCCCGTCGAGCGCGCGGAGGTCGACCTCGGGCGTGGCGGGGCGGCACGCGAGCGAGCAGAGCACCGGCTCGTACGGCGCGCACGCGAGCCCGAGCCCGCGCACCAGCCCCTCGCCGCCGCCCGCCGCGACCACCACGGCGCCGGCGGAAACGGAGATCCGCCGCCCGTCCTCGTCAAAGGAAACCTCGCCCTGCGCGATCCCCGTCACCTCGCGGGCGGCAGCCATCACCACGCCGGCCCGCCGCGCCCGGGCGAGAAGGACCTCGCGCACGCTGGACGCCTGCCGCGAAAGCGGGTAGATGCGCCCGCCGCCCTCCTCGGCCACCGCGAGCCCGCATCCCTCGAAGAACGCCAGCACGTCGGCGAGAAACCCCTCGGGCGTCCCGCAGACCGCCTCCACGAAGGCCGCGTCGTTGTAGCGCCCCCACGCGAGCCGCGCGTTGGCAAGGTTGCAGCGCCCGTTGCCCGTGGCGAGCAGACGCCGCCCGAACGCCACGTCGCGCTCGAGCGCCACCACGTGCGCGCCGGCCTCCGCGGCGGCGACGGCCGCGGCGAGCCCGGAGGCGCCGCCACCCACCACCACGACGTCTGCCGCCCGCGGCACGCGGACCGCCCGCGCCGCCGCGAGCGCCTCCTCGCGCGCTCGCGACCTCGAGGTTCTTCTCGCCGTACGTGCCACGCTACGCGCCGGTCCCGCCGCGCACCGCGTCCACGAACTCGGCCACGCGCACCACGGTGTCGGTGGCTTCGGCGAGCAGGCCCTCGGGCAGGGCGCGCTCGAAGGTGCCGTCGTCGCAGGCCGCCGCGAGCGCCGGGTCGATCCCCAGCTGCCCGAGCGCCTCGACGTCGAAGGCCTCGGCCGTCTCGGCCAGGCGGCTCGGCCCGTAGGGGTAGATCCTCTCCCCGCAGTGCGGGCACTCCACGTACGCCATGTTCTCCACGAGACCGAGCACCGGGACCTGCATGAGGTTTGCCATGTTGACGGCCTTGCCCACGACCATCTGCACGAGGTCCTGCGGGGAGCTCACGATCACCACGCCGTCCACGGGCAGCGACTGGAAGACCGTGAGCGCCACGTCGCCGGTTCCCGGGGGCATGTCCACGAGCAGGTAGTCGAGCTCGCCCCAGGCGCACTCGCTCCAGAACTGCTTGATGGCCCCGGCGACCACCGGGCCGCGCCAGAGCACCGGGTCGCTCTCGTGCTCGAGCACGAGGTTGGCGCTCATGACCTTGATGCCCCCCGCGGTCCGGTTGGGGACGAGCAGCTCGTCGACCGCGCGGGCGCGCTCCCCGGCGAGCCCCATCATGCGCGGGACCGAGGGGCCGGTGATGTCGGCGTCCAGGATGCCCACGCGCGCGCCGCGGCGGGCCAGGTTCACGGCGAGGATGCCGCACACGAGCGACTTGCCCACGCCCCCCTTGCCCGACACCACGCCGATGACGTGGCGCACGTTCGAGCACGCGTTCTGCTCCTCGACCTGGGGAGGCTGCGCGGCGCCCTTGCTGCCGTGCAGGACCTCGTCGACCTCCTCGCGGAGCCTGTCCTGCTCGCTCTTCTCCATGCGTGGTTCCTCTCCCTTGGCGCGCCGTCGGGCGCGCGGCGTTTGTGCGACGAGACGATTCTACCCAAGGGGGAGTCCGGGATGGTTCATACTTGGGCCAGGCACACCGCCCGCCGACACAGAGATGGAGGCCCCATGATCTTCACGTCCCTCGCAGACGCCGCCCGCAACGACGTCACCTCCGCGCGCATGGCCAAGGCGCTCGAGTTCCTCACGCGTCCCGACCTGGCCGAGCTCGCCCCCGGCCGCCACGAGATCATGGGCGACGAGGTCTTTGCCAACGTCCAGGAGCTCACCACGGTCCGCCCTGGCGAGAAGAACTACGAGGCGCACCGCCGCTACGCCGACGTCCACTACGTCATCTCCGGCGAGGAGCTGATGGGCGTGGCGCCGGTGGGGGAGTGCGAGCCGGTGGGCGAGTTCTCCGAGGCTGACGACTTCGGCCTGTACGTGCCGGGCGACCGCGAGGCCTGGGCCACGCTGCGCCCCGGCGACCTCGTGGTCACGCCGCCGTGCGACGCGCACAAGCCCGGCTGCTGCCCCGGCGAGCCGGCGCCGCTCAAGAAGGTCTGCGTGAAGGTGCTCGTTGACTAGCGAGAAGTACGACGCGCCCGGCGCCGGCGCGGAGTCCCTGCCCGCCGCCGACGAGTGGGGCGGGGGCTGCGGGCCCAACTGCTTCACCCTCGACGGCGACGGCTTCACCTGCGCCCGCGTTCTCGACGAGCCCGAGGTCTGGCGCGTCGAGCTCCTCATGCACGACACGTTCCTGCCCTCCGTGAACGCCTTCGTGGTGCTCGACGGCGGGGAGGCGCTCGTGGTGGACGCGGGCACGCCCGACCCCATGAACGACACGCGCCTCATGCGCGCCCTGCTCGGGCTGGGGGTGGACCCTGCGCGCACGACGCTCTTCTGCACCCACGCCCACATCGACCACGTGGGGCTCGCGCGCGAGCTCGCTGAGGCGGGCGCGCGCGTGCTCGTGCCGGAGGGCGTGCTCGCCGACATGCGCCGCTTCGCCGTGGAGGCGTGGAGGGACGAGATGGCCGCCCGCCTCGCCGCGGAGGGCGCCCCCGCCGCCGAGGCCGCCGAGCTGGCGGACGTGATCTGGGACCACGTGGTCAACTTCGAGCGCGAGAGAGTCGCCTTCGAGACGGTGGCGGCCGGCTCCCCGGTGGGCTGCGGCCGCTGGTCGTTCGAGGTCGTCCCCGCGCCGGGCCACACGCAGGGGCAGTGCGTGCTCTGGGAGCCCCGCTCGCGCACGGCGTTTCTCGGCGACGCGGTCCTGTTCCTGTGCTCCACCTGCATAGGCTTCTGGGGCGAGGGCGAGGACCCGCTCGGGGCGCAGCTCAAGACGCTGCGGCGCCTCGCGGGCATGGGGATCGAGCACGCCTTCATGGGCCACGGGCTCCAGGAG
Source organism: Olsenella sp. An188 (assembly GCF_002160255.1). Taxonomy (GTDB): domain Bacteria; phylum Actinomycetota; class Coriobacteriia; order Coriobacteriales; family Atopobiaceae; genus Thermophilibacter; species Thermophilibacter avistercoris. The sequence continues at coordinate 448,580 of NZ_NFKF01000001.1, read as the reverse complement.
GGGGACGTCTCCGAGCGCTGCCTCGCCAACGCCGCCCACCACGAGCGGCGCAGCGCGCGGGCCCTGGCGGCCATCGAGGCGGAGCCGGGCCGCACGGGCTTCGAGCTGGTGGGCGAACTCGGCTGGCGCGCGCCCTTCGACCACTGGGCGCAGACGCCGGCGCTCACGCGGTGGTTCCTCGTCTCCGAGAGCGTGGCGCACCTCGACCACCTGGTGGCGACGGGCGCGGCGCGCCGCGAGCGCGGGGCCGACGGCGTGAGCCGCTACTTCCCGTCGTAGGCGCGCGTACGTGCAGGTTCCGGACGCTTTGTCCTCCCGAACCGTCCACAACCTGCATGGATTCCGGGTACGTGCAGGTTCCGGACGCTTTGGACGAGAAAAACGTCCACAACCTGCACCTATTGGGGAAACGTGCGGGTTCCGGACGCTTCGGGCCGCCAAACCGTCCATAACCTGCGCGCTCACGTTCTTCTCGACCGTACACGTGTTTGCATATCCCGTGGAGCCGCCGCAACGGGCCTCCGCGCCGCCGGCGCTCGGCTACACTAGAGCGGCTAAAAACTCGCAACACGGGAGGCCCCCACATGGCCCAGAGCTGCATTTCCATCCGCGGCGCGCGCGAGCACAACCTCGCGGACGTGGACGTTGACATACCCCGCGACAAGCTCGTCGTGATCACGGGCCTCTCCGGCTCGGGCAAGTCGAGCCTCGCGTTCGACACCATCTACGCGGAGGGCCAGCGCCGCTACGTGGAGAGCCTCTCCAGCTACGCGCGCCAGTTCCTCGGCCAGATGGACAAGCCGGACCTGGACAGCATCGACGGCCTCTCCCCGGCCGTCTCCATCGACCAGAAGACCACCTCGAGAAACCCGCGATCCACGGTGGGCACCGTCACGGAGATCTATGACTACCTGCGCCTGCTGTTCGCCCGCGTGGGCACGCCGCGCTGCCCGGAGTGCGGGCGCGTCATCGAGCGGCAGACCACCGACCAGGTGGCAGACAAGGTCCTCGAGCGCGCGCAGGGGCGCCGCGCCCTCGTGCTCGCCCCGGTGGTGCTCGACCGCAAGGGCGAGTACACCAAGCTCTTCGAAGACCTGCGCCGCGAGGGCTTCTCCCGCGTGCGCATCGACGGCGAGGTGCGCGAGCTCGGCGACGAGGAGATCCGCCTGGAGAAGAAGCTGCGCCACAACGTCGAGGTCGTGGTCGACCGCATCGTGGTGCGCGAGGGCTCGCTCGGGCGCATCGCCGAGGCCGTGGAGCAGGCCACCAAGCTCGCGCAGGGCAGGGTCGGCTTCTACCTGCTCCCCGACCGCGACGACCCGGAGCGCCTCCCCGGCGAGCTGCTGAGCTACTCGCTCGCGCTGGCCTGCCCCGAGCACGGCCACTCCATGGACGACCTCCAGCCGCGCGACTTCTCCTTCAACGCCCCCTACGGCGCGTGCCCGGACTGCGACGGCCTGGGCTTTCGCAAGGTCGTCGACGCGGAGGCCCTGATCGAGGACCCGTCGCTGTCCGTGGCGGGCGGCGTCTTCGGCGGGCTCTTCGGCCACTCCAACTACTACCCGCAGGTGCTCGCCGCCGTCTGCCGCCACCTCGGCGTCTCGGAGGACACCCCGTGGTCCGAGCTCCCCAAGAAGGTCCAGACCGCGCTTCTCGACGGCCTGGGCTCCACCAAGGTCCGCGTGGACTACCTCACGCGCGACGGGCGCAACACGCACTGGTTCACCACGTACGCCGGCGTGCGCAAGATCCTGTTCGACCGCTACCAGGAGACCACCTCCGAGGCCATGCGCGCCAAGTACGAGAAGTACATCCGGGAGGTCCCGTGCTCCACGTGCCACGGCGCGCGCCTCAAGCCGGAGATACTCTCCGTCACGGTGGGCGAGAAGAACATCTGGGAGGTCTGCGAGCTCTCCTGCAAGGAGTGCCTGGCGTTCTTCGACGGCCTCGAGCTCTCGGAGCGCCAGGAGTTCATCGCCGGCCCCGTGGTCAAGGAGATCCTCGCGCGCCTGCGCTTCCTCGTGAACGTGGGCCTCGACTACCTCACGCTCAGCCGCGCGGCCGCCACGCTCTCGGGCGGCGAGGCGCAGCGCATCCGCCTTGCCACGCAGATCGGCGCCGGCCTCATGGGCGTGCTCTACATCCTCGACGAGCCCTCCATCGGCCTGCACCAGCGCGACAACAACCGCCTCATCGAGACCCTCAAGCGCCTGAGGGACCAGGGCAACACCGTGATCGTGGTCGAGCACGACGAGGACACCATCCGCGCCGCCGACTACGTGATCGACATGGGCCCGGGCGCCGGCGAGCTGGGCGGGCGCGTGGTGGCGGCCGGCACGCCGGACCAGATCGCGGCGTGCCCGGAGTCGATCACGGGCGCCTACCTCACCGGCAGGCGCGAGGTGCGCCTGCCCGAGAAGCGCCGCAACCCGCGCAAGGGCGCGATCAAGATTTCCGGCGCCGCGGCAAACAACCTGCGCGGCGTCAGCGCCAAGATCGAGCTCGGCACCCTCACGGTGGTCACGGGCGTCTCCGGGTCGGGCAAGAGCTCGCTGGTCACGGACACCATCGCGCCCGCGCTCACCAACGCGGTCCACCGCTCCAAGCGCCCCGTCGGCCCCTACAAGAAGCTCGAGGGCGTCGAGCTCGTCGACAAGGTCATCGACATCGACCAGTCTCCCATCGGCCGGACCCCGCGGTCCAACCCGGCCACCTACATCGGCCTGTGGGACGACCTGCGGGCGCTCTTCGCCTCGCTGCCCGAGAGCCGGGCGCGCGGCTACAGCCCGGGGCGCTTCTCGTTCAACGTCCCCGGCGGCCGCTGCGAGGCCTGCAAGGGCGACGGCCAGATCAAGATCGAGATGAACTTCCTGCCGGACGTCTACGTGCCCTGCGAGGTCTGTCACGGCAGGCGCTACAACCGCGAGACGCTCGAGGTGCTCTACCACGGCAAGTCCATCTCAGACGTGCTCGACATGACGGTCCACGAGGCGCTGGCGTTCTTCTCCAACATCCCGCGCATCAAGAACAAGCTGCAGACCCTCTACGACGTGGGCCTCGGCTACATCCACCTGGGGCAGAGCTCGACCACGCTCTCGGGCGGCGAGGCCCAGCGCGTCAAGCTCGCCAAGGAGCTGCACCGCCAGCAGACGGGCAAGACCTTCTACATCCTCGACGAGCCCACCACGGGCCTGCACTTCGAGGACGTGCGCCAGCTCGTTGAGGTGCTCGAGAAGCTCGTGGACGCCGGCAACACGGTGCTCGTGATCGAGCACAACCTCGACGTCATCAAGATGGCCGACCGCGTGCTCGACATGGGCCCGGAGGGCGGCGACGGGGGCGGCACGGTGGTCGCCTACGGCACGCCCGAGAAGGTCGCCGAGGTTCCGGGCAGCTACACGGGCCAGTTCCTGCGCCAGGTGCTCGAGCGCGACCGCGCGCGGCACGCGGGGGAGTAGCCCCGTGGCGCGGCGCGAGAAGCTTCAGAAGACCAACGCCATGCGCGAGCTCGAGGCGGCGGGCGTGCCCTTCTCGTACGAGACGTACGAGGTGGACGAGTCCGACACCTCGAGCGAGCTCGGCCTGCACATCGCGCAGATGCTGGGGGAGGACCCGGCCGCGAGCTTCAAGACGCTCGTGTGCGTGACGCCGGGAGGGGAGCACGTGGTGTGTTGCATCCCGGTGGCCGACGAGCTCGACCTCAAGAAGGCGGCGGCAGCGGCGGGCGAGAAGAGCCTCGCGATGATGCACGTCCGCGACCTCGAGCCGACGACGGGCTACGTGCGCGGGGGATGCTCGCCGGTGGGCATGAAGCGGCGCTTCCCCACGCTGATCGACGAGACCGCCCAGCTCTTCGACAAGATCCACGTCTCCGGCGGGCGGCGCGGCCTCTCGCTCGTCCTCGCCCCGGACGACCTCGCGAGCTTCTGCGGCGCCGCCTACGCCGACCTGGTGCGCTAGGCGCTCCCGGCTTCGCGGCGCTTCTCGGCCCTCGGCTCCCGCGGCCGCACAATTCCGGAATTGTGCGAGAAGCGACCGGGACAACCCGGCTTCTCTAAGCGCGAGAAGAACCTCAACTGGGAGAACCCCCTCCGCACGCCCCGCCCGGCCGCACAATTCCGGAATTGTGCGGCCCGACGGGAGCGGCGCGGCGGGAAATCCGGGCGGTGCTCGTCGCGCGTCACTGTGGGGAAACGGCGGGAAATCCGCGCGGCGCCCTCCGTGCGGGGCGGGGCGGTGAGAAGATAAAGGGTCTTTGCCCGCGACGCGAGGAGGCAGACAGGTGAGTCGCACGCCCGCATACCAGCCAAAGCACATGAGGCGCCTCGGCGAGGACGCCGAGCTCACCACGCGCATCGACGCCCGCGCCGCCCGCGAGTCCGACACCCAGGAGCAGGTCGGGCGCAGCGCCGCGCTCATGAGCGTGCTCGTGGTGGTGAGCCGCCTCACGGGGTTCCTCCGCACGTGGGGGCAGGCGTACGCCATCGGCGTCACGGTCATGGCGAGCTGCTACTCCATCGCCAACAACCTCCCCAACCAGCTCTACGAGCTCGTCGCCGCGGGCATGCTCACCACGGCGTTCCTGCCGGTCTACATGTCCGTCAAGAAGCGGGCAGGCACCGAGGGGGCGAGCGAGTACACCTCCAACCTCGTCTCCATCGTCCTTCTCGTCATGGGCGCGGTTACGGTCCTGGGCTTCGTCTTCGCGTCGCAGATGGTCTACACGCAGTCCTTCACCGCGACCGACGAGTTCGACTTCGACCTCACCGTCTACTTCTTCCGCTTCTTCGTGATCGAGGTCGTGCTCTACGCGCTCTCGTCGATCTTCTCCGGCGTGCTCAACGCGGAGCGCGACTACTTCTGGGGGCAGGCGGCGCCGATCTTCAACAACTTCGTGACCACGGCCTCCTTCCTCGCCTACGCGTTTCTCGCCGACAAGAACCCGGAGCTCGCGCTGCTCGTCCTGGCCCTGGGCAACCCGCTCGGCGTGGCCGTGCAGGTCGCCCTGCAGATACCCCCGATGCTGCGCCACGGCATCCGGCTGCGCTTTCGCGTTGACCTGAGGGACCCGCTGCTCAGGGAGACGCTCAAGATCGGCGTGCCCTCCGTCGCCGTGGTCGTTGCCTCGTTCGTGACCACCTCGGTGCAGTCGAGCTCGGCGCTCTCCGTCGTGGCGACGGGGGCGTCGATCACGTACTACTCGCGCCTGTGGTACACCCTGCCGTACTCCATCCTCACGGTGCCGATCACCACGGCGATGTTCACCGAGCTCTCCGACAGCTGGGCGCGCGGCGACAGGGGCTCGTTCACGCGCGGCATCGCCTCCGGAACGAGCCAGATCCTGTTCTTCTCCGTCCCGTTCATGCTCTACCTCATGGTCTTCTCGGTGCCGCTCATCTCGGTTCTCGCCGCGGGCAGCTTCTCTGCCGACGCGCTCTCCATGACGGCGTCCTACCTCGGCGCCTACGCGGTCTCGCTGCCGGCCTACGCGGTCTACATGTACCTGCAGAAGGTCGCCTCGGCGATGCGCAGGATGGCCCTGTGCGCCGTGGCCAACGCCGTGGCGGCCGTGGTGCAGGTGGTCGCCCTCCTCGCGCTGACCCCGCGCTTCGGGCTGGACTTCGTGGCGCTCTCCTCGACGCTGTTCTTCGTGACGCTGTGCGTCGTCATGTTCTGGAGCCTGCGCGCCGCGCTCGGCAGGATCGGCCTGGGCTCCGTGCTGCTCGCCGCCCTGCGCTCCGCCGCGCTCGGCCTGGCCGGCGCGGCCGTGGGCGCCGCCCTCCTCGCCCTGCTCAACTCATCGCTTGGCGACTGCGCGGGGTCGATGCTCCGCTCGGTCGCCTACTGCGTGGCCGCCGGCGTGCCCGCGCTGCTCGTGACCTACGGCGGCGCCCTGCTGCTGCGCGTGCCCGAGGCCGGGATGATCAGTCGGCTCGCGGGGCGCCTGCTCCACCGCTGACGGCGGGACGCGCCGACGTCAGCGCGCCCCGCCCGCCCGGCGCCTCAGCGTCCCACCACGAGCTCCTCGCAGTTCTCCACCGAGAGGTAGACCACCTGCGCCCCCAGGGGGCCGAGGGCGAGGGGGTCGCTCGGCATCACGTCGGGAAAGCCGTGCCAGCGCACGGGCCCCTCATCCGGCCACGCGTCCGCCTCGGCCCCGTCGCGCGCCTCGCGAGCCTCCCGCACGAGGCGCTCGCGCAGGCGCGACTCGGCCTCGACGGCGGCGCTCTGCTCGACCCCCTCGACCGGGGCCGAGCTGGTCGGCTCGGGCATCTCGCCGCCGTGCTCGAGGATGTAGTCGAGCGTGGCCCGGCGCCGGTCGAGGGTCCGGTCCACCACGAGCTCCCGGACCGCCTCGACGAAGGCGTCGCCGTCCGCCTGCTCGGGACGCATCGCTATGACGAGCGCGCTCCCCGGCCAGGCGCCCTCCTGCCGCTCCGTCCCCTCGCAGGTCACCACGAGGTTCGCCTCGGGCCAATACAGTGCCATGTCTGCTCCTTTCGGTCGGAAACGGGCGGACAGCGTAGCAGGGGGCACCTTCCGCGGACCTTCCACCTGGCTTGCGCGCACCTTCCACGCGCAGGTGGGCGGGCATGGCCGCCCGCCTTCGGCCCGCGGGGTTCTTCGCAGGCGGCGTACAGTCCCCGGCGAGCGGCGCGACGAGCCCGCCCGCGCCGCCGCGGGGCTCACCGCACGTGACCGAGTCGTCGAAACCGCAGCTCGGGGCCGTGCGGACACCAGCTTCCCACCACCCCTTGCGCAATCACTTTACTGTGCTAAAGTATTCGGGACCGACGAGGGCCGCCACCGCGCGGCGGAGAGGAGCGACGTGAGAACCGCAACGCCCCGGGGCTTCAGGGACATCCTTCCGACGGAGGCGCTCGCGCGCGAGCGCATTACGGACGTCGTGCGCGGGGTCTTCTCCTCGCACGGCTACCTTCCCGTCGAGACGCCGCTGCTCGAGGACCGCGCCGCGCTCGAGCGCGGGGGGCGGATCAAGGACACGCCGTTCCAGCTCTTCGACGCGGACGGCACCCTGCTCATGCTGCGCCCGGACCTCACCCTGCCCGTGGCGCGCCTCGTGGCTGGGCGCGTGGGAGCAGGCGAGCTCCCCGCTCGCTTCCGCTACAGCGCGCCGGTCGTGCGCGAGGAGCAGAGCCTGCGCGGCCAGCCCCGCCAGTTCACGCAGCTCGGCGTCGAGCTCGTGGGGACGGACGGTGCCGCTGCGGAGACCGAGGTCGTCCGCCTGCTCGCCGAGGCGCTCTCGGCCCTCGAGGTGCCCGACTGGCGCATCGTCTTCGGCTCGGTGACCCCGCTCACCGCGCTTCTCGCCACGTGCGCGCCCTCCGCGGACTTCCGCGAGCGGGTGCTCGCGCTCGTGCACGACTCGGACCTCGTCACCCTCGACGAGCTCGTCGCGTCCACGCCGGGCCTCCCGCCCGAGGCGGCGCGGGCCCTGCGCGAGGTCTGCCGCATGAGCGGCGGGGCGGAGGTGATCGGGCGCCTTGACGCGCTTCTCGCCTCCGCCGGCGTCGAGGCAGCGTCGCGCGGCACCGCCGAGCTCGAGGCGCTCGCGGCGGTGCTCGAGGACCTCTTCGAGGACGGCCGCCTCTCCTTCGACTTCTCGATCATCAACTCCTTCGACTACTACACCGGGATCGTCTTCAAGGGCTACGCCGAGGGCATCGCCGCGAGCCTGGGATCGGGCGGCCGCTACGACGCGGTCCTCGCCAACCTCGGGCGCCCCGGGCTCGCCGCCTGCGGATTCGCGCTCTCGCTCGAGCGCCTCCAGGAGGTGCTCGGGGAGCCGGGGGAGTCGGGCGTGGTGACGCCGGGCGTCCGCCTGGCCGAGCGCCCGCTGCGCGTCGCCGTCCCCAAGGGGTCGCTCTTTGCCGACACGGTGGCGGCGCTGGCGGCGGCGGGCCTTCCCACCTCCGAGCTCTCCGACCCCGGGCGCAAGCTCGTCATCCGCGAGGGCGACGTGGAGTACGTCATCGTCCGCGCCCAGGACGCCCCCGCCTTCGTGGGCCACGGCGGCGCCGACTGCGGCATCTGCGGCACCGACTCGCTCGTCGAGGCCAACCTCGACCTGCTACAGCTCGTCGACCTCGGCTACGGGGCGTGCCGCTTCGTGGTCGCCGAGCCCGCCTCGCGCGCGGGCCAGGCCGAGCGCAACTACGCCTGGCGCGGGTCGGTGCGCGTGGCGACCAAGTACCCCCGCGTCACGCAGCTCTACTACGACTCCATCGGGCAGCGGGTGGACATCGTGGCCCTGCACGGCAACATCGAGCTCGGCCCGATCGTGGGCATGGCCGACCGCATCGTGGACATCACGGCGACGGGCACCACGCTGGCCGAGAACGACCTCGTGATCGTTGACGAGGTCATGTCCTGCTCGGCGCGCTTCTTCGCGGGGCCCGCCGCCTACCGCTGCGACTCGAGGATTCGCGACCTCGCGGCACGTCTCGCCAAGGTCGCCGGAAGGGAGCCCTAGGATGAGAACCGTCACGCTGAGCGCAGGCCGGCGCCTCTCGCAGTCCGACCTCAACCGCACCGGCGCCCTGCCCGAGGAGGTCATGGCGGCGGCCGAGAAGATCGTGGACGACGTGAGGGAGCGCGGGGACGCGGCGGTGCGCGAGTGCTGCCTGCGCTTCGACCGCGCCTGCCCGACGTCGTTTCGCGTGCCCGACGAGCTCGTGGCCGGAGCCCTCGAGCTCGTGCCGCCCGAGTTCCTGGCGGCCCTCACGCGCGCCCGCGACCAGATCCGCTCCTTCCACGAGCGCGAGCGCGAGCAGTCCTGGTTCACCACGCGCGCGGACGGCACGCTGCTCGGCGTCCAGGTGACGCCCGTGGCGTCCGCCGCCGTGTACGTCCCGGGCGGGAGGGCGCAGTACCCCTCCACCGTCCTCATGGACACCATCCCGGCCAAGGTGGCCGGCGTGGGCCGCGTCGTCATGCTCACGCCGCCCCAGAGCGACGGCACGCTCTCGGCCTACACGCTCGCCGCCGCCGCGCTCGCGGGCGTGGACGAGGTGTACGCCGTGGGCGGCGCCCAGGCCGTCGCCGCGGCGGCCTACGGAACCGAGACCATCCCCGCGGTCGAGAAGATCGTGGGGCCGGGCAACGCCTACGTGGCCGCGGCGAAGCGCTACGTCTCCGGCGACGTGGGCATCGACATGGTCGCAGGCCCCTCCGAGGTCTGCGTGCTCGCGGACGCCACGGCCGACCCCGTGGTGGTCGCCGCCGACCTCATGGCCCAGGCCGAGCACGACCCGATGGCCTCCTGCTACCTCGTGACCTGCGACGACGAGCTTCCCGGGCGCGTGCTTGGCGCCGTGGAGCGCCTCGTGGCGCAGAGCCCGCGCGAGGACGTCACCCGCGCCTCGCTCGACGAGCGCGGCGTGGTCGTCGTCGCCGAGGACCTCGGGGCCGCCGTCGACGCGGTGAACGTCATCGCCCCCGAGCACCTCGAGCTCCACTGCGAGGACGCCCTCGGCCTCGTCGGGAGGATCAGGAACGCCGGCGCCATCTTCGTGGGCGCCTGGAGCTCCGAGCCGCTCGGTGACTACGTCGCCGGCCCCAACCACACGCTGCCCACCGGCGGCACGGCGCGCTTCTCCAGCCCGCTCGGCGTCTACGACTTCCAGAAGCGCTCGAGCGTGATCTGCTACACGCCCGAGGGGCTTCTCGCCGACGCCGAGGCCACCCAGACCCTGGCCCAGGCCGAGGGCCTCTGGGCGCACGCGCTCTCGGTGGGCCTGCGCCGCCGCCTGGCGGAGGGCGGGGAGGCCGTGACCGAGGGCGCGCATCGCGTCGCCTGGCCCGAGGACCTGCCCGCGCCCGCGGGCGTGCCGCTCCCGGGCCTCGGCGGGAGGGGATAGCCATGGGCGAGAAGAACCTCGACGTCGCCGCCCGCCTGCGGCCGGCGCTGCGCTCCTTCGAGCCGTACGACCCGGCCTTCTCCCCGTGCCGCGTGAACCTCTCGGCCAACGAGAACACCCACGAGCTGCCGGACGAGGCGCGCGAGGCAATCTCCGCGGCGCTTCTCGCCACGCCGCTCAACCGCTACCCCGACCCGATGGCCAACGACCTGCGCGACGCGCTCGCGCGCCGCCACGGCACCGACCGCGCGCACGTGGTGGTGGGAAACGGCGGCGACGAGCTCCTCTTCAACCTGCTCTTCGCCTTCGGCGGGCCGGGGCGCGTCCTCGTGACCTGCCCGCCAGACTTTGCCGAGTACGCCAACTTCGCCAGGATGACCGAGACCGAGGTGCGCGGCGTGCCGCGCGACGCGGACGACTTCTCGATCGACGCCGACGCGCTCGTGGCGGCCGCGGAGGGCGCGGCGCTCGTGATCCTGACCTCGCCCAACAACCCCACCGGCGACCTGGTCGACCGCGCGCTCGTGCGGCGCCTCCTCGACGAGACGGACGCCCTCGTGCTCGTGGACGAGGCGTACGTCGAGTTTGCGGGCGAGGAGGCGAGCGTGGCGCCGTGGGTGGAGCACGAGGGTCGCCTCATGGTGCTCAGGACGCTCTCCAAGGCGTTCGCGCTCGCCGGGTTGCGCGTTGGTTACCTCTTGGCAAACCCGTCGGTGGTCGACGCGCTCGCGGCCGTGCGTCAGATATACTCCGTTGACGTGCTCGCGCAGGCCGTCGCGCTCGCCGCGGTGGAACGCCGGGACGCGCTTGCGCCCGTGGTGGCCGACGTCGTCGCCGAGCGGGCGCGCCTGGCGGCGGGGCTCGCGGGGCTGGGCGGCGTGCGGGTCTGGCCGAGCGCGGCCAACTTCGTGCTCGTGCGCGTGCCGCACGCCGCGGAGGTGCGCCGGCGCCTGCGCGACGAGCACTCGGTCCTGGTGCGCGACTTCAGCTCCGCCCCGGGGCTCGACGACTGCCTGCGGGTCACCGTGGGCACGCGCGAGGAGAACGACGCCCTTCTCGACGCGCTCGCCGCGATACGAGGGGAGCGTCCCTCCGTATCATCATAGACGCAACGATACGAGGGGAGCGTCCCTTCGTATCACCCGAGGGAGGAAGCATGACGAGGACCGCAAAGGCCGTGCGCGCGACGTCCGAGACGGACATCGGGCTCTCTGTTGACCTGGACGGCGCCGGCGTCTCCGACGTGGAGACGGGCGTGCCCTTCTTCGACCACATGCTCTGCGCGCTGGCGCGCCACTCGCTGATCGACCTCACGGTGCGCGCCAAGGGCGACACCGAGGTCGACGACCACCACACCGTGGAGGACACCGGCATCGTGCTCGGCCAGGCCCTGCGCGAGGCGCTCGGCGAGAAGCGCGGCATCCGCCGCTTCGGCAGCGCGCTCGTGCCGCTCGACGAGGCGCTCGTCATGGCGTCCGTCGACCTCTCCGGCCGCGGCGAGCTCTACTGGGACGTGAGAATCGGCCCCGACAAGGTGGGCACCTTCGACACCGAGCTCGGCCACGAGTTCTTCGTTGGCCTCGCGCGCGAGGCGGGCATGACCCTTCACCTGCGGCTCGTTTGCGGAGAGAACGCCCATCACATCCTCGAGGCAACCTTCAAGGCCGCGGCGCGCGCCCTGCGCGAGGCTGTTGAGAGCGACCCGCGCGTCGAGGGCGTGCCCTCCACCAAGGGGAGCCTCTGATGGCGCGCACGATCGTCGTCGTCGACTACCACAAGGGCAACCTCAGCTCGGTCGAGCGTGGCCTGGTCGAGGCGGGCGGCGAGGCGCGCGTCTCGGACGACGCGTCCGCCATCCGCGAGGCCTCTGGCGTGGTGCTTCCCGGCGTGGGGAGCTTTGGGGACGCGATGGCCTTCCTGCGGGAGAGCGGCGAGGCCGAGGCGGTCCTCGACGCCGTCGGCCGGGGCGTGCCGTTCCTGGGCATCTGCCTGGGCCTGCAGCTGCTCTTCGAGCGAGGCGACGAGACGGACGACGGCTCGTGGGCCGAGGGCCTGGGCGTGATGTCGGGCTCGGCCACGCGCCTGGAGTCCACCCGCCTCAAGGTGCCGCACGTGGGCTGGGACCAGCTCGACCTCACGCCGCTCGGCCGCACCTGCCGGCTCTTCCGCGGCGTGGCCCAGGGCGCGCACGTCTACTTCACGCACTCCTACGCGCTCGCGGACGACGTGGAGCCGTGCGTGGTCGCGGCGCGCACCCACTACGCGCGCAGCTTCGCCTCCGCAGTCTGGCGCGAGAACGTCTACGGGGTCCAGTTCCACCCCGAGAAGAGCTCGGCGGTCGGCGGGGCCATCCTGGCGAACTTCGTCGACGTCGTGAGGGGAGGGCGGTAGCGTTGATCCTCTTCCCGGCGATCGACCTGGTGGGAGGGCACGTGGTGCGCCTCGCGCGCGGGGAGCGCTCCGCGATGGACGTCTACTCGGACGACCCGGCCGCGGTGGCCGAGGGGTTCCGCGACGCCGGGGCGAGCTGGGTGCACGTGGTGGACCTCTCCGCCACGCTCGAGGAGGACGAGGCGGCCCGAGCGGCCAACGACGCCGCCATCCGCGCCGTGTGCGCGGTGGAGGGGATCTCCGTGGACGCCGGGGGCGGCGTGCGCGACCTCGCGGCCGTCGAGCGGCTGGCGGGGCTGGGCGTGAGGCGGATCGCCATCGGGACGGCGCTCGTGCGCGACCCCGACTTTGCGCGGGAGGCCGCGGCGCGCTACGGCGAGCTGCTCGTGGCCGACGTGGCCGCGCGAGACGGCGAGGTGCGCGTGAACGGCTGGCGCGAGGGAGCGGCGCTCTCGGCTGACGAGCTGGTGGCGCGCCTCGCGGAGATGGGGTATCGCCACCTCGTCTTCACCGACGTGGCGCGCGACGGCATGCGCTGCGGCGTGGACGCGGCCGCCTACGCCCACGTGGCCGAGGTTGCGGGCTTTCCCGTGGTGGCCTCGGGCGGCATCGCGAGCCTGGACGACCTGCGGGCGCTCGCGGCGCTCGGGCCGGACGCGGTGGAGGGCGCCATCTGCGGACGCGCCCTCTACGAGGGGTCCTTCTCGCTGGAGGAGGCCCTGGCGGCCTGCGCGTGAGCGTGGCCGGCTCCGCGTGTTACGACCTGGCGGCGAGAGGGGCAGGAGGTCCCGGCTCGCGGTAAGCTTGGCGGCATGGGCCCGTGCGAGCGGGCGGGCCGTCGCCCCTCTTGCGGGGCGAGTCACGAAGTGAGCGAGCGAGGCGAGCGCCGAGCCCGGCAAGAGGGGTGACGGCTCGCCGGGGCTGGAGGAGAGGCCATGCTTACCAAGCGCGTCATACCCTGCCTGGACGTGAAGGACGGCCGCGTGGTGAAGGGCGTCAACTTCGTGGACCTGCGCGACGCCGGCGACCCGGTGGAGCTCGCGCGCCGCTACGACAAGGAGGGCGCCGACGAGGTGGTGTTCCTCGACATCACGGCCACCTCGGACGACCGCGCCACCACGATCGACCTCGCCGCGCGCGCGGCGGCCGAGCTGCGCATCCCCTTCACGGTGGGCGGCGGCTTTCGCGACGTGGCGGGCTGTCGGCAGATGATCGCGGCGGGCTCGGACAAGGTGTCCGTGAACTCCGCCGCGGTGCGCAGCCCCGAGCTCATCACGGCCGCGGCGACGGCCTTTGGCTCCCAGGCCGTGATCTGCGCCATCGACGCCAAGCGCGTGCCCGGCGCGGGCGACAAGTGGGAGGTCTACCTGGCGGGGGGCCGGCAGGCCACGGGCATCGACGCGGTTGCGTGGGCTGAGGAGGCGGCCCGGCGCGGGGCGGGGGAGATCCTGCTCACGAGTATGGACCGCGACGGCACCAAGGACGGCTTCGACCTGGCGCTCACCCGCGCGGTGTCGCGCGCCGTGCCCATTCCCGTGATCGCGTCGGGCGGCGTAGGCACGCTCGAGCACTTTGCCGAGGGCATCGTCGAGGGCGAGGCCGACGCGGTTCTCGCCGCGAGCGTCTTCCACTTTGGCACCTACACGATCCGCGAGGTCAAGGAGTACATGGCCAGCCAGGGCATCCCCGTGCGGCTTGACTTCTAGCGGCGCTCTTCTCGCCTGGCTCGGGCTGACGGCACGGCGAGAAGAGCGCGCTTCTTGCCAGAATCGGCGGCCGCCAAGAAAGTCTGAAACAATCCCGCTCCTGCCGCGCATCCAAGGTGAGGGCCCAAAGAACGCAGGCGAGAAGAGCTTTGAGACCGACGCGTACCTGCGCAACTGGCTCGTGCGTGTGACCGTGAACGAGTGCCGCTCGCTCTTCAGGCGCCCGTGGCGGCGTGTGGAGGACATCGAGGCCTACGCAAACCAGCTGCAAATGCCGAGCGAGGGGCACGTCCGCGTGTTCACGGCGGTGATGCGCCTCCCGGAGCGCTATCGCGTGCCGCTTGTTCTGCACTACTACGGGGGCTTCTCCACCGGGGGCGTTGCCTACGCGGTGGCAACGAGCGGCTTCTTCCAGCGCGTCTTTGGCGACCACGGACTGGGGGAGCGCTCCGAGTGGGGCTTCACAACATCGAGCGGCGAGGCCTACGGGTTCACGCGGGAGTTCTCCGACGCGGCGAGCGAGGGCGTGGTCGAGGACCTCGAGGCTGCGGTGGAGGAGGTCCGCGAGTTCGTGCTCACGCCGACGGCGTAGCGGCCACGGGGCGTCCGCCTTCGTCGAGCGAGACGACGAGCGGGCGCGCCTGGGCGGGGTCCTCCTGGGGAAAGTCCGCGCGAAAGTGGGCGCCGCGGCTTTCCGTGCGGGCCAGCATCGCGGTGACGAGCGCCCGAGCGGAGAGGATCGCGTTTGCGGCGTGGACTGACCCGGCCTGCGCGTTCTTCTCGTCCAGCTCGTCGAGGATGCGGCCCATCTGGCGCAGCCCCTCGTCCGTGCGCCCGATCAGGCAGAGCCTGTCCATGGCGCGCCTCAGGTCGCCCAGGTCCGGGCTGGCATGAGGGGGCCGCCCCGCCTCGCCGTCGAGAGCTGCGACGGAGGCTGCGCAGTCGGCGGCGGCGCGCCCGGTGGCGTGGCCAAAGACCAGGGCGTTTGCGCTCGAGAGCCCGCCGATGCGGTCTGCCCCGTGCATCCCGCCCGTGGCCTCGCCGCACGCAAAGAGCCCAGGCACGCCGGTGGAGCCGAGCTCGTCGACGAGGATGCCGCCGTTGGAGGCGTGCGCGTACGGCGCGATTCGCACGCCCTCGGCGGGACTCCTCCCAAACGCGCCCTCGAACCAGTCGAAGTACGTCTGCATG
This sequence comes from Olsenella sp. An188, assembly GCF_002160255.1. Taxonomy (GTDB): domain Bacteria; phylum Actinomycetota; class Coriobacteriia; order Coriobacteriales; family Atopobiaceae; genus Thermophilibacter; species Thermophilibacter avistercoris. The sequence goes on along the minus strand of NZ_NFKF01000001.1, from coordinate 433,411 downwards.
AACTCGGGCAGGCGTTCCGGGAGGTCGTAGGTCACCGCGGCCCCGCGCGGGCCCGCGGCGGAGACGGCCAGGTCGACCGCCCGATCTGGCAGGCTCGCCGAGAAGGGCCCGTGGCCACCGCGCTCGTCGAGAAGGGCGCCCGCCTCCGGTCCGTCCACGCCCTCGACCCGTGCGTAGCGGAAGGTCCGCTCGTTGAAGACGACGCCGCCCACGGGCTCTACGAGCCCCGGCATGATCTGGATGAACTCCACGTTCACGAGCCGCGCGCCATGGCGCAGCGCCACCGCGGCCGAGGTGCCCATGACGTCGGGCATGGTGAGCGTGCGCGAGAAGAGCCCGCCGAAGCCGCCCGTCGCGAGCACGACGGCCCCGGCCGCCACGACGCGCGCCGTGCCCGACCGCACGTCGTGAAGCGCGGCCCCGCAGACCCGCCCGTCCTTCTCGACGAGGTCGAGCAGCTCGTGGCGGGGGAGCAGCGTCACGCCCGCCCGCGCAAGCGCCGCCTCGGTCGCGGCGCGATACGACGCGCGCCCAATCCCGTGCCAGCACCGACGCTTGCGGTCGAAGCAGGGGATGAAGTCGCGCTCGTCCGGGTTGTCCGCGCCAAGGAGCTCCACGCCGCGAGCCTCGAGGCGCCCCACCGCCGGAGCGATTCCGCGCACGAGCGCCCGCGCGAGCTCTGGCACCGCCACGCCGCGCCCCACCTCGCAGATCGCGCCCACGAGGTCGTCCTCGTCCTTCTCGCCGTCCGGCCCTACGAGGCCGAGGCCCCAGGTGCCCCCGAAGAAGCTCGATCCGGAGAACGTGGGGCCCGCGCTCGCGAGCGCCACGCGCGCCCCCCGACCGGCCGCCGCGAGCGCGGCCTCGCAGCCCGCGATGCCCGCGCCCACCACGAGGACGTCGAATACGTCATTGTTACGCGCGTCGAGCATCGGTCCTTCCCTTCACTGCGGCGCGCTACACTGGCACGCGAGAGGAGGCATCATGTCCAAGAGCCCCGACGATTATACCTGCGCGCCTGGCGCATCCCGACCCGCCTACGCCGGCGAGCCGCTCGAGCCCGTGACGCTCGCCTCCGCAGGCGTCCGCCTTGACGAGCGCGGCCTCGTGCCGTGCGTGGTCCAGCAGGAGGGCACCGGCGAGGTGCTCATGGTGGCGTGGATGAGCGAGGAGTCCCTGCGCCTCACGCTCGAGACCGGCACCACGTGGTTCTGGAGCCGCAGCAGGCAGGAGCTCTGGAATAAGGGCGCCACCAGCGGCAACGTGCAGAGCGTGCGTCGCGTGCTCGTGGACTGCGACGCGGACACGCTGCTCGTGGTCGTGGACTCGCCCGGACCCGCCTGCCACACCGGCCACCGCAGCTGCTTCTACCGCGAGCTCGCGTGATGCCGGCTCGTCCCGGCAACCGTGCCTAAGGAGGACCCATGGGGGAGAGAACCGCAAACGTCCAGGACGGCGACATCGGCGAGACGCTCGGCGGGCTCGCCGCCGTCATTCACGGTCGCCGCGACGCCTCGCCGGAGCAGTCCTACACCGCCCGCCTGCTTCAAGGCCCGGTGGACACCCTGCTCAAGAAGGTGACCGAGGAGGCCACCGAGGTCGCGCTGGCCTGCAAGGACAATGACCACGACCACATCCGCTACGAGGCGGCCGACCTTGTCTATCATCTTCTCGTCACGTTGGAGCGCTATGGTGTGTCCGTAGAGGAGCTCGCGGGCGAGCTCGACGCACGCCACAGGTAGTTCGTAGATAGGAGCCGCATGGCCTCAAGACCGGAAAACGTCACCGAGAGGGACCTTGCGTCCGTTATCCAGCCCGTCATCCTGGGGGCCGACTACTCGGCGTACGCCTACGTCCGCGCCTTCCGCGAGGCCTACGGGGCACGCCCGATCATCTGCGCGAGCTTCGACGTCAAGTCCATCTCGCGCACGCGCTTCGCCGACTACCGCGTGGTGGAGGGCATCGACGAGCCCGAGGTCCTTCTCGCCACCCTGCGCGAGATGGGCGAGGAGCTCTGCTCCGCGGGAAGGCTCCCGTTCCTCGTGACCTGCGGAGACTTCTACGCGCGCATCGTCTCCCAGCACAAGGCGGAGCTCGAGCGCTGGTTCTACACGCCGGTCGTTGACTTTGCCGTGCTCGACCTCGTGACGCAGAAGGAGAACTTCTACCGCGTCTGCGACGAGGTGGGCGTGGCCTACCCCAGGACGCGCTTCCTCGACTGCTCGGACCCCTCCGCGGAGGCGGACGACTCCGGCTTCACCTACCCGCTCGTCGCCAAGCCCTCCAACTCGGCCGCCTACCACTACGCCGAGTTCGAGGGCAAGAAGAAGGTCTTCTACGTCGACGAGCCCGCCGAGCTGCGGCGCATCTTCGACGCGCTCAAGCGCTCGTGCTACGACGAGAGCCTCATCGTGCAGGAGTACGTGGGCGGCGGGGACTCCCACATGCACGCCGTCTACCTCTACGCGGACGAGCACTCGGACGTGAGCTTCTGCGTCTGCGGCCACGTGGGCCTCGAGGACCACGCCCCCGGCGCCATCGGCAACGCCGTGGCCATGACCGGCGAGAAGAACCCCGAGCTCGAGGAGGCGGCGGCGCGCTTTGTGAAGCGCGTGGGCTACCACGGGATGGGCACCTTCGACGCCAAGTGGGACGAGCGCACGGGCACCTACAAGTTCCTCGAGATGAACGCGCGCCCGGGGCGCAGCTCCTGGATCGTGCTTCTCGCCGGCGTGAACTTCGCGCGGGTGCAGGTGGAGGACGTCGTCCTGGGGCGCCGCCCGGAGCGCGTCGAGCCGAGCGCGGAGTGGGTCTACGTGGCCGCCCCGCGCCAGGTCATCGAGCGCTGCATGCCCGCGGGGGCGCTCAGGGACCGCATCCTCGCCGCCTTCCGCGAGCGCCGCGCGAGCTTTGCCCTCGACTGGCGCGGCGGGCGCGACGCGCTCGCCCAGCGCCTCTGGGCCTACGTCAACTTCTACCACCAGATCTCGAAGTTCAAGAGGTACCTGCCGGACGGGGACGCCTCGTGAGCGAGCCCGGGCGCCCGGCCGCCCCCGAGCCCGCGTCCGCCCACGTGGAGCCCACCCTCGCCGAGCAGGTGGCCCAGGTCCCCACGGACCCGGGCTGCTACCTGTGGAAGGACGCCAAGGGCGAGGTCGTCTACGTGGGCAAGGCAAAGAACCTGCGCGCCCGCATGCGCCAGTACGTGACGCTCGCCGACGAGCGCGAGAAGATCCCGCTCATGATGCAGGTGGTCAAGTCCTTCGACTACGTGGTGGTGGGCTCCGAGCACGAGGCGCTCGTGCTGGAGCGCAACCTCATCGCGCAGTACCACCCCTACTTCAACGTGGACTACAAGGACGACAAGAGCTACCCCTTCATCGCCATCACCGAGTCCGACGTCTTCCCGGCCATCAAGTACACGCGCGAGAAGCACAGGAAGGGCACGCGCTACTTTGGCCCCTACACCGACGCCCGCGCCGCGCGCGAGACGATCGACACGCTGCGCAAGGTGGTCCCCATCTGCGTGGCCACGTGCGCGGAGTGGAAGCGCGCGCGGCGCCTGCTCGAGCGCGACCCCGACCAGGCGGCCGTGGCCAACATGGTGCTCGCCGAGCGCTGTCGCCCGTGCTTCGACTATCACGTGGGCCGCGGCCCCGGCGTGTGCGCCGGCATGATCGACACCGTCGAGTACGCGCGCCACGTGGACCAGGTGGAGCGCTTCCTGCAGGGGCACCGCTCCGAGATCGTGGGCGAGCTCACCGAGCAGATGCGCGCGGCCGCCGCCGACCTGGACTTCGAGCGCGCCGGCCGCATCAAGGCGCGCCTCGACAGCCTCGACGCGCTCGACGACCGCCAGCAGGTGGTCTTCTCGTCGAGCGTGAGCCTCGACCTCGTGGGCGTCTACCGCGAGGAGACCATCAGCTGCGCCTGCGTCTTCTGCGTGCGCGAGGGCCGCACGGTCCGCTCCGTGGAGTTCGTGCTGGACAAGGGCCTCGATGTCTCGGAGGAGGAGCTCGTCTCCGGCTTCGTCAAGCGCTACTACGACGAGACGGCCGACGTCCCCTCCGAGGTCGACCTCGACGTGGAGCTCTCGGACGCGGAGGTCATAGCGGGGTGGCTCGCCGAGAAGCGCGGGCACTCCGTGCGCCTCCACCGGCCCCAGCGCGGCGAGAAGCGCCACCTGCTCGACATGGCCGCCGCCAACGCCCGCCACGCGCTCATGCGCTACATGGTGCGCACGGGCTACGCCGACGACCGCACCAACAAGGCGCTCCTGCAGCTCGAGAGCGCGCTGGCGCTCGACGCCCCGCCCCTGCGCATAGAGTGCTTCGACATCTCCACGCTGCACGGCCGCTTCACCGTGGCCTCGATGGTGGTCTTCACGAACGGGCGGCCGGACAAGTCCCAGTACCGCCGCTTCAAGGTGCGCGCCGAGCTCGACGAGGCGAACGACTTCGTCTCCATGCAGGAGGTCCTGGGTCGGCGTTACGCCCCGGAGCGCATGGCCGACGAGCGCTTTGGCTCGCGCCCCGACCTGCTCGTGGTCGACGGCGGCAAGCCTCAGCTGACGGCCGCCATGGCCCAGCTCGCCGAGCTCGGTCTCGACATCCCGGTCTGCGGCCTCGCCAAGTCCGACGAGGAGATCTTCGTCCCCTGGGACGACACGCCGGTCGTGCTGCCCTCCGGCTCGCCCTCGCTCTACCTCATCAAGCAGGTGCGCGACGAGTCGCACCGCTTTGCGATCACCTTCCACCGGGAGCTCCGCGACAAGGCCATGACGGTCTCGGTCCTCGACGAGGTGCCGGGCGTGGGGCCCAAGCGCAAGCGCGCGCTTTTGAAGCGCTTCGGCTCGCTCAAGCGCCTGCGCGCGGCGAGCGAGGAGGAGATCGCGGCCACGCCGGGGATTCCCGCGGAGGTGGCCCACGCGGTCTTCGAGACGCTTAGGGCACTTGGTTGATACCAGTAGCTTAAAGAGTGTGACGCCGTGGGCCGACGCCCGAGGCCACGCAGCTATCTCCGAGGGTGAGGCGGCGGGCCCAGGACGTCGTCCGGCTGGCAAAGTGAGTGTGACCACCATACCAGGGGTGTGCCAGTTTACATTCCGTTAACCGTCTGCGGGGACCAATCATGCCGTCTGTCGGTTTGAGCGCCGGAGGGGGACCGCCGTCCCGTAGGGTAATCGAATAGGGACGGCCGCCACGCAGAGGCGGTCGCAGGAGGAGATAGGAAGAGAACATGAAGAAGCTCAGCAGCGCCGTGTCTCGTCGTACGTTCCTCGGTGGGGCGGCGGCGGTCAGCGCCCTCGGTCTCGCCGCGTGCGGCGGCGACACCACGACGACCGACGACACCCAGGGCGGCGACACCGCCACGGGCGGCATCATCTCCGCGGGCTCCGCGTACGCCCCCTCGGACTACAACCCCACGTCCACCTCTTCGGCCTTCTGCCTTGGCTCCAACTGGCACGTCCTCGAGGGCCTCTACGGGTGCGACCCGCACGACTACAGCACCTTCCCCGAGCTCGCCACCGGCGACCCGGAGCAGGTCGACGACACCACCTTCACCGTCACGCTGCGTGAGGGCGCCGCGTTCTCCAACGGCAACGCCGTGACCGCCGCCGACGTCGTCGAGTCCTTCGACCGCACCAAGGCCAACGGCACCTACGCCTCGTTCCTGACTCCGATCGACTCGCTCGAGGCCACCGACGACGCCACCATCACGGTGAAGACCGCCATCGCCAACTTCTCGCTGCTCAAGGAGCGCCTGGCGCTCGTTCGCGTCTTCCCCGCCGGCACGACTGATGACGAGCTCGCCAACACGCCCGTCGGCTCCGGCCCGTGGATGTACAGCTCCATCACGGACACCGCGGTAGAGCTCGTCCCCAACCCCAACTACAACGGCTCGCTGCCCGCCGAGGACTCCACCCTGCACTACGACATCCTCACGGACGCCACCGCGCGCATGACCGCGCAGCAGCAGGGCACCACGCTCGTCATGGAGTCCGTCACCGCAGACGCCATCGAGACCATCGAGGGGGCTGGCTGCAAGGTTGACACCGTCCAGGGCTTCGGCACCCGCTTCATCATGTTCAACACCGCTAAGGCCCCGTGGGACAACGTGAGCGCCCGCCAGGCGATCATGTACGCCCTCAACACCGACCAGATGGTCACCAACATCTTCAACGGCCTGGCCGCCACCGCCTCGTCCTACATCCCCAAGGACTTCCCCAACTACCAGGAGGCCTCCACGGTCTACACCTACGACCCGGAGAAGGCCCAGTCCCTGCTCTCCGAGGCCGGCGTAACCCCGGGCGACCTCAAGATTCGCTGCACGGACAACACCCAGGCCTCCGCGATGGCCACTCAGGCGCAGCAGGACCTCTCGGCGCTCGGCTTCAACGCTACTATCGACGAGCAGACCTCGCAGGCCACCTACGCAGCCATCGACGGCGGGTCCGACGACTTCGACATCCTCATCGCCCCGGGCGACCCGTCCTGCTGGGGCGCCGATCCCGACCTGCTCCTCAACTGGTGGTACGGCGTGACCCCGTGGCAGGACACCCGCACCAAGTGGTCGGAGTCCGAGGAGTTCGCCCAGATTCGCGAGCTCATGAACACCGCCCTCGGCCAGTCCGGCGACGAGCAGCAGGCTACCTGGAAGCAGGTCTACGACCTCATCGCCGAGAACTGCGTCCTGTACCCGCTCATCCACGTCCAGACCGTGACCGCGTCCTGGGCTGACGCCTCCGCGTCCCCGACCGGCACCGCCATCGAGGGCTTCGAGGGCATCGGCACGACCGGCATGTACTTCCTCGGCGCTAAGACCGTCACCGCGTAAGGCCGTCGAGGTTCTTCTCGCCTCGTTGACCTGACGGTGACGAGGCGGGCGAGGATGTTCGGGGGGCCCGGGCACGAGTCTGCTCGGGCCCCTCTTCTCGCAAGGTAGGCAAGAGAGAGGAGAGGGTATGAACAACCTCCTGCGCCTTATCGGCCGGCGTCTCATCGCGCTGCCGATCATGGCCCTGGGCGTCACCCTGCTCGTGTTCTTCCTCATGTCCTTCACCGACCCCTCCATTCCGGCACGAACCGTCCTCGGCGAGGGCGCGTCTCCGGAGGCCGTCGAGGAGTACATGGACGAGCACGGCATGAATGACCCGTGGCCCGTTCGCTACGTGGACTACATCGGCGGTCTCGTCCAGGGCGACCTGGGCACCTACGGCAGCCGCCAGACCCCGGTGTCCACCGCCATCGCGTCGGCCCTGCCCATCACGATGCAGCTCACCTTCTTCGGCCTGCTCATCGCGGCCGTCTTCTCGTTCACGCTTGGCGTCATATCGGCCCTCTACCGGGACAAATGGCCTGACCAGGTGATACGCGTGATATCCATCGCGGGAATCGCAACGCCGTCCTTCTGGCTGGCGGTCCTGCTGATACTTCTCGTGACCATGGCAGGCCTCACGAGGGTGTTCCCGTCCTCCGGCGCCCTGCCGAACCTCTTCACCAGCCCCGCCGGCTACTTCGGGCGCATGATTATGCCGGCCATCGCCCTGGCCTTCCCGGTCATCGGCCAGATGACGCGTATCGTGCGCACGGCCATGGTCGAGGAGCTTGACAAGGACTACGTGCAGACGGCCCGCGGCTCGGGCATCCCCGAGAACGTGGTCATTGCGAAGAACGTGCTGCGCAACGCCCTCATCACCCCGGTCACCACGCTTGGCCTCAAGATCGGCTACCTCATGGGAGGTGCCGTCGTCATCGAGGTCATCTTTGCGCTCCCCGGCATGGGCACCCTCATCCAGCAGGGCATCACCGGCGGCGAGATCATGCTCGTCCAGGGCGTCGTCGTGGTCGTGGCACTGGCCTTCGTTGTGATCAACATCGTGGTTGACATGCTCTACCTGCTGATCAACCCGCGCATTAGGACGGTGTAGGCCCCATGACTAAGATCAGAGAGAACAAGACAAAGAAGCTTGAGCAGGCCGCCGCCAAGGGCGCGAGGTTCAGCGGACTCAAGAACATGAGCCTGTCGAGCAAGATCTCCCTCGTCCTTCTCATTCTAGTGGCGCTCTCCGCGATTCTCGCCCCGGTCATCGCCCCGCACGATCCGCTCAACATCTACCAGGCCTACCAGCCGCCCTCGCAGGAGTTCGTCTTTGGCACGGACAACATCGGCCGTGACATCCTCTCCCGCATGCTCTACGGCGGCCAGTACTCGCTCGTGATCGGCTTCGGCGCCACCGCGCTCGCGCTCGTGCTCGGCTCGATCATCGGCGCTGTGGCGGCCGTCGCGCGCAAGGCCATCTCCGAGGTCATCATGCGCGTGCTCGACGTCATCATGTCCATCCCGGGCATCGCCCTCGCCGCCATCCTGGTGCTCATCCTGGGCAACTCCGTTCCGGCCATCATCTTCTCGATCGGCTTCATGTACACGCCGCAGATTGCGCGCATCGTCCGCGCGAACGTGGTGTCCGAGTACGGGGAGGACTACGTCCGCGCGGTCATCGTCTCCGGCGCCCGCGCTCCGTGGATTCTCATGCGCCACGTCCTGCGCAACTGCATCGCGCCGATCATGGTCTTCACGGTCACCCTCGTCGCTGACGCCATCATCTTCGAGGCGTCGCTCACCTTCATTGGCGCCGGCATCGCTGAACCTACCGCCACGTGGGGCAACATCCTGTCCTCCGCGCGCGACGGCGTCCTTCTCGGCCGCTGGTGGCAGGCGCTGTTCCCGGGCATCGCGATCATGGTCACCTGCCTCGCGCTCAACATCCTCTCCGAGGGCCTGACCGACGCCATGGCCGCCGCCCCGTCCGCCCCCGTGGCCAACGAGAACGCCGAGAGCCGCCGCGAGGCCGACCTTCTCGTCGCCGACCCCGTGCGCGCCTACAAGGAGCAGGCCGAGTCCCTGTCTCGCCGTCTCGGCGCCCTGCGCGAGGTGGAGCTCGCGCGCACGGACCGTCGCGTGCCCGACTACTCGGTGGAGCCGCTGCTGCAGGTCAGGAACCTCTCGATCGGCTTCCCGCGCCACGGTGACGTCAACGTGGTCGACAACGTCTCCTTTGACGTCCGCCCCGGCCAGTGCATGGCCCTCGTGGGCGAGTCCGGCTGCGGCAAGTCCATCACCACCAAGACCATCATGAACCTCCTGCCCGACAGCGCCCGCATCACCGGCGAGGTGCTCTACAAGGGCCAGGACCTGCTCAAGCTCACCAAGGAGGAGCACCGCAAGCTGCTGGGCCACGAGCTCGCGATGGTCTATCAGGACTCGCTCTCCTCGCTCAACCCCTCGATGCTCATCTCCGCGCAGATGAAGCAGCTCACGAGCCGCGGCGGCACCCGCAGCGCCGAGGAGCTGCTCGAGCTCGTGGGCCTCGACCCCAAGCGCACGCTCGAGTCCTACCCGCACGAGCTCTCCGGTGGCCAGTGCCAGCGCGTCATCATCGCCATGGCGCTCACGCGCAACCCGTCGCTCGTCATCTGCGACGAGCCCACCACGGCGCTTGACGTGACGGTCCAGAAGCAGGTCATCAAGCTCCTGAACGACCTCCAGAAGCAGCTCGGCTTCGCGATGATCTTCGTGTCCCACGACCTCGCGCTCGTCGCGGAGGTCGCCTCCGAGATCACCGTCATGTACGCAGGACAGGTCGTCGAGTCCGCCCCCACCAAGGAGCTGCTCACCAACCCGGTCCACGAGTACACCCAGGGCCTCCTCGGCTCCGTGCTCTCGATCGAGGCGCACGACGGCAGCCGCCTGCACCAGGTGCCCGGCTCCGTCCCGAGCCCGGCGGACTTCCCCAAGGGCGACCGCTTCGCCCCGCGCTCGAGCCACCCCACCGTGGGCCTCGACGTCCATCCCGTGCTCAAGCTCGTCCCCGGAACCGAGCACCACTTCGTCTCGGAGATCCCGGACGAGGAGCTCGCGAAGAACGGTCTCGTTTCCCGACTGGAGGTGAGGTAGATGGCAGAGAAGAACTCTGGGCAGACCCCCATCATCTTCCTCGACAACATCTCGGTCACGTTCAAGTCCCGCACGGGGTCGCTGTTCCACCCCAACCTCGTGCACGCCGTGAACGGCCTCACCCTCAAGCTCATGCCCGGTGAGACCATCGGCATCGTCGGCGAGTCCGGCTGCGGCAAGTCCACGACGGCCAACGTCATGTGCGGCCTCCAGTCGCCGACCTCGGGCCACGTCTACTTCAAGGGTGACGACGTCACCAAGCGCACGGCGGAGCTCCGCAAGAAGATCGGCCGCGTGGTCTCCGTGGTGTTCCAGAACCCTGCCACGGCGCTCAACCCGCGCATGTCCGTACACGACCAGCTGCTCGACCCGCTGGTCGTCCACAAGGTTGCCTCGGAGGACGAGCGCGAGGCGCGCGTCCAGGAGCTCCTGGGCGTCGTCGGCCTGCCGTCGTCGGCGATGTACGCGCTGCCCGGCCAGCTCTCCGGCGGCCAGCGCCAGCGCGTCGCCATCGCCCGCGCGCTCTCGCTCCAGCCCGACGTCATCATCGCGGACGAGCCCACGTCCGCCCTCGACGTCTCGGTCCGCGCGCAGATCCTGAACCTGCTCACGGACCTCAAGAAGGAGCTCGGCCTGGCCATGGTCTTCATCAGCCACGACATCCAGACGGAGCGCTACATCTCCGACCGCATCGTCGTCATGAACCACGGCCAGATCATGGAGGAGGGGCCCGCGAGGCAGATATTCGAGGACCCCAAGGACGCCTACACCAAGACGCTCCTCGCGGCTGCGCCGTCACTGCTCCACCCCAACCTCGGCCAGTAGGCCCACCCGTTCGTCCGCGGGCGCGCCTCCGGGCGCGCCCGCTTTGCGAAATCGGCGGGCGGCGGGCACTTCTCGCCCGCCAGCCGCTAGCATCTGAGCGTGCCATCCCGTTTGCGGTCCCCCCGACCGCACCGAAGAAAGGATCAGCATGGCAGAGAACTTCAAGATCAGGGGCGTCGTTCCGCCCGTCGTCGTCCCCGACACCCCCGACCACCAGCTCGACGTCCCCTCGTTCGAGCGCCTCATCAACCGCATGATCGACGCCGGCGTCGACGGCCTGTTCTTCCTCGGCTCCTCCGGCGAGGTCGTCTTCTCCACCGACGAGCGCCGCCGCCAGATCATCTCCGAGGCCGTGCGCATCGTCGACCACCGCGTGCCCGTCCTCGTGGGCATCATCGACACCGAGACCGAGCGCGTGCTCGAGCACGGCCGCGTCGCCACCGAGCTCGGCGCCGACGCGCTCGTCGCCACCGCGCCCTTCTACGCGCTCGGCGGCATGGCTGAGGTCGAGGAGCACTTCCGCATCCTGCACGACGAGCTCGACCTGCCCATCTTCGCCTACGACATCCCGGTGTGCGTGCACACCAAGCTGCCGTGGCCGCTGCTCGTGAAGCTCGGCAGCGAGGGCGTGCTCGCCGGCGTCAAGGACTCCTCCGGCGACGACATCTCCTTCCGCTATCTCTGCCAGGCAAACGAGAAGGCCGGCCACCCGCTGAGCCTGCTCACCGGCCACGAGATCGTGGTCGACGGAGCCTACCTCTCCGGCGCGGACGGCTCCGTCCCTGGCCTGGCCAACGTCGAGCCCGAGGGCTACGTGCGCATGTGGAGGGCCGCCGAGGCGGGCGACTGGGCGACGGTCAAGGCCGAGCAGGACCGACTCAACGACATCTCCCACATCTTCGACGTGACGAGCGGCGTCCAGGGCTACGCGGGGGGCGTGGGCGCCTTCAAGACCGCCCTCATGCTGCTCGGCGTCTTTGACTCCAACACCATGCCGCGCCCGGTCAAGGCCCTCGAGGGCGACAACGTCGAGGCCATCCGCAAGGTCCTCGCCGAGACCGGCCTTCTCTAGGGGGGAGCCATGAGCCAGACCATCGTGGCCGTCGACATCGGCGGCACCAAGATCGCCTGCGGCCTCGTCGCCCTGGGCGGCGAGAAGCCCGTCATCTCCAAGGTGGAGAAGGTTCCCACCGACGCCATGGCCGGCGGCGAGCACGTCCTCGCCACGGTCCTCGCGCAGATCAAGGCCGCCATCGAGCGCGCCGACGAGCCGCCCGTGGGCGTGGGCATCTCCTCAGCCGGCGTGGTAAACCCGCGCAACGGCGACATCACCTTCGCCAACGAGCTCATGCCCGGCTGGGGTGGCACGCGCCTCGGCACCGAGGTCACCGCCGCCACCGGGCTGCCCTGCCGCGTCCTCAACGACGTCCACGCGCACGCACTCGGCGAGGCGCGCTGGGGCGGCGGGCGCGACGCCAAGAGCTGCCTGGTCGTGGCCGTGGGCACCGGCATCGGCGGCGCCTTCGTCGAGTGGGGCAAGATCATGCTCGGCGCCCACGACGAGGCTGGCCACATCGGCCACGTCTGTTGCCCGGCCGCCGCGGGCGTGCCGTGCAGCTGCGGAGCCACCGGCCACCTCGAGCCCATCGCGGCCGGCCCCGGCATCATCGAGGAGTACGTGCGCCTCGGCGGCGACGCCGAGCTGCCCGACGGAACCCCGATGGACGGCGCGGAGATCGACCGCCGCGCCGCCGCGGGCGACGAGAACGCCTGCGCCGCGGAGGCCCGCGCGGGCCGCGCCCTCGGCGAGGTCCTCGGCAGCATGTGCAACATGCTCGACCCGGACTGCGTGATCCTCTCCGGGTCGGTGGCCCAGTGCGGGCCCGCCTGGTCCGACGCCATGTCCGAGGCCTTCAGGGGACAGGCCATGCCGCCCGTTGCCACCACGCCTATCGTGGGCGGCGAGCTCGGCGGCGACGCCCCGCTCATCGGCGCGGCGGAGAACTTCGTCAGCTCCGGCTACGCCGAGGTCACCGACTGACTCGAAGGGGGACGACCCCCTCTTGAGTCATCCAAAGGAGGAAGCATGGCACATCATCCGCTCGTCGAGTCCCTGCGCGGCAAGCTCATCGTGAGCGTCCAGGCCTACCCGGGCGAGCCCCTGCGTCACCCGGAGACCATGGCGCAGATGGCGCGCGCCTGCGAGCTGGGCGGCGCCGCGGCCATCCGCTGCCAGGGACTCTCTGACATCGCCGCCATCAAGGGCCGCGTGGAGATTCCCGTCATCGGCCTGTGGAAGGAGGGCCACGAGGGCGTCTACATCACCCCGACGCTGCGTCACGCCATGGCGTGCGTGCACGCCGGAGCCGACGTGGTGGCCCTCGACGCCACCGACCGCCCGCGCCCTGACGGACGCACCTTCGAGGAGACGGTCGAGGCGATCCGCGCCGCCTCCGACGTGCTCATCATGGCCGACTGCATGACCATCGAGGACATCCGCCGCGGCGTGGCCGCCGGGTGCGACCTCGTCTCCACCACGCTCTCGCACAACAAGGCTGCCATCGACACCACGATGGACGACGGCCCGGACATCCCGATCCTCACGCAGGCCGTGAGCGAGTTCCCGGACGCCGCCATCATCTGCGAGGGCCACGTCCACACCCCGGCCGACGCGCGCGCCGCCATGGACGCGGGCGCCTGGGCCGTGGTGTCCGGTACCGCCATCACGCACCCCACGTCGATCACCAGCTGGTTCGTTGACGCCATCAAGTAGGGGAGCGCCGCAGTTTCGAACGCGCGGGGCCGCGGTCCGTCTGGGCCGCGGCCCCGCGTTCTTCTCGGCGCGCCCTGGTTTGTGGGCGCTAGGCGACGGTTTGGGTGAAAAAACTGTCGTTCAGTGCCTACAACCGGGTTGTGTAGGAGCTAAGCGACAGTTTGGGCGGAGAAAGTGTCGCTTTGCGCCTACAGAGCTCACGCTTTGCGCGGTTTTGCTCGTATGTGTGCGCATAAATGCGTACTATTGAGTGAAATTGACGTTAGGCGGAGATTCAAGACCGCTTACCGGTCGTCGGCACAATCATGCGCACTTTTGGAAGAACTTGCGCAAAAATGAGAATCACGGAACGAGAAGAACAGGAGCATCCCATGGCAGACACCACCCAGACCACCGCCCCGCTCGACGCGGCAGCCGCCGCCACCGCGGCCTTCGCCTCCGTCCAGGGCAAGCCGTTCCCCGACGACGTCTTCACCGCCCCGCAGCTCAACTGGGCCGTCATCGGCTGCGGCGTCATCGCCAACCAAATGGCCGCGTCTCTCGCGCTCGCGGGCCGCCGCCTGGCCGGCGTGGTCAACCGCACGCGCGACAAGGCCGTCGCCTTTGCCGAGAAGTACGGCGTCGAGCGCGTCTACGACTCCTGCGAGGAGCTCTACGCCGACCCCTCGATCGACGCCATCTACATCACCACTCCGCACAACACGCACATCCGCTACCTGCGTGACGCCCTGGCCGCCGGCAAGCACGTGCTCTGCGAGAAGTCCATCACGCTGAACTCCGCCGAGCTCGACGAGGCCCGCGCCATCGCCGACGCCCACGGCGTGGTGCTCATGGACGCCACGACGATCCTGCACATGCCGCTCTACCAGGAGCTGCTTCGCCGCGCCAACGCCGGCGAGTTCGGCCGCATGAACCTGGCGCAGCTCAACTTCGGCTCCTACAAGGAGTACGGCGACCTCACCAACCGCTTCTACAACCCCAACCTGGCCGGCGGCGCCATGCTCGACATCGGCGTCTACGCGCTCAGCCTGATGCGCCTGTTCATGGCCTCCCAGCCCAACGAGGTGGTCTCGCTCGGCAACCTCTGCGAGACGGGCGTGGACGTGGCGGGCGGCATCGTCTGCAGAAACGAGCAGGGCCAGCTCGGCGTGGTCTCGCTCACCCTGCACTCCAAGCAGCCCAAGCGCGCCGTCATCTCCTTCGACAAGTGCTACGTCGAGGTCACGGAGTACCCGCGCGCCGACACGGCCACCATCGTCTGGACCGCCGACGGCCGCCGCGAGACCGTGACGGCCGGCGAGGAGGCCTACGCCCTGTGCTACGAGATGGCCGACCTCGAGGCCGCCGTGGCCGGCGACGAGTCCCGCCGCGCGCTTCTCGGCTACGCGGCAGACGTCATGGAGCTCATGACGCGCCTGCGCGCCGAGTGGGGCGTCGTCTACCCCGAGGAGCGCTAGCATGATCGCCGAGGAGCGCCTGGGCCGCATCGTCGAGATGGTCGAGCGGCGCGGCACCGCGAGCGTCACCGAGCTGGCCTCCGCGCTCGACATCTCCGAGTCCACCATCCGCCGCGACCTCGACAAGCTCGACCAGGCCCACCGCCTCGTCAAGGTGCATGGCGGGGCCACGGCCCTCGAGGCCGCCCACCTCACGCGCGACCTCACGCTCTCCGAGCGCTACGGCCTGCACGCCGAGGAGAAGCGCGCCATCTGCGCCCACGTGGCTCCGCTCGTGGGGCCGGACGACCTGGTGTACCTCGATGCCGGCTCGACGGTCGAGGAGCTGCTCTCGCACCTCACCGAGCGTCGGGCGCGCTACGTGACCGACTCGGTCTCGCACGCGATGAAGCTCGCGGGCAGGGGATTCCACGTGAGCGTGCTGGGAGGGGAGCTCAAGAGCGCGACCGAGTCGCTCATCGGCCCCGACACCATCGCGACGCTCTCGCGCTACCACTTCACGATCGGCTTCTGGGGCGTGAACGGCATCACCCCCGAGAGCGGCTTCACCTCGCCGGAGAGCAACGAGGCCCTGATCAAGCAGCTCTCCATGGAGCACACCACCCGGCGCTACGTGCTCGCCGACGCCTCCAAGTTCGACAGCACGAGCCTCGTGGGGTTCGGGCCCTTCTCGTCTGCGACGATCGTCACCTGCGGGGACGTCCCCGAGAGATACAAGGCCTTCGAAAACGTCGTGGAGGTGCCCCGATGATCTACACCGTTACCTTCAACCCGTCGCTCGACTACATCGTCCGCGTGGACGACATGCGCCTGGGCGCCATCAACCGCACCACCTACGAGAGGGTCCTGCCGGGCGGCAAGGGCGTGAACGTCTCCATCGTGCTCGGCAACCTCGGGCACACGAGCCGCGCGCTCGGCTTCACCGCCGGCTTCACCGGGGCGGAGCTCGAGCGCCTGTGCGCCGAGTCGGGCGTGGACTGCGACTTTATCCGCGTGGCCGAGGGGATGACGCGCGTCAACGTCAAGGTCAAGAGCGCCGAGGAGACCGAGCTCAACGGCATGGGGCCGAACATCACGGCCGCGGACGTGGAGGCGCTTCTCGAGCGCCTGGACGCCCTGGGGGAGGGTGACACGCTCGTGATCTCCGGCTCGGTCCCGGCGTGCCTGCCCTCCGACATGTACGAGCGGCTCATGGTGCGCGTCGCCGGCCGCGGCGTGCGCGTGGTGGTTGACGCCGAGCGCGACCTCCTCACGCGCGCCCTGCCGCACCACCCCTTCCTCGTGAAGCCCAACAACCACGAGCTCGGAGACATCTTCGGGGTCACGCTGCGCCGCCGCGACGAGGTCGTTCCGTACGCGCGCAGGCTTCAGGAGATGGGTGCCGCAAACGTGCTCGTCTCGATGGCGGGGGAGGGCGGCGTGCTCGTAGCGCAGACGGGCGAGGTCTTCGAGAGCCCCGCGGCGCGCGGAACCGTGGTCAACTCCGTGGGCGCCGGCGACTCCTCCGTGGCGGGATTCCTGGCCGGCCTCGCCGAGACCGGAAGCTACGAGGCGGCCTTCCGCATGGGCCTGGCAACGGGCTCGGCGAGCGCGTTCTCCGAGAACCTGGCGACCCGTGCCGAGGTGGAGGCCCTGCTCGCGGGCTAGCCGGCGCGGCCGGGACCGTCAAGCACCAATCCAAATCTGGCAATGCCACCCCGTTGGGGGACGGGGTGTCGGTACCACCTTGCGAAAAAACAGGCAACGTCGTCGACCGCGCGGGGTACGCCGCGGCGGTGCGCGAGCGCGAGGCGCAGTTCTCCACCGACCTGGGTGACGGCATCGCCATCCCGCACGCCAAGACCGCGGCCGTCTTCGCGCCGGGGCTCGAGGCCATGACGGTGCCCGCGGGCGTCGACTACGACTCGGCCGACGACGAGCCGGCCACGCTGCTCTTCCTCATCGCGGCGCCGGAGGGCGAGGCCGACACCCACCTCGAGGTGCTCTCGCGCCTCTCCACGCTGCTGCTCGACGCGGACTTCTGCGCGAGCCTGCGCGCCGCGGCCACGCCCGAGGAGTTCCGCCGGCTCGTCGACGGGCGCGAGGAGGCACCCCTCGTGGGACCGGCGCCCTTCTCGCCCGCCGGGCCCTCCCGTGCGCTAGACTGAAGACCAGTCGCGAAAGGGGGAGCCATGGCAGACGCCAACCAGCAGATGCGTGCGGCGGAGAGCGCGGCGCGCGTGCCCGACGTCGTGGTCATCACGGGGATGAGCGGGTCGGGCCGCACCCAGGCCCTGCACGTCTTCGAGGACATGGGCTACTTCGCGATCGACAACCTGCCCCCGCGGCTGCTGCTTCAGCTCGCCGAGCTCGTGGGGATCAACTCGGGCGTGGGGCGTCACCTCGCCGTCACCTGCGACCTGCGCTCCCAGGGGCTCTTCGACGAGCTCTCCGACTCCGTGCGCCAGCTGCGCGAGCACGAGATCTCGGCCAAGGTGGTGTTCCTCGACACCTCCGACGACGTCCTCATCCGTCGCTACGACGAGAACCGCCGGCGCCACCCGCTCGCCGCGCCCGGGGAGGCGGTCTCGAGCGCCATCGCCCGCGAGCGCGCCCAGCTCGGCAGCGTCCGCGAGTCGGCGGACCTCGTCATCGACACGAGCCGCCTGCGCACGAGCGCGCTCAGGAGCCGTCTCACCCGCGCCTTCTCCGAGCTCACCGACCAGCAGCTCATGGAGGTGAGCGTCTTCTCGTTCGGCTTCAAGCACGGCATGCCCGTCGAGGCCGACCTCATGGTCGACGTGCGCTTCCTGCCCAACCCCTTCTACGACCCCGAGATGCGCCCCCTCACCGGCAACGACCGCCTGGTGGCCGACTTCGTGCTGCAGAACCCGACCACCGAGAAGTTCCTCGACGCGTGGTACCGCCTGCTCGACGTGACGATGCCGGGCTACGTGGCCGAGGGCAAGACGAGCCTGTCCATCGCGGTGGGGTGCACGGGCGGCCAGCACCGCAGCGTCGCCATCGCCAACGCCACGGCCGCCTACCTCGAGCGGTCCGGGTACCACGTGGTCCTCTCGCACCGCGACCTCGCGCTCGCCAACGTGAGGACGAGCTAGCATGTCGTTCACCGCCGAGGTCAAAGACGAGCTCTCGCGCGTCGAGGCGCCCGTGGCGGCCGCCGAGCTGGCCCAGCTCTCGGCGCTCATCCGCGTGTGCGGGACGCTCTCGTTTCGGGGGTCGGGCCGCTACTCCATCCGCATTGCGACGGAGACGGGCGCCGTGGCCCGCACCGTCATCAAGCTCACGCACAAGATATTCGACCTGGACACCTCGCTCACGGTGCGCCGCTCGGTCCTGCACAAGACCCGCAACTACCTCATAGAGATGCCCGAGCAGGAGGGGCTCGCGGCCGACCTGGTGCGCCTGGGGATCCTGGTCCCGGGGCGCGGCCTGGCGACGGGCGTGCCCCAGGCCCTTCTCGGCACGCGCCCCGCGCGAGAGGCGTTCGTGCGCGGGGCATTCATGGCAGGCGGCTTCATCGCCGACCCCCGCGGGGACTTCCACCTTGAGATCGCCGTGACGGGGGAGGACTTCGCACGCGGGCTCGTCGCCCTCGTGGACTCCTTCGGCGTCTCGGCGCGCCTCAACCGCCGGCGCGGCGCCTACGCCATCTACCTCAAGAGCTTCGACGACGTGATCGCGCTGCTGCGCGCGATGGGCGCGCGGCGCATGGCGCGCGTCGTGGAGGTGGCACGCGCGAAGAAGTCGGTGAAAAACGACGTCAACCGCCGCGTCAACGCCGAGATGGCCAACCAGGCCCGCTCCACGGGGGCGGCCGCCTCGCAGCTCGACCTCATAGAGCGCGCCGAGAGGAGCGTCGGGCTCGCCACGCTGCCGCCCGCGCTGCGCGCCTTTTGCGCCGCGCGCCGGGCCCACCCCGAGCTCAGCCTCGCGGCGCTCGGCGCCGAGCTCGACCCGCCCGCGTCCAAGTCGGCCATGTACCACCGCGTGCTCAGGCTCCAGGAGCTCGTGGAGGCGGCCGAGCGGGACTGAGGCGCACCCTCTTCGGACCCCGCGGCCTGCGGCTGCGGGAGGAATCTGAGCGCCCACCGCTTAAATTTCACCCGTGTCTCAGATTGCGCGATACCAGACGATGCTTGTGGGGTACACTATCGTCTGGTTAGGGCATCGAGCCCTGTCTGCATGGTCCGTCGGGGAGGGACCCCGTCGGCCCCGTGAAAGGAGAAAGCATGGCAGTAAAGGTTGCTATCAACGGCTTTGGTCGCATCGGCCGTCTGGCGTTCCGCCAGATGTTCGGTCACGAGGGCTCCGAGATCGTCGCCATCAACGACCTCACCTCCCCGGACATGCTCGCCTACCTTCTGAAGTACGACACCACGCAGGGCAACTACGCCCGCGACCACAAGGTCGAGGCCGGCGAGGACTCCATTACCGTCGACGGCAAGAAGATCACCATTTACAAGGAGGCCGACGCCTCCAAGCTCCCCTGGGGCGAGCTCGGCGTTGACGTCGTCCTCGAGTGCACCGGCTTCTACACCTCCAAGGCCAAGGCCCAGGCCCACATCGACGCTGGCGCCAAGAAGGTCGTCATCTCCGCTCCGGCCGGCAACGACCTGCCCACCATCGTCTACAACGTCAACCACGAGCAGCTGACCGCCGAGGACAACATCATCTCCGCCGCCTCCTGCACCACCAACTGCCTCGCCCCGATGGCCAAGGGCCTCAACGACTTCGCGCCGATCGTCTCCGGCATCATGACCACCATCCACGCCTACACCGGCGACCAGATGCCGCTCGACGGCCCGCAGCGCAAGGGCAACAAGCGTCGCTCCCGCGCCTGCGCTCAGAACATCGTCCCCAACTCCACCGGTGCCGCCAAGGCCATCGGCCTGGTCCTCCCGGAGCTCAACGGCAAGCTGATCGGTGCCGCTCAGCGCGTTCCCACGCCCACCGGCTCCATCACCAACCTCTACTGCGTCGTTGACAAGAAGGTCACCGTCGACGAGGTCAACGCTGCCATGAAGGCCTACGCCGAGACCATCCCCGAGACCTTCGCCTACAACGAGGACGACATCGTCTCTTCCGACATCATCGGCGAGACCCACGGCTCGATCTTCGACGCCACCCAGACCATGGTTCAGGACCTCGGCAACGGCCAGAGCCTCGTCCAGGTCACCTCTTGGTACGACAACGAGAACTCCTACACCTCTCAGATGGTCCGCACCATCAAGTACTTCGAGAAGTTCGTCGCGTAGTTCTCGTCCCACAGGCTTTTCGCAGAGGGGTGCGGTTTGCAGCTCACAGGGCCGCGGCCGCGCCCCTTCTCGTAAGCAGGAAAACAGCAGTCTTAAGGAGTGAGCATGGCTTTCACCAAGAAGACCGTTCGCGACGCCGACGTCGCGGGCAAGCGCGTCCTCATGCGCGTTGACTTCAACGTGCCCCTGAAGGACGGCGTCGTCACCGACGACACCCGCGTCCGCGCCGCCATCCCCACCATCCAGTACCTCAAGGAGCAGGGCGCCAAGATCATCCTCATGAGCCACCTCGGCCGCCCCAAGGGCGACGGCCCCGAGCCCGCCTTCTCCCTCAAGCCCGCGGCCGACAAGCTCGCCGAGCTCACCGGCTATGATGTGAAGTTCGTCGACGACACCTACGGCGAGAAGGCCGCCGCCGCCGTGGCCGCCCTCGAGCCGGGCGACATCCTCGTCCTCGAGAACGTCCGCTTTGACAAGCGCGAGAAGAAGAACGACCCCGAGATCGCCAAGATCCTCGCCTCCTACGGCGACATCTTCGTGCTCGACGCCTTCGGCACCGCGCACCGCGCCCAGGGCTCCGTGGTCGGCCCCGCTGCGTATCTTCCGGCCTATGCCGGCTTCCTGCTGGAGAAGGAGGTCGACACCCTGACCTCGATCTTCGCCGATCCCGCGCGCCCCTTCGTCGCCATCGTCGGCGGCTCCAAGGTGTCCTCCAAGATCGGCGTGCTCGATCACCTCATCGACTCCGCTGACACCCTGATCATCGGCGGCGGCATGGCCTACACTTTCTTCCTCGCCAAGGGCTACACCGTGGGAACCTCCCTCAAGGAGGAGGACTGGGTCGAGCGCGCCGGCGAGATGCTCAAGAAGGCCGAGGAGAAGGGCGTCAAGATCCTGCTGCCCGTGGACAACGTCGTCGCCGACCACTTTGGCGAGGACGCCGTGGGCGAGGTCGTCGACTCCGACAGCATCCCCGACGACCGCATGGGCATGGACATCGGCCCCAAGACCCGCGAGCTCTACTGCGAGGCCATCAAGGGCGCCAAGACCGTCTTCTGGAACGGCCCGATGGGCGTCTTCGAGATGGATCAGTTCGCGGCCGGCACCGAGGCCGTCGCCCGCGCGGTGGCCGACTCCGACTGCACCTCGATCATTGGCGGCGGCGACTCCGTCGCGGCCATCAACAAGTTCGACCTTGCCGACAAGATGAGCTGGATCTCCACCGGCGGTGGCGCGTCCATGGAGCTCGTCGAGGGCAAGGCCCTTCCTGGAGTGGAGGCGCTTCTCGATGCGTAAGAGGATGATCGCTGGCAACTGGAAGATGAACAAGACCTGGGGCGAGGGCGTCGTCCTGGCCCAGGGCCTCGCCGACGAGCTCAAGGATGGCACCGGCGACGTTGACGTCGTCGTCTGCCCGCCTGCCGTCGACCTCAAGGGCGTCTCCGAGGTCATCGAGCAGACCTCCGCGCCGTTCGCCCTCGGCGGCCAGAACGTCTACTGGGAGGAGTCCGGCGCCTTCACCGGCGAGACGGCCCCCAGCATGCTCGAGGCCGTGGGCGCCACCCACTGCATCATCGGCCACTCCGAGCGCCGCGACTACTTCGGCGAGACGGACGAGGACGTGAACAAGAAGGCCAAGGCCCTCATGGCTCACGGCATCGTCCCCATCTCCTGCTGCGGCGAGTCCCTCGAGGTCCGCGAGGCCGGCAAGCACGTCGAGTTCGTCGTTGACCAGATCAAGAAGGACACCGAGGGCCTCGAGATCACCGACCCGTCCAAGTACGTGATCGCCTACGAGCCCATCTGGGCCATCGGCACCGGCAAGACCGCCACGGCCGACGACGCCCAGGAGGTCTGCGGCGCCATCCGCGCCACCCTCGTCGAGATCTTCGGCGAGGAGACGGCAGCCGGCATCCGCGTGCTCTACGGCGGCTCCGCCAAGCCCGAGAACATCGCCGGCTTCCTCGAGAAGGAGGACGTCGACGGCGCGCTCGTCGGCGGTGCCTCCCTCAAGGCCGACAGCTTCGCCGCGATGGTCAAGAGCGCCATGGCGTAGATGCCGCCAGGCCTTTCTCGGCAGATGTGTGTTCTGGGGCCCGGACGAGCGTCCGGGCCCCTTTGTGCTACCATTTCACCTTGGACTGCATCTGCCCCCTAAGGAGTGTTTCGTGAACCCGCTCAACATCATCCTCACCGTGCTGCTCTTCCTGTCCGGCTTCCTGACGGTCATCCTCGTCCTCATGCACTCGGGTAAGGGCACCGGCGTCTCGGACATGATCGCCTCGTCGCTCTACAACTCCGGCACGGGCTCTGGCGTGCTCGAGAAGAACCTCAACCGCCTCACCGTGATCACCACGACGGTCTTCATCGTCTGCGTGGTCGTGATGGCCCTCACGTTCCCGACGGGTACGATGGGCTAGCCGCCCGCAACAGCACGTAGCTTCGAGAAGGCACCTGCGGGTGCCTTTTCTCGTATGAGGCAGAGACGGCGAGAAGAACCCGCAGGTAGGAGGCAGATTTTCTCACTCGGCAACTTTTTTCAAAAATGAGGCTTGCATCGCCTGGGCGACTGGTGCATACTACTCCTTGCGCGAAAGCGCAGTGCACGTCGGAGTGGCGGAATTGGCAGACGCGCTAGCTTGAGGTGCTAGTGACTGACTAAAAGGTCGTGCGGGTTCAAGTCCCGCCTCCGACACCACGAAAGAACGCGGGCCTCCAAAGGAGGCCCGCTTTTTTCTTGCCGAGGCGCCCTGCCGGGGCGTGCTACGCTAGGGCGGACGACGACGGTTGGGGGCTCGTATGGCCAAGGCGGGGCTCAGCATCAGGCGGGTCGAGGGAATCGGGGAGGGAAGCCTCGTCGGGACCCTCTCGCGCCTCCTGCAGCTCACGTGCGAGGCCGTGCTCATCTTCGACGGGGCCGGTAGGGTCCTTCTCGCCAACGACGAGGCCTCCGAGCTCCTGGGGATCTCGGAGGGCCTCGTGGGGGCCGACGTGCGCGCCCTCTTCCCGTCTCCCGACGAGCCAGAGGCGTCGACGGACGACTTTGACGTGTCGCAGCTTCCCTTCACCACGGACGGCTCCCCGACGCGCTGCCCGCTGAGGCGTGCCGACGGGAAGCTCGCGCAGGTTCGCGTTCGCTGCGAGGCCGTCCAGGCCCCCGGAGAGACCTACCTGCTCGTGGCCATGCCCTCCGACGAGGACGCCCTTGCGGACCGTGAGGCCCTGCGCGCCATCGAGGACCTGCGCCGCGCGAACCACCGCCTCTCGGGCACGCTCAACATCGTGCTCGACACGATCGACTCCACCGACGTGGCCGCCCTCTTCGAGCGCGTGCTCGAGGAGGTGACCGACACGATGGAGGCGGACGGGACGATCGTGTACCTCGCCGAGTCCGACGGCTTTCACCTGCGCGGCATATCGAGCGGCCTCTCCGGCGAGAAGGTCGCGCGCTTCATGCCCTTCGGGCGCAGCGTGGAGCGCGTGGCGGTCCGCGAGGGACGTGCCGTGCGCCTGCGGGTCTGCGCCCCGACGAGCGAGGCCCTGCGCCAGGGGCGCCTCGTGACGCGCGACGTGGTCGACGAGGACACCCACGAGGTCCTGCGGATGAGAAGTGCCATGGTGCCCCCGTTCACGAGCTTCATCGCCGTGCCGGTGTGGTTCGGCGGCCACGTCATCTCGATCATCGAGGTGGGCTGGCGGCGCCTCCACCCGCTCATGAAGGAGGACGCGCGCCTGCTCGACTCCGTGGCCCACTACCTCTCGGTCCAGCTCGCGGGGGCCTTCACCACGCTCCGTGCGCAGCGCGCCGACCGCCTGGCGTCGCTCGCGACCGAGCTGCGCGAGGAGCTGCTCACCTCGGCGACCGACGGCAGCGGCGACGGCGTCGTCTCCATCCTGCGCGACACGCTCGCCGAGGCGGGGGAGGAGCTCGACGCGGCGGTCGTGCGCGTGAGCGAGAACGACCGCCAGCGCGTCGTGCTCGCCGACCTCCCGCTCAACGGGCCGCGCGAGCTGCCCATCGACCTCGAGGAGCTCGTGGCGCCCCATCGCTCGGACGGCGTGGCGGTGGTGAGCGTCGCGCCGGACTCGGAGGTCTTCTCGCTGCTGCGCGCCCTGGGGGAGCCCTGCGTGGGCGCCCTGGTGGACCTCGGCGAGCTCGTGGGGGAGCGCCGCTGCTTCCTCGTGCTGCGCCCCGACGGGGCCGAGCCGCTCGACGACATAGAGCTCGAGTTCCTGCGCATGCTCGCCGGGGACGTCCGAGACATCGCCCTCGGCGAGGAGGCGCGCGAGCAGGACAAGCGCATCTCCCAGGCGCTCCAGACCGGCATGAGAAACGAGCTCCAGCACGTGGAGGGCATCACTGCCCAGGCGGTCTACTGCTCCGCGACGAAGGCGGCCTCGGTGGGAGGGGACTTCTACGACCTCATCCGCCTTCCCGACCGGCGCGCCTGCGTCATCATGGGCGACGTCTCGGGCAAGGGGGTCGAGGCCGCCTCGGTCTCTGCCGCCGTCAAGACCGCGCTCGGCGCCTACTCGTGGGAGGGGCTCGCCCCGGCACGGATGGTGCGCTCCCTCAACGAGTTCCTCCTGGGCTTCTCGCGCCTCGAGACCTTCGCGACGCTCTTCGTGGGCATCATCGACCTCGAGGAGGCCACGCTGCGCTACTGCTCGGCGGGGCATCCGCCCGCGATTCTGGTCCACGCGGGGGCGGAGGCGCTGTCCATCCTCGACGTGCAGTCGGGCGTGGTGGGGGCCTTCCACGACATCAACTACCAGGACGGCCTCGTGAGGCTCGAGCGCGACGACGTGCTGCTGCTCTACACCGACGGAACGACGGAGGCGCGTGACTCGTCCGGCTCCTTCTTCGGCGAGGAGGGGCTGCGCGACATGGTGATGCGCGAGTCGGAGGGCGACAAGCCCTTCGAGGGCTTCGTCGACCGCCTCCTGGCGACGCTCGAGGACTTCACCGGTCGCAACCTCGAGGACGACGTTGCCATGCTCGCGCTGCGCTTCGACGTGGCCGCGCCCCGGGACGGGGAGGGCACGACGCGATAGAGCCCGCCCGATTTGGGAATATCTACAGCATGTCTGAGAGGGCCAACATAGCGCTGGTCTCGGTCGGCACCGACCTTGACGTCACGACGGTGCCCGTCGTGAGGCGGCGCATGGACCGCCTCGTCGCGCAGGGGTGCCGTCGCGTCTTCATGAACATGGCCGGCGTGGAGCACGTGGACTCGGCCGGCATGGGCCTCATCCTCACCGAGCTGAGAAACATCCGCCGCCAGGGCGGGCTGCTCTCCCTCGTCAACGTGTCCCCGCAGGTGTACCAGGCGCTACGCCGGATGCGGATGCTCGACTACATGCCCGTCGAGCGCGCCGGCGTGCGGCGCGAGGTGACGGCTCTCGACCCCTCGGTGCTCCCGCGCTGGCGCACGACGTTTCGGGTGGACTCGTCGGCCCTCGGGGAGGCGCGCGAGCGGCTCGAGGGGCTTCTCGCCACGCTGCCCTTCTCGCCGGACGAGGTGTTTGATATGACGCTCGCCTCCGGGGAGGCGTTCGGCAACGCGGTGGACCACACCGGGGGGACGGGCGTGCTCGCGACGGTGGCCGCCTACCCCGACCGCGTGACCATCGACGTGACCGACTGCGGGTGCGGCTTCGAGCTCGCCGGGGACGAGGAGCCCCCCGAGACGGGGCCGTGCGCGGAGCGCGGGCGCGGCATCCGGCTCATGCGCCTGCTCGCCGACTCCGTGAGCATCGCGCACAAGAGCTCGGGGGAGGGGACGGTCGTGCGGCTCGTGAAGCTCTTCGGTACCGCCGACGCGGACGTTCCCCCAGCTCCGGGCATCCCCGCCTGAGCCGCTTCACAGATTCTTCACCTTCCTCGAACTTCCCGCTTGCGCTCGTGCCCCCTGGCCCGTATAGTATTCCCTGCTCTTGCGGGCTTAGCGCAGTTGGTAGCGCGCCACCTTGCCAAGGTGGAGGTCGCGGGTTCGAACCCCGTAGCCCGCTCCATGTGAGCTCCGGGCCGGACTCGTTCGGCCTTTTTCATACGGCGAAGTGGCCAAGTGGTAAGGCACGGGCCTGCAAAGCCCTGACCCCCGGTTCGAATCCGGGCTTCGCCTCCAAGACGTGACGGGCGCCCCTCGGGGCGCCCTTTTCGTCTGCCCGCTCCCGGGACGTCTTGCGCGGGCGAGAATTTCCTCAAATTGGGGCTTGCATTCCGGGCGCGCTCCCCGTATTATTTCTCCTTGCGTCGCGGGCTTAGCGCAGTTGGTAGCGCGCCACCTTGCCAAGGTGGAGGTCGCGGGTTCGAACCCCGTAGCCCGCTCCATGAAGTGACGAGGGCCGGTCTTTGACCGGCCCTTTTGCTATGCTTGGGGACCTGACGCAGGAAAGTCGTTCGCTAGGAGCTCGAAGCAGATGTTTCTCTCGCTGATCTTCGTCGTCTTCCTCTTCCTGGTGGTCCAGGGCTTCGTGCGGGTGGTGGTCTTCTTCTGGGACTGGCTCTCCGGCGGGGACCAGCTCGACGCCGACGACGTCGAGCGCGCGGAGACGGCCCTGGAGGAGTCCGAGGACGTCCTCGAGCGGGAGCTCGCCCGTGCGGAGCGCCAGCGCGGCCTGGGGAGGCTCTTCGCCCGCTGGCACGCCTCGAACGAGGCCGTCGACGAGTACCTCGACCACCTTCACCTGGGTTGGTACCAGGTCGTCATCATCTTCTTCGTGGGCTCGATGGCGGGCCTTCTGATCGAGGAGGTCTGGATGCTCGCCACCGCCGGGCTCACGGAGAGCCGCGTGGGCCTGGTGTGGGGGCCCTTCTCGCCGCTCTACGGCCTGGGTGCCGTGGCACTCACCCTGCTGGGCTTCTTCCTGCGCCGCAGGGGGGCCAAGAACTGGCAGGTGTTTCTCGTCTCCGCAGTCGTGGGCGGCCTGCTCGAGCAGTTCGCGGGCTGGAGCATGTCCACGTTCTTCGACGCGGAGTCCTGGACCTACCTCGGCCTGCCCGATCGCATCACACAGTGGGTGGCCTGGCGGTTCCTGGTATTCTGGGGGCTTCTGGGCCTTGCGTGGTGCAGGGCCGTCATGCCGCGCCTGCTCTACCAGATCGGCATGCCCACCACGCGCCGCCAGGCCGTCTTCGTGACGCTCGTCGCCGTGTACCTGGTCGCGGACGTCGCGATGACGCTCGTGTGCTTCAACCGCAAGAGCGCGCGCGACGCCGGCGTGCCGCCCGCCAACGCCTTCGAGCAGTGGGTCGACACCAACTACAGCGACGAGTTCATCGCGGGGCGCTTCGAGAACCTCAAGATCGGGGACCAGCGCGACGCGGTGGACGAGAACGGCAACCTCATCTACGACGAGAACGGAAACACGCTGACCGAGGCAGAGGGGGGCGCGCGATGACGGCCGGGGCCGGGCGCGAGGTCTACCTCGACTACGCGGCGGCGACGCCCGTCGACCCCGAGGTCGCCGCGGTGATGCTGCCCTACCTCACCGAGCGCTTCTGGAACCCGTCTGCGCCCTACGCCCGCGCCCGCGAGGTGCGCGACGACGTCGAGCGCGCCCGCGGCACGCTCGCGCGCCTCATCGGGGCGAGGCCGGACAACCTCGTCTTCACGGCGGGCGCGACCGAGGCCAACAACCTCGCCTTCGCTGCGGTCGACGGGCACGTCGTGGTCGACGCGATCGAGCACGAGAGCGTGCTCGCCTGCGCCGGCATGCACGCCCGCCGCACTGTGCGCGTGGGCGCCGACGGCCTCGTCGACCCAGCGGCGGTGGCGCGCGCCATCCGGCCCGACACCGAGCTCGTCTCGGTGGAGCTCGCCAACGGCGAGGTCGGGTGCATCCAGCCCGTGCGCGACATCTCGCGCGTGGTGGCCGCCGAGCGCGCAAGGCGCCTCGAGGCGGGCGAGAAGACCCCCATCTACCTGCACTCGGACGCCTCCCAGGCGGCCGGCGCGCTCTCCGTGAACGTGGGCTCGCTCGGCGTGGACATGCTCACGCTCTCCGCGGCGAAGGTCTACGGCCCCAAGCAGGTGGGCGTGCTGTGGGCCTCCGACGACGTGCGGCTGCGCCCGCTCGTCTACGGGGGCGGCCAGGAGGGCGGCGTGCGCTCCGGCACGGAGAACGTTGCCGGCGTCGTGGGCTTCGCCCGGGCGCTCGAGCTCGCGAGCGAGCGGAGGGCCGAGGAGTCCCGCCGCCTGGCCGGCCTGCGCGAGCGCCTGCGCTCGGCCCTGGCGTCCGAGCTGCCGTGGGTCGTGGTCAGCGGGCCGAGGAACCCCAAGAGGCGCCTGCCGGGCCTGCTGCACGTCTCCTTCGCCGGGATCGAGGCGCGCCGGCTCGTGATCGCGCTCGAGCGCGAGGGCGTCTCGGTGGGCACGGGCTCGGCCTGCGCCGCGAGCCGCATGCGCGTCTCCCACGTGCTCGACGCCATCGGCATGCCGCGGCCGCTCGCCGAGGGCAGCCTGCGGCTCACGCTCGGGCGCCCGACGACGGAGGGCGACGTCGACTACGCCGCCGCGGCGATCGTGCGCTGCGTGCGCGCGGAGATGGCGCGGCTCGGGCGCGACGACGAGTCCCAGGCGGCGCTCGCGGCGGCGCTCGGCGCGGGCGCGGGGGGTGTCTGAGGTGGCCGGTGCGTCCCGCGTCTTCTGCGGGCTCTCCGGCGGCGTGGACTCGGCCCTGGCGTGCGCCCTTCTCGTCGAGCGGGGCTACGACGTCACGGCCGTCTACATGCGCAACTGGTCGCAGGACCTGCCGGGATTCAGGTGCCCGTGGGCCGACGACCTCGCCGACGCCGAGCGCGTGGCCGTGACGCTGGGCATTCCTCTCGAGGTCTGGGACTGCGAGGATGAGTACCGCGCCACGGTGGTCGACTACCTCGTGGACGCCTACGCCCGCGGCTACACGCCCAACCCGGACGTCATGTGCAACCAGACCATCAAGTTCGGCACCTTCGTGGACCGCGCCCTCGAGCGCGGCGCGGACCTCGTGGCGACGGGGCACTACGGGCGCGTCGAGCGCGGGGACGACGGGCGCACGCGCCTCTTGCGCGCGCTCGACGAGCACAAGGACCAGACCTACTTCCTGTGGCGCGTGGGCGAGGAGGCGCTCTCCCGCGCGCTGCTGCCCGTCGGGGAGATCCGCGACAAGGCCGAGGTGCGCCGCATGTGCGCCGAGCGGGGCCTGGGCGTGGAGGCCAAGCCGGACTCGGACGGCATCTGCTTCGTGGGGCCGGTGGGCATCCGCACCTTCCTGCTCGACGCGCTCGAGCGGCGCGCCGGCGACGTCGTGGAGTGGGAGACCGGCCGCGTGCTCGGCCGCCACGACGGCGCCTTCCTCTTCACCGTGGGGCAGCGCAAGGGGCTCGACCTCGGCGGCGGCCCGGCGCGCTACGTCGTCTCCACGGACACCGAGGAGAACGTGGTCTACGTGACGGCCGACCACGACAGCCCCGCGCTCTTCTGCCGCGAGCTCACGCTCGAGGACGTGCGCTGGATCTCCGGGGACGCCCCGGCGCCCGGTCGCTACCTCGTGCGGACCCGTCACACCGGCGAGCTGCGGGAGGCGCTTCTCGACGGCTCAGTGTTGCGATTTGACGAGCCCGTCCGCCGCGTGGCGCCGGGCCAGTCCGCGGTGGTCTACGATGGTCTTCGCTGCCTGGGAGGCGGCGTGGTACGAAGGGACGGTCCCTTCGTGTCACCTGAGTCCGAATGAGGCAAAGGGATCGTCCCTTCGTGTCACAGGGGGTTGCCATGTCGATAGAACGCGCACGCGCGCACCTCGCGCAGTTCGGCGCCGAGGGGCGCATCCGGGAGTTCGACCAGTCGAGCGCGACGGTGGAGCTCGCCGCGGCCGCCGTGGGCACCGAGCCGGCGCGCATCGCCAAGACGCTCAGCTTCATGGCGGGCGACACGCCCACGCTCGTGGTTCTCGCCGGCGACGCGCGCGTCAACAACCCCGCGTTCAAGGCCACGTTCCACTGCAAGGCGAAGATGCTCTCCGCCGACCAGGCCGCCGAGCTCGTGGGCCACGCCGTGGGCGGGGTGTGCCCGTTCGGCGTCAACGACGGGGTGGACGTGTTTCTCGACGAGTCACTGAGGCGCTTCGAGACCGTCTGGCCCGCGGCCGGCAGCGCCAGCTCCGCGATCGAGCTCACCCTGGACGAGCTCGAGCGATTCTCGGGCGCGCGCGGCTGGGTAGACGTGGCCAAGGGCTGGAGAGAGGGAGAATAGCCGCAGATTGCCGCTCGCCGCGCTCGTGGCTCCATGGCGCCCCCGCGTGGCGCTAAACTAGGCTGACGGTCCTTGTCGGCTCGGCGTCTGGAGCGCTTGCGTGGCAGAAGAGCAGAACACCCCCAAGAAGGCCAAGTCGGGCGCCAGGAAGGTCGCCCTCAAGGTCTCCGCCGTGCGCTCCGTCTCCGCGGAGGACCGCGCCGCGGACAAGAAGTCGCTCGGCCAGGTGCGCAAGACCCTCGTCTTCCTCGGCTTCGTCGTGGTCGCCTACGCGCTCTACCTCGTCTTCACCGGGCAGGTCGACGAGTTCGTCACGTCGCTCGCCGGCGTCGACGTGAGCTGGATCGTCGCCGGAGTGGTGTGCTTCCTGTTCTACTACGTCTTCGGCGTGCTCGCCTACGTGCTCTCCGTCGCCGCCGACCCGGACAACCCGGTCGGCATCCGCGACCTCATGAGCGTCGAGGCCTCCGGCGTCTTCTTCATGCGCCTGACGCCCAACAGCGCCGGCGCGCCCCCGGCGCAGATCTACCGCCTCACGCGCGCGGGCCTCTCGGTGGGGGAGGCGAGCGCGCTCAACTTCACCCGCACGGTGCTCTACGAGGCGGGCGAGGGCGTCTTCGCCGCCATCATGCTCGTCTTCTGCGGGGGCTACTTCTACGAGGCCTTCGGGGACGTGACGCTCATCGGCATCTTCCTGTTTGGCTTCAAGGTCGTCCAGGTGGGCGGCATGCTCTTCCTGTGCCTCTTCCCGCGGCCGGTCGTGGCCATCGGCAACTGGGCGCTGCGCTTCGCCAACCGCCGGCGCTGGCTCAAGGACGAGAAGTACGCCCACTACTACGAGGTCGTGAACACCCAGGTGGCCATGTTCTCCTCCGCCTTCAAGCGCTCGGCCGCCAACGTCCGCGAGATGCTGGCGACGATGCTCGTGACGCTGCTGCAGCTGGGCTGCATGTACGCGCTGCCGTGGTTCGTGCTGCGCTCCTTTGGCGAGGAGGCCGACTTCCTGGTGTGCCTCGCCTCGGGGGCGATGCTCGAGCTGCTCATCAACGCGGTTCCGCTCCCGGGCGGCACGGGTGGCGCCGAGGTGGGCTTTGCCTACCTCTTCGGAAAGATGTACGGCCCGCACCTGTCCGCGGGCTTCGTGATCTGGCGTGCCGTGGAGTACCTCCTGCCGGTGCTCATAGCCGCCCCGTGCATGGGCATGCGCTCCACGAGCGGCGAGTCCATCAACCGTCGCGTGAAGCGCGCCTGGAAGCGCGTGAGGGGCTTCGTGGGCGGCGCCCGCGGCAGCGGCGGGAAGCGCGCGGCGGCGCGCGGCGGCGTGACGGTGAAGCCGGGCGCCGCGGGCAAGAAGAAGGTCGCGTCCTCGGCTGGCAAGGCGACCGGCTCTGACGTGCAGGCACGCATCGCGGCAGGCAAGGCGGCAGCGGCAGCCAGGAAGGCGGCGGGCGAGAAGGACGCGTAGGTCCTGGCCTCATCCGGGTGAGGGCGGCCACGAGCTGCCGGGTGCGACGGTTGCGCGGCCTGGCTCGACGGCCCCTGCCGTTGCGGGTGCCATGAGCGCTCGTCCGCTCGAGCACGGCGCCTGAGGCTTGTCCTGCAAGCCCCGGTTGTCAGTGGTTTTTCTCGCCGACCGCGAGTATCGGGGCTCTGTGACACCAAGAAAGCGCAGGTAACAAAATGCTACCTGGGCGGTGATACTTGTAGGTCCCGCCAAAAACCACTGACAACCGCCCGGAGGGCCCTAACCGCGCGGCCTGGACGGCGAACCTGGCCGCAAATCCCCCAGAAGCGCAAACGACGCCCGGTACGCATACGAAAACAGCTCAGAGCCGACATGCTCTGAGCTGCGAAGATTTGGTGGGCGTTACAAGATTTGAACTTGTGACCTCTTCCGTGTCAGGGAAGCGCTCTCCCCCTGAGCTAAACGCCCTTATGTGATGCACTGCTGGGGACCGCAGCGCGAGGGATATAGTAGCAAGGAACCGTACCGGAGCGCAAGCCCCAATTTTGGGTTTTTTCGGACCCGCCCGAAGGGCCATGCGATCGCCCGCTCCTGGGGGCGCAGGGCCCTCCCGCGTCCCGTCTCGCGCCTCTCGCGGGGCCACTGACGTCTCAATTGAAGCGTCTGAAGAGGACCGTTGCCGGGGACAGGTCCCGTCCGCTTGTCACCCAAAAAATCATCCGTCGAAGATCGTGCCAGGCGGGCGGCCGCGCGGAAGGCAATGCGGCACCCTTCCTGAAAGGCACAACTGCATATGTCGGCGACTAACGGGGCGGGTGAGGCGAGTGGGCAAGCCGAGCGGTCGATCTTCTTCGGGCTACGCGGTTAAGGTTGGGCTGGTTCTCGTCGGACTTGTTCTGGGCGTGGCTGTGGGCGTGGTCGCGGGGAGGGGGCTTGCGCCCCAGCCGTCGGCAGAGATCTACAGGGGCCTCAATCGTGACGTGGTGCTCGCTCCTTTTGTCGCAAGGGCCGAGGACGGCACCGAACTCTTTGGACTGAACGATTCAGGCCAGTACTTTGGGACCAAAGGCTATGACGTCGAGTATCTTGCCGGACGCCTCGACCTCGTTGCGTGCGTGGGCGAGGCGGGTGAGCGGGGGTACTGCTACTACGATGAGCTGGACGGGGAGTCCACGGGGGACATAGGGCTCTACGCGTCCGACGGCAAGACCATGCAGGCGGCTACGCCGCGTCCGCCGCCTACTCGAGCTTGCTCGCGAACTCCAGGTAGGAGATGGACGCCAGGTCGTCGTAGGCCGCGCCGAGTGCGTCTGCGTCCTCGAGCTCGTACCAGGTGCCGTCGGCCCCCTGCGCGCCCACGAGGCTCAGGCAGGGCATCTCCTCGCGCGCCACGAGAAGTGCCTTTTGGTAGTCGCTGAGCGGCGCGCCGATCGCCTCGGCCATGAGCGCGGCGAGGTAGGCGGGGCTCGTGGGCAGCTCCTCGCTCACCTGGGCGCTGCCGGCAACGTCGTAGTTCGCCCAGACGAAGTACGTGGTCTCGTGCGTGCGGAGGCTGTGCTCGAGCGAGGACGGGTCCTCGTCGGGGTAGAGCGCGTCCGCCACGATAGATGAGAGCGCGGGCTGGTGGTCGCCGAAGAACACGAGCACCACGGGACGGTCCAGCTGCTCGAGCTCGGCCATGAACTCGGCGAGCGCCCGGTCCGACTCCTCGATGCAGGCCAGGTACTCGGACAGGCGGTCGTTGTCGTAGTCGCTCAGGCCGTCCACGGCGTACTGCTCCACCTCGCCGATGTTTCCCTGGTCGTAGCTCGAGTGGTTCTGCATCGTGACGTCGAAGATGAACTGCGGGCCGTCGTCGGCCTCGAGCAGCTCGAGCACCTTGTCGTAGGTCTCTGCGTCGGAGACGCCGCTGTGGAACTGCTCCGCGCCCGCGAAGTCGTCGATCGTGAGGAACCGGTCGAAGCCGAGCATCTCGTAGACGCGGTCGCGGTTCCAGTTGGTGGCGTAGTTGGGGTGAATCGCCGTGGTCGAGTAGCCGAGCGCGGAGAGCTGCTCCGCCACGCTCGGGGCGTCCGAGAGGTCGTAGAGCGAGTAGGGGTACTTGCCGTCGCCCACGTACGCGAGCGGGATCCCGGTGAGGAACTCGAACTCGGAGTTGCAGGTGCCGCCCCCGATGACGGACACGGCAAGCTCGCCGCCCATGAGCGCGTCGTCGACGGAGGCGTAGCGCTCGGGTCCCGCGTAGCCCCACGAGGCGCCCTCGAGCGAGGAGAGGTCGGCGAAGGTCTCGTTCATGACGCAGATGACGGTGGGCTGCTCCTCCGCGAACTGCTCCGCTGCAGCGGCGCGCGCCTCCGTGGCGCCGAGGGTCTCGTCGTAGGTGGCGGCGTAGGCGGCCTCGAGCTCGCGGGCCGACTCGTCCGAGTAGCCCTCGGGCTCGTCCACGGGCAGGTCCTGCGCCACGGCGACGAACGTGGTGACGAAGCCCTGGCGCTCGTAGTAGTCGAGCGTGTACCAGTACTCCATGCCCACGCCGAGCTGCCCGAAGTAGTCGGGGACGGTGACGCCCGCCCAGAGCGCCGCGAAGGCGGCGAGCGCGCACGCGAGGTTGGCGAGCGTGCGCCGCACGAGGGCGCGGGAGTCGGCGGCGCTCGGCGGTGCCACGACGGTGCAGGCGGCGCAGGCGAGAAGCGCGCACGAGAGGCCGAGAAGCACCGCGCCGTCGACGCTGTAGACGTAGGAGCCGCTCACGGCCGCGGCGGTGCCGAGGACAAAGAGGTCGTTCGGCAGGATGGCGGAGGCCTTGAAGCTCTTGACGAAGAACTGGGCGACGCCGATGAGCGCGCAGACCACCACGCCGAGCGCGAGGCCGGCGCCGTGGCGCTGGAAGAGGAAGAGCCCGAGCGTGAGCGCCCCGAGGATGATGAGGCCCTGGATGAGGGCGAAGTTGGGGGCTATCTGGAGCGCGGCGGGGTTGTAGGGGAGCTCTATGGCGAGAAACCCGAGCGCCGTGCACAGCAGCAGCGCGAGGACGGCGACGACCGCGCGGCCGGCCCTTGGCTTAAGGCCCACGCGCCCGGCGACGTCGTCGAGGAGCGCGAGCGAACGGGGGCGCGCGAGTGCCGCGGCCGCGGCGAGCAGCGCGGCGAGGCAGCAGGCGACGAGCTCGCCCGCCTCACCGACGTAGAGCCCGAGCGCGCACAGGGCGACGAGCGCCGCGAGCGCGGCGACGGGGGGAACGAGCCAGGCGAGCGCGCCGGCGTCCGGGCGATGGGCGCCGCGCGAGGGCCGCACGGCGAGCGTGGTGGCGAGGGCGACGAGTGCGAGGCAGGCAACGGGAAGGATGACGAGGGGCATGTGGTCCTCTTCTGACACGGAGCTTACACGCACCTCATGATACGGCATCCGACGCCCTCCCCGCGGGTCTGCTAGCATGGGCGCATGGACGAGAGGGGTCTGACATACCGTGACTACGCCGCCTTCGCGCGGCAGACGCCCGAGCAGATCGCGCGCGAGTGTGAGGCGGAGGCGTTCCGCGCGTCGGGGCCCGGAGGGCAGGGCGTCAACACCACCGACTCTGCGGTGCGCATGCGCCACGTGCCCACCGGGATCGTGGTGGTGTCGCGCGAGAGGCACAGCCAGCTCCAGAACCGCCGGCTCTGCGCCGAGAAGATCCTCGAGGTCTGCCGACGCCGCGCACGCCCGCCGCGTCCCCGCAAGAAGACGCGCGTGAGCGCCGCGCAGAAGCGCCGCCGGCTGGAGGCCAAGCGCGCCCGTGCCCAGATCAAGAAGACGCGCCGACGCGTGGAGGGGGAGTAGGGCCGCCGGCCCGCCCGCCACGCCGGCGCACGCCGAGAGAGGAGACCTGCCATGCCCGTCGTGCACACCTACTGCTCCGAGCCCGTGCCCCCCGCCGCCCGCGAGGTCCTGAAGGCGGCCTACGGACGGGCCATCGAGGCCGTCCCCGGCAAGTCCGAGGCCTGGCTCATGTGCCTGTTCGAGGACGAGGTGCCCATCTACTTCGCCGGCGACGACTCGGCGCCCTCGGCCCTCGTCGACGTGAGCGCCTTCGCCCGCTCCGAGGTGCCCTCCGAGGCGTGGGAGCGCTTCACCCGCGAGGTCACGCCCGTCGTCGCGCGCGAGCTGGGCGTCGACCCGGCGCGGATCTACATCCGCTACGGGACCTCGACCGACTTCGGCTGGAACGGGGCCAACCTCTGATGGGCGAGGCCGAGGAGCGCCTCGCGGCGTTCGAGGACTTCGCCGTGGGCGTGCGCGCCGAGCTCGAGAGTACCAAGTCCCGCATGGACGAGCTCGCCGCCCAGGGCAAGGTGAGGACGGCCACCTACCGCCAGCTCTTCGCCGCGCGCGTGACGCTGCGCGAGATCGACGCCCGCCTGCGCGAGCGCGGCCTGTAGCGCCTGCGGCGCGCCTACAGCGTCGGGGCGAACTGCGCCTCGTATATCTGGCGGTAGCGACCGCCGGCGGCGAGCAGCTCCTCGTGCGTCCCGCGCTCCGCGATCCGCCCGTCGGCGACCACGCAGATGAGGTCGGCGTCGCGCACGGTGGAGAGCCGGTGCGCCACCACGAAGCTCGTGCGCCCCTCCATGAGGTGGGCGAGCGCGCGCTGGACCAGCAGCTCCGTGCGCGTGTCGATGTTGGAGGTCGCCTCGTCGAGGATGAGCATCGACGGCCGCGCGAGGATCACCCGCGCGATGCACAGGAGCTGGCGCTGCCCCGCCGAGAGCGACGCCGTGCCGTCGAGCACCGTGTCGTAGCCCTCCGGGAGCCGCATCACGAAGTCGTCCGCGTAGGCCTCGCGGCACGCCGCGCGCACCTCCTCGAGGGTGGCGCCCGGCGCGCCCATGGCGACGTTCTCCCGGACGGTCGCGCGGCGCACCCAGGTGTCCTGCAGCACCATGCCCCAGCCCGCGCGCAGGCTCGCGCGCGTCCAGTCGCGCACGTCGCGCCCGTCCACGGACACGGAGCCCCCGTCCACGTCGTAGAAGCGCATGAGCAGGTTGATGAGGGTCGTCTTCCCGCAGCCCGTCTCGCCCACGAGCGCCACGCGCGTCCCCGGTCGCACGGCGAGGTCCACGTCCCTGAGCACGGGGCTCTTCTCGTCGTAGCCAAAGCGCACGTGCTCGAGCGCCACCTCACCGCGCGGGGCCTCGAGCACGGCCGCGCGTGCGGAGTCCGGCTCCTCGGCCTCCACGTCGAGGAGCTCGAAGAGCCTCCGGGCGCAGGCCACGGAGTTCTGGAGCTCGGTTGCCACGCCCGAGATGTCGTTGAACGGCTTGGCGTACTGGTCGGCGTAGCCCAGGAAGGCGGAGAGCCCGCCGACCGTGATGCCTCCGCCCATGGCCACGAAGGCGCCGAAGATGCCGATCGCCGCGTACACAAGCGCGTTGGCAAAGCGGGTCGTCGGGTTCACGAGCGACGAGAAGAACACCGCCTTGAAGCTCTCCTGGCCCAGCTCGGCGTCGGTCCGGGCAAAGCGCCGCGCGACCTCGTCCTCCATGGAGAAGGCCTCGACCGAGGAGATGCCCCCGACCATCTCCTCGACGTAGGAGGTGAGCTCGCCGCGCAGGTGGGTCTGGCCCGAGAAGTGCCGCGCGCTGCGCGTGGCGATGAAGCGAGCCGAGAAGACCGAGACGGGGGTGAGCAGCGCGACGACCGCGGCGATGGCGGGGTTGAGCGCAAACATGAACGCGAGCGTCACCACGATGGTGAGGACGCCGGTCGGGAGCTGCTGGAAGGCCATGAGGAGGCCGTTCACGAGCTGGTCGGCGTCGGTGACGATGCGGCTCGCGAGGTCGCCGTGGCCGTGGGAGTCGAGGTAGGAGAGCGGGAGCTCCTGCAGGTGGTCGAAGGCCCTGCGGCGAAGCTCGAGGCCCGCGTCGAAGGCGAGCCGGTTGGTCACGGCCGTGAGCGCCCACTGGCTCGCGGCCGTGACGCCGAGCGCGGCGGCGATGCCGGCGAGCTCGCGCGCGAGGCCCGCGAAGTCGACCTGCCCCGCGCCGACCACGCAGTCGACGGCGCGGCCGGAGAGCACCGGCAGCGAGAGGGTCCCCACGACCACGCACGCGGTGAGCGCCCCCGCGGCGCACAGGCGCGCCCGGCTCCCGGCGAAGAGGCCGACCATGCGCCTGACGGTTCCGTCCGAGCGCCCGCGGGCGCGCCCCCGTCCGCTCATCGGACCACCTCCTCGGCGCTGAGCTGCGAGTCGCAGATCTCCCGGTAGACCGGGCAGCTGGCGAGAAGCTCCTCGTGGGTCCCGAGGCCCACCTGGCGGCCGCCGTCGAGCACGAGGATCTGGTCGGCCTGGCGCACCGCCGCCACGCGCTGCGAGATGGTGATGACGGCGGCGTCCGCCCGGTCGCGGGCGATGGCGCGCCGCAGCGCGGCGTCTGTCGCGAAGTCGAGCGCCGAGGAGGCGTCGTCGAGCACGAGCACCCCGGAGCGCCGGGCGAGGGCCCGGGCCACGGCGAGGCGCTGCCGCTGGCCGCCGGAGAAGTTGCGCCCGAACTGCTCGACCTCGGCCTCGAGCTCGCCGTCCTTGCCGGAGACGACGCCCGCGGCCTGCGCGGTCCCAAGCGCCGACCAGAGGTCCTTCTCGCCCGCGCCCGGGCCTCCCCAGCGCAGGTTGGAGGCTATGGTCCCCGAGAAGAGCGTGGCGCCCTGCTCCACGATTGCGACGACCCTGCGCAGGCTGGCGCGCGTGAGCTCGCGGACGTCGGCGCCGCCGACCCTGACCGCGCCCTCGGTTACGTCGTAGAAGCGCATGACGAGGCTCGCGAGCGTTGACTTGCCCGAGCCCGTTCCGCCGATGACGCCGAGCGTCGCGCCGCGCGGGAGCGAGAAGCTTACGTGGGACAGCGCGCGGCCCGCCCCGCCGGGGTAGGTGAAGCTCACGTCATCGAAGGCGACGGCGGGCTCGCCCGGGGCGAGCGAGGCCTCGCGCGTGCCGTCGGACATGGACGGCACGGTCTCGAAGACCTCGTTCACGCGGCGCGCGCAGGCGGAGGCCTTGGAGAGCAGGACGATGAGGTTGGTGAGCTTGAGCAGCTCGACGAGGGCCTGGCTCACGTAGCTCACGAGCGCGACGAGCTGGCCCTGCGTGAGGTGGCCGACGTTTACCTGGGCCCCGCCGAGCCACAGCAGCGCGATGAGGCCGCAGTTGATGGCCGCGTAGGTGAGGGGGTTCACGAGGCCGGAGAGGTCGCCGGTCGAGACCTGGCGGTCGCGGACGGTGCGGGCCGCCCCGGCGAAGGCCTCCCGCTCGCTCGCCTCGCGGCGGAAGGCGCGCAGGACGCGGACGCCCTCGAGGTTCTCCGTGGTGCGCAGCAGCACCTCGTCGAGGCCGCGCTGGATCTCGCGGTAGCGCCTCGTGGTCACCCGCATGAAGCCCATGACCACGGCAAACGACGCGATGACCGCGACGAGCAGCGCCGCGCCCTCGACCCCGTCGACGAGGAAGGCCGCGACCACGGTGCCGAAGGTCACGAAGGGGGAGCGCAGGATGAGGCGGAAGAACATGTTGAGGCCGTCCTGCACCTGCTGGGAGTCGTTGGTGATGCGGGTGACGAGGGTCGCGCGGCCGAGTCGCTCGACGTCGGCGCGCGAGAGCGAGAGCACGTGGCGGAAGAGGTCGTCGCGCAGCGCCGTGCCGAAGGCAGCGGCGAGCTTGGAGCAGAAGTACTGGGCCGTGACCGAGATGGCCCAGGCGAAGACGCCCATGCCCACGAGCAGCGCCCCGTGGGCGAGCACGAAGGCGGCGTCGCGCCGGGCGATGCCCACGTCGATGACCTGGGCCATCACGAGCGGGACGAGGAGCTGGAGCAGCGCCTCGAGCATCTTGAAGAGGGGCGCGAGCACGCACTGGGCGTAGTGGCCCCTGAGGTAGCGCCTGAGCTTGAACATGCGGCCTCCGGAGGGAATCGAGACCGCACGATTGTACCGCGCGCCGCGGCCCGCTCCGAGCCGCGGCGCGCGGAACGGGGCGCTACTCGCCGAGAAGGACCTTGGTCGGGGTGATGGGGAGGTCGCGCACGTAGCGGCCCGTGGCGTGGGCCACGGCGCTCATGACGGCCGGAGAGGGCGTGTTGATGACGACCTCGCCGATGGACTTGGCGCCGAAGGGGCCCGTGGGCTCGAAGCTCGGCATGAACTCGACGCGCGGCTCGGGCACGTCCATGCGCGTGGGCACCTTGTAGGTCATGAGGCTCCCGGTGCGCAGGCGGCCCCTCTCGTCGCGCGAGACGTCCTCGGTGAGGGCCATGCCGATGCCCTGGGCGATGCCGCCCTCGGCCTGCACGCGCGCGAGCGAGGGGTTGACCACGGTGCCGCAGTCCACCACGGCCGCGTAGTCCGTGACGCGCACCTGGCCGGTGGCCTTGTCGACCTCGACCTCGGCGACGCCGGCCATGAAGGGCGGCGGCGAGCTCGGCTGGGAGTTGGCCCCGTGGCCCTCGAGCATGCCGGGCATGAGGCCGAAGCCGATCATCTTGTTGGCGAGCTCGGCGACCGTCATCCGCCGCTCCCCGCAGCGCACGGACTCGCCGTCGAACTCCACGTCGCCCTCGTCCGCGCCCCAGATGCGCGCCGCCTGCTCGCGGATCTGGCGCACGAGGTCCTCCGCCGCGCGCACGACGGCCCCGCCGGTGGTGTAGGTGCCCGAGGAGGCGTAGGCGCCGGTGTCGAAGGGGGAGGTGTCGGTGTCGACGCCCTTGGTGACGACGCGGTCGACGTCGCAGCCGAGCACCTCCGCCGCCATCTGGGCGAGGATCGTGTCCGCGCCGGTGCCCACGTCGGTGGCGCCGATGGAGAGCACGTAGAAGCCGTCGTCCTCGAGGCGGATGTCCACGTTGGCGATGTCCACGTTGGCGATGCCGGAGCCCTGCATCGTGAGGGCCACGCCGAGGCCGCGCACGCGGTCCCCGAGGTCCTCGGAGAGCGGGCGGTCCTGCCAGCCCACCATCTCCATGGCGCGGCGCAGGCAGTCGTCGGCGCGGCAGGAGTGCAGGGGCTCGTCGCCCAGCTGCCAGAGGGTCTCGCCGGGACCCACGAGGTTCTTGAGGCGCAGCTCGCACGGGTCCATGCCCAGCTCGTCGGCGAGCTCGTTGACGGCGCTCTCCACGGCGAAGCAGCCCTGCGTGGCGCCGTAGCCGCGGTACGCCCCGCCCGGGGTGGTGTTGGTGTAGACCACCTCGTAGGAGAAGCGGCTCGCCGCGGCGTGGTTGTAGATCGGCAGCGCCTTGCCGCCCACGAGGGTCACCGTGGTGGTCCCGTGGTAGCCGTAGGCGCCGGCGTTGGAGAGGGCGTGCAGGTCGATGGCGCGGATCTCGCCGTCCTCCGTGGCCCCCACGCGCACGGTGAGCACCATCTCGTGGCGCGTGTTGGAGCAGCACATGGTCTCCTCGCGCGTGTAGGTGCAGACGCAGGGGCGCCCGGTGCGCAGCGCTGCGAGCGCGGCGAAGGCCTCGTTGCAGCCGCTCTGCTTGGCGCCGAAGCCGCCGCCCACGCGCGGCTTGATGACGCGCACCTGGCTCTTGGGGATGCCGAGCGCCGTGGCAACCTGGCGGCGGATGTGGAAGGGCACCTGCGTGGAGCTCACCACGGTGAGCCTCCCGAAGGCGTCGGTGTAGGCGAAGGAGCGGAAGGTCTCCATCATGGACTGCTGGGTGGCCTGCGTGCGGTAGGTGCGCTCGATCACCACGTCGGAGCTCGCGAAGGCGGCGTCGAGGTCGCCGTGGACGCGCTCGCCGGAGGCCACGAGGTTGCGCCGCACGTCGCCGGACCTGTCGCCCCCGGCGGCCCAGTCGTCCTCGTCGTGGATCACGGTTGCGTTGTCGAGCGCCTCCTCGACGTCGAGCACGGCCGGGAGCTGCTCGTAGGTGACCCTCACGAGCTTGGCCGCCGCCGCCGCGGTCTCCTCGTCGACCGCCACGACCATGGCCACCTCGTCGCCCACGTAGCGCACGTGGCGGTCGAGCAGCACGGTGTCGTAGGGGCTCGGCTCGGGGAAGGACTGCCCGGCCAGGGTGAAGCGGTGGTGGGGCACGTCGTCGGGGCCCCAGACGGCCACCACGCCCTCCAGCGCGAGCGCTCGGCTCTTGTCGATGTCCGTGACCAGGGCGTTTGCGTGGCGCGAGCGCACGAGCTTCACCACGAGGGCTCCCTCGGGCGCGAGGTCGGCGGTGAAGACGGGCCTTCCGGCGAGAAGCGCCTCGGCGTCCTTCTTGACCACGGGCCGCGCGATCTGGGCGTGGGCCTCGCCGGACTCGCTGGTGGGGTCCGCGGGCACCTCGCGCGGCGGGAGTTCGCCGCCGTTTGCGTGGCGGGCGAGGAAGCGGCGGACGGCGCGCATCTGCCCCGCGTAGCCGGAGCAGCGGCAGAGGTTGCCGGAGAGGTAGCGGCGGACGGTCTCGTCGTCGGCGTCCGGGTGGGCGGCGTCGAGGGCGAGGACGGCCATCTCGAGGCCGGGGGCGCAGAAGCCGCACTGCTCGGCGCCCTCCTCGGCGAGGCACTGGGCCAGCAGCTCGCGGCGGCCGTCGCGCATGCCCTCGAGGGTGGTGACCTCGCGGCCGTCGGCGCGCGCCATCGTGACCGAGCACGAGAGCACGGGCTCGCCGTCGAGCAGCACGGTGCACAGGCCGCAGTTGGAGGTCTCGCAGGCGCACTTCACGGACTTGGCGCCGTGGGCGCGGCAGAAGTCGAACAGGGTCGCGTCGGGGCGCACGTCCTCGGAGACGCGGGCGCCGTTCAGGGTGAGGTTGACGAGCATGCTTTAGGCCTCCTTGGCGGACGCGGCCTCGATGGCGCGGCGGACGAGCACGGGCGCGACCTCGCGGCGCCACTCGGCGCTCCCGCGCAGGTCGGAGCCAAAGGCGAGGTTCGATACGGCGTCGAGCGCGGCGTCGAGCTCGGTCGTGGAGAAGCGCTCGCGCAGCGGGATGCGCTCGCCGCCGGTGACGAGCGTGGCCTTCTGGGGCCGCGACCCGACCGCGACGTGCCAGGAGCCCCTCCAGCAGGCCGCCGCGGCGCTTATCGACGAGAAGTCCGTGGCGGCGGCGCGCACGCACGAGTAGGCGGCGCGGTAGGCGTGCCTGCGGACGATCACGTGGGTGAGGACGTCGCGGCCGGCCCCGCGCTCGACGAACGGGATGATCGGGACGCGCCCGGCGCCGACGAGCTCGACCTCGGTGTCCAGCGCCAGCAGCGCGCAGGTCACGTCCGAGAAGCCCATGCGCGACCAGAGCGAGCCGCCCACCGTGGCGAGGTTCCTGAACTGGGTGCCCACGATGTCGCGGACCGCCTCGGAGAGGATGCCGCCCGTGGCGTCCGCGAGGCCCTCGTGGCGCTCGAGCTGGCCGAGCGTGACCATGGCCCCGATGCGGAACCCCTCCTCGGTCTCCTCAATCCGGTCCAGCCCGCAGCGGGAGAGGTCGATGCCGAGCGGCACGGTCCGGTCGGCGAGCCGCAGCCACATCATGCCCCCGATGACGACGGCCGCCTTGTCTGAGCGCAGCAGGTCGTAGGCCTCCTGCGGGGTGTCGGGGCAGACGTACCTCTCAAAGCGCAGCACGCGTACTCCTCCCTGGGATGTGATGGGTGGTCACACAAGGATAGCGCAGGTCGTCGGCCCTTTTGGCGGGGGCGTTGACGTTTTGGGAGGATAACGGGGGCGAGGTTCTTCTCGCCGGGCGGGCCGTGGGGCTACAATAGTCGACGCCGTGTCAACAAAGGCTGCCCGGAGGGAGGTCGCTTGGGCGAGAAGATCGTGGAGGCGCGCGGCGTGAGCCACGCCTACGTGACCGGGCGCCCGACGCTGCGCGACGTCTCCCTGGACGTGGCGGGCGGGGAGCTCGTCGCCGTGGTCGGCGAGAACGGCTCCGGAAAGACCACGCTCGCGCGCCACCTGAACGCGCTCATCGCCCTGCAGGCGGGCTCGCTCACGGTGGCGGGGCTCGACGCCTCGGACCCGGCGTGCGTCTGGGAGCTGAGAAGGGCGTGCGGGATGGTCTTCCAGAACCCCGAGAACCAGTTCGTCTCCTCCGTGGTGGCCGAGGACGTCGCCTTCGGACCCCGCAACTTCGGCGCGTCCGAGGAGGACGCGGCGGGGGCGGCCGGGCGCGCGCTCGAGGCGGTGGGGCTCG
The DNA here is from genome assembly GCF_002160255.1 of Olsenella sp. An188. Taxonomy (GTDB): domain Bacteria; phylum Actinomycetota; class Coriobacteriia; order Coriobacteriales; family Atopobiaceae; genus Thermophilibacter; species Thermophilibacter avistercoris. The sequence continues at coordinate 389,283 of NZ_NFKF01000001.1, read as the reverse complement.
CCGGGTTCGAGCGGCGCGACGTCCACGGCCTCTCCGGGGGCCAGCAGCAGCGCGTCGCGCTCGCGGGCGTGCTCGCGTGCGGCCCGCGCCTCGTCGTGCTCGACGAGGCCACCTCGATGATCGACCCGCGCGGCCGCGACGAGCTCGCGCGCGCGGTGGAGGACGCCCGCCGCGAGCACGGGACGACCGTCGTCTGGATCACGCACGACATGGAGATCGCAGGGCGCGCCGACCGCGTCGTGGTCATGTCGGGGGGCGAGGTAGTCGCCGTCGGCGCGCCCGGTGACGTGCTCGCGGACGAGGCCCTGCTCGGGCGGGCGGGGCTCGAGCCCCCGCTCGCGACGCGGACCTGGCGCGCGCTCGAGCGGGCGGGGGCGGTCTCGGGCCCGGCGCCCGTCACGGTCGAGGGGCTGGTGAGCGCGCTGTGCGACTGACGCTCTCCCACGTTGGCCTCTCCTTCGACGGCGCGCCCGGGGAGGGGACCCGGGCGCTCGAGGACGTCTCGCTCGAGGTCTCGGGCGGGGTGGTCGGCCTCATGGGGCAGACGGGGTCGGGCAAGACCACGCTGCTCGAGGTCATGGCCGGGATGCTGCGCCCGGACGAGGGGAGCGTGCTCGTCGACGGCCGCGACGCGTGCGGTGCGGAGGGGTCGCGCGCGCTCGCCGGGGCGGTCGGCCTCGTCTTCCAGATACCCGAGCGGCAGTTCTTCGAGCCCACGGTGGAGCGCGAGCTCGTTTTCGGGCTGCGCTCGCGCGGGCTCGGCGCGGCCGAGGCGCGCGAGCGTGCGGGCGAGGCGCTTGCGCTCATGGGGCTCGAGCTCGACGAGCTCGCCGCGCGCTCCCCGCTCGCGCTGTCGGGAGGGCAGCAGCGACGCGTGGCCATCGCCTCGGTGCTCGCGCTCGAGCCCTCCCTGCTGCTGCTCGACGAGCCCACGGCCGGGCTCGACCCCCGCTCGCGCTCCGCCTGCGTCGACGCCGTTCGCGCCGCGGCGCGCTCGGGCGCCACGGTGGTCATGGCGAGCCACGACGCCAACGTGCTCGCCGCCGTCGCGGACCGCGTGGTCGTGCTCGAGTCGGGGCGCGTGACGCTCGACGACCCCGCCCGCGAGCTGCTTGGGGACGCACCCCTCATGCGCTCCCACGGCCTCGAGCCCGCGTGCGCGTCGAGGGCCGCCTCCGCGCTGCGCCGCGCGGGCGTCGCCGTCGAGGGCGCCCCGCTCACGGCCGACGAGCTCGCCGCGGCGATCCTCGCCGCGAGGGGGCGCTCGTGAGGGCGGCGGCCGGATACGTGTGGGGCGACTCGCCGCTGCACCGCACGCCGGCGTCGGCCAAGCTCGCCGCGCTTCTCGCCCTCTCCCTGGCCGTGGCGCTCGCGGAGGGCCCGGCGCTCGCGGCGGCCCTTCTCGTCCTTCTCGCCCTCGTCGCCCTCTCGCGCGTCGGATGGCGCCGCGCCCTCGCGCCCGTGTGGGGCATGCGCTGGTTCCTGCTGCTCGTGGTCGCCATGAACGCGCTGCTCCTCAGCCGGGAGGGGGCGCTCCTCGAGCTGGGCCCGCTCGCGCTCACGCCGCGCGGCCTCGCCCAGGGGCTCACGGTCGCGACGCGCGTGGCGCTCGTCGCCGCGCTCGGCGCCCTCCTCACCGCCACCACGCGCCCCCAGGAGCTCGTCGAGGGGGTGCGCCGGCTCCTCTCTCCGCTCGCGCGCCTCGGCGTCCCGGTTGAGCCCGCCGCGCTCGCCGTGGGGGTGACGGTGCAGTTTGTCCCCACGCTGCTGCGGGAGAGCCGCCAGCTCATATGGGCCCAGCGCCTGCGTTGCGGTGACGTCGCTTCTCGTGGTATTATGCGACGCGCCGTCAGCTATGTGCGCCTGCTCGTGCCGATATTCGTCTCGGCCTTCAGGCGGGCCGACGAGCTTTCCGCAGCGATGGAGGCGCGCGGCTACCGGCTCTCCGACACGCCGACCGGCCCGCGCACGCGAGAGGGGAGACGAGCGTGAGTCAGGTCAAGAGGATCGTGGTGGCGGCCGTGTGCGCCGCGCTCGGCATAGTTCTGCCCATGGCGTTCCACGCCATTCCCAACGCCGGTGCCGTCTGGCTGCCGATGCACATCCCCGTGATGATCTGCGGCCTTGTGGCGGGTCCCGTGTCCGGCGCGGTGACCGGGCTTCTCGCTCCGGTGCTCTCGAGCCTGCTCACCGGCATGCCCGCGACGGGCATGCTGCCGCAGATGGCCGTCGAGCTTGTGGTGTACGGCCTGGTGTCGGGTGCGCTCTCCGAGCACGTGCGCACCGGCGCCACGAGCCGCGACCTCTACGTCTCGCTCGTGGGCGCCATGCTGGCGGGCCGCGCTGTCCGGGGAGTGGCGAGCGCGCTGATCTTCTCGCCGGGCGCCTACACGCTCGAGGCCTGGGTGACCACGTCGTTCGTCACGTCCATCACGGGCATCGTCCTGCAGCTCGCCGTCGTGGTGCCGATCGTGGTCTCTCTGGAGCGCGCGGGCCTCGTGCCGCCCCGCTACCCGCAGCAGTAGGCACGGTCGGAAGGGCTGCGGCGAGAAGGGCCGTGCGTCGTGACGCGGTTGGTTGCCTCTAGGTGCTGGCGTGCCTGAGAAGCCCGCGCAGCCGTGTGGCGCACCAGAGAGCTCCTGCGCCGACGACGATGCCGCCGACGAGGCCCACGCCCGCGCCCACCTGCCCTGCGGCAAAGACCGCGAGCACCGCAAGGATGAGGCGCCTCGGCGCCACGCGGCTCGCGGCGGCAGGGCGCGGCGGGGGAGTGAGGCATGGGCGTCCCTTCCTGAGTGGCAGTGCGCGGGCACTTCTCGCCGGCGCATCCGCCGCGGCAGCTATACATCGCACGGGTCGGAAGGGGCCGCACTTTCTATAATGGGACGGTCGACACGAGAGAAAGGACGCGCCATGACGCGGGTGGCACTCATCTTTGGTGGCATCTCCACCGAGCACGACATCTCCTGCACCTCCGCCGAGAACGTGATCTCTGCGCTGGACGGGCGCTTTGAACTGGTCCTCATTGGCATCACGCGAGAAGGGCGCTGGGTGCTTGTACCCTCTGGGACGCCCGTGCGCGGCGGGGCGTGGGAGGCCGACGAGTCCCTCGCGCGCGTGGGCATCGTGCCGGGGTCGGGGCTCGTGGAGCTTCTCGCCGACGGGTCGCCCCGCGCGCTCGACGTCGACGCCGCGCTGCCGGTCCTGCACGGGCAGGGCGGAGAGGACGGGACCATCCAGGGCGCGCTCGAGGTCGCGGGCGTCCCGTACGTGGGGTGCGGCGTCATGGCGAGCGCCGTGTGCATGGACAAGGACGCCGCGCACCGCCTGGCCTCGGCCGCTGGCGTGCGCTCCCCGCGCTGCGAGGTGCTCTGGCGCGGCTGCCCGGACGAGGCGCGTTCCGCTGCCGTCGAGGCCTGCGGGGGCTTTCCCGTCTTCGTGAAGCCCGCGCGCGGCGGCTCCTCGATCGGGGTCTCCCGCGCCGCCGACGAGGCGGCCTACGCCGAGGCGCTCGACGCAGCCTTTGCGCTGGACGAGAAGGTCGCCGTGGAGGAGGCCATCGTCGGGGTCGAGGTCGGCTGCTCGGTCGTGGGGGACAGCGTGCGCGGCACCTGGATGGGTGCCGTCGACGAGATCATGGTCTCCGGCGACGGCTTCTTCCGCATCCACCTTGAGAAGGATCCCGGAGCCAACACCGAGCTGCGCTGCCCGGCCGAGCTTCCCGAGGACGTGCTCGCGCGCGTGCGCGAGGCGGGCATGCGCGTCTACGAGGCACTCGGCTGCGAGGGCCTGGCGCGCGTCGACCTCTTCGTCACGCCCGAGGGCGAGGTCGTGTTCAACGAGGTCAACTCGATGCCCGGGCTCACCTACTACTCCCGCTTCCCGCAGATGATGCGCGTGGCGGGTCACGAGCTCGGCGACGTGCTCGAGGGAATCGTCGGCCAGCTCCTCGAGCGGGAGTAGGCGGACGTGGGGAGGGGAGGCGGCCTGACCCGGCGTTCCGCGCTCGCGGCCGCTGGGGCCGGCCTCTCCCTCGCGCTCGCGGGATGTCTCGGGGACGCGTCCCCGCGCGTCCCCGAAGCGGGCGACGACGTCCCGGCCGCCGAGGATCTCCCGCGAGGCGCTCCCGCGGCCGAGGGAGACCTCGAGGCGGAGGTGGAGCGTCGCCTCGCGGGGATGACGCTCGAGCAGAGGGTGGCCCAGCTGTTCGTGGTGAGCCCCGAGGCCCTGACCGGCGTAGGGCGCGTCGTGGCGGCGGGGCAGACCACGCGCGACGCGCTTCTCAGGTTCCCCGTCGGTGGAGTCGTGTACTTCGGCGCCAACCTGGTCGACGCCGAGCAGACGCGCGAGATGCTCGCGAACACGGCCACGTACGCCCGGGAGGCGAACGGCCTTCCGATACTGCTGTGCGTGGACGAGGAGGGCGGCACCGTCTCGCGCGTGGGCGGGCGCGAGGGCTTCGGCGTGGAGAACGTGGGGGACATGCGCGACGTCGGGGCGACGGGGGACGCGACGCGGGCCTACGACGTGGCGCTCCACGTAGGCACCTACCTCGCCGACCTCGGCTTCAACGTGGACTTTGCCCCGGACGCCGACGTCGCGAGCAACCCCTCCGGCACGATGGGGCGCCGCTCCTTCGGGGCCACGGCCGAGGAGGTGGCGCCGATGGTGGCGGCGCAGGTGCGCGGGTTCGCCGACGCGGGGGTGCTCTGCGCGGCAAAGCACTTCCCGGGCATCGGCGGGGCCCTCGGGGACTCGCACGACGCGCGCATCTACTCGGACAAGACCCTCGAGGAGCTCCGCCTCGAGGAGCTCGTCCCCTTCGAGGCGGCCATCGCCGAGGATGTCCCGATCGTGATGGTGGGGCACCTCTCGCTCCCGTCCGTCACCGGCGGCGACACCCCCGCCTCGCTCTCGCACGAGGTCGTGACGGGCATCCTGCGCGAGGAGCTCGGCTTTGGCGGAGTCGTCATCACCGACTCCATGGAGATGGGCGCCGCCACCTCGTCCGTGCCCGAGGGGCGCGTGGCGGTCGAGGCTCTTCTCGCCGGGGTCGACGTGGTGCTCATGCCGCCGAGCTTCGAGGCTGCGTACCAGGGGGTCCTCGACGCCGTCTCGTCGGGGGAGCTCGACGCGGCGCGCGTCGACGCGTCCGTGCGGCGCGTGCTCGCCGTCAAGCTCGGGCGTCTCGGGGCCTAGCGATACCCCCGGGGAGCGTTTGTGTGGGTCCCGTGGCGGCGGCGCGCGGCGGCAAACTGTGAGTATAGAAGTGACATTTTGGGCATATCAGAGGTATCCGACGCCCCGAGACCAGCTCCCGGTCTCGGGGCACTTTCGTATCTGAGGAGAAGAAATGCAACGTTACGACTCTGACTTCGACCACGTGGGCAACTTCGTCAGCACGTGGAACGCAAACGTCCGCCGCGCCCGCGTCTGGACGGCCGTACTCGGCGCCCTGCTCGTGGTGGGTGGCGTCGCCAGCGCGGTGGCGCCCCTCGGCATCTACGCGGCCATCCAGGGCGTGGTCTCGGCCCTGCTGATCGCAGGCGGCGTCGGCGCGGTCGTGTCCTACGCCCGCACCCCCGAGCTCTTCCGCAGCCCCACGACGCTCGTGGTGGGCGTGCTCAACGCGCTCCTCGGCGTCATGCTGCTCGCGCTGCCGGCCTACCTCACGGCGGGGACCCTCGTCTTCCTGCTGGCCTTCCTGTTCATCATCGCGGGCGCCGAGCGGATCACGTACGCCCGCAGGATGCGCTACTTCGGGGTCCCCAGCTCCGGGCTCGCCACGGCGACGGGCGTCCTCAACATCGTCGCGGGCGTGGCGTTTCTGCTGATGCCGGCCGTCTCGAGCCTCATGCTCGGCTACGTGCTGGCGGGCTACCTGCTCGTGGGCGGCGTGAGCCTGCTCGCCGAGGCGGCCGCGATGCGCCCGATCGAGCGCTAGGCTCCCCTCGCGCCGCCCGCCGCGGGCGGCGCCCGAAGTCCGTCCCACCCCAGCGTGACCCCCGCTCGAAAAGAGCGAGGGTCACGCCCTCACGCGGCGCGACCCTCGCCCACGGCGGCCGATCTTCTCGTCCGTGCTACTCGAGCTCGAAGGCGCCGGTGTAGAGCTGGTAGTACGTGCCGCGCTTCTCGATGAGCTCCTCGTGCGTGCCGCGCTCGATGATGCGGCCGTGGTCCAGGACGATGATGACGTCGGAGTTGCGCACGGTGGAGAGCCGGTGCGCGATCACGAACGTGGTGCGCCCGGTCATGAGCGCGTCCATGCCGCGCTGGACGATGGCCTCGGTGCGGGTGTCGATGGAGCTCGTGGCCTCGTCGAGCACCATGACCGGCGGGTCCGCCACCGCGGCGCGCGCGATCGAGAGCAGCTGGCGCTGGCCCTGGGAGAGGGCGGCGCCGTTGTCGGTGAGCATGGTGTCGTAGCCGTCGGGCAGGCGGCGGACGAAGTCGTCGGCGCCGGCCAGGCGCGCGGCGGCCACGCACTCCTCGTCGGACGCGTCGAGCCGGCCGTAGCGGATGTTGTCCATGACCGTGCCGGTGAACAGGTTCGTGTCCTGCAGGACCATGCCGAGGGAGTGGCGCAGGTCGCGCTTCTTGATCTTGTTGATGTTGATCCCGTCGTAGCGGATCTTGCCGTCCTCGATGTCGTAGAAGCGGTTGAGCAGGTTGGTGATCGTGGTCTTGCCCGCTCCCGTGGCGCCCACGAAGGCCACCTTCTGCCCGGGCTTGGCGTAGAGCGACACGTCGTGGAGCACCGTGTGGCCGGGCTCGTAGGCAAAGTCGACGTCGAAGAGGCGCACGTCGCCGGCGAGCGGCGTGTAGGTGACGGTGCCGTCTGCCTGGTGCGGGTGCTTCCACGCCCAGCGGCCGGCCCACTGGCTGTCGCGGCGGCCGCACTCGCGGACGGTGCCGTCCGCGTCGATCGTGCAGGCCACGAGCTCGACGTAGCCGTCGTCCTCCTCGATCGGCTCGTCGATCAGCTCGAAGATGCGCTCCGCGCCCGCGAGGCCCATGACCACGGAGTTCACCTGGTTGGAGATCTGGCCGATCTGGTTGGCGAACTGCTTGGTCATGTTGAGGAACGGCACCGCCACCGCGATGGTGAGCGGCAGCCCCGAGATGGAGGGGTTGGGCGTGCCCACAACCAGGAAGACGCCGCTCGCCACGGCGACCAGCACGTAGAGCAGGTTGCCCATGTTCATGAGGATGGGCATGAGCGTGTTGGCGTAGGAGTTCGCTGCGCGCGCCGCCGCCTCGTACTCGTCGTTGAGCCGGTCGAAGGCCTCCTCGACCTGCGGCTCGTGGCAGAAGACCTTGACGACCTTCTCGCCGTTCATGATTTCCTCCACGTGGCCCTCCACGGCGGCCACGGCGCGCTGCGTGCGCAGGAAGTTCTTCGCCGAGCGCCCCGCCAGAGCCTTGGCGAGAAGCGCCATGACCACGGCGCCGCCCACGACCACGCAGGTGAGCGGCAGGCTGTACCAGAGCATGATGCAGCCCACCGAGACGAGCATGAGCATCGTGAGGAACAGCTGCGGCAGCGACTGCGCGATCATCTGGCGCATGGCGTCGATGTCGTTGGTGTAGTAGCTCATGACGTCGCCGTGCTGGTGGGTGTCGAAGTAGCGGATCGGCAGGTCCTGCATGTGGTCGAACATGAGGCAGCGGAACTTCTTGAGCGAGCCCTGGGTGATGATTGCCATGCACTGCTGCCAGACGGCGTTGCAAATCAGGCTCGCGAAGTACAGGACGGCGAGAATGGCGGCGTTGGCGAAGACCTGCGGCTGGGCGCTCGCCCAGTCCCCGCTCTCCCAGTACTGCCCGACCACGGTGAGGGCTCGCTCCATGAAGACGTTGGGCATGGCCTGGACGACGCACTGCACGAGGATGCACGCCGCCACGGCGGGCAGCATCACCGGGTAGAAGCCGCGCAGCATCCTGATGACGCGCGCCGCCGTCCGGCCCATGGACTTGGGGGCACGCCCGCGGTGCATGTTCCTACTCATCGGAGCTCACCTCCAGCTCGTCGAGCTCGCGCTCGTCGTGGCTCTTCTTGTTCTGCGAGAGGTAGACCTCGCGGTAGATGGCGTTGCGGCGCAGCAGCTCCTCGTGGGTCCCGACGTCGTTCACGCGCCCGGAGTCCATGACCACGATGCGGTCGGCGTCCTCCACGGAGGAGGTGCGCTGGGCGATGATGATCTTGGTGGTCTCGGGCAGGTAGTTCCTGAGGCCCTCGCGGATGAGGCGGTCGGTCTTGGTGTCCACGGCCGAGGTGGAGTCGTCCAGGATGAGGATCTTGGGGTGCTTGAGCAGGGCGCGCGCGATGCACAGGCGCTGCTTCTGGCCGCCGGAGACGTTGGTGCCGCCCTGCTCGATGTAGGTGTCGTACTTGTCGGGGAACCCCTGGACGAACTCGTCGGCCTGCGCGAGGCGAGCCGCCTCGAGGATCTCGTCGTCGGTCGCGTCGGCCTTGCCCCAGCGCAGGTTCTCCTTGATGGTGCCGCTGAACAGCACGTTCTTCTGGAGCACCATCGCCACGGAGTTGCGCAGGGTCTCGAGGTCGTACTCGCGCACGTCGCGCCCGCCCACGCGCACCGTGCCCTCCGTGACGTCGTAGAGGCGCGGCACGAGCTGCACGAGCGAGGACTTTGCCGAGCCCGTGGAGCCGATGATGCCGATGACCTCGCCACTTGCGATGTGCAGGTCGACGTCCCTCAGGGCCTCGCGGCTCTTGTCGCCGCTGTAGGAGAAGCCAACGTGGTCGAAGTCGATCGAGCCGTCCGCCACCTCGAGGACCGGGTCGTCCGGCTGCTCGATCGTGGTGGTGGCGTCGAGGACCTCGTAGATGCGCCGCGCGTTCTCCTCGCTCATGACGACCTGGGCGAAGATCATCGAGAGCATCATGAGCTGCATGAGCATCATGAAGCCGTAGGTGATGAGCGACGAGAACTGGCCCACGTCGAGCTGCTGGCCCTGCGTGGTGATGATGGCGTAGGAGCCGGCGTAGATGACGAAGACCATCACGGTGTAGACGCAGAAGTTCATGATGGGGGCGTTGAGGGCCAGGATGCGCTCGGCGTAGGTGAAGTCGTCCTGGACCTCGGACGCCGCGCGGTCGTACTTCTGCTTCTCGTAGTCCTCGCGGACGTAGGACTTGACCACGCGGATGCCGGCGAGGTTCTCCTCGGCGCGCTCGTTCAGAGCGTCGTACTTGCGGAAGATGCGCCGGAAGACGGGGACGACCTTGCGGATGACGGCAAAGAGCGCCACCGCCAGCACTGGGATGATGACCACGAAGACGAGCGCCAGCCAGCCGGCCATGCTGTAGGCGGCGGCGAAGGCGAGCACGAGCATGAACGGCGAGCGGATGGCCGTCCGGATGAGCATCATGTAGGCCATCTGGACGTTCATGACGTCGGTGGTGATGCGCGTCACGAGCGAGGAGCTCGAGAAGCGGTCGATCACGGCGAACGAGAAGGTCTGGATGTTGTAGAACATGTCCTTGCGCAGGTTCTTGGCAAAGCCGGTGGAGGCCTTCGCGCAGGTGAGGCCCGCAGCGGCGCCAAATGCGAGCGAGATCAGCGCCATGAGGGCGAGGACCGCTCCCGTGGAGACGATCTGGCCGAGGTCTGCGCCGGCCTTGATGGCGTCGATGAGGTCGGCGGTGTAGAGCGGGATCATGATCTCGAAGACCACCTCGCCGAGCACGAGCAGCGGCGTGGCGATCGCGGCGGCCTTGTACTGGCGCACGCTTCCCAGGAGCCTCCGCCCGACCGTGGCGTAGCCCACGTGCGACGCGGTCTTGACGAACTCCTCATCGATGACGGGCTTCTTCGGAAGCAGGCTCATCGCTCGTCTCCCTTCTCGTTCCTGGCCTTCTCGGCACGTCGGCACTTCTCCTGCGCCTCGATCTCCTGCCAGCGCTGCGCCACGCGGTCGAGGGTCTCGGCGAGCCGCGCGCGCTCGGCGGGGGAGAGGAAGTCGAAGGCGCGCTCCTCGAACTCCGCCCGGGTGCGGACGAGCCTGCGGGCGCGCTCGAAGCCCGCCTCGGTGAGCGTGACGGTGAGCTGGCGCCGGTCGGTCTCGGAGCGCTCGCGGGCGAGAAGCCCCTCGGCCTCGAGCTTGGCGATGACCTCGGAGAGCGAGGCGGAGGTGATGCACGACGCCTCCTGGAGCTCGCGCTGCGTCATGCGCCCGTCGTGGGCGAGAAGCTCGACGAGTATGTGCTGCTTGCCGTTCCGGCCGCCCCAGTGGACGTGGAGGTAGTAGCCGAAGTAGCCGAAGTTGCGCATGATGCGCGTCTCGACGCTCTGCTCGCCGGGGACGTCCCCCGAAACACGCACGGCAGCCTCCCTTCAGGTTGGTGTAAGTACGTACCCTACTCTGAGCGCCCGCCGGGCAGGTGTCAAGGTACCTTGCGATCAATCCCCGCGTCGGCGACGGCACGTCCTTCTCGCCGTCCGCTCCGCTTGCGATCGAGTGCGCGAAATTACCCTTATACATTTGAAAACACAACGAGAAAAACGACCGCTCGCAGGCCGGTTCCGACCGCCGACGGCGATTGTTAACTAAATAAAACTCAGTATTTCGCGCACTCGATGGGAGGACAGGGGACAGCGGCGAGAAGAACGTCAACGCCCCAAGCGCGTGCGACGAACAAGGCCGGGGCCGGCGTTCCTGAGAGAAGTTCCGCGCAGCGCACTTCCCTCAGGAACGCCGGCCCCGGCCCCAGGTTGGCCGTCCTTCTCGCTACTCGAGCTCGAAGGCCCCGGTGTAGAGCTGGTAGTACGTACCCCTCTTGGCGATGAGCTCGTCGTGGCTGCCGCGCTCGATGATGCGGCCGTGGTCCAGGACGATGATCGCGTCGGAGTTGCGCACGGTGGAGAGCCGGTGCGCGATGACGAAGGTGGTGCGGCCGCTCATGAGGGCGTCCATGCCGCGCTGGACGATCTCCTCGGTGTGCGTGTCGATGGAGCTCGTGGCCTCGTCGAGGATCATGACGGGCGGGTCGGCCACGGCGCAGCGGGCGATGGAGAGCAGCTGGCGCTGGCCCTGCGAGAGGTTGGAGCCGTTGTCGGTGAGCATGGTGTCGTAGCCCTCGGGCAGGCGCTTGATGAAGCCGTCGGCGCCCACGAGGCGCGCTGCGGCCATGCACTCGGCGTCCGTGGCGTCGAGCCGGCCGAAGCGGATGTTGTCCATGACCGTGCCGGTGAACAGGTTGACGTCCTGCAGGACCACGCCGAGGGAGCGCCTTAGGTCGGACTTGCAGATCTTGTTGACGTTGATGCCGTCGTAGCGGATCTTGCCGTCCTCGATGTCGTAGAAGCGGTTGATGAGGTTGGTGATCGTGGTCTTGCCGGCTCCCGTGGCGCCCACGAAGGCGATCTTCTGGCCCGGCTTGGCCCAGACGGTCACGTCGTGGAGTACGGTGTGGCCCCTGCGGTAGGCGAAGTCGACGTCGAAGAGGCGCACGTCGCCCCTGAGCGGGACGAGCTCGACGGTGCCGCTGTGGTGCGGGTGCTTCCAGGCCCACTCGCCGGTGCGCTCGGCGCACTCCTCGAGCTGGCCGTCTGCGCCGCGACGCACGTTGACGAGCGTGACGTAGCCCTCGTCGTGCTCGGGCTCCTCGTCCATGAGCTCGAAGATGCGCTCGGCGCCCGCGAGGCCCATGACCACGGAGTTGATCTGCTGGGAGATCTGGCCGATCTGCCCGGAGAACTGGCGCGTCATGTTGAGGAACGGCACCGTCACGGCGATGGAGAAGGGCAGGCCCGAGATGGCGAGGTTGGGCACGCCCGCGGCGATGAAGACGCCGCCCACGAGCGCCACGATGACGTACATGAGGTTGCCGAGGTTCATGAGGATGGGGCCGAGCGTGTTGGTGTACATGTTGGCGGCGCGGCTCGCCTCGAACAGGCGACGGTTGCGCACGTCGAAGTCCTCCTGCGCGGCCTGCTCGTGGCAGAAGACCTTGACCACGCGCTGGCCGTTCATGACCTCCTCGACGTGGCCCTCGACGAGGCCGATCTCCTTCTGCTGCGCCACGAAGTTGCGCGCGGAGCGGCTGCCGAGCACCTTGGTCATGTAGGCCATGAACAGCACGCCGGCGACGACGGTGGCGGCCATCCAGACGCTGTAGTAGATCATCACGCAGAAGACCGAGACGAGCGTGACCATGGTGAGCGTGATGTTGGGCAGCGACTGGCCGATCATCTGGCGCAGGGCGTCGATGTCGTTGGTGTAGTGGCTCATGATGTCGCCGCGCTGGTGCTGGTCGAAGAAGCTGATGGGCAGGTCCTGCATGTGGTCGAAGAGGCGCTCGCGGAACTTCTCGAGCGAGCCCTGCGTGATGACGGCCATGAGGCGCGTGTAGGTGAAGCTGAGGGCGAGGGAGACCACGTAGATGCCGACGAGCGTGAGCACGAGCGTGGTGACCTGGCCGGCCACGCTCTCCCAGTCGCCCTCCTGCCAGTGCGCGGTCACGATCTCGAGCGCGCGCTGCATGAAGGTGGCCGGGAGCGCCGAGAGCACGGCGGAGACCACGATGCACGCGAGGACCACGGGCAGCATCACCGGGTAGAACGAGAAGAGCGTCTTGACGAGGCGGGCGAGCGTGCGCCCGCGCCCCCCGCGACGGCGCTCGACGGGCCTCTGGCGCCCGGCGACGTTCTGGCGCTCGCGCTCGGGCTCGGGCTCGCTCGGGCGGTTGACGCCGGTCACGTTCTTGAAGGCGGTCTCGGCGGAGTTGCTTGCTGCCATTACGCCTCACCTCCCTTCCTGGAGACGTCGCCCACGGCGAGGTCGTCCTCGTCGGCGGCATCCTCCTGCGCCCCGGAGCGGTTCTGCGCGAGGTAGGTGTCACGGTAGAACGGGCAGCTCTCCATGAGCTCCTCGTGGGTGCCGAGCCCGGCCACGTGGCCGTTGTCGAGCACGAGGATGCGGTCGGCGTCCTGCACCGAGCTCACGCGCTGGGCGATGATGATCTTGGTGGCGTCGGGCAGGTAGGACTTCAGTCCCTCGCGGATGAGCGCGTCGGTCTTGGTGTCCACGGCCGAGGTGGAGTCGTCCAGGATGAGCACCTTCGGGCGCTTGAGCAGGGCGCGCGCGATGCATAGGCGCTGCTTCTGGCCGCCGGAGACGTTGGTTCCGCCCTGCTCGATGTAGTAGTCGTACTTCTTGGGCAGGCCCTGGATGAACTCGTCGGCCTGCGCGAGCTTGCAGACCTCGACGAGCTCGTCGTAGGTGGCGTCCGGGTTGCCCCAGCGCAGGTTCTCCTTGATGGTGCCCGAGAACAGCACGTTTTTCTGGAGCACCACGGCCACGTTGTTGCGCAGGAAGTCGAGGTCGTAGTCGCGCACGTCGACGCCGCCCACCTTGACGGAGCCCTCGGTCACGTCGTACAGGCGGCTGATGAGGTTGACGAGCGAGGTCTTGGCCGAGCCCGTTCCTCCCATGACGCCGATCGTCTCGCCGCTTCTGATGTGCAGGTCGATCTCTGCCAGGGCGCGGTGCTCGGCCCTCTCGGAGTACTTGAAGGTGACGTCGTCGAAGTCGATGGACCCGTCGGCCATCTCGGTCACCGGGTGCTCGGGGTTCTCGATCGTGGGCTCGGTCGTGAGGACCTCGCAGATGCGCTCGGCGCTCTCCTGGGCCATCGTGATCATGGCGAAGACCATGGAGACCATCATGAGCGCCATGAGGATCATGAAGCCGTAGGTGGTCAGCGCCGACATCTGGCCCACGTTGAGCAGAGTGCCCTGGCTGGAGATGATGAGGTAGCTGCCGAACTGGATGACCACCACGAAGACCGTGTAGACCGCGAAGTTCATCATCGGCGTGTTGAGCGCGAGGATCTTCTCGGCGCGGGTGAAGTCGGCGCAGACGTCCTGGGCCGCGCGGGCGAACTTCTCCTTCTCATAGTCCTGGCGCACGTAGCTCTTGACGTCGCGCATGCCGGTGACGTTCTCCTCGATGGACTCGTTGAGCGCGTCGTACTTGTGGAAGACGGCGCGGAAGATCGGGTGCACGGTGCGCACGACCTTGAACAGGCCGAATCCCAGGATCGGCACGATGATCACGAAGACCAGGGCCATGGGGCCGGCCATGATGAAGGCCATGACGATGCCGGCGACGAGCAGCAGCGGGCAGCGGATGGCCGTGCGGATGATCATCATGTAGGCGAGCTGGACGTTGGTGATGTCGGTGGTGAGGCGCGTCACGAGCGAGCTCGACGAGAACTGGTCGATGTTGGCGAACGAGAAGCGCTGCACCGCGGCGAAGACGTCGTGGCGCAGGTTCATGGCAAGCCCGCAGGACGCCTGGCTGCAGGTGACGCCGGCGCCGATGCCAAAGGCGAGCGACGCGAGGGCCATGAGCACGAGCACGCCCGCGTAGGGGAGCATGTCGTCAAGCGTGGCGCCCGCCTGGATGGCGTTGATGAGCTGGGCGGTCACGAAGGGGATGGCGACCTCCATGACCACCTCGCCCGTGACGATGATCGGGGTGGCGACGGAGGCCCCCTTGAACTCGCGGACGCTCCTGCCGAGGGTGCGGACCACGTCGCGCCCGCTCATGCCCCCCCTCTTGCCTTCGTCTGGTTTCTTCTGTGTCATACGGCTCCTTTCACATAATGCAACCCGCCCATTTTGCGACCGGGTTGGCAAGATTTCAAGGTACCTTGCTAATTTGCGCAGAGCCGTAACATTTGGCTGGCGGAGGCCCCGGCTGGGGAGCGCGCGGCGAGAAGAACCCGCGACACGCGGCCCTGCGTGACCTCCCACGCTGCCCGACGTGCCTCAAAACACAGTAATCTACCTGCGACCTTACAAAGTAAGGGGAAATGTAAGCTGCTTTGTAAGGCCGATGTAAGCCGCTGTCATGCTCCCGTAATGCATGCGAAACAAGGGTGTCTCACGCCTCCGACGCGCCTAGGATTCATGCCGAAACGCCGGTGCCTCCCGAGGCCGGCAATCCACGGGAAAGGATTCGCATGTCCAAGTTTGATCTCTCTCGTCGTCAGTTCGTGAGCGTCATGGGCGCCGCCGCGGCGGTCGCCGGCCTCGGCCTCGCCGGCTGCGGCAGCACCGGCAACGACTCCTCCGCCAGCGACAACGGCGGGGACGGCTCCTCCACCCTCATGGGCTCCATCTCCTGCTCTGGCGCCACCTCCTTCCAGCCGCTCGTCGAGGCTGCCGCCGACGCCTTCATGGAGGCCAACCCCGAGACCTCCATCGCCATCTCCGCCGGTGGCTCCGGCCAGGGCCTCTCCCAGATCGCCGACGGCTCCGTGCAGATCGGCCGCTCCGACGTCTACGCCGAGGAGAAGCTCGAGGCGTCCCAGTGCGAGGGCCTCGTCGACAACCAGGTCTGCATCGTGGGCATGGGCCCGATCGTGAACGCGGGCGTCGACGTCGACGACCTCACCCTCGACCAGCTCAAGGGCATCTTCCTGGGCGAGATCACCGACTGGTCCGAGGTCGGCGGCACCGCCGGCACCATCCAGGTCATCCAGCGCGAGGCCGGCTCGGGCACCCGCGCCACCTTCGAGGCCGCCGTCCTCGGCGGCGAGACCGCTCCGGACAGCTTCCGCCCGGTCGCCGAGGTCGACTCCTCGGGCACCGTCGTCGAGCAGGTCGCCGCGACGGACGGCTCCATCTCCTACGTCGCCTTCAACTACATGGAGGGCGACGGCATCAAGGCCCTCACCGTCGACGGCGTGGAGCCCACGCAGGCCAACGTCGAGTCCGGCGACTTCACCATCTGGGCCTACGAGCACATGTACACCCGCGAGGACGAGTCCGAGGACACCGCTCCGCTGACCCAGGCCTTCATCGAGTTCATGCTCTCCGACGACTTCGCCGCCACCGTGGTGGAGCAGGGCTTCATCCCGATGGGCGACATGCAGGTCAAGAAGGACGCCGACGGCAACATCACCGCTGCCTAGGACCTAGATCACCTTCCCTGCGGCGGCGCATCCCACACGGGGGCGCCGCCGCTTCCCTGACCTGACGAGAAAGGCTCCTCCATGGCAAACCTCATGCCCAAGCGGAGGCTCGAGAACATCGGCCTGTCGATCACGGGCTTCTGCGTCGCGCTCGTGGCGCTCGTCGTCGTCACGCTGATCTTCATGGTGGCCCAGCAGGGCCTCACGACCTTCTTCGTTGACGGCATCAACCCGATCGACTTCTTCTTCGGCCAGAACTGGATTCCCGAGCAGGAGCGCTACGGCGCCCTGCCCATGATCGTGGGCTCCTTCGCGGTCACCTTGCTCTCGACCCTCTTTGCCCTGCCCGTCGCCATCGGCTCCGCGATCTTTGTCGTGGAGGTCGCCCCGACCTTCGGCCGCCGCGTCTTCCAGCCCGTCATCGAGCTGCTCGTTGGCATCCCCTCGGTCGTCTACGGCGTCCTCGGCCTCTACGTGGTGAACTCGCTCGTCAAGGCGATCTTCGGAGACGCGGCGCCCACCGGCGCCGGCATCCTCTCGGGCGCCATCGTGCTCGCCATCATGATCTTGCCCACCATCACCACGCTCTCCATGGACGCGCTGCGCGCGGTGCCCAACCAGTACCGCGAGGGCTCCTACGCCCTGGGATGCACGCGCTGGCAGACGGTGTGGCACGTCGTGCTCAAGAGCGCGCTGCCCTCCCTCATGACGGCGGTCATCCTGGGCATGACCCGCGCCTTCGGCGAGACGCTCGCCGTCCAGATGGTCATCGGCGGCGTGGAGCGCTCGATGCCCACCGGCCTTCTCGACCCGGCGTCCACCCTCACGGCGGCCCTCACGGCCGGCCTCTCCAACGCGACCTCCGGCTCGGTCTACTACCACGCCCTCTGGTCGCTCGGCCTGCTGCTGCTCGCCATGTCGCTCGTCTTTATCCTGATCATCCACCTCATCGGCCGGAAGGGGGCGAAGGCCAATGGCTAGCGAGAGGGACTCCCAGCTCAACCTCGACGCGCACGTCAGCCGCATCAACCGGCAGGACAAGATCGCCACGGGCGTCCTCACCGTCATCGTGGGCCTCGTGATCCTGCTCGTCGTGGCCATCATCGCCTACATCATCGTCCGCGGCGCCGGTCGCGCCCTCACCCCGGGGTTCCTCACCAACCCCTACAACGACGACGTCGCCGCCGGCATCCTCTACCAGCTGTGGGACTCGTTCTACCTGCTGCTCGTCACCCTCGTCATCTCGGTGCCCATCTCGCTCGGCGCGGCCATCTTCCTCGTCGAGTACGCACCGGACAACTGGGTCACCTCCGCGGCCAAGACCGCCATCGAGACGCTGTCCTCGCTGCCCTCGATCGTCGTCGGCATGTTCGGCTCGCTCTTCTTCGTGGTGACGCTCGGCTGGGGCATCTCGATCATCGCCGGCGCCTGCGCCCTCACGATGTTCAACATCCCCATCCTCGTCCGCACCATCCAGCAGGCGCTCGAGGACGTCCCGCGCAGCCAGCGCGACGCGGCGCTCGCCATGGGCCTCACGCGCTGGGAGACCACGATCAACGTCCTTCTCCCCGCCGCCATGCCGGCCATCGTCACCGGCATCGTGCTCTCGGCCGGCCGCGTCTTCGGCGAGGCGGCGGCGCTGATCTTCACCGCGGGCTCCGCCCCGGCGCGCCTCAACTTCGGCTCGCTCAACCTCCTGAGCCCCACCAACCCCTTCAACATCTTCCGCCCCGCGTGCTCGCTGGCCGTCTACATCTGGCGACTCACCTCCGAGCCCACCGAGGGCTCCACGGAGATCGTCTGGGGCACCGCCACCGTGCTTCTCGTCTGCGTGCTCCTGTTCAACGTGCTTGCCCGTCTGCTCGGCAAGTTCCTCTCGAGGAGGCTGACCGCCGAATGACCGACACCACCACCCAGGCGACGGCCGGAGGCGCCGGCTCGCTTCTCACCACGCGCGACGTGACGGTCACCTACGACCTCACGCACGAGGCCCTGCACAAGACGAGCCTCACCTTCGAGGCCGGCCAGGTCACCGCCCTCATCGGCCCCTCGGGCTGCGGCAAGTCCACGTTCCTGCGCTGCCTCAACCTCATGAACCGCGAGATTCCCCGGTGCTCGGTCGGCGGCCAGATCTTCTACCACGGCCACGACATCAACACGCCCAAGGAGAACCTCTTCGAGCTGCGCAAGTCCATCGGCATGGTCTTCCAGCAGCCCACGCCCTTCCGCAAGTCCATCCGCGAGAACATCCTGTTCGCGCCCAAGAAGCACGGCCGCGTGCGCACGCGCGCCGAGGAGGACGAGCTCGTGGAGACGTCGCTTCGCCAAGCGGCGCTGTGGGACGAGGTCAAGGACAAGCTCAAGCAGAGCGCCCACGCGCTCTCGGGCGGCCAGCAGCAGCGCCTGTGCATCGCGCGCACGCTCGCGATGAAGCCCGACGTGGTGCTCTTCGACGAGCCGTGCTCCGCGCTCGACCCGATCTCCACCTTCGCCATCGAGGAGACGATTCGCGACATCGCCTCCTCCGGCATCTGCGAGATCATCGTCACGCACAACATGGAGCAGGCCACGCGCGTCTCCGACCGCACCGCCTTCTTCTACGTGGGCGACATGGTCGAGACGGGCACCACCCAGCAGATCTTCTCGGACCCGCACGACCAGCGCCTGGTCGACTACCTGACCGGCCGCTTCGGCTAATGGGGGGCAACATGGACACAGACATCATCGAGGGGGCCGCGCGCGACCTGGCGGGCGCCGAGACCGAGCTCTCCATCCGCGACTTCAACCTCTGGTACGGGGACTTCCAGGCCCTCAAGAACATCAGCCTGGAGATTCCGAAGAACCGCGCCACGGCCTTCATCGGCCCGTCCGGCTGCGGCAAGTCCACGCTGCTGCGCACGTTCAACCGCATGTGCGACTTCGTGGAGTCGGTGCGCACCGAGGGCACCATCGAGTTCAAGGGGACCGACATCTTCCAGATGGACGCCAACGCCCTGCGCGTCTACGTGGGCATGGTCTTCCAGCACCCCAACCCGTTCCCGATGAGCATCCGCGAGAACATCCTCTACGGGCCCAGGCGCATGGGGCGCCTCTCGCGCTCCGAGGCCGACGAGATCGTCGAGCGCTGCCTCACGCGCGCCGCGCTCTGGGACGAGGTCAAGGACAAGCTCGACCAGAGCGGACTTGGGCTCTCGGGCGGCCAGCAGCAGCGCCTGTGCATCGCGCGCGCCCTCGCCACCGACCCGGCGGTCCTGCTCATGGACGAGCCCACCTCGGCGCTCGACCCGATCTCCACGAGCATGGTCGAGGAGCTCATGAGCGAGCTGTCCGAGGACCACACCGTGGTCGTCGTGACGCACAACATGCAGCAGGCCGCACGCGTGGCCGACAAGACGGTATTCTTCTACCTGGGCGAGCTCGTCGAGAGCGGGCCCACCCGCGAGTTCTTCGCCAACCCGCGCGAGAAGCGAACCCAGGAATATCTCTCAGGGAGGTTCAGCTAATGGTCATCAGCACCCGCACCAAGTTCGTCAAGCAGCTCGAGGACATCCAGGGCTACCTCGATCGCCTCACCGAGAAGGCGGCCTCCGACATCCGCGCCGCCGGCCTCGCCGCCACGGGCGACAAGGGCGCCGCCGAGGGCGTCATGGCGGGCCGCAAGACCGAGGACCGCCTGCGCAACGCCATCGAGGAGAACTGCCTCGACGTCATGCTGCTCCAGCAGCCGCTCATCGGCGAGGACCTCCGCTTCGTCTCGGGCGCCTTCCGCATCGTCTCCGACCTCACGCACATCGACTCGATGACGCGCGACATCGTCTTCCTCGTCGAGGAGATCCCGGCCAAGGCCGCCAAGAAGCTCGAGGCCGAGTTCAACGAGATGTCCGAGTGCGCCGCGCGCATGGTCGAGCAGGCCGGCGCCGCCTTCAGCGGTCAGGACGTCGAGGCGGCCCAGCGCGTCGTCGAGGAGGACAACCGCATCAACACCCTCTATGATGAGGTGGAGGGCAAGCTCGTCGCCCTCATCCGCGACGGCAAGTCCTCCGCGCGCTACCTGCCCGAGCTGCTCATGGTCGCCAAGTACTTCGAGCGCATCGGCGACCTCGCCAAGCGCGTGGCCGCGTGGGCGCTGTTCCGCGTGACGGGAGAGCACGTCGTGGCCGAGAAGGCGAGCCAGGCCATTCCGGAAGAGAAGACGCAGGCATAGGGACGGGGCGAGAAGCGTTGGTCTACTACGTCGAGGACGACAAGAACATCCGCGAGCTCACGGTCTACGCGCTCGGGCAGGGCGGCATCGAGGCGCGCGGCTGCGCCGACGACGCCGAGTTCCGCCGCGCCTGCGCCGAGCGCACGCCTGACGCGGTCCTTCTCGACATCATGCTCCCGGACGCGGACGGGCTCGAGATCCTGGCGCGCATCAGGCGCACGCCCGGCCTCTCGAGCGTCCCCGTCATGATGCTCACGGCCAAGGACACCGAGCTCGACACCGTGCGCGCGCTCGACTCCGGCGCCGACGACTACCTCTCCAAGCCCTTCGGCATGATGGAGGTCGTGAGCCGCACGCGGGCGCTGCTGCGCCGCGCGGGCAGGGAGCAGCCGAGCGCCGAGAAGCCCGTGGCGCTCGTCTCGGGCGACGTGACCCTGTGGCCCGACCGCCGCGAGGTCACCGTGGGCGGCAACGAGGTCCAGCTCACGATGCGCGAGTTCGACCTCCTCGAGTTCCTCATGCGCTCGCCGGGCGTGGTCTTCTCGCGCGAGACCCTGCTCCAGCGCGTGTGGGGCTGGGACTTCGACGGCGGCTCGCGCACCGTGGACGTGCACGTCCAGCAGATCCGTGCCAAGCTCGGGAAGACGTCCGACCTGATTGAGACCGTCCGCGGCGTGGGGTATCGCGTCCGCGGCTAGACAGGAGCTAGGAGGCTCGATGGTCAGGCAGCCCGGGGGCAAGGGGTCGCTCTCTCACAGGATGTTCGTGGCGCTCGTCGTTGCGTGCGCCACCGTGGCCGTCGCGGTTACCGCGGCGGCCTCCCTCATATACCAGTCGGCCTTCCTGTCCGACGAGCACGAGCAGCTGGCGGGGGAGTGCCGGACGCTCGCTTCGCTGCTCGACGCCTCCGACGACGACGAGGCGGTTCTCGCCACGCTCGACCTCGGCGACATCCGCGCCACGCTCATCGACCCCGACGGGACCGTCACCTACGACTCCGAGAGCGACCCGTCCGAGATGCCCAACCACGCCGACCGCCCCGAGGTGAGCTCCGCGCTCGAGTCGGGGGCGGGGTCCTCGGAGCGCTCGAGCGACACGGTGGGCTACATGAGCCTCTACGAGGCCGTCCGGCTCGACTCGGGGCAGGTCATGCGCCTCTCGGTCGACCGCGCGGGCGTGCTCGCGTTCCTCTTCCAGGACCTGGCGCTGCTCGTTGTGCTCGCGGCGCTGCTGGTCGGCGTGAGCTGGCTCGTCTCGCACTGGCTCTCCCGGCGCTTCGTGCGGCCGATCCTGGCCATCGACCCGTCCTCGGGCGACGGCGAGGCGCCCTACGAGGAGCTCGACCCGCTCGTGCGGCGCCTCAACGAGCAGCACGAGGAGCTCATGCACCGCATGAGCGAGATCCAGGACGCGGCCGACCTGCGCCGCGAGTTCACGGCCAACGTGACCCACGAGCTCAAGACGCCGATCGCCTCCATCCAGGGTGCGGCGGAGCTCATCCGCGACGGCATCGCAAAGAAGAGGGACGTGCCGGAGTTCGCCGGGCGCATCTACGACGACGCGCGCCGCCTCTCCTCGCTCGTGAGCGACATCCTGACCCTCTCCAAGCTCGACGAGTCCGAGCGCGCCGGCAACCGCGAGCTCTTCGACTCGGCCGAGCCGGTCGACCTCCTGAGCGTGGCGCGCGACGCCGTGGAGCGCCTCTCCGAGAAGGCGGAGCGCTCAGACGTGACGGTCACGGTGCGCGGCGTCTCGATGCAGATCGTGGGCAACCCGCGGCTGCTCGACGAGCTCGTGAGCAACCTCGTGGACAACGCGATCCGCTACAACCGCCCGGGCGGCAGGGTGTTCGTCTGGGTGCTGCCGGCCGAGGGACGCCCGAGCGTGCGCGTGAGCGACACCGGCATCGGCATCCCCGAGGAGGCCCAGGCCAAGGTCTTCGAGCGCTTCTACCGCGTGGACAAGGGGCGCAGCCGCGACATGGGCGGGACGGGCCTGGGGCTTGCCATCGTCAAGCACTCGGCCGCCTACCACGGCGCCGACATCAAGCTCGAGAGCGAGGTCGGCAAGGGCACCACGATCACCGTGACCTTCCCGCCCGCGGCTTAGGGTGCGCGGGGCGGGCGCGGGTCGCGGGTCCTTCTCGCCGCCGGAGCTGCCTCCGCCCCCGACGCCGCTTTGGGTGCCGTTGCCGCCACGGTCGACGCGCTTTCCGGAACGGCGCTTCTGTCACGGTCGGCGCGCTTTCCGGAACGGCGCTTCCGCCACGGTCGGCGCGCATCCCCGAACGGCGCTTCCGCCACGGTCGGCGCGCATCCCCGAACGGCGCTTCTGTCACGGTCGGCGCGCGATTGGGTGGCATCCTTGATGCGCCGGGGCCGTCCCTGCCAGAAAACCCGCCCAGTTGGGTGCGTTTTGGGACAGAAGGGGGCGCGGGACATCAAGGATGCCACCCAATCCGAAGGGGTTTGGTGCAGAAGCGGCCCTTCTCGCAGCGCGGAGGGTGCCGGCGGCCGCCGCGCAGGGGGCGAGAAGGACGCCTACGCCCGCATCGCCGCGACGAGTCCAAGCACGAGGGGAATCGTCCAGATCGACAGCGAGAAGAGCGCAAGCGACCGCACGTCCGGCCTGGGCGACGGCTTCCCGGCGGCCGACGCGAGCGCCTCCGGCGTGCGCAGCCCCCACCTGAACACGAGCGAGGAGCACAGGGCGGCCGCCGCGACGAGCGGGCAGGCGAGCGCGACCCCACGCATGAGGGGGCTGCCGGTGTAGCTTGAGAGGATGGTCAGGGGAACGCAGAGCGCCACGCTGACCGGCACGCTCAGCGTGGCGGACCTGAGCGCGGCGCGGACGGCGTCCCAGTCTCCCTCCCGCCGGCGCGCGAGGGTCCACGGAACGCAGAGAAGGGCGAAGGGAAGGCCGTAGGCCGGAAGCCCGACAAAAATGGCCAGGACGACCATGCCCCCCAGCGACCCCGTCACCGACATTCCTCCCGGCGTCGCGATCGTCCCGGGTCCCATCATGGGCGCCGCACTCCTGGCATGGCTCCTCCGTCCCTACGGGGAACACCTCTCGATCAAGATGAACTCTAGCTTTACGAGTCAGCTGGGTCCATTGTTTTTTTGCCTGCGATTCTGATGCCTTTGACAGCGCCCCGCGGCTCGCATCGCTTAAAATAGGCCAAAGGGCGCCGGCGCACCCAGCATCCTGTCTGCGGGCGCCGGCCTCGGGGGAGTCGAAGGGAGTCACCATGAACGCCAAACTCAGGTACCTCTGCGTTGCTGTTTGCGCGTCGCTTGCGCTGGTTGGGTGCACGCCCGGAGACTCGTTGGGCACGCCGTCGGACGGCAACTCCGACCAGCCGGTTGTCGAGGACAGTACCTCCTCGGAGGAGACGGGCACGGGCGAGCAGGAGCAAGACGGTCCCATACTCTCCGACGAGGATGTCATGGCCACAATGACCTGTGAGGTGCTTACCGAGGACCAGCTGAGCGCCCTGGGCGTGTTTGGGACCTTCGATCGCGGGGCGCGCGTGGAGATCGGTGAGAGCAACGGTGCCACCTGGTGGGCCGTGGTTCTTGAGGTGGTGGGTGATGACGGGACCGTTGACGCGCGGAGCTCCTTCATCACCAAGTCGGCCACGCTTGACGACTTCTCCGACGGCACGTGGATTGAGCTGCCGAGCGAAAACACGTGGCAAAACGTCGACTGGGACCACGACATGCTCGTCCGCGGCCAGTCGGCGCTCACGCTGGCGCGCCGCACCCTGGCGGCGTCCTGATCACCGACGTGCCCGTTCTTCTCAGGCGAGAAGAACGGGTGCAAGACGTCCGCAATCGGCACGTCACGTCCGCCGCGCCCCTAGACCTCAAGCTCCCACAGGTTTGACCAGCCGGGCAGTGGCAACCCCGGGTAGGGGAGCCACACCGGCCGGTGGCGCGTGAAGCCGCGGCTCGCGTAGAGGCAGTTTCCGGGGACGTTGGCCACGTTGGTGTTGAGGCGCGCCACGCGGGCGCCAAGCTCGCGGCTCGCGCGCACGCCGGCGGCGAGAAGCGCGTCGGCCACGCCGCGCCCGCGCGTCGCGGGGTCGGCGGCGAGCAGGTGCCAGCCCGCCACGTCCTTCTCGCCCAGCGCCTCCCAGCTTGGTGCGCCGAGGCCCGAGCCGTGTCCGCCCGCGCTGCCGTCGCCCATGTCCGCGTCGTGGTTCACCGCCACCGCGCCCAGGAGCGCCGCGTCCTCGCGCGGGACACCCCCGCTCACGGCACCCGCCTCGAAGACGCCCCAGTAGGCGCCGGAGGCGAGCAGCTCGCGCGCCATGCCCGTGGGCGGCCAGACGTCGCGCACCCATCCGGAGGTCCCGGGCTCGGCCACCACGCGCTCGTACAGCGCGTCAAGGCGCTCGGCCCAGAGACCCTCCACCGGGATGCGGCAGACGGCAAGCCCCTCCGGCAGCTCCGCCGCGCGCGCCGGGTGACGCACGTCGTTTCTCGCCACGCAGGCCAGAAGCTCGCGCGCCACGGCGGCCGGGGCCATCTTGGGCAGGTTGTGGTCGATGCCGGGCTCCACCACCTTGACCGCGCCGGGGATGGCCGCCACGATGCGGTCGGTCTCCTCGGGCAGGATCTCGTCGTACTCGCCGACCATCACGGTCACCGGACAGCTCACGCCCGCGAGCGACGCGGCGTCTATCTGCGGGTTCTCCACCATGAGCTGCAGGAGCTCCGCGATCTGGGCCGCATCGGCCGGGCTCGGCACCGGCGTGCCGTCCTCGAGCGTCGCCCCCTCGACGCCCTCTGCGGCCCAGCGGCGGTTCTCGGCCGCGGCGTAGGCCATCCAGTCCGTGTCCTCCCTGGGCAGGCCCGCCGGCGTGAGGTTGGCGCCGAGCGCGGTGAGGCTGAGCACGTGCGCGCCCCAGTCCCGCGCGAGCAGCAGGCCCAGGATGCCTCCGTCGGAGAAGCCCAGCACGTGGACCTGCGGCACGCCGAGCCGCGAGCACACCTCGACGGCGTCGGCGGCCATGAGCTCGTAGGTGAGCGGCATCGCCGTGCCGCGGGTGCTCGCCCCCTGCGCGCGCGAGTCCACCGCGACGACGGCGCGCCCGCTCGCGCACACCGCGTCGATCACCGGGCCAAA
Source organism: Olsenella sp. An188 (assembly GCF_002160255.1). Lineage (GTDB taxonomy): Bacteria > Actinomycetota > Coriobacteriia > Coriobacteriales > Atopobiaceae > Thermophilibacter > Thermophilibacter avistercoris. Next base: position 364,000 of record NZ_NFKF01000001.1, on the reverse strand, counting down.
GATGCCGTGCTCCTCGCCGTTACCGTGCAGCATGAGCACCGGCGGCACCGCGAGGTCCAGCCCATACGGCGTGCCCGGCGCGTCTATCACGCCGGCCGGCGCGTAGGTCCAGGCCACGATGGAGGCGCCGTCGGGCATGGGGCATTCCACGCGCGCGGCGAGCGGGGTCGCGGGCAGCGCGTAGGGGCGCGGCACGTGCACGGGCGGGGGAGCGACGGACATGTGAGGTCCTTCCTGTTGGGGCGCGTGGTCCTTCTCGCCAAAGCGTAGGCGCCTGCCGACACCTCTAGAGCTCAGAGTGTCGCTTTGCTCCTACAGAAGCCGGGCGTAGGAGCAAAGCGACGTTTCCACCGAGAAAAACGTCGCCTTGCTCCTACGGTCGTCGAGTGCGGGACGGGGGCGCCTACCTGCCCTTCACCTGCGACGGGTGCTTCTCGAAGAAGTCGAAGCGCGGCGGCAGCGGTACGATCGCGTGGGCCTCGGGCGTCTCCCCGCGCGCCGCGGCCAGTTCGAGCGGGCCCTCGAGCGCGTGCTCCCAGTCAAAGAACTCGCGCGGCGAGAAGCCCATGTGCTCGCAGATCCTCTCGCATCCCGCCGGCACGGCCGGGTGCATGAGCAGCGCCGTCGTACGCAGCGCCACGAAGGCGTCGGCCAGCGCTGCCTCGTAGGCGGCGTCGTCACCGCGCGCGGCCTTGCTCGCCTCGTCCCAGCGCTTGTTGGCCGCGCGGGCAAACTCCTCGGCCACCCCGAGCGCGCCGTGCGCGTCGAACTCGTAGGCGCGCCGCTCGAAGGCGAGCGTGGCCTCGCGCGCGGCCTCCACGGCCTGCTCGCTCGGCGCCACCGCGGGCAGGTGCCCCTCGCAGACGTTGGCCGCGCCGTAGAAGCACGAGCGCGCCAGGCGGTTGAAGATGTTGGTCAGAAAGGCCGACTCCTTGAGCGCGGGGTCCACCACGCGCGGGTCGTCGCGCGTGAGGACGTCCTCGCCGGTCGCCTTGTCCTTGTGGGAGACGGACGTGTCGAAGGCCTTGGGGTTGAAGCTCACGGCCTTCTGGTCGAGGCCCAGACTCAGCCAGTGCGCGCGCAGCTGCTCGGGGGTGTAGTGGTCCAGCAGCTCGGCGGCCATCGGCGGCGCGATCTTGCCGGAGCTCGAGGCCTTCTTGTTCATGAACAGGATGTGGTAGTTGGCAACCGGCACGTCCTGGGTGAGGCCCCAGCCGAGGGCCTCCCACATGGCCGGCTGCGCCACGCAGTAGAAGTAGATGTTGTCCTGGCCGATGAACTGGTAGACGCGCGCGTCCTCGCTGCACCACCAGTCGTGCCAGTCCGCGGAGGAGTAGCGGCCCTCCTCGGCGCCGGCGAGCACCGTCTGCGTAAAGCTGATGGGCGCCCACAGGCTCTCCGGCCACACCCACACGGTGAGGCCGCCCGCGCCGTCGAGCTCGGGCGCGGGCACGCCCCACTCGATGTTGCCGGTGATGCGCAGCGGCAGCAGGCACTTGCCCGTGCGGAAGCGCACGCCGCCGGCCTCGAGCACCTCGCGCGCGGCGTCGCGCTCCTCCCACCCGGCAAACGTGAGCGAGAAGGACTGCTGGCCGCCCTCGGCCTCCGTCAGGGTGTGCGCGGGCAGCCTGTCCGCCACGGCGTCGTAGGCCTCGCGGAACTTGGTCTGGACGTAGATGACCGGGTCCACCAGGCTCTCGCGCACGGTCTTGGTGACCACGGCGCGCACCTGCGGGTCGGCGTCCCACTCGTCCATGAGCCGCTCGAGCTCGTCGCGGAACGCCGGCAGGTCGAAGTACCAGTTGTCGACCGGGCGCAGCTCGGGCGTGGTGCCGGTGAGCTGCGAGACGGGCGCGATGAGCTCCTCGGGGTCAAACTGGTGGCCGAGGTCGCACTCGTCGGCGTAGGCCTTCTCGGACTTGCAGCCGCGCACCGGGCAGCGCCCGACCACCTGGCGGCCGTTGAGGAAGGTGCCGGCCTCCACGTCGTAGAACTGGCGCGTGGTGCGCCTGTGCAGGTAGCCCCGCTCGTGCAGGCGGCCGATGAGCTCGGTGGACAGGCGCGCGTGGACGTCCTTCGCCGGCGGCAGCCCCGAGCCCGCAAAGAGGTCGAGCGAGATGCCGTAGGCGTCGAGCGCGGCCTTCTGCGCGTCGTGGTTGGCGCGCACGTAGTCCTCGATCGTGCCCTCGTAGCCCGCCTCGACGCGCTTGCGGTAGCCCTCGGCGATGGGCGAGCCGTAGCAGTCTGTGCCGGAGACGAAGATCACGTTCTCGGGTCCGATGCGGTCGCGCAGGAAGCGCGCGAAGAAGTCCGCGGGCACGAAGACGCCGCCGATGTGGCCGAAGTGCAGGTTCTTGTTGCCGTACGGCATGCCGCCGGTGATGACGGCGCGCCTGGGGAACTGGGGGCGGTTCTCGGTTGAGGGCATGGACGCTCCTTCGTGACGGTTCCAACCGTCCTATTCTCGCACTTTTGGGCCTGGCCGTGTGCGCTACTATGTGGCTGTGGAGAAGATCGCCGACATAGACGTGCTGGGGGACGAGGCCACGCAGCTGCGCGTGACGCGCTGGTCGCAGACGACGCTTGCCGTGGGCGTGCTCGTCTCGGCGGTGACGGCCCTGCTCACGGGGATGGACGGCGGCGCGCTCATGACGGCGCCGTGGTGGATCGCCGTGGTCGTGGCCTCGATCGTGGCGCTGCCCGTTCACGAGCTCGTGCACGGGGCGGCCTTCGCGCTGCTCTGCCCCGGCTGCAAGGTCAGCTTCGGGGCCAAGGACGCCTTCCTCTACACGCGCACGGACGGCGCGCTCACCACGCGCGGGCGGATGGTGGCGGTGCTCGCGGCCCCTGCGGTGGTGGTGACGGCGGCGCTCGCCGCGGCCGCGGCCGCGGCGGGGATGCCCACGCTCGCGGTTCTTCTCGCCGTGCTGCACCTCTCGGGCTGCGCCGGCGACCTCCTCATGGCACGTGAGATCCTGCGCACGCCGGGATGCACCCACGTGCGCGACACCGAGAGCGGGGTCGAGCTGCTCCGCGGCACGTCCGCGCCGCGAGACTAGGCCGCCCGGCGTCCCCTGCGGCCCACCCGTGCGCCCGCAATCCGGTTGTCAGCGTTTTTTCTCGGTCTCCATAAGTATCACCTCCCTTATGGCATTTTCTGACCTGCGCCTTTCTCGCCAGTCTGCGGCCCTATACTTGGGGTGTCTTCAAAAAACCACTGACAACCGCCTCGGCCGGCCCCGGAGCCGCGAGGGGCGCCCGAAACGGAGTCTGAGGGCCATGATTTCGCTGCTCCTCCACGCGTGCTGCGGCCCGTGCTCGCTCGAGCCGGTGCGCCTGTTGCGTGCCGAGGGCTTTGAGCCCACCATCTGCTGGACCAACCCCAACATACAGCCCGCCTCCGAGTGGGAGCGGCGCCTGAGCACGCTGCGCGACTGGGCCGCAAACGTCGCCCACGTCGACGTGGTCGTGGCGGGCGACGACCGCGCCGCCTGGGAGCGCGCGGTCGCCCCGGCCGGCTTCGACCGCGAGCGGCGCTGCCGGGCCTGCTACGCGCTGCGCCTGTCCGAGTCGTGCCGCGTGGCGCGCGAGCTGGGCTTCACGCACATCTCCACGACGCTTGCCGTGTCCCCCTACCAGCTCTTCGACGCGTGCGGCGAGACCCTGCGCGCGCTCGCGTCCGCAAACGGCCTCACGCCGGTGTGGCGCGACTTCCGCCCGCACTACGCCGAGGCCACGCGCGAGTCGCGCGAGCTGGGCATGTACCGGCAGAACTACTGCGGCTGCCGCTTCTCCGCAGCCGAGGCCGCCATCGAGCGCCACGCCGCGCGCGACGAGCGAAAGCGCACGAGGGCAGAGGCCCGTGTAAGGATTTGACAAGTCCGGCGACTTTCCGCGTCGCGGCGCGTCCCCCTTGCGATAACGTGATGACGCATCTGAGGCCGCGAGACGCGCAGAGGACGGTGGAAACATGATCGAGTGCCTGCTGACCGGGACCAACGGAACCATGGAGAGAGTGGACGCGCCGTGTCCGGGCTGCTGGGTCAATGTCGTGGCCCCCACCGAGGACGAGCTCCGGCGCCTCGAGTCCGAGGTCGGCGTGCTGGGCGAGTTCGTGCGCTCGGCGCTCGACGAGGAGGAGACCTCACGCATCGACTACGACGAGGACGAGCGGCAGATCTTCGTGATCGTTGACTACCCGACCGTCGCCGACGAGGCCGACGTCTCGACGAGCCGCAGCTCTCTGGCGCTCGCCTACGACACGATGCCGCTCACAATGATCTTTTTGCCCGAGAAGAGCATGTTCGTGACCATCAGCATCCAGGAGAACCCGGTGGTGTCGGACCTCGCCGGCGGTCGCGTGCGCGGCGTCGACACGCGATACCGCACGCGATTCCTGCTGCAGATGCTCCTGCACATCTCGCAGCTCTACCTCGTCTACCTGCGGCGCATTGACCGCCTCTCGTCCAACACCGAGGCCAAGCTCCACGCGTCGGTCAGAAACGAGGAGCTCATCCAGATGCTCAACCTCGAGAAGTCGCTCGTCTACTTCTCCACGTCGCTCAAGTCCGACGAGGTGACGCTCAACAAGATCATGCAGGGTCGCATCATCCCGCTCTACGAGGAGGACCAGGACCTGCTCGAGGACGTCCTCGTCGAGATCCACCAGGCCATCGAGATGGCCAACATCTACTCGAACACGCTCTCGGGCACGATGGACGCCTTCGCGAGCATCATCTCCAACAACCTCAACATCGTGATGAAGGTCCTCTCCGTCATCACGATCGTCATGGCGATCCCCAACATCGTCTTCGGCTTCTACGGCATGAACGTCGACCTGCCCTTCGACGGGGTCCCCTTCTTCGACAACTGGGCGTTCCCGATCGCGGTGGCCGCCGTCGCGTGCCTCGTGGCCGCCTGGATCTTCAAGCGCAAGGGGATGTGGCACTAGGCCGGGCGAGAAGAGCCCGGGGCGCCGCGCCCGTCCGGCGGGGCGGGCCTCCCCGCGGCGCGCGTGCTATCGTTATGCGCCGACACGCCGACGAGAGGAACCCCATGCGCACCGACGACTTTGACTACCCGCTGCCCGACGAGCTGATCGCGCAGGCGCCGGCCGAGCCGCGCGACTCCTGCCGCCTGCTCGTGCTGCATCGCGAGGACGGTCGCGTGGAGCACCGCCGCTTCACGGACGTCGTGGAGTACCTGGAGCCGGGCGACCTCGTCGTGGCCAACCAGACGCGCGTCATGCCGGCGCGCCTCGTGGGCCGCAAGCGCGGCACCGGGGGCGTGTGCGAGACGCTGCTGCTGCGCCGCCGCGAGGACGTGGACCCGCTCGGCGGCGTGTGGGAGTGCCTGGTCAACCCCGGCAAGCGCCTGCGCCAGCCGGGCATCGTCATCGAGTACCGCGCCGGCGGGCTGCACGCGCCGGAGTCGGCGCCCGTGGTGCTCACCGGCGAGATCGTCGACTTCGTCGAGGGCAACCGCGGCGGGCGCCTCGTGCGCTTCTCGCCGGTGGGGGAGGGCGTGCTTGGCGCCCCGCGCACGCTCGACGAGGCCATCCACGCCGCCGGGCACGTGCCGCTGCCGCCCTACATCACCAGCTACGAGGGCGACCCCGAGAAGTACCAGACCGTCTACGCCATGGACGAGGAGCACTCCGCCGCCGCGCCCACGGCCGGCCTTCACTTTACGCCGGAGCTCATCGGACGCATCCGCGAGAAGGGCATCCGCTGGGAGACCGTCGAGCTCGAGGTGGGCATCGACACCTTCCGCCTCGTGACCGAGGACGACCCCACCGAGCACGTCATGCACACCGAGCGCTACCACGTGAGCCAGCGGGTCGTGGACGCCGTGCACGCCACCAAGGCGGCAGGGCACCGCGTGATCGCCGTGGGCACCACGTCGGTGCGCTCGCTGGAGAGCGCGTGGGAGGAGGGCGCCGCGCCGAGCGAGCCGCCCGTGTCCGCGCTGCGCTTCGAGGGCGCCGCGGGCAGCGGCGACATCGTGGCGCGCGAGAACGCGACCACCAACCTCTACCTCATGCCCGGCTCGGACTTCCACGTGGTGGACGCCATGATCACCAACTTCCACGTGCCGCGCTCCACGCTCATGATGCTCGTCTCGGCCTTTGCCACCCGAGAGCAGATCATGGACGCCTACGCCGCGGCGATCGAGGAGCGCTATCGCTTCCTCAGCTTCGGGGACGCCATGCTCATCGTGTAGGTTCGTGCCGTCGCCTGCCGTGCGCCGGCGGCCCGCCCGGCGGACGTCTAGCGCGTGGCGAGAAACACCACGAGCGCGATGGCGGCCACGACCGCCAGCGCCGCGGCGGCGAGCGCCAGGCGGCTGCCGCGCGTGCGCGTGCGCAGGCTGCGCTCGCCCTCCGCCAGCTCGTCCACCACGCCGCGCTGCCCTTCGAGGGCGGCGCGCTGCTCGGCGACGCTCGCGCGCAGGCGCTCGGTCTGGTCGGGCGTCGCGCGCACCTCGCGCGCCTCGTCGATCAGGGCCTGCGCCTCGTCGTGGCGCTCCGCCGCCTGGTCGTGCGCCTCCTTGGCGTCGTCCGCCCCGTGCCGCGCGCGCTCTATGCGCTCCTCGAGCTCCCGCTCCGCTGCCTGCGCCCGGGCGTGGAGCTCCTCGTACTCGCGCTTGCGCTCCTCGTGCTCCCGCTTGGCCGCGTCGGCCTCGCGCTGGGCGCCCTCCAGGGACTGCTTCTGGGTCCAGAGGTGCGTCTGCGCCGCGTCGACGGCGGCCTGCGCGTCCCGCGTGACTACGCTGACCTCGGCGCGCGCGGACTCGACGTGCGCGAGCTCGGTCGTCACCTCGTCGGCGAGCTGCCGCAGTGCCTTCGCGTCCGCGCGGCCCTCCCGCTCGCGCGCGAGCTCGTCCTGGACCTTCCTGAGGCGGGCCTGCGAGGAGTCGACCGCGCGCATCGCGGAGGAGATGGCCTGCTCGCGCCGCTCGGTGGCGTCCTTGACCTGGCCCTCGGCGTTGCGCACGGCGCGCTTGGCCTCGCCCACGCCACGGCTCGCCTCCTCGGCGCGCCCGCGCGCGGTCTCGGCGATGCGGCGGTAGGGGCGCAGCTCCTGCTCGTGGTCCTCGCGAAGCTGCGCGAGGTGACCCTCGAGCTCGGCGGCCTGCGCCTCGAGCCGCTCCACGGTCGCCTGCTGGCGCTCGAGCTCGGCGCGCGCCTCGGCGACGACGCGCCCCTGCTCGGCGACGATGTCGTCGTAGTCGGCGCTGACCTGCTCGCGGCGCTCGAGCGTGGCCTCGTCGGCCTCGAGCGCCTCGGCCATCTCGCGCAGGCGCGCCCGGGCGGAGGAGTGGCGCCGGGCCGCCGCGTGAACGTCGCGCACGGCCGCGAGCCCGCTTCTCAGCGTCGAGGCCGCTCCCTGCGCCGCCCCGCGGGCAGCGTCGAGGGCCGCCGCGCCCCGCGCCTCGGCGTCGCCCGCGGGGACGTCCTCGTGCTCGCCGTGCTCGTCAGCCATCGCGTCTCCTCTCGTCGTGCGCGCCCTCCGCGCCGGTCCCCTCATTGTGCCCCAAAAGCGGCCGCTTGCCCGCGCGCCATTCCGTTTATCCCCCTTCTTTGCATCCTTGCCGAGAACGAGCGCGCCAAGCGACGCCGTGTTTGATAGGATGGATGGCGGTTTTTCGGGGAATACAGGTTCCCCGGTTGTTGGGAAATCTGGAAAGGGAGTCCACAACATGGTTTCTAAGCAGACGAGCATCATCAACGCCACCGGCCTTCACGCCCGCCCCGCGTCCGTCTTCGTGACCGAGGCCAAGAAGTACCAGTGCAACGTCACCATCAAGAACGTCGACAAGGACTCTGCCCCTGTCAACGCCAAGTCCATCATGATGATCCTCGCCGCCGGCCTCGGCACCGGCACCAAGGTCGAGGTCGCCTGCGACGGCGCTGACGAGCAGGAGGCGCTCGACGCCCTCATCTCCCTCATCGACTCCGGCTTCGGCGAGTAGTCAGAGGCACCGCACGACCGACTCGGTTTGGCCCGGCGCCCGCGCGGCGCCGGGCCTTTTGTGTAGGATGGGGTGTTGCGACGTCGTTTGCCCCCGGCGCGCACAATTCCCAGACTGTGCGCGGACGCAGGCGCCCGCGACGTCATTTCGCAGGCGAGAAGAACCTCTTCCCGGCACTTCTCGCCCAAGTGGCCGGGATGGGCCGCACAATTCGGGAATTGTGCGGCCGGCCGCGCCGCGGGGAGCGCGTCTGGCCCGCGGTACGCGGGTTCTTCTCGCCGGGCCGCACGCAGACCACGAAGGAGTCACATGGACCAGAGCCTCTTCACCTACGACGTCCTCGCCGAGGACCCCGGCACGCACGCGCGCGCGGGCGTCCTGCACACCCCGCACGGCGACGTCCCGACCCCCATCTTCATGCCCGTGGGCACCAAGGCCACGGTCAAGGGGCTCACGCCCGCCTCGCTCGAGGCGCTCGGCGCCAAGATCGTGCTCGCCAACACCTACCATCTCTCCATGCGCCCCGGAGCCGACCTCGTGGCCGAGATGGGGGGCCTGCACGACTTCATGGGCTGGCACCACCCCATCCTCACCGACTCCGGCGGCTTCCAGGTGTTCAGCCACGAGGAGTTCTGCCGCCTCTCCGACGACGGCGTGCGCTTCCGCGCCGTGGACTACGACGGAAAGTGGGTCTCCTGGACGCCCGAGGAGAACATGGCCATCGCGCAGAAGCTCGGCGCGGACGTCGTGATGCAGCTCGACCAGTGCGTGGGCTACCCGGCGCCGAGGTCCAAGGTGGAGCGCTCGGTGGAGCTCTCGAGCCGCTGGGCGGAGCGCTGCTATGCCGCGCACACCCGTCCCGACCAGGCGCTCTTTGGCATCGTTCAGGGAGGCATGCACCTCGACCTGCGCCTGCGCAGCCTGCGTCACCTCACCGAGGTCGGCGACTTCCCGGGCTTTGGCATCGGCGGCTACTCGGTGGGCGAGGACCACGAGACGATGTTCGAGACGCTCGCGCCGCTCGTCTCCGAGCACATGCCGGCGGAGAAGCCCCGCTACCTCATGGGCGTGGGCAACCCCACCACGCTCGTGCGCGCCGTGGCCTGCGGCGTTGACATGTTCGACTGCGTGCTGCCCACGCGCACCGCGCGCACGGGATCGGCCTTCTCGAGCGAGGGGCGCCTCAACTTCCGCCACGCGCGCTTCGCGCACGACCGCGGCCCGCTCGACCCGGCGTGCTCCTGCCCCACCTGCACCGGGGGCTTCTCGCGCGCCTACCTGCACCACCTCGTGCGGCAGAAGGAGATGCTCGGCTCGATCCTCATCTCGCAGCACAACATCTTCTACCTGCTCGACCTCATGCGCCGCGTGCGCGAGGCGGTGGCCGCGGGCACCTACGCCTCCTTCGTCGAGGACTGGATGGCCTCGCCGGCCGCCCGGGACTGGTAGCCCCGGCCGCGTTCCGTCCGGGCACGGGCGTATAATCGTGTCCGATAAACAGACGGGGCGCGTGGCGCCCACACCCGAAGAGGCACGCATGAGAACCACCGACTCACGGGCCGGCGCACGGGGCGCCGGCCTCCCACGACCCGCACACCCGACCGGCGGAGGCGAGCTCTGATGCCCGGCGTCCTGGAGAGCCGCCGCTGGGCGGTGCTGCCGTCCGACAGGTCTGCCGAGCGCCGGCTTGCAGACGAGCTCGGCGTGGCGCCGCTCGTGGCGCGGGTCCTGGTCGCCCGCGGGCATGCTGACCCAGAGGACGCGCGGGCCTTCCTCACACCGTCGCTCGCGCGCGACTGGGAGGACCCGCTCGTCATCCCCGGGATGGACGAGGCGGTCGAGCGCGTGGGGCGCGCCCTCGACGAGCATGAGACCATCGCCGTCTTCGGCGACTTCGACGTGGACGGGATGACCTCGACCTGCCTGCTCACGCTCGCGCTGCGCCGTCTCGGCGGCGACGTCCACCCCTTCATCCCCCGGCGCTTCGGCGAGGGGTACGGGCTGTCGCGCGAGGCGCTCGACCGCGTCCGGAGCGGCTGCTCGCCGGACCTCGTGGTGACCGTCGACAACGGCATCGCCTCGGCGCGCGAGGTCGCGTGGCTCACCGAGTCCGGCGTCGACGTGGTGGTGACCGACCACCACGAGCCGGCCGACCTCGTGCCCGAGGGCGTTCCCGTGACCGACCCCAAGCTCGACCCCGACTGCCCCTCGCGTGAGCTCGCGGGCGCCGGGGTGGCGCTCAAGCTCGTCTGCGAGCTCGGCCGGCGTCGCGGCATGCCCGACCTCTGGCTCGACTACGTTGACGTCGCAGCTCTCGGCACCCTCTCGGACATGATGCTGCTCGCGGGCGAGAACCGCGCGCTCGTCGCGGAGGGCGTGGAGCGCATGCGGCACCACACCCGTCCCGGGCTCGTGGCGCTCGCGGCCACGGCGGGGGTCGACCTCGCCGAGGCGGCCGCCGACGGCCTGCCCTTCTCGCTCATCCCGCGCCTGAACGCGGCCGGGCGCATGGGCTCGACCGACGTCGCGCTCGACCTGCTGCTCACCGATGACCCCGCCGAGGCCGCCGAGCTCGCCGGCCGGCTCGAGGCCGTCAACACCGAGCGCCGCGAGACCGAGGCCGCCCTCGCCGAGCGCGCGCTCGCCCAGGCCGAGCTCACCTACGACGGCGGCCGTGCCGTGGTCGTCGCGGGCGAGGGCTGGCACGAGGGCGTCAAGGGCATCGTCGCCTCGCGCCTCGTGAACCGCTACCACGTCCCCGCGATCGTCTTCAGCGTCACCGAGGACGGCCTCGCGCGCGGGTCGGGGCGCTCGGTCGGCTCCGTCGACCTCTTCCACGCCGTCGAGCAGTGCGCCGACGTGCTCGTGCGCTTCGGCGGGCACGCCGGAGCGGTGGGCGTGACGTGCGAGGCGGAGAAGGTCGACGAGTTCCGCGCGCGGCTCTCGGCCGCCCTCGCCACGCTCCCGGACGAGCAGTTCGAGGACACGGGTGAGATTGCCGCGGTCGTGCGGCTCGGGGAGATCACGGTGGAGTCCGTGAGCGAGCTCGAGGGCCTCCAGCCCTTCGGGCAGGGCAACAAGCGCCCCCTGCTCGCGGTCACCGGCGTCTCCACGAGAAACCGCGCCCTCGTCGGCGCCGACGGCGCCCACCTGCGCTTCGTTGCCACCGACGGGGTGAGCTCGGTTCCCGCCATCATGTTCAGGGCCCCCGACCCCGAGCGCGCCTGCGCCTGGGAGGGGGCCGTCGACGTCGTCTTCGAGGCGGTGAACGAGACCTGGCAGGGCCGCACCAAGCCCAAGCTCATGGTCAAGGACCTCGTGCTGCGCACGGGGGAGGGGGCCGACGGCGCCCCCTCGCTCGCCGACGACCTCCTGGCCGCGGCAGACGCCGAGGCCGCCTCTCGCCCCTCGCCCGGGCGCCCCGACGCGCCCGCCCCCGAGGCCGCGCGCCGCTCCGAGCTCGCCCGGCTCGGCGGGGATGAGCTCACCGACGCCCTCCGACGCCAGATGATCGGCGACGCTCCGCTCCTTGAGGCGCAGCGCGCGGCGCTCGAGCGCCTCGCCGCCGGACGCTCGTGCCTGGCCGTCATGGCCACGGGGCGCGGCAAGTCCCTCGTCTTCCACCTCCACGCCGCCCGCGAGGCCATCGCGCGCGGGCGTGCGAGCGTCTTCGTCTACCCGCTGCGCGCCCTCGTCGCCGACCAGGCCTACCACCTGCGCGAGGCCCTCGCGCCCCTGGGGCTCTCCGTCGAGGTCCTGACCGGCGAGACGCCCGGCGCGGAGCGGTCGAGGATCTTCTCGGCGCTCGCAGACGGGACGGCAGACGTCGTCCTCACCACGCCGGAGTTCCTCGCCATCCACCGCACGCGCTTCGCGGAGTCCGGGCGCGTGGGGTTTCTCGTTGTCGACGAGGCGCACCACGCGGGCTCTGCCGGGCCGCACGCCCGCGCGGCCTACCTGGAGCTTCCGTCTGTCCTCGCCGACCTGGGGCGTCCCCCTGCGCTCGCCGTGACGGCCACCGCCGCCCCCGAGGTCGCCCGCGGCATCTGCGACCTGCTCGGCGTCGCGCCCCAGGACGTGGTCTGCGACCCAACGCGCCGCGACAACCTCTCCCTGGACGACTGCCGCGACCTGCGGGACCGCGAGGCCGCCCTCGTCTCAATCGTCGCGACCGGCGAGAAGTGCGTGGTCTACGTGAGCTCGCGCGACCAGGCGGTCTCCCTCGTGAGGATGCTGCGCCACCGCGTCCCCGAGCTCGCCGCGCGCCTCGCCTTCTACCACGCGGGCCTCTCGCGCGGCGTGCGCTCCCGCGTCGAGCGGGCCTTCCGCGACGACGCGCTGAGCTGCATCGTCTCGACGAGCGCCTTCGGGGAGGGGGTCAACCTCCCCGGCATCCGCCACGTGGTTCTCTTCGGTCTGCCCCTCGGCCAGGTCGAGTTCAACCAGATGAGCGGCCGCGCGGGCCGCGACGGGGCGCCGGCGACGGTGCACCTGCTCTTCGGCGGCCGCGACGTGCGCGCCGGCGAGCGCATCCTCGCGGCCGCGGCCCCTCCCCGCGCCGACCTCGTCGCGCTCTACCGGGCGCTCGGGTCGCTCTCGCGCGCCTCCGGAGCCGTCTCGCTCGACGACGACGGCATCGCCGCGGCCGCTCGCTCCCTCGACGCGCGCTGCGCGCTCGACGGCCGCGAGGTCGCCTCGGGGCTCTCGGTCTTCTCCGAGCTCGGCTTCTGCTCGGTCACGGGCTTCGGCGACGGCCGCAGGGTGGAGATGGCCCCCTCGCCGGCGCGCATGGAGCTCACGCAGTCCGCGTGCTACCTGGAGGGCCTGCACCTGCAGGAGGCGTTCGCCGAGTTCAGCTCCTGGGTGCTCGACGCCTCCGCCGACGATCTTCTCGCCCGCGTCAACCGACCCATAGCGCCCAACTTCGGTATCATCGTCTGAGGTGAGGAAGGGGCCAGAGAGATGAGCGCCAACGAGAAGGACCACGCATCCGCAACGCCCGCCGCGGGCACGCCCGCCGGGGTCGGGCCCGCCGCCGACGCGAGGGCTCCTGAGCCCGCCGCGGCGCCGGCCGCCCGTCCGAAAAAGGGCGTCCCCGAGGCCGCGAACTTCCGCCTGCTGCAGGCCGCCTGCGAGGCCTACCTCGACGAGGAGGGCTGCGAGAAGGTCGAGCGGGCGTACCGCTTTGCCGCGGACTACCACCGCGACCAGCGCCGCCGCTCGGGCGAGCCCTACATCAACCACCCCGTCGAGGTCGCCCTCATCCTCGCGCACGACCTGCGCATGGACGAGGACACCATCTGCGCCGCGCTTCTGCACGACACGGTGGAGGACACCCCGGCGACCAAGGACGAGCTCGTCGAGCGCTTTGGCCAGACGGTCGCCGACCTCGTGGACGGCGTGACCAAGCTCACCTCCATCCAGGTGAGCTCCATGGACGCCAAGCAGGCGTGGAACCTGCGCAAGATGTTCCTCGCCATGAGCCGCGACATTCGCGTGGTCATCATCAAGCTCGCCGACCGGCTCCACAACATGCGCACCCTCGCCGCGCTGCCGCCCGACCGGCGCCTGTTCAAGGCGCGCGAGACCATGGACGTCTACGCCCCGCTCGCCGACCGCCTGGGCATCTCGTCGGTCAAGTGGGAGCTCGAGGACCTCGCCTTCTTCTGGCTCGAGCCCGAGGAGTACCAGCGCGTGGCGCGCATGGTGCAGGACAGCAGGGCGCAGCGCGAGGACGACACCGAGCGGGCCATCAAGACGCTCGACGACGAGCTCAAGTCCGCCGGCCTCACGGGCTACCAGATCACGGGCCGCCCCAAGCACCTCTGGAGCATCTACCAGAAGATGACGCGCAAGGGGCGCGAGTTCTCCGACATCTACGACCTCATCGCGCTGCGCGTGATCACGCAGACGGTGGGGGACTGCTACTCCGCGCTCGGCGCGGTCCACTCGCTGTGGAACCCCATGCCGGGACGCTTCAAGGACTACATCGCCACGCCCAAGGCCAACCTCTACCAGAGCCTCCACACCACGGTGGTGGGCCCCGACGGCAAGCCGATCGAGATCCAGATCCGCACGGCCGAGATGCACGAGGCCTCCGAGTACGGCATCGCGGCCCACTGGCTCTACAAGAAGGAGGGCAACTCGCGCGGCCGCATGAGCGCCGAGGACCGCGCCATAGACTCCACGATCAACTGGATCCGCAAGACCCTCGACTGGGCCACTGAGGACGACATCGACGACCCGCACGAGTTCCTCGACAACCTGCGCGTGGACCTCTTCGAGCACGAGATCTTCGTCTTCACGCCCAAGGGCGAGGTCATGAGCCTCAGGCGCGACGCCACGCCGCTCGACTTCGCCTACGCGGTGCACACCGAGGTGGGCAACCACTGCGTGGGCGCCAAGGTCAACGGCTCGGTCGTCCCACTGTCCACCAAGCTCCAGATGGGCGACCGCGTTGAGGTGCTCACCAACAAGAACGCCAAGCCGAGCCGCGACTGGATGAACCTCGTGGCGATGCCGTCCACGCGCGCCAAGATCCGCAAGTTCTTCTCGACCCAGAACAGAAACGACGACGCCGAGGCCGGCCGCACCGAGCTCGCCCACGAGCTGCGCAAGCGCGGCTACGGCATCTCCACGCGCCGCACGGTCAAGGCAATCGAGCGCGTGTGCGAGGGCTTCGAGCTGCGCAGCGCCGACGACCTGTTCGCGAGCGTCCACACCGGCAAGATCTCGCTCAAGCAGGCGGCCAACCGCATCGAGGAGATCCTCGAGGAGGGCTCGCCCGAGCAGCTCGCCGCGGCGGCCGCCGAGGCGGAGCGCCAGGCGGAGCACGAGCACGCCATGGCGACCGGCGCGCCGGTCATGAAGTCCTACGCGCTCACGCAGGCCGCGCGCGGCAAGCGGCGCAGGAGCAACTGCGGCGTCGTGGTGAAGGGCGACCCGGACCTGCTCGTGCACCTGGCGCACTGCTGCAACCCCGTCGCCGGCGACGAGATCGTGGGCTTCATCACGCGCGGCCGCGGGGTCTCGGTCCACCGGGCCAACTGCCCCAACGTGGCCGACCTCATGAGGAACCCGGCCCGCATGATCGAGGTCGCCTGGGACACCTCGGGCGCCACCGAGTTCAGGGTCGAGATCGTGGTGGAGGCCACCGACCGCATGGGGCTGCTCAAGGACGTGACGGTCGCCATCGGCGACGCGGGGGCCAACATCCTCTCCGCCGCCACGCAGACGAGCGCCCAGGGCGTGGCGCGCCTGCGCTTCCTCGTGGCGATCTCTGACGCGAGCCTGCTCGACGTGCTGCTCTCCGCCGTGAGCCGGGTGCCGAGCGTCTTCGACGCGCGCCGCATCATGCCCGGCGAGGGTGCCAACCAGATGAAGCGCCGCGTGTGATTCAAGGGGACGGTCCCCTTCCGAGTCACCCCGCATCGTCCGAGAGGATCTGACATGGCCGAGAAGAGAGACGAGCTGCGCTGCTTTCAGGTGACGCCGCTCGCAACCAACTGCTACGCGTACGTGAGCGAGGGGGAGTGCCTGGTCGTCGACCCGGGCGGCTCGGGCGCGCAGGTCGCCGAGCACGTCCGCGACGCGCGCGTGACGTGCGTCGCGGCAACGCACGGCCACGGCGACCACGTGGGGGGCGTGGCGGCCCTCGTCCGGGCGACGGGCGCCCCGTTCGCGATTCACGCGGCGGACGCGTCCCTGGCGGCGCGCGCGGGCCAGATGAGCGAGGTGGGCCGCAGCTACGACGAGGACGCGCCCGCGCCCGACCGCGCGCTCTCCGAGGGCGACGTGCTGCGCGTGGGGACGGCCACCTTCACGGTGATGGAGACGCCGGGCCACACGCCCGGCGGGGTGGTGCTCGTGGGCGGGGGCTCGGCCGAGGGCGTGGCCTTCGTGGGAGACACCCTCTTCCCGGGCAGCCACGGTCGCACGGACCTCTCCGGCGGCGACGAGGCGCAGATCATGGCCTCGCTCGCGCGCATGGCGGACCTGATCGCGCCCGAGACGACGCTGCTGTGCGGGCACGGCCCGGCAACCACGATGGCGCGCGAGCTCGCGACGAACCCGTTTCTTCGGTAGGGGGGCAAGGCCCGCTGGTACTTCTCGCCAGCGGATTAAGGGGTGGTGCCCGAGGCGGGGCTCGAACCCGCACGAGTTGCCTCAACGGTTTTTGAGACCGTCGCGTCTGCCAATTCCGCCACTCGGGCCTGCCTGGGCGCGTGGGCGCCGGCTCCAGCAGGGCAACTATACCAGAACCCGGTCCGCGGGCGCTCCCGAACGCCCAACCACCCGGCCTCCGTGGCGCCGGGCAAGCGGTTTTGCGTCCGGTCGATGGGGTAGAATGCAGTCAACGGCCGCACGAGAGAAAGGAAGTCGCCATGGCCCTCACCCCCGAGGTCACCTCCGTCCTGAACGAGCAGATCAACAAGGAGATGTACTCGAGCTACCTCTACCTCACCTTCGCGGACTACTACGAGGACCGCGGCCTCAAGGGCTTTGCCAACTGGTACGAGATCCAGGCCAAGGAGGAGATGGACCACGCGCTGGCCATCCGTCGCTACCTGCTCGACAACGACTTCAAGCCCACGATGGAGGCCATCGCCAAGCCGGACAAGGTCTTTGACAACGACCTCGCCCCCCTCGAGGCGGGTCTCGAGCACGAGGAGTACGTCACGAGCCTCATCCACCACTGCTACGAGGTGGCCCACTCCGTCCACGACGTCCGCACGATGAAGTTCCTCGACTGGTTCGTCGCCGAGCAGGGCGAGGAGGAGACCAACGCCCGCGACATGATCACCAACATGAAGCTCTTCGGCTGCGACCCCAAGGGCCTCTACGACCTCGACCGCGAGTACCAGGCGCGCACCTACGTGCAGTCCGCCTCCCTCAACCTCTAGCCGCGGCCCGCGCGCCTCGCGTGGAGAAATCCTGAAGCCCGCGCGTCCCGGGCACTGGCGAGAAAAACCTCTTGCCGGGGCCCGGGACGCGTGCTATTCTCACCAAGTGTGCTTTTTGCGAAGCGGGATCGAACGTGGGTCCCCACCTGAACGGCGCCGCGTGGCTGCTGTCTGGTCAGACAACGAATGCTTTCTCGCCACAGGCGAGCGATGTCTCCCGGACGCTGCCATCACGTGCCGGGAGCTTTTTTGTGCGACGCGAGTCGCGGAGAGAGGAAGGTGTAGAAGATAGCCAGGAAAGACGGTCCTCGCATCAACGAGGAGATCACTTCACGCACGTGTCGCCTGATCGGCGTCGACGGCTCCCAGATGGGCCTGTTCGGCGTTCGCGATGCCCTGCGCATCGCCGGCGACCAGGGTCTTGACCTCGTGGAGATCGCGCCCAACGCAGATCCTCCCGTCTGCAAGATGCTCGACTACAAGAAGTTCAAGTACGAGCAGGACCGCAAGGCCAAGGCCGCTCGCAAGAACCAGGCCAAGGTCGAGATCAAGGAGATGAAGTTCCGTCCCAAGATCGACGTGGGCGACTACGAGACCAAGAAGGGTCACGTCATCCGCTTCCTCAAGAAGGGTGCCCGCGTCAAGATCACGATCATGTTCCGCGGCCGCGAGATGGCCCACCCGGAGCAGGGGCGCCTCGTCCTCGATCGCCTGGCAGCCGACCTCAAGGACGTCGCCACCGTCGAGCAGAAGCCGCTCATGGAAGGCCGCAACATGCACATGACCATCGTCCCGATCAAGGGCGCCTTCGACCAGAAGGCTGATGGGGACGGGGACGTCACCACGGAGAAGGAGAACTAGCATGCCCAAGATGAAGACGCACAAGGGTACGGCAAAGCGCTTCCGCCGCACCGGCTCTGGCAAGATCATGCGCGCCAAGGCGTTCAAGAGCCACATCCTCACCAAGAAGTCCCCCAAGCGCATCCGCGGCTTCCGCCAGGAGACCGTCATCTCGGACGCGGACGTCAAGACCGTGTCCCAGCGCATGGGTTCCAAGTAGGCGCGCGAGCGTCCCTCGACTGAAGTTTTCCAGCAAGGAGTTGATCAGATATGGCACGAGTCAAGCGCGCCGTCGCCGGCCGTAAGAAGCGCAACACGCTCGTCGAGCGCACCAAGGGCTACTACGGAGTCCGTTCCCGCACGTTCCGCGGCATGAAGGAGCAGGCCCAGCACTCCGGCCAGTACGCCTACCGCGACCGTCGCAACAAGAAGCGCGACTTCCGCGCCCTGTGGATCCAGCGCATCAACGCCGCCGCCCGCATGAACGGCCTCTCCTACAGCAAGTTCATGCACGGCCTCAAGCTCGCCGGCGTCGAGCTCGACCGCAAGGTCCTCGCCGAGATCGCCTACAGCGACGAGGCCACCTTCGCCGAGATCGCCGAGGTCGCCAAGAAGGCCATCGCCGACGCGGAGTAGCGCAAGGAGACAAGGGGACATCCCCTTCGCATCACCTCAGGCCCCGGGCTACGGTCCGGGGCCCTTTTCGTCTGTCGAGGCGGTTTGCATATCGGGCGCGACGTGACGTCTGCGCCGCCTGAGCCTACGATTCTGCTCGAAGGCAAACACGAGGGAGGCGGACATGACGCAGGCGAGAAGAACGGTGTGGGCTGTCGTGCGAGCGGCGCTCTGGGTGATGTTGGGGACGGCGATGCTCCTCGTGCCGTCCGCGATGGGCTATCTCAGCTATAAGGAGTCGGTGCCCGAGGGATGGGGGCGCCTCCTGGGCTTCTGGTCCTTCGTGCCATGGAGCGTGGCCATTCCGCTCGCGCTCGTAGCCGCCGCGCTCGGGTATGCGTATCGAGACCGGGTTGTGCCCCGGCGGCGGGTGCTCTGCGCTGCGGCCGCGGTGGCGCTCGTGGCCTATCTGGGGCTTGCGGGGGCATACTATCTTGGGATGGCCGGGGACTCCTACGTACTCCGTCAGTCAATCTCCCTCTTCGAGCGCGTTGCGCGTTACGCGGCCTGGTGCCTGTGGGGCGTCGTGCTCGTGGCCTGGGTGATGCCGGTCCCCGGGGCCAGCGAGCCGCCCGCGTCCCCGATCGACGGGCGTCCCGGTGCGGATGCGCTCACGGAGCGAGAGCGCGAGGTCGCCGAGCTCCTCGTCTCGGGGAGCACGCAGGCGCAGGCGGCCGAGGCGCTCGGCATCAGCGCGTCCTCCGTGAGCACCTATCGATCTCGCGCCTGCGAGAAGCTCGGGCTCGCCTCGCTCGACGAGCTCGTGCCTCCGTCGCGCGGCGCTGCCGCCCAGCCTCCCGAGCTGGACGTGGGGCGCGCGGGGTCGCTGCCGCTCATGGCGCTTGCGCTCTTCTCGGGCATGATCGTCCACAACGTGACGAACTACTCCTCGCTTGTGAGTTTCGATCATCAGGCTGGGGTGCTCGCCTTTCCCGTACTGGCGCTGATGCTGCCTTGGATCGTTCTTCTCGCCTATGCGAGGCTTCAGAACATGCGCCTGCGACACCGCAAGGTGAGCGGTCGCCTGGCCCTTGTGGTGATTGCCCTCGCGGGCCTGGGGCTGTGCGCGGGTGGGTCGCAGCCCATCTGGGTCGAGCTCCCCTCGAGGAGCATGGTGAGCGCAAGCGTGCCCGCCGCGGTCGGCTACGACATCGCGCTCGCCCTGCTCGCCCCGCATCTGCTGTGGCCGCGCGAGCGCGTGGCGCAGACGCTGGACGTGGAGCGTTGCGTGCTCTACCTGCGCGGGCGCGGTGCGGGTGAGCTCCAGGCACGCGTGCTCGTCGAGATCGCCCTCGGGCGCGCCACGCCCGAGATCTGCGAGTCCCTGCACGTGGCGCGCGGTACCGTGAGCGCCTACCGAGCACAGGGCTACGAGCGGCTTGGCGTGCACTCAAGCCGCGAGCTCGCTGACCTTCTGGCGCGTGACGTGGGGTTCGTGCCGTCCGCCGGCAAATCCGAACCGTTCGCGGAAGGCGAGAAAAACGCGGAATAGGGTAGCGCGCGCGGTGGAACAAACAGAGTAACTAAGAACATCGTCGCTACCCACAAAGCGACCGGCAGAGGAGGCGAGTCCAGTGAACACAGAAGAGATAGCAGGGTTTGGACCCGCCGACCGCGCGACCGAGGCCCTATAACAGCTGGGGCGAGCGCACTCGCCAACGTTCTCCGAAACGTATTTCGGAACGGGCTGATGAAGGAAGTGCCAGGGGCGGGTCCAGACATTGAATCGTCTCGTCGGACTTCGACCTCACTGACACGGGTGATTCCAAAGTACAAAGACGCGGGGCGGCGCAATGGGGCGCCGCCCCTTTTCTGTGCGTGCGCGCCGGTGTGCGCGAGGCCGCTACAATGGATGCTGACTCTAACCTGAAACGGGGGCTCCATGAGCGCATCTTCCGAACCGGCCCGCATTCACTCGCTCGACGGCCTGCGCGGCGTGGCGAGCGTCGTCGTGCTCGTCCTGCACGTTGCCATGATGCTCGAGCTCTGGGGGCCGGGTGCGCCGTACTCGCTCATCCCCGGCACCCCGGCCGTGATCGTGTTCTTCGTGCTCTCGGGCGTGGTCCTCTCGATCGGACCGCTCTCGCGCCTGCGCGCGGGACGCCCCTACGACTGGATCGCCTACTACCCCCGTCGCGTGGTGCGCCTGTGCGTCCCGCTCTTCGCCGCGGTCGCGCTCGGCGTCGTGGCGGGCTACGTCGCGTGGCGCATCGGGTCGACGGGCCGCTCGGCGACGGCGATCGACTTCGCCGGCGGGGCGCAGCGCGTCACCCATGACGTCCTCATGCAGTTCGACGTCGTCTTCAACGTTTCCGACGATGCCCGGACGCTCCTCGGCACCCCGCTGTCGCGAGTGAACTCCCCGGTGTGGTCGATGTGCTGGGAGCTGTGGTTCTCGCTCACGCTTCCGCTCGCGATCGCGTGCCTCGCGCGCGTTCGCCGCGAGCGCCTCACGGCCGCGGCGCTCTTCGCAGGCATCTTCGTCTCGCACTGGTGCGGCTACTTCCCGCTGCGGCTGTGCCTGACGTTTTGGCTCGGCGTCCTTCTCGCCCGCCACCTCGACGAGCTCTCCCGGGCGCGCCTGACCCCGGCCGTGGAGGTCGGCTGCCTCGTGCTGGCCCTGTGCCTCGTCGAGCTGGCCCAGGCAAACGCGGCGGGGCTGCTCGGGCCTGTCGACGCGCTTCTCGGCGCGGCGCTCGCGACGCTCATGAACGCCGCGTGCGCGGCCCTCGTGGTGCTTGCCGTGACCGACGGGCTCGTGCGGCGTGCCCTCTCCGTCCGCCCCGTGCGCTTCCTCGGCACCGTCTCGTTCTCGCTCTACCTCACGCACGCCGTGGTCGTGGGCGGGCTCGAGGCCCTGCTGCCCCGCCTTGGGGTCGTGTCCCCGCTTGCCCAGTCCGTCGTGGCGCTCGCGGCGAGCCTCGTCTTTGCCGTGGCGTTCTGGCGCGTCGTTGAGCGGCCGAGCATCGGTCTGTCGCATCGCGTTGGCGTCGCCGCGGCGCGCCCGGCGGGGGAGTAGGCGCGCGGTTTTTCTCGCCTGCGCCCGCACCCGATGCCCGCACTCAACAGGTGCGGGCGCTTTTGCACCTCGGGGGCGAGAAGTGCGGGCGAGTACCCGACGTTTGGCGGGGAGTGCGGGCTGGCGCGATCTCGAGGCCCGCACTCTCTGGGTGCGGGCGAGAAGTGCGGGCGAGAAGTGCGGGCATCGGGTGCGGGCGTGTTCCGTCTGGGCTCCCGTCCGGGCGCATCCGACGCACGCGAAGGGCCCGACGCGCGCGGCGCCGGGCCCTGGGACCGTCGATGCGGGCTCTTCTCGCCGATCCGGCTACTTCTTGATCCAGCTGAACATGGAGCGGATCTTCTCGCCGGTCTTCTCGATCGGGTGGGAGTTGATCTCCTCGCGCTTCTCGAGCAGCCACTTGTGGCCGTTGTTGCAGTCGTCGACGAACTCCTGCGCGAAGCTGCCGTCCTGGATGCGGGCCAGGATGCGCTTCATGGCCTCGCGGGACTCGGCGTTGATGACCTGCGGGCCGGCGTAGTACTCGCCGTACTCGGCGGTGTTGGAGATCGAGTAGTTCATGAAGTGGATGCCGGACTCGTACATGAGGTCGACGATCATCTTCATCTCGTGGTAGACCTCGAAGTAGGCCAGCTCCTCGGGGTAGCCCGCCTCGGTCAGGGTCTCGAAGCCGGCCTTCACGAGCTCGACGAGGCCGCCGCACAGCACCGCCTGCTCACCGAAGAGGTCCTCCTCGGTCTCCTCCTTGAAGGTGGCCTTGATGATGCCGGAGCGGGCGCCGCCGACGCCCCAGCAGTAGGACAGCACGATGTCCCAGGCGTCGCCGGTGGCGTCCTGCGCTACGCACGCGAGGTCGGGCACGCCGGAGCCCTCGGTGTACTGGCGGCGCACGATGTGGCCCGGGCCCTTGGGCGCGCACATGATGACGTTGACGTCCTCGGGGGCCTTGATGTAGCCGTAGTGGATGTTGAAGCCGTGCGCGAAGGCGAGCGTGTCGCCGGGCTTGAGGTGGTCCTTGATGTGCTCCTCGTAGACGGCCGGCTGGGTCTCGTCGGGCACGAGGACCATGATGACGTCGGCCTCCTCGGCGGCCTGGTCCATGCTCACGACCTTCAGGCCGGCCTCGCGGGCCTTCTCGGCGCTCTTGGAGCCCTCGCGCAGGCCGACGCGGACGTCGCAGCCGGAGTCCATGAGGTTGAGGGCGTGGGCGTGGCCCTGGGAGCCGTAGCCGATGATGGCGACCTTCTTGCCCTGGATGACGCTCGGGTCGACGTCCTTCTCGTAGTAGATGGTGACGGCCATGTTCTTCTCCTTAGTCGAGCCGCTTGTACCTATGTGAACCGCCGCGCGCGGCGGCGGGTGGTGCCGGACGATGCGAGGGGACCGTCCCCTCGCGTCACTGGGAGCCGCGCGCCATGGCGATCTTGCCGGTGCGCGTGAGCTGCTTGATGCCGTAGGCGCGCAGCAGGTCCTTCATGGCGTCGAGCTTGCTGGCGGCGCCGGTGGCCTCGATCGTGAGGGTGTTCTTGCCCACGTCGACCACCTTGGCGCGGAACACGTTGGCGATCTCGATGATCTCGTGCCTGCGCTCGGGCGTCGACTGGACCTTGAAGAGGACGAGCTCGCGCTCGACGGCGTCCTCGTAGGTGAGGTCGGAGATCTTGTAGACCGAGACGAGCTTGTGGAGCTGCTTGGTGATCTGCTCGAAGCCGACCTCGTCCGCCTCGACGATGATCGTCATGCGCGAGAGGTTCTCGTCCTCGGTGGGGGCGACGGTGAGCGACTCGATGTTGAAGCCGCGGCGGCTGATGAGGCCCGTGACGCGGCTGAGCACGCCGGGCCGGTTCTCCACGAGTACCGAGAGCAGGTAGTTCATGACTCATCAACTCCTTCGTGGGACGGCTTGACGCGCGGGCGCCCGCCCTCGCCGAAGCCCTTCTCGCTGACGCGCACCCCTCCGAGGGTCACGTCGAGCGCGCCGATGATGTCGTCGATGGGGGCGCCGGGGGCGACCATCGGGTAGACGGTCTGCTCGGCCGGGATCATCACGTCGAGCAGGTAGGGCTCGTCGGAGGCGAGCATCTCGTCGAGCGCGGCGTCGATCTCCTCGGGCCGCGTTATGCGCGCCGCGCGCCAGCCGTAGGCGTCGGCGAGCTTGACGAAGTCGGGGTTGTCGGCGAGCTCGGTGAACGAGAAGCGGTCGTTGTAGAAGAGGTGCTGCCACTGGTGGACCATGCCGAGGGCGCGGTTGTCGATGACGAGCACCTTGACCGGGACGTCGTTGATCTTTGCCGTGGCCATCTCCTGGCTGTTCATCTGGAACGAGCCGTCGCCGGCCACGCAGACGACCTGCTCGTCCGGGCAGCCGATCTTGGCGCCGATGGCAGCCGGGAAGCCGAAGCCCATCGTGCCGAGGCCGCCGGAGCTGATGAAGGTGCGCGCGTGCTCGCGGTGGATGTTCTGGTGCGCCCACATCTGGTGCTGGCCGACCTCGGTGGTGACGATGGAGGCCTCGGGGTCGAGCTTGTCGGAGAGCTTGGAGAGCACGACCTCCGGGGCGATCTTGTCGGGGTAGTCGGCGAAGTCGGCGGTGTAGAAGGGCCAGCGCTCGCGCCAGCCGAAGACCTCGGCGGTCCACTCGTCGCAGACCGGCGTGGCGCCCATCTTGGCCAGGCGCTCGTTGAGCGAGGCGAGGACGGACTTGGCGTCGCCGACGATGGGCACGGCCGGGTTCACGATCTTGCCGATCTCTGCCGGGTCGATGTCGATGTGGATGATCTGGGCGTGCGGGGCGAACTCGTCGACCTTGCCGGTCACGCGGTCCGAGAAGCGCGCGCCCACGGCCACGAGCAGGTCGCACTCGGTGACGGCCATGTTGGCGTACTTGGAGCCGTGCATTCCCACGGGGCCGAGGTTGAGCGGGTTGGAGCAGCGCATGGCGCCCTTGCCCATGAGGGTGGTGACCACGGGGATGTTCATGCGCTCGGCGAGCTCGGTGAGCTCGGGGCAGGCGTGGCTGGAGACGATGCCGCCGCCGGCCATGATGAGAGGGCGCCTCGCCGCGGCGATGAGCGCGGCGGCCTGCTTGACCTGCTTGGCGTTGCCCTTGTAGGTGGGCCGGTAGCTCGCGATGCTCACGGAGTCGGGGTAGTGGAAGACCATCTCGGAGCCGGAGAGGTCGCTCGGGATGTCGATGAGCACGGGGCCGGGCCGCCCGGTGGAGGCGATGTAGAAGGCCTCGCGGAAGGTGCGCGTGAGGTCGTCGGTGGACTGCAGCAGGAAGCTGTGCTTGACGATCGGCATGGTGATGCCCACGATGTCGGACTCCTGGAAGGCGTCCGTGCCGATGACGCCGCGCGTGACCTGGCCGGTGATGACGACGAGCGGGACGGAGTCCATGTAGGCCGTCGCGATGCCCGTCACGGTGTTGGTGGCGCCGGGGCCGGAGGTGACCAGCACCACGCCGACCTTGCCCGTGGCGCGCGCGTAGCCGTCGGCCATGTGCGTGGCGCCCTGCTCGTGGCGCGCCAGGACGTGGCGGATCTTCTTGGAGTCGTACAGGGCGTCGTAGATCTTGATGGCCTGGCCGCCGGGGTAGCCGAAGATGGTGTCCACGCCCTCGGCCTCGAGGCTGGCGATGATCGCCTGCGCCCCGGTCATGGTCTTGCCCTCGTGCTCGGTGTGGCTGCCCGGGCCGAGCGGGCGCCCCTCTATGGCGCGCCGCCGGCGGGCGACCTTCTCCTCGGTGGTAATCATGAGAGGTAGGCCCCCTTGTCTGCGCTCGTGACCAGTCTTGCGTAGCGGGAGAGAACCCCCGTCTCGTACTTGGGAGCGGGCGGCTGCCACGCGGCGCGCCGGCGCTCGAGCTCGCCCTGCGCCACCTCCAGCGTGAGCGTGCCTGCCTGGATGTCGATGGAGATCACGTCGCCCTCGCGGACGAGCGCGATCGGACCGCCGGCCGCGGCCTCGGGGGAGACGTGGCCGATGCACGGGCCCTTGGAGGCGCCCGAGAAGCGCCCGTCGGTGATGAGGGCCACGGAGGTGGCGAGCCCCATGCCGCAGATGGCGGAGGTGGGGGTGAGCATCTCGCGCATGCCGGGGCCGCCCGCCGGGCCCTCGTAGCGGATGACCACCACGTCGCCCGGGTTTATCGCCCCGCCGAAGATGGCCTCGCAGGCCTGCTCCTCGGAGTCGAAGACGCGCGCGGGGCCGGAGTGCCGCCACATGGACGGGTCCACGGCGCTCTTCTTGACCACGCCGCAGTCCGGCGCGAGGTTGCCGCGGACGACCTTGAGGCCGCCGTCGGGGGAGTAGGCGTCCTCGACGCGGCGCACGACCTCCCCGTCGGGCTCGGGGCACTCGGCGACCCACTCGGCCATGGTGCCGTGGCAGGTCACGGCCGAGAGGTCGAGGTGGCCGGTGCGCCCGAGCTCCCCGATGATGGCTGAGACGCCGCCCACGTCGTTCAGGTCCTGGATGTGCAGCGGGCCCGCCGGCGCGATGCGCACGATGTTGGGCGTCTCGGCGCTCGCGCGGTCCCAGTCCTCCATGGTGACGGGGCAGCCGGCGGCCTGCGCGATGGCCGTGAGGTGCAGCATCGTGTTGGTCGAGCCGCCGAAGGCCATGTCGAGCACCATGCCGTTGTGGATGGCGGCGGGGCTGAGGACGTCGCGCGCGCAGAGGTTCTTCTCGACGAGCTCCATGACCTTCATGCCGGCGCGCTTGGCGAGGCGGATGCGCTCGGAGTAGACGGCCGGCACGGTGCCGTTGCCGGGAAGCGCGATGCCGAGGGCCTCGGCCAGGCAGCAGATGGAGTTGGCGGTGAACATGCCCGAGCAGCTGCCGCAGGTGGGGCAGGCCGTCTTCTCGAGCCAGGAGCACTCCTGCTCGGTCATCGTGCCGGCGGTGACCTGGCCCACGGCGTCGAAGAGGGAGTTGAGGTCGGTCTGGGACCCGTCGCGCCCGCGACCGGCGAGCATGGGGCCGCCGGAGACGAGGACGGTGGGGATGTTCAGGCGCGCGGCGGCGATGAGCATGCCGGGCACGATCTTGTCGCAGGATGGGATCAGTACCATGGCGTCGAACTGGTGGCCCTGGACGGCGCACTCTACGCTGTCGGCGATGACCTCGCGGCTGACGAGGCTGTAGTGCATGCCCTCGTGGTTCATCGCGATGCCGTCGCACACGCCGATGGTGTTGACCTGCAGCGGCGTGCCGCCGGCCATGCGGACGCCCGCCTTGACGGCGTCGGCGATCTGCTGGAGGTGAAGGTGGCCGGGGATGACCTCGTTCTGTGCCGAGACCACGGCCACGAGCGGGCGGTCGAGCTCCTCGTCGGTGAGGCCGTCGGCCGCGAGCAGGCTCCGGTGGGGCGCTCGGGCAAGCCCGCGCTTGATGGCATCGCTGCGCAACTGCTGCATGTCTCCTCGCTTCCTCTCGCTGTGTGTGAGAAATGCGAGGTCTGGCCTCGATGCCCATGACGGCGGGTTCCGGCGCGCGGTACTTCTCGGCTGCCGTCGGGGGTGTCCCGCGCGGCGCGGAGGGTTCTCGCGAGCTGCTCGAGGGAGTGTTCGGGGCCGTCCGCCGCGGGTTCTCACGCTGCCCGCTCGCTGTGTGACGGGTGCGGCCCGTACTTGCCCTGTCGTCGCATTTGCTCAGTGGGCCGTACGATACGCGCGGCGTGTTTCCGGGACGTGACCGCCCGCGAACGGCCTGATTTCGCCCGCGGGCGGTTCTCGCGCTAGGCGAGCGCGGCGTCCATGAGCTCCATGAGGCAGGCGGCGTTCACGGGGGTCTCCTTTCGTGAGCGGGGCGAGGGGACCGCCCCTTCGCCTTACAGCGAAGTCTGGGTGAGGGTCGGCGAGAAGCCCGCGGCCTCGAGGGCGTCCACGATCTGCGCCTTGTGGTCGGTGCCGAAGGCCTCGATCGTCACGCGCAGCTCCACCGCGGCGTTGCGGTTGGTGCTCACGAACTGGTTGTGCTCGAGCTTGATGACGTTGCCGTTCTGCTCGGCGATGACGCTCGCCACGCGCACGAGCATGCCGGGGCGGTCGGGCAGGAGCACGCTCACGGTGAAGATGCGGTCGCGCTGGATGAGGCCGTGCTGCACCACCGAGCTCATCGTGATGACGTCCATGTTGCCGCCCGAGAGGATCGCCACCACGCGCTTGTTCTCCGCCGGCAGGTGCTTGAGCGCGGCTACCGTGAGCAGGCCGGAGTTCTCCACGATCATCTTGTGGTTCTCGACCATGTCGAGAAACGCCACGATGAGCTCCTCGTCGGGCACGGTCATGACGTCGTCGAGGTTCGCCTGCAGGTAGGGGAAGACGGCGTCGCCCACCTCGAGCACGGCCGTGCCGTCGGCGATGGTGTTCGCCCCGGGCAGGCGCACCGGGCGCCCCGCCTCGAGCGCCGCCGTGAGCGAGGGCGCGCCCGCCGGCTCCACGCCGACCACGCGGATCTTGGGGTTGTAGAGCTTGGCGAAGGTGGCCACGCCGCAGGCGAGCCCGCCGCCGCCCACCGGCACGAGGATCGTGTCCACGAGCGGCAGCTCCTGGACCACCTCCATGGCGATGGTGCCCTGGCCGGTGGCGACCACCGGGTCGTTGAACGGGTGGATGAACGTGTAGCCCTCGCGCTCGGCGAGCTCGAGGGCGTGGTCGCAGGCCTCGTCGTAGACGTCGCCGTGGAGCACGACCTCGGCGCCGTAGTGCTTGGTCCGCTCCACCTTGATGAGCGGCGTGGTCTCGGGCATCACCACCACGGAGCGGGCCCCGGCGCGCGTCGCGGCAAAGGCCACGCCCTGGGCGTGGTTGCCCGCGCTCGCGGTGATGATGCCGCGGGAGAGCTCCTCGGGCGCGAGCCCGGAGATCTTGTAGTAGGCGCCGCGCACCTTGTAGGCGCCCGTGCGCTGGAGGTTCTCGGGCTTGAGCCACACGCGGTTGCCCGTGGCGGCCGAGAAGTGCGGGCTCTCCACGAGCTTGGTCTCGAGCGTGACCTCGCGGACCTTCTCGGAGGCCTCCTCGAAGGCCTCGAGGGAGAGCATCTCTGCCATGGCGGGCTCCTTTGCTAGTTGGTGACGGCGCGCGACGCGGCGCGCCGGCGAGACTCCGATCTGCCTATAGTAGTCCTCGCCGGGGCGCCGACGTCCCGGGAGGCCGAAAGGGGGCACCAAATGGAAACCAACGGCGACGGCGAGAAGGACGCTCGCGCCGCGGCGGGCACCCGACCGCCGCTCTTCAAGATCCACGAGGCGAGCGTCGTGCGCGGCGGCAAGACCATCCTGCACGTCGGCGACTTCTCGCTCGCCGAGGGCGAGCACGTGGCCCTTCTCGGCCCCAACGGCGCGGGCAAGTCCACCTTCATCCAGCTGCTCACGCGCGAGGTGTTCCCCGTCTGGCGCGAGGAGCCGCCCGTGCTCTTCCGCGGCGCCGCGCGACCCGAGCTCGCCGAGATCAAGCGCACGCTCGGCATCGTGAGCTCCACGATGCACGACCAGGTGCGCGTTCACCTCCCGGTCTCGGACATCGTGGTGGGCGGCCTCTTCGGCTCGCTCGGGGTCCCGCTGCGCGCCGAGGTGGGCGAGAGGGACCGCGCGCTCGCGATGGACGCGCTCGAGCGCCTGGGCATCCCCGAGCTCGCGGGGCGCGACGTGATGACGCTCTCCACCGGCCAGGTGCGCCGCGTGCTCGTGGCGCGCGAGCTCGTGCGCGACCCGCAGGTCCTCATCTTCGACGAGCCCTGCACGGGGCTCGACCCCGAGGGCATGTACCACGTGCGCCAGACCATGCGCACGCTCGCCGCCGAGGGCCGCTCGGTGGTGCTCGTGACGCACTACCCCGAGGACATCATCCCGGACATCCGCCGCGTCCTTCTTATCAAGGACGCCGAGGTCTTTGCCGACGGACCCAAGGAGCGCCTGCTCACGAGCGAGGTCATGAGCGAGCTCTTCGGCGTGCCGCTCGCGGTGGGGGAGGCGGGCGGCTGGTACTCGCTGCGCGGTGCGTACGGCCGCTAGGCCTGGGCCCTGCGCCGCGACTTCGCCATTGCCGCTTGACAGCCGGTCGCGGTGCTGCCACAATAGCCAACGCGCGATGCGCCTGGGGACGTAGCTCAGCTGGGAGAGCGCTGCCTTCGCAAGGCAGAGGCCGGGGGTTCGAATCCCCTCGTCTCCACCATAGAACGTGTTGTCGGACGCCTTCCGCGGAGGGCGTCCGATTTTTTTGTGCGACGGGAGGTGCCGCCCGTCGCGGCGGCCCGTGGGCGCGAGGCGCCTCCCGCCGAAAAGCGGCGCGATTGGGTGCCATCCTTTATGTCCCGACCGGTCCTGCACGTTACGCCGGGTGTCCTGACGTCCCCTGAGCTGGCAAAACGCCGGGGCGGCTCGTCCTTCTCGCCACGTGACGCCCCTGGCGGGCGCGAGTGCATCAAACATGCCGCCCAATCGCCGCGGGTTTTGGGCGAAAGGGGGAGGCCGGGAGACGCGCGGGGTCGCGCGAGACCGCTTATGAGCGTTTGAACGTAAAACTTCTCAATCAAACCCGCCTGCGGTCGAGAAGGGCCACATGCGGTCGAGAGGGGACGCCTGCGGGCGAGAGGGGCGAGGGATGAGGAGGCGAGAGCGGCGAGAAGCGCCGGCGGCGTGGCTCGCGGCACAAAAAAGCCGTCCCCTGCGGTGCGTCAATGAACCCACCTCTCATAAGGTGGGTGTCCCCATCGCGCGTTCCGGCTTTCCCATCAACGGGGAATCTCCGTACTGAACACGAGATATCGGACTCCCAAGTAACGCTTGTCGGTTCACCCAGTTTGCCCGCAGGGGAACGACACCTCAACTATAGAGCACCCACGCAAAGAAACCAGTCTTGACTTGGGCTTCGTTCTCGGCAAGAGTTGGTATAGGCGTGCGCCCCACGCGCCCGCTCCACGACCCCAAGGAGCCTTCAGCATGTCCGGCCCCTCTTCCGCTATCATGGGCAGGACAATGCTTTGGCGAGAAGAACGGGGACGGACGAGGTGGCTTCGCACTGGACTGCATACCTGTGCCTCTTTGCCGCGGCGCTCGTCACCACCCTGGCAACGACCCCGCTCGCGCGAAGGATCGCCGTCGCCGTCGACGCCGTCGACTACCCCAACAAGCGCCGCATCAACCGCAAGCCCATCCCGCGCATGGGGGGGATCGCCATCTTCTGCGGCATCGTCGCCGCGTTCGTGGTCCAGTACCTCGGGACCACCTACCTCCGCTGGCCCGCGGTTCTCGTGCCCTCGCCCAAGCTCCAGGTCGACTAC
Organism: Olsenella sp. An188; assembly: GCF_002160255.1. Taxonomy (GTDB): domain Bacteria; phylum Actinomycetota; class Coriobacteriia; order Coriobacteriales; family Atopobiaceae; genus Thermophilibacter; species Thermophilibacter avistercoris. Next base: position 333,304 of record NZ_NFKF01000001.1, on the reverse strand, counting down.
TGGCTGCTCGTGCTGGCGTTTCTCGTCATCTTCTTCACGGGGCTGCTCGACGACCGCTACTCGCTCAAGCCGCTCCAGAAGCTCGCGGGCCAGGTGCTGGCGGCCACGCTCGCGGTCGCGGGCGGGCTCGTCATCGGGGACATCTCCAACCCGTTCGCCCCCGGCTTCCTGAGCCTCGGCTGGCTCGCGTACCCGATCACGGTGCTCTACCTTGTGGCCTACACCAACATCATCAACCTCATCGACGGCCTCGACGGCCTGGCCGCCGGGATCTCGGCCATCGCGGGCGCCACCATGTTCGTCCACTCCGTGCTCGCCGGCCGCCTCGACGCGGCGGTGCTGGCCGTGGCCGTCGTGGGGGCCTCCCTGGGCTTTCTGCGCTACAACTTCCACCCGGCGTCCATCTTCATGGGCGACTCCGGGGCGCTCACGCTCGGCTTCGCCCTCGGCTCCATCTCGCTGCTCTCCGTGACGCGCGTCGCGGGCCTCACGACGATCATCGTGCCGCTCGTCATCGCCGCCGTTCCGATCATCGACACCTTCTCGGCCATCGTGCGGAGGCTGCGCGGCCACGTGAGCATCGGCCACGCCGACCGCGGCCACATCCACCACCGCCTCATGGAGGAGGGCTTCGACCAGCGGCAGGCCGTCCTGCTCATGTACGCGTGGACGGGGCTTCTGTGCGCGGGCTCGCTCGTGATGACCCAGGTCGACACCATGCCGCGCATCGTGATCTTCTGCGTGCTGCTCGGCGTCTCCATGCTCTTCGCGCGGCACCTGCACCTCTTCGAGCCGGTGCTGCTGCACCACTACGACCCGCGCACGGGCACCGACGAGCTCGTGACGCCGGCCGACGACGCCTTCGAGGAGGAGGCCGAGAAGATCCACGAGCACGAGCGGCACTTCCGTCCCGGGAGGCGCCCGTGAGCGGCGCCGGCACGCTCGTCCGTCCCGGGGCCTACGACGCCTGCGAGCTCTGCCCGCGCCGCTGCGGGGTCGCTCGCTCCGCGGGAAGGCGTGGGCGCTGCGGCATGGACGCCGAGCTCAGGGTCGCGCGCTCGGCCCTGCACTTCTGGGAGGAGCCCCCCGTCTCTGGCGACGCGGGCTCGGGGGCGATCTTCTTCTCGGGCTGCCCGCTCGGCTGCGTCTTCTGCCAGAACCACGAGATCTCGTCCGGGGGCTTTGGCCTCGTCGTCACGACCGCGCGCCTCGCCGAGATGATGCTCGAGCTCCAGGCGGCCGGCGCCCTCAACGTCAACCTCGTGACGCCGCTGCACTTTGCGCCCCACGTGCGCGAGGCGGTCCTTCTCGCCCGCGACGCGGGCCTGGGGATTCCGGTGGTGTGCAACACCTCCGGATACGAGCGCGCCGAGGTGGTGCGCGAGCTGGCCGACGTCGTGGACGCGTGGCTCACCGACTTCAAGTACGCGAGCCCCGCGCTCGCCGGGGAGCTCTCGGGCGCGCCGGACTACCCCGAGGTCGCCTCCGAGGCGCTTCTCGCCATGGTCGAGGGGGTGCGCGCCAGGGGAGGGTCCGCGCTTGGCGAGGACGGCAGGATGCTCAGGGGCGTCATCGTGCGCCACCTCGTGCTGCCCGGGCACGCGGACGACTCCTGCGCCGTGCTCGACCGCGTGTGGGAGCTTGCCGGAAACGAGGTCGACCTCTCGGTGATGAACCAGTACACCCCCAACGAGCGCTGCCGCCGCGCGGGCGGCGAGCTCGCGCGCGCCGTCACGGACGAGGAGTACGAGATCGTGCTCTGCCATGCCGACGACCTGGGCTTCGAGCGAATCTGGTGGCAGGAGGGGGGCACGGTCTCGGAGAGCTTCGTGCCCGCCTTCGACGCGACGGGCGTCGAGGGCCCCGAGCTCGAGAGCGGCGCCTCGCGCCCGAAAAGGTATACCATCTAGGCACTGCCCACTCACGCAAACGGAGGACCCATGGCAGACAACGCAGGCCTCACCGACGAGGAGCGCGCCGAGCTCGAGCAGCTGCGCGCCGAGAAGGAAGCCCGCGAGCAGGCGAGCCGCGACGCGGCCGAGCGCGCGGAGCTCGAGCGCCTGCGCGCGCAGAGGGCCCGCAGCGAGGCGGAGCGCGACCAGATCGCGCGCGAGGCCGCCGCGCGGGAGCGGGGCCGCAAGCTGATGGAGCCCGACGAGGACGACCTCAGGATGCCGCTCGGCCAGAAGGTCGTCATCCTCGTCGTGGCGGTGGCCATCGTGGTCTTTGTCGCCGCGACGGTCCTCGGATAGGAGGGCGCGATGTCACTCACCGACCGCACCAAGCCCACGGACGTGTGCCTCAACACCGACCTCTACGAGCTCACGATGGCCCAGGGGTTCTGGGAGGCGGGGCTCGCCGACGCGCAGGCCTGCTTCAACGCGTTCTTCCGCGACTGCCCCTTCGACGGCGGCTACGCGGTGTGCTGCGGTACCGGCCAGATCGCCGACCTGGTGGAGAACTTCGTCTTCGAGGACGACGACATCGCCTTCCTCTCGAGCGTGCAGGCGCCCGGGGGCGGCCCGATGTTCAAGCCGGGGTTCCTGGAGTACCTGCGCGACCACCGGCTCGACCTCACCATCCACGCCGTCCCCGAGGGACAGGTGATCTTTGGCCGGGAGCCCATGGTGCGCGTCGAGGGGCCCGTCATCGACTGCCAGCTCATCGAGACGGCCCTGCTCAACCTCGTGAACTTCCAGACGCTCGTGGCGACCAAGACCGCGCGCGTGGTGCGCGCGGCCGAGGGGCACCCGGTGTCCGACTTCGGTCTGCGCCGCGCCCAGGGGCCCGACGGCGGCCTCGCGGTCGCGCGCGCCTCCTACATAGCCGGAGCGAGCTCGACCTCCAACGTGCTGGCGGGCAAGATCTACGGGATCCCCGTCTTCGGCACCCACGCCCACTCGTGGGTCATGGCCTTCCCGAGCGAGCTCGAGGCCTTCCGCGCCTTCGCCGCGTCGAGCCCCAAGAACTGCACGCTGCTGCTCGACACCTACGACGTGCACCAGGGCATCAGAAACGCCATCACGGTGGCCAAGGAGATGGAGGAAGGCGGCGAGAGGCTCTCGGCGGTCCGCCTGGACTCCGGCGACCTGGCGAGGCTCTCCAAGGAGGCGCGCGCCGCCTTCGACGAGGCGGGACTCCCCTACGTCAAGATCTCGGTCTCCAACGACCTCGACGAGTACACCATCCAGTCGCTCTTCGCGCAGGGCGCGCCGATTGACTCCTTCGGCGTGGGTACCAAGCTCGCCACCTGCGACCCGCAGCCCTCGCTCGGCGGGGTCTACAAGCTCTCCGCCATCCGCCGCGGCGCGGACGAGCCCTGGACGCCCGTCATCAAGCTCTCCGAGCAGTCCTACAAGCGCACCGTCCCCGGCGTCCAGCACGTCCTGCGCTACTACGACCCGGCCGGGCGCCCCGAGGCGGACATGCTCGTCGTCGACGAGGTGGCGCGGCCCGGGGTCGCGCGCGAGATGGTGGACATCCTCGACCCCTACGTCACGCACCGCCTCTCCGGCGAGCCGGAGGAGCTGCTCGTGGCCATGGTCGAGCACGGCGGGCGCGTCGGCGAGCCGGAGGGGATCGAGGCGGCGCGCGAGCGCTGCAAGGACGCCCTCATGAGGCTCGACCCCGCGGTGGCCCGCTTCCTCAACCCCCAGACCTACCCCGTGGGGCTCGAGGGCGGCCTGGCCGAGCTGCGCAGCCGCCTCGCGCGCGAGGAGCGCGCCGAGAGCGGCAGGCCGACCTCGCGGTAGGGCGCTCTTCTCGCCGCGCGCTCCGAGCCGGGCGCACGGTTTCCAGGCCGGGTCCGTGCGTTTGGCTCGGGCCTGGCGAGAAGTGCGGGGTTGCTCCGAGTCGCGCGCACGGAACGGCCGCCCAAGGCGTGCGTTTGGCTCGGGCCTGGCGAGAAGTGCGGGGTTGCGCCGAGTCGCGCGCACGGAACGGCCGCCCAAGGCGTGCGTTTGGCTCGGGCCTTGCGTGACTTGACGAGGGGGCCGCCCACCTTGCCCAGCCGGTCTCCGGTCCCGCGCGAAGTGGCTGCGATTGGGTGGCATCCTTGATGTCTCGCGTCCTTCTCGCCGATAAAAGCGCTGGTGGCGAGAAGGACGCGGCCGCGAAACGGTGTCGATTGGGTGTCCGGAGGCCCCCTCGCATCAAGGATGCCACCCAACCGCGAGGGGTTTGGGGCAAAGGGGGCTCCCCGCTTGACGCGGTAGCGCCCAACCACCCAATCGCGGCCGTTTCGTGGCAGGGAGTTGGCAGGGGGCGCGCTCTCGGCTGAACCAGCTGCCGCCGCCGGCGCGCTCGCGACTGGGGGCTTCTCGTCGGGCGCGAGCCGCTAGCGCTCCACGCGCATGGCGCGCATGGCGTTCAGGATCGCGATGACCGCCACGCCCACGTCGCCGAAGACGGCGAGCCACATGTTGGCCAGGCCCAGCGCCGCGAGCGCGAGGATGAGCACCTTCACGCCGATGGCGAAGACGATGTTTTCCCACACGATGCGCATGGTCTTTCTCGCCACGCGCATAGCCGAGGCGATCTTGGAGGGCCTGTCGTCCATGAGGACGACGTCGGCGGCCTCTATGGCGGCGTCGGAGCCCATCGCGCCCATGGCGATGCCCACGTCAGCGCGGGTCAGGACCGGCGCGTCGTTGATGCCGTCGCCCACGAAGGCGAGGTGCGCCCCGGACGGCTCCTCGGCCAGCAGGCGCTCGACCTCGGCGACCTTGTCCTGCGGGAGCAGCTGCGCGCGCACCTCGTCGAGGCCCAGGCGCCCGCCGACGGCCTCTGCGACGTCGGCGCGGTCGCCGGTGAGCATCACGCAGCGACGCACGCCGGCCTCGTGAAGCTCACGGATCGTGGCCTCGGCGTCGTCCTTGACCACGTCGGCGATCACGATGTGGCCCACGTACGCGCCGTCGACGCTGACGTGCAGGACCGTGCCCGTGAGGTCGCAGTCGTGCCAGCTCGCGCCGTGCTCCTCCATGAGGCGGTCGTTGCCCACGAGCACCACGTGCTCGTCCACCTGGGCAGAGACGCCGTGGCCCGACTCCTCGCGCACCTCTCGGATGCGCTCGCGGTCGATCCTTCCGGAGTAGGCCTCGCGCACGGAGACGGCGATCGGGTGGTCGGAGAACGCCTCGGCGTGCGCGGCGCAGGAGAGCACGTAGTCGGCCTCGACGCCGGCCTCGGGGTGGATGGCCACCACGCTGAAGGTGCCTGAGGTGAGGGTGCCCGTCTTGTCAAAGACCACGGTGTCGACCTTGGCGAGAAGCTCCAGGTAGTTGGAGCCCTTCACGAGGATGCCGAGCCGCGACGCCCCGCCGATGCCGCCGAAGAAGCTGAGCGGCACGCTGATCACGAGCGCGCACGGGCAGCTCACGACCAGGAACGTGAGGCCGCGCAGGATCCAGTCGGACCACGCGCCCATGCCCGCGAGCGGCGGCACCACGGCCAGCGCGAGCGCCGCGAACACCACGATCGGCGTGTAGACGCGCGCGAAGCGGGTGATGAAGTTCTCCGTGCGCGCCTTCTTCTCGCTGGCGTTCTCCACGAGCTCGAGGATGCGGGCGACGGTGGACTCGCCGTAGGGCTTGGTGGTGCGCACGTGCAAAAGGCCGGTCATGTTGACGCAGCCGGAGACCACCTCGGAGCCGCCCTCAACGTGCCGCGGGACGGACTCGCCGGTGAGCGCGGCGGTGTCGAGCTGGGAGGTCCCGTCGCAGACCACGCCGTCGAGCGGCACGCGCTCGCCGGGCTTGACCACCACGACGGTGCCCACGGCCACCTCGGCCGGGTCCACCTGGACGAGCTCGCCGTCCCGCTCGACGTTGGCGTACTCCGGGGCGATGTCCATCATCTGCGCGATGGACTTGCGGCTCTGGCCCACCGCGTAGCTCTGGAAGAGCTCGCCGACCTGGTAGAAGAGCATGACGGCCGCGCCCTCGGCCATGTGGGGGTCGGTGTCCGGGAAGGCGACCATCGCAAAGGCGCCGATCGTGGCGACGGTCATGAGGAAGCACTCGTCGAAGGCCTCGCCGGCACGGATGTTGCGCGCCGCCTTGGCGAGCACGTCGTAGCCTGCGACGAGGTACGGGATGAGGTAGAGGGCGAAGGCCGCGTAGACGCTGCCCGTGGGGCCGAAGGCGCTGGCGAGAAGCCCGGCCTCGTCCACGGCCATGATCGCGGCAAAGATGACGATGGCGGCGACGATTCTGTTGCGCCACCTGCGCTGCTTCTTGTTCACGGTGACTCCTAGCGGTTAGCGGACAATCTCGCAGTCGGGCTCGATCCGGGCCGCGGTCTTCACGACCTGGTCGAGCACCGCGTCGAAGCGGTCGTCGGCGGCCGTCAGCGTGAGCTTCTGGGTCAGGAAGTTGACGGAGACGGACTCGACGCCCTCGAGCTGGGCGAGCGCGTCCTGGAGCTTGAGCGCGCAGTTGGCGCAGTCGATCTCGTCGAGCCTGAATGACTTGCGCATGGTTGGTCCCTTCTGGGGGAGGTTCTTCTCGCCCCGTTCTTCTCGGCTACTCGCAGATGTGGCTCATGCCCTGGTTGAGCATCGTGTAGACGTGGTCGTCCGCGAGCGAGTAGAGCACGTTTCGGCCGTCTCGCTGGAACTTCACGAGGTGCGACTGCTTGAGCGTGCGCAGCTGGTGGGAGACGGCGCTCTGGGTGGTGCCGGTCTCCTCCGCGATGTCGGCCACGCAGAGCTCCCTGCCCATGAGGGCGAAGAGGATCTTGATGCGCGTGGTGTCGCTGAACACCTTGAAGAGGTCGGCGAGGTCGTAGAGCAGCTCCTCGTCCGGCATCTCCGACGGCGTCTCCCCGATGGCGATCTCCTCTGCCATGTGCTGCCTCCCGTCGACGGGCCCCTGCCCGGCCTATCCTCCTGAACAAATGAACAAATGCTCACATGTTCTTGTCGACACTCATTATATGAGCGGGCGCTCACATGTCAACAGGTTTTTTGCAAGAGGGCGGAGTTGAGGGACGAGGGGAGCCGGCCCTCCCTGGGGGGTGAGGTGACCGTCAAAACGATTGTCAGCGGTTTTTGCGGGTACCCCTGAGTATGCGCGGTGGTCGGCTCGGAAAAACCGCAGGTAGAAAAATGCTATCTATGAAGTAGTACTTTAGGTCTCTCGAAAAAACCGCTGACAACCAAAAGGCGGGCTCAAAGCTGACCCTTCAGGTGCGGATTTCCCGCCGTCGGGTCCTCCTGGGCGGGCTTACGCGAACTCGATCTCGCCGGTCGCCGCGTCCATGGACTTCACGATGGCGAGCGACTCGACCTGGTAGCCGCGCTCGCGCAGCTCGGCGCCGCCGGGCTGGAAGCCCTTCTCGATGGCGATGCCGATGCCCTCCACGATGACGCCCGCCTCGTCGCAGATCTCGAGCAGACCCCTCATGGCGCAGCCCATGGCCATGAAGTCGTCGATGACGAGCACGTGCTCGCCGGGCGTGAGGAAGCGCTTTGCGACGATGACCTGGTACTCGCGGCCCTTGGTGTAGCTCCTGATGTTGGTGCGGTACTGGTCGCCGTCCATGTTCTTGGACTCGGTCTTGCGCGCAAAGACCACGGGCACGCCGCCGAAGTGCGTCGCCGCGACGCACGCGATGCCGATGCCTGAGGCCTCGATCGTGAGGATCTTGTCCACGCGCTTGCCGGAGAACAGGCGCGCCCACTCGGCTCCCATGTGATCGTAGAGGGCCACGTCGCACTGGTGGTTGAGGAAGTTGTCGACCTTGAGGACGTTGCCCTCGCGCACGATCCCGTCCTGGCGAATGCGGTCCTCAAGCTCCTTCATGCGGCTGCTCCCTCCCGTGCGTCCGATGGCGTCCCGTACATTATGCACGCTCGCGGCCCCTCGTGCCCCGCTCGCCTGAAAGTCCGTCTTAAATTAACGATAATCGTTAATTAGTGGTACATATTCGATAAGAGCAAGCGAGAAGGACGGAGGCGATCGCGATGACGAGAAGAACCGGCGAGGACGTCCTCACGCGCGGGGAGGCCGACCGCCGCATCCGCGGCACGGCCCGGGTGGCGTCCGTGCTCTGCTGGGTTGCCGCCACGCTGGCGCTTGCCCTGGCGGCATGGTCGCTCTTCGCGGCGGCGTGGATCACGTGGTCGTCCGCCCAGGCGAGTGGCACCGACCTCGCGACGGCGTTTCTCACCACGAGCGAGGCGAGCGGGGACTTCGTGCTGGCGGAGACCGAGCCCCAGGACCCGGTGTACCGCCACGACGACGAGGGCAACGTCGTCGGGATGGCCCAGACGGGCGCGGGCACCGTCTCGCTCCGCGGCAACCCGCTGCAGCTGACGGCCCGCGGCGTGGTCTCGGCGGGGCTCAGCGGCGCGGCGTTCGCCCTGGCGGCGCTCCTGTGCGGGCGCGTCCGGCGCACCGGCGAGGTCTTCTCGCCTCGCCGCGCGCGAGAGCTCGGCGCCGTCGGGTGGCTGCTGCTTCTCGCGGGCGTGCTGCCGCCGCTCGTGCTCAACGTGGCGTGGCCGGTCGTCACCGGCCTCACGCGATCGCTCGGGCTGAGCTACTCGATGTCGCTGCCGGTCATGCGGGAGGACTTCGTGCTGTGCGCCGCGGGCCTTCTGCTCGTGGCCGTCGCGCGGATGTTCGAGTACGGCTGCATCCTGCAGAAGCAGGATGACGAGCTGCTGTGAGGTGACGACGTGATCGTGCTGCGCCTCGACCGCGTGCTCGCGGACCGCAAGATGCGCTCGAAGGAGCTCGCCGAGACGATCGGCCTGTCCGAGGTCAACCTCTCGCGCATCAAGTGCGGCAAGATCTCCGCGGTGCGCTTCTCGACGCTCGACGCCATCTGCCGCGCGCTCGACTGCCAGCCCGGCGACATCCTCGAGTACGTCCCGGACGACCCCGAGCCCGACGCCTGAGGCCACCCTCACGACCCTGCGCCCGGCGCCTCCGAGGCCCTTCTCGTCCGACCCTCCTAAACCTACGAAATCAAGCCAACACCGTAGGTTTGGGAGGGTTTAAGCTTTCTGAGCCCTCTCAAACCACCGTTTTGACGAGAAGAACGTGGTTTTAGGAGGGTCAAGGTTCGGCTTCAATCCCCGCATACCGCTCGCCGGCCAAACAGGACCGTTAGTGAATCTTCCACGAATCTGACGGAGATGGTCCCGTCGGGTACTTTGGCAGGTGGGGACCTGTGTTTTAGGCGTGGGTCGCGTTGTGCGAGAGATGTCCCGCGCCCGCATGCGTGGCGCTCGCCCGACAATGCGCGCCATGGGGGGTGGTGCCATGAGCAAGAAGGTGGAAGGCGAGCTATCCGCGATGCTTGACGGCGCGCAGAGAGCGGGGTCGCTCCTCGTGCCAGAGACGGAGCGCGTGCGCGCCGCTCTGCGTCGTCGCATGGGGGCGGGAGGGATCGTCTCGCCCGAGCGTGGCATGTACGCGCGGGCGAGCTGGTGGGAGGGGCTCAGGCCGGATGCCCGGGCGCTCGCGATCATGCGCGGGCTGCAGCGGCTCCATCCGGGCTGGGTGTTCTGCGGGGTCTCGGCGGCGCTGGCGCACGGGGCGGACGTCTCCTGGGGGCTGCTGGAAAAGACGCACGTTGCGGCGCCAAGGAGCAGCTGGTCCGTCCGCTCTGACCGAATCGCCTGGCACGCCGTCGACTGCGCGGAGGACCGACCGGTGGTGCGGTCGAGCGTGAGGGTGACCCCGTTGCCGCGCACGACGCTCGACTGCATGCGGTCGCTGAGCTTCCGGGAGGGCATGGTCGTGGCGGACCATGCGGTGGCGCATGCCTCGGGTGGCAGGGAGGAGCTGGTCAGCTACCTGCAGGCACGCGCGGGGAGGTGCCACGGCGTCGACCGCGCGCTAGGGACGCTCGCATGGGCCGACGCCCGCGCGGAGAGCGGAGGGGAGTCCATCGCGCGCGCCGTGATGATCGAGCAGGGATTCATGCTGCCCGACCTGCAGGCATGGGTTCCCGACCCGCTGCGTCCGGGCCGGTGGTTCCGGGTGGACTTCGTCTGGGTGCGTGCGGACGGGCGGGTGATCGTGGGTGAGTGCGACGGCAAAAGGAAGCTACTCGATTCCGGTCTGTCAGGGGGGAGGTCGGTGCGGCAGGTCCTTGTTGACCAGCGAGAGCGCGAGGGGCTCATCACGGCATACGACGTCTCAGTGGTGCGCTTCACGTTTGAGGAGGCAGCGTGCGTGAGCGAGCTCGTGCGCAAGCTCGACCTCTACGGCGTGCCACGTCTGGGCTCGCCGCTCGCGAGCACGGGAGAGGCGCCGTCAATCGACTGGCCCGCGCTGCTGAGGCGCTGAGCTCAGTCGGGACGCGCCGGGCGGGTGCTCCGGGCGTTGCCCTGCCAAAAACTACGTTCTTCTCGCCAGAATGAAGGTTTGGGAGGGTTCAGGATGCTTAATCCCTCCCAGACCTACGGTTTGGGAGGGATTTCGTAGGTTTGGGAGGGTCAGCCCTCAAAGTCGGAGAGCAGCAGGGCGAGAAAAGCGTGCGCATGGCTCGGACCAGCGCTACCAGCTGCGGCGGTTGAAGAACGTGAGGCGGGGCAGGCGGCCGCGGTAGGGGCTCACGAAGTCCTCCTCGCCGATCTGCTCGGAGGCCTCGACGTCGGCGGGGACGCTCTCCACGACCCCGGTGGGCACGTCGGCGACGGGCATGTCGGTGATGTCGGGGACCACGGTCGCAACGGGCGCCTGCTCGCCCGCCGCCTCGGCGGCGGCCTCGGCCTTCTCGCGGTAGCGGACCATCATGTCGCGCTGCAGCTCGACGACGCTCGGCGGGGCCCAGATGAGGGCGTTGGCGCCGGCGGCGACGGTCGCCGCCGCGCTCGCGTCGTCGCGCCCTCCGGTGGCGATGATCGGCAGTGCGGGGAAGGCGGCGCGCAGCTCCGCGATGACCTCGGCGGTCCGTCGCCCGGCCGCCACGTTGACGATGCGCGCCCCCGCCTGGATCTTCTCGGCCGCCTCGTTGTCGAAGCGGGTGATCGTGGCGATGACGGGGATGTCCACGGTCGAGACCACCTGCGCCACCATCTCGGGCGTGGCGGGGGAGTTGAGCACGACGCCGGCCGCGCCCTGCATCTCCGAGACGGCGGCGAGCTCGGCCGCGCGCCGGCCCGTCGTGGTGCCGCCGCCGACGCCCACGAACAGGGGCGCCTCGGCCACCGTGAGCAGGGCCTGCGTGATGGCGGGCTGCGCGGTGAAGGGGTAGACGGCGAAGATGGCGTCGGCGTTGGAGTTGCGGATGGCGGCGACGTCGGTCGAGTAGAGCAGGGTGCGGATGCGGCGCCCGAAGAGCGTGAAGCCGCTGCACGCCTCGTAGTTGTCCGGCACGCGCAGCGGGGCCTTGCGGAGGCGCCCCTCGATGGGGGCCGGGCCGTCGGCGGCGGGGACCAGGTCGTGGCCGGCCTGGCCGGAGGGGAAGATCCCCGTGTGGATCCCCAGCCCGGAGGCGTTGTTCTTCTCGGTGCTCAGCTCGCTCATGAGGCCTCCTCGGCTCGGGCGGATGGTTTGACCAAAGTTTTGTTCCCCGTTGCGGGCGGCTCTATTCACTCGCCCCGCGCCGCCTAGCCCTGCGTCTCGAACTCGGCCGCCACCTCGCGCAGCAGCTCGCGGATCGGGAGGTGCTGGGGGCAGGCCCGCTCGCAGGCGCCGCAGCCCACGCACTCGGACGCCAGCCCGTGCCCGTTTCCGGTGTGGACCGAGCGGTAGTAGAAGCCGGCCGAGCCCTCGCCGTAGGCGCGGCGCGCGTCGAGGCAGGAGAAGACGTCGGGGATGTTGATCTTCTTGGGGCAGCCGTCGACGCAGTAGCGGCAGGCGGTGCACCCCACGGTGTTCTGCCCGCGCAGGATCTCGGCCACGCGCTCCACGGCGGCGAGCCCCGCCCCGTCGAGCGGCTCGAGCGGGCTGAACGTCGCGACGTTGTCGCGGACCATCTCCATCGACCCCATGCCCGAGAGCACCATCTCGACCCCGGGGAGGCCGGCGGCGAAGCGCAGCGCCCAGCTCGCCGCCGAGCCCGGCCCCGCCTCGGCGAGCACGGACGCGGCCTCGGGCGGCAGGTTCACGAGCCGGCCGCCCTTGACCGGCTCCATCACGATCACGGGCTTGCCGTGCGCGGCAGCTACCTCGCGGCAGGCGCGCCCCTGGATGACGCCCGAGTCGTAGTCGAGGTAGTTGAGCTGGAGCTGTACGAACTCGACGTCGGGGTTCTCGGTCAGGATCTTGTCGAGAAACGCGGCGGAGCTGTGGAAGGAGAGCCCCACGTGCCGCACGAGCCCGGCGCCGCGCGCCGCGAAGGCCTCCTCGTAGGCGCCGCACTCGCGGTACTTCCCGTAGTTGCCCATGCCCTGGGAGTGCATGAGGTAGTAGTCGAAGTGGTCGACGCCGCAGGCGCGCAGCTGGTCCTCGATGAGCGGCCGCACGTCCTCGCGACGCTCGAAGGAGCCCGGGGAGAGCTTGTCGGCGAGAAGGAACTCGGAGCGGTCGTGGCGCGCGCAGAGGGCGGCCGCCACCGCGCCCTCGGAGCCTCCGGAGTGGTAGGGGCGCGCGGTGTCGAAGTAGTTGAGGCCGCCGTCGAGAAACGCGTCGACCAGCTCGCAGAACGACGCGACGTCGACGCCCCCGTCATCGGCCAGCGGCAGCCGCATGCAGCCAAAGCCCAGCTTGCCGCGCGCCTCCGCGAACGGTCCCGTCGTGACGTCCCTGCCCATGAGGCCCCCTTCCCTCGGATGTACCGGCGACATTGTACGCTTCTCGCCGGGCGGGACGGGGCGGGGCGCGGCCTAGTAGGCGCCCAGCGCGGACTCGAGCGAGGAGGCCAGGTCCTGCTCGTCCACGACCCACCCGTCCGAGCCGCGGGTGAGGTACGCGCTCACGAGCGTGCCCTCGCCGGCCTCGGAGCGCCCGAGGGCCTCGTCGAACGCGGACGCCAGGTGCGCGCGCTGGCCCTCGTCGGGCAGGGCGACCTCCCCGTAGCCGTAGTCGCCCCACAGCCCGTTGTCGGAGAGGTAGGAAGAGACGGACCCGTAGAAGTCCCAGACGAAGGCGTTGGCGTCGGGCGCGCTCAGGTAGGCGTAGGCGGTCGCCTCGTCGCCGTAGACGTAGGCGGAGTCAAGCGAGAAGCTCGTGCGCTCGAGCGTCGACGTGGCCCACGCGTCGGGGTCGACCCCGAGCTCGGAGCACGTGTAGCCGGTGAGCGAGAGGAGCTTGTCGTCGAGGTAACCGGCAAGGAGCTCGTGCGCCTCTCCGCCGGACGGGTCGGCGAGAAGCTCCTCGAGCCGCCGGCCGAGCGCCTCGCGCGCGGCCAGGGCGCCGGCGTCCTCGTCCCCGGCGGGGCCGTCGTCGCCGCCGTTGCTGACGAGGTAGGAGACGGAGGAGACCGTCGAGGAGACGTCCGAGAGCCCGGAGGGCGCCGCGGGGTCGTCGTCTCCCTCGGACAGGAGCGCGCCGGCGAACGAGGCGAGCGAGCCCAGGATCGAGATGGTCACGACCACGGCGACGACCGCGCGGAGGCGTGCGGCGAGGCGGGACGTGCCCGAGACGGGGCTCTCCTCGAGGCCGCGGGGCTCGACTCCACGCACCTCGGCCTCGCGCGCCTCGGCACGGCGAGCGGCCCTGCGGCGGCGCCGCGGCTCGTGCGTCGAGGGCGCGTCGTAGGAGTGTCCCCCCGTCGTGGGGGCCTGGTAGTTGTCGTCGGACTTGTGCGGCGTGCCGTCGGGGTCCCCGTGCGGGGCGTAGGAGACGCCCTCGCCCTCCTCCAGGGGCTCCGGGTCGTCCCAGGGCAGCTCGGGCTCCCCGGCGTTGAAGGGGTCGACCTGGGATTCGCTTGCACGGGAGAGTCTCAGCGCAGACACGGGGTCCCCTTCCTTACGCACGCCTGTCGGTTTCAGTATAGCCCCGGGGGGTCTGTACGGCTATGCTAGACGGACGCAGACCGTTCTAAGGAGCGCCCATGTTCGAGGGAATCGTTGGCTTCATCGTGCTTCTGCTCGTCATCTTCCTGGTCGTGGGGATCGTGACCGGAAACCTCTTCTACGTCGTCAAGCAGCAGCACGCCGTCATCATCGAGCGGCTCGGCAGGTTCCACAGGATCGTCGGCGCGGGCTTCCACGCCAAGATCCCGTTCGTGGACCGCAAGGCGGCCACGGTCAGCCTGCGCACGATGAAGAACGGCTTCAACATCGACGTCAAGACCGAGGACAACGTCACCATCGGCCTCGAGATCTCCGCGCAGTACCACGTGAGCTACGAGCGCGGCAACTCCCCGCAGGAGTCCGGCGTCTACAAGAGCTACTACATGCTCCAGCAGCCCGTGGCGCAGATGCGCGACTTCATCACCGACGCCCTGCGCTCGTCGATCCCGGTCTACACGCTCGACGAGGTCTTCGCCAAGAAGGACGACATCGCCAAGGACGTCAACGCCACCGTCTCCGAGCAGATGGACGCCTACGGCTTCACGCTCGTCTCGACGCTCATCACCAAGATCGCGCTGCCCGCCGAGGTCGAGGACTCGATGAACCAGATCAACGCCGCCCAGCGCACCAAGGCGGCCGCGCAGGACCTCGCCGAGGCCGACCGCATCCGCCGCGTGACCGAGGCCGTGGCAGAGGCCGAGGCCATGGAGAAGGCCGGCGAGGGCATCGCCAACCAGCGCAAGGCCATCGCCGCGGGCATCAAGGAGTCGCTCGAGACCATCCAGGAGACGGGCGTGGGCAACTCGGAGGCCAACCAGCTGTTCATGTTCACGCAGTGGACCGAGATGATGGGGGAGTTCGCCAAGACGGGCAAGGCCTCGACGGTGGTGCTCCCGAGCGACTTCACGCAGACCGCGAGCATGTTCGAGCAGATGCTCGCCGCCGGCCAGGCGACGCAGGACGGTACGGAGAAGTAGCCCTTCGAGGACGTGCGGGTTGCGGACGAATTCTCGAGCCAAAGCGTCAAGAGGCTGCGTCTTGTGGGAGGGCGCTAGAGGGCATCGGCCCGTAGGGCCTCGACGAGGTTCATGGCGTGGGTCTTTCTCAGCGCGTAGAGCGCGCTCGCGGCGAGGACGAGCGCCACCACGGCGCAGGACAGCGCGACGTGGCCCCAGGGCATGTCGAAGGCGAGCGTTCCGATCGAGAGGCTCATGGCCTGGAAGAGCGCCACGTTGACGAGCGCGGCGAGCGCCACGCCGCCGACGAGCCCCTTCGCCGCGAAGTCGGCGCACTCGAGCACGATCATGCGTCGGAAGCTCCTTCTCCCCATGCCCGCGCTCTGCAGCACGGCGAACTCGCGCGTGCGCAGCATGAGCGCGGAGGCGATGGTGTTGAAGACGTTCGCGACGGCGATGGCCATCGTGATGGCGGTGAAGCAGTAGAGGAACACGACGATCGTGTACTCCATGGAGCGGCTCTCGCGGGCGAGCTCGGCGAGGTTGGTCGAGCCGCTGACGACGAGGTCGTCGTGACCGGCGATGGTCTCCTCGACGTCGGAGAGCGCCCGGACGTCGTCCGCCCCCGCGGCCACGTCCATGTAGTAGGCCACGCTGAAGTTGCGAACCGCCCCCGCCGCCTCGCTCGCCGCGACCGCGCGCTCGGGCATGAGGACGGTGACCGAGTTGGCGGAGCGCAGGAGGCTCGCGCCCGCGGGGAAGGAGTCGCCCAGATCGTCGACGCAGGCGGCGACGCTCACCTCGACCTCTCCGAGGCCCGCCTCCTCGGGTGTCGCCACCAGGACGGTCCCCTCGCTGTCGTCCACCGTGAGGACGCCGTAGACGGCCTGGCCGTCGGCGAAGGTCGTGCCGACCCACTGGTCGTCCGGGAGAGCCTCGGGCTCCGCGAGCAGGCTCAGGCGCTCGACGCCCGGCTCGAGCGGCGCCACGGTCCCGTAGGTGTTCCCGTCGTTGACGTCGACGGCATTCAGGACCACGCAGGAGAGGTTCGCCGGGTCGGCCTCGCTGCCGCCGACCCCCAGCTCGGAGGCCATCTCTCGCCAGGTCGCGTCGTCCACCAGGTGCACGATGGCCTGGGCGTAGCCCTCGGGCGTGCCGTAAGGGTCGTAGGAGCTGCGCTCGGAGAAGGTCGCGAGCGCGTCTGCGCTCATGTAGGCGGGGTCCACGCGGATCCCCGACGTCCCGGTGGCGATCGCGCTCGCACGCTCGATGCCGCCGACCTTGGAGATCTCCCCGACGAGCTCGTTCATCCGCGCCACGGGGGCGTCCTCGACGGTTCCCGTGAAGCCGCCCTCCGGGGTCACGTAGACGTTGAGGTCGGCCGACCCGGTGTCGATGTAGGACGTGGACGCGCCGAGGTAGTCCCCGATCAGGCCCGCCGTGACGAGCAGCGCAACGGACACGGCGAGGGAGACGGCCGCGACCCGCGACTTGCCCGCGGATACGTCCAGGGTGCGCCGGGCGAGAAACGCCGGCATGCCGCCGAGTCGCGCGGCCAGGCCGCGGGGGCGGCTCCCGTCCGCGGAGAGGTCGTCCATCGCGCCCCTCCTGCGTGCGAAGGCCCTCTGCAGGCGGCGGCTCGGGCGCACGTCGCGGGCGGAGCGGATGGCGTCGACGGCGGAGACGCGGCCCGCCCGCGCGGCCGGGGCCCAGGCGCTCACGACGAGCGTCACCGCCGAGAGCGCGACGGCGAGCGCGAGGTCCCCCGGACGCACGACGAGCCCGACGGAGACGCCCTCGCCGAGCATGGCTGACCAGCCCTCGGCCGTGAGCGCGAAGGCGACCGCGGCGCCGGCCAGGCCCAGGCAGACCCCGACCGGGATGGCGGCGAGCCCGAGCACCGCCGCCTCGGTGAGGACGGTGCGCCTGAGCTGGCGGCGGGAGGCCCCGAGGGAGGAGAGCAGGCCGAACTGCCGCGTGCGCTCCGAGATGGAGATGGCGAAGGAGTTGGAGATGAGCGAGACCGCGGCGACCATGATAACGACGGCGAGGGTCGCGGCGATCATCTCGAAGGACTGGGTCACGCCGAGCTCGCGCTCGAGGCCCTGGTACATGAGCAGCGTCCTGTTGGACTGGAACGAGTCGACGCCGATCGCCGCCAGCTCGTCGCTCATCTGGGCGCTGCTCTGGTAGCCGGTGGTCGAGAGGTAGGCCGTGCTCACGACCTCGCCCGAGGCCGTGGCGGCGCCCTCCTCGGGGCACACGAGCGCCACGTTGCCGCTCGCGTAGGAGGGGTCGTAGAAGCCGACGACGGAGTAGGTGCGCGGGGAGCCCACGTCGACGAGCGACTCGTCCCCCTCGAAGTAGGTTGCCCCGGAGCGGAAGCTGTAGGACGGGTCGCCCGCCGCAACCCGGCGGCCGAGCGCGAGCGTGACGCGCGAGCCGAGCTCGATCGCCCCGTCGCTTACGGCGCACGAGCCCACGTCCCCGACGCTCGAGGCGCCTCCCGTGAGCGTCTGCCCCCTCAGGTAGGAGGGGAGGCAGATCTCCCCGGGGGCCTCCGGCAGGCGGCCTTCGGTGGCCTCGGGCATGCGCGTCACGTCAAACGCCTCGTCGCCGGCCGCGTGGGCCGTGCCGCCCTGCTCCAGGGGGAGGCCCATGACGCCGAGGAAGGTGCCTAGGCTCTCCGCGTCGGCGGCGGACAGCGGGGCGGCGCCGAGGTCGCGCTCCACGGCCAGGCGGTCGAGGTGCTCGCCCATCTGCGCGCGGAGCTCGTCGATCTTCTCGGCGTCCGTGTACTGGAAGGCGAGCTGGTACACGCCGTCGGTGGCGCGCGTGCGGTCCATCAGGCCCTGGCGCAGGCTGGAGACGCTCGCGAGGACCGCGGTGAGCAGCCCGGCGGCGAGCGCGATGCCGACCACGGTGACGACGGTGCGCATGCGGTTGGCGGCGAGCGAGCGCAGGGTGAAGCGGGTGAAGATGGCCCCGGGCGTCCCGCCGGCGCGGCGCGCGCCCCTCGGTCCGTGTCCCGTCACGCCGATCACCTCGCCCTCGTGTCGGAGGCCACGCGGCCGTCCTCGAGCGCTATCACGCGGTCTGCCGAGAGGGCGATGTCCTCGTCGTGGGTGATGACGATGAGCGTCTGGCCGAGCTCGCGGTTCGACTTGCGCAGCAGGTGCATGATCTCGGCGGAGTTCTTGGAGTCGAGGTTGCCGGTGGGCTCGTCGGCAAGCACCACGGCCGGGGCGTTCATGAGGGCGCGCCCGATGGCGACGCGCTGCTGCTGGCCGCCGGAGAGCTGGTTGGGGAGGTGGTGCTCGCGCCCCTCGAGGCCGAGCACGTGGAGCATGTTCTCGAGGCGCGCCTGGTTGACGGGGCGGCCGTCCATGAGCACGGGCAGGCACATGTTCTCCACCACGTCGAGCACGGGGACGAGGTTGTAGAACTGGTAGACGAGGCCCACCTCGCGGCGGCGGAAGACGGCCAGCTCCTCGTCGCTGCGGTCGAAGACGTCCTCGCCGTTCACGCGCACGGTGCCCGAGGTGGGGCGGTCGACGCCGCCGATGAGGTGGAGCAGCGTCGACTTGCCCGACCCCGAGCTCCCGATGATGGCCACGAACTCGCCCGCGGCGACGGTGAGGCTCACGTCGTCGAGGGCCCGCACGGCGGTGTCGCCGGCGCCGTAGGTCTTGGTGAGGTGCTCGACCTGGAGAATGTCCATGCTGACTCCCTGAAGGCTGCTTTCAGTGACGATTCTATGGTGCTCCGCACGGCTTGGGCGGCGGTGACGCGCGCGTGACGAATCCGTCACATGGGCCGGCGCGGGGTCGGGGGCCGGGGGAGCGCCCGCGCGCAGGCTCGGGGCACGTCCGGGGCGCGCAGGCGCGCAAACCCGGGGCGATTGGGTGGCATCCTTGATGCTGCCACGTTCTTCTCGCCATGAAATCCACCCAACGGCGAGAAAAACGTGGCAATTCCTGCGTCCCGCTGGCCCCGCGCATCAAGGATGCCACCCAATCGCGGGTGGTTTGCGGCACGGGAGGCGTCCGGGGCGACGCTCGGCGGGGCGGACGCCCAATCGGGCGGGTTTTGTGGCAGCCGGTGGGGGGGCGGCAGCCGGTGAGGCTTGGCAACCGGCAAGGCTTGGCAGCCTGCGGGGCGCGGCGAGCGGGGCGCGGGCGAGAAGGGCCGCGCGGGCGCGCTACACGACGGCCTTGAAGAAGACGATGTCGAAGACGGCGCCGCCCCCGGGCGCGTTGGAGGCGCGCACCGAGCCGCCCTGGGCGGTCACGAGGCTCTTGGCGAGCGCCAGGCCGATGCCGACGCCGGTGGGCTCGACCTCGGAGCCGCCGGCGGTGCCGAGGTCCTTCTCGCCGCCGCGGTAGAAGCGCTCGAAGACGTGCGGCAGGTCCTTCTGCGCGATGCCGGGGCCGGTGTCGGCCACACGCATGCGGAAGGCCAGCGCGTCCTCGGAGCAGCTCACGCGCACGCGCCCGCCGGCAGGGGTGTGCTCGAGGCAGTTCTTGAGGACGTTCTCCAGGGCCTCGGCGGTCCAGGAGAGGTCCCCCTCGAAGCCGGAGCCGGGCGCCACGTCGCGCTCGAGCGTGACGTCGGCGAGGTCGAAGGCCACGGCCAGCGGCTCGGCGGCGCGCTCGACCAGAAGGGCGGCGTCCACGCGGGTGCGCGCGAAGGTCACCACGCCGGCGTCGATGCGCGCGAGCTTGAGCAGCGACGAGACGAGCCACTCCACGCGGTCCTCGAGGCGCTCCATCGTGCGCAGCCGCGCGACCTGGGCCTCGTGGCCGCCCTCGGCCGCAAGCTCGCGCCGCGCCAGCGCCGTCATGAGCGCGAGCGAGGTGAGCGGCGTCTTGAGCTGGTGCGATATGTCGGCCAGCGAGTCCGCCAGGGCGTTCTTCTCGCGCTCGAGGGCCTCGTTGGCGAGGGTGAGGCGGCTCTGCATCTTGTCCAGCTCGGAGGCCAGGATGGCGAGCTCGCCCTCGCGCATGCGCTCGAAGCTCACGTCGCGCGCGCCGTGCAGCACGTCGTCCACCTGCGCCGCCATGCGCTCCAGCGCCCGGTAGCGCGCCCACGTGCTGGCGAGAAACACCACCGCGAGCGCCGCCGCCGTGAGCGCCACGGCCAGCGCCGCCTGCGCGCCGAGCGTGGCCCAGGCCGCCAGCGCGCAGGCGGCCGCCACGAGGGCGAAGGCCGCAAGCGCGCGGAACACCTCCCGGTTGCGCCAGATCACGAGGCGTCCCTCAGGTCGTTGGCGCGATACCCCAGCCCGCGGATGGTCACGATGAGCGTGGGGGCGGACGGGTCGTCCTCGAGCTTGTCGCGCAGGCGCTTGATGTAGACCGAGAGCGTGTTCTCCTCCACGTAGGCGCCCGCGTCGTCCCAGAGGGCGTCGCGCATCATGTCGCGCGTGACGAGCTTGCCGGCGTTCTTGGCAAAGAGCAGCAGCAGGCGGTACTCGAGCGCGGAGAGCGTGACCTCGCGGCCGTCCTTCTCCACGTGGGCGCGGTCGGGGTCAATCTGCACGCGGCCCAGGCGCAGGACCGTGCGCTCGGGGCGGGCGCGGCGGACGGCGGCCTGGATGCGGGCCACGAGCTCGCGCGGGCGGAAGGGCTTGGCCACGTAGTCGTCGGCGCCCATGGAGAGGCCCGTCACGGTGTTGAGCTCGTCGTCGGCGGCGGTGAGGAAGATCACCGGGACGTCCGGCGTGGCGCTCTTGATGGCGCTGCACACGGCGAAGCCGTTGCCCTCGGCCAGCGTGAGGTCCACGAGGGCGAGCGCGTAGTCGGCGTGCGGGCGGCAGGCCAGCTCGACGGCGCCGGCCTGGGTGGGGGAGGAGTCCACGACGTAGCCCTCGTTGGCGAGCAGCTCCGAGAGCCCCTCGACGATCAGCGGGTCGTCCTCGGCGAGCAGGATGCGCAGCATGGGTAGCTCCTTTCGTCTCGTCCGAGTATAGGCGGCGGCGCCCGGGCCGCGCCGTGACGGTTTCGTCACGCGCGCCTTGCCGGAGGGGCGGCGAGCGCGCGGTTTTTCTCGCCAGAAGGATGAACGGCATGTTTCCTGCCGGTTAGCGGTCGGGAACTTTGTGGGATGTGTGGAGAGGCAGGGTGCATCATGGGCGGGCATCAAAACGCTTTCAGGAAGGACACACATGAACGGAATCGTCATCGTGCTCGTGGCCGCCGTGGTGCTCGTGGCCGGCTACGTGCTCTACGGGCGCTGGCTGGCCAAGAGCTGGGGCGTCGACGCGAGCGCCCTCACCCCCGCCAAGCGCCTCGAGGACGACAAGAACTTCTCGCCGGCCTCGTGCTTCACGGCCTTCTCGCACCAGTTCAGCTCCATCTGCGGCGCGGGCCCCGTCACGGGCACCATCGCGGCCATGATGTTCGGCTGGCTGCCGGTGCTGCTGTGGGTGCTCGTGGGCGGCATCTTCTTCGGCGCCGTGCACGACTTCGGCGCGCTGTACGCGAGCGTCAAGAACAACGGCAAGTCGCTCGCCCAGCTCATCGAGAAGTACATCGGCCGCACGGGCCGCAAGCTCTTCCTGATCTTCAGCTGGCTGTTCACGATCATCGTCATCGCGGCCTTCGTGGACATGGTGGCGGGCACGTTCCAGGCCACCTACCTCGCCGACGGCTCCGTTGACGTGGCCAAGTCCTACGCGGGTGGCGCGGCCGGCACGATCTCGATCCTGTTCACGTTCGTGGCCATCCTCTTCGGCTGGGTCAACCGCCGCTTCGGGCTCTCGGGCGCCAAGGAGCTCGTGCTCGCCGTGGTGCTGTTCGTGGCGATGTTTGCCGTGGGCATGCAGGTCCCGCTGTACCTGAGCAAGTTCGGCTGGTTCGCCGTCATCGCGGTCTACCTGCTCTTTGCCGCGGCCATGCCGATCCAGACGCTCAAGCAGCCGCGCGACTACCTCACGTCCATCATGATGATCGTCATGATCGCGTGCGCCGTGGTCGGCATCTTCGTCCTGGGCGCCAACGGCCAGGCGACGATGACCGCGCCCATGGTCGCCGACGTCGCCGCGCTGGCGGACAAGGGCAGCTACATCTTCCCGCTGCTGTTCGTCTCCGTGGCCTGCGGCGCCCTCTCGGGCTTCCACAGCCTCGTCTCCACCAACACCTCCTCCAAGCAGGTCTCCGACGAGCGCGACATGCTTCCCGTGGGCTACGGCGCCATGGTCGCCGAGTCGTTCGTGGGCGTGCTCGCCATCGTCGTGGCCGCCATCATGTTCTCCGACCTCAACACCGCCGGGACGGGCGCGCTCAACAACGGCGTCGCCGCGACCCCGTTCCAGATCTTCTCGCAGGGCGTCGCGCGCGGCATGACGGCCTTTGGCGTCGACGCCACGCTCGCCACGGTGTTCATGACGATGTGCGTCTCCGCGCTCGCGCTGACCTCGGTTGACGCGGTGGCGCGCATCGGGCGCCTCTCGTTCCAGGAGTTCTTCGCCGAGGGCAGCGACGCGGCCGTCGCCGGTCCCGAGCGCGGCGGCCTGGCCCGCGTCTGCTCCAACACCTGGGTCTCCACCGTCGTGACGCTCGTGCTGGGATTCGCGCTCGCCTTTGGCGGCTACAACAACATCTGGCCGCTGTTCGGCGCCTCCAACCAGCTGCTCGGCGGCATGACCATGATCGCGCTCGCCGTGTTCTGCAAGTGCACCGGCCGCAAGGGCTGGATGCTGTACGTACCCGTGGCGTTTCTGCTGGTGTGCACGTTCACGTCCCTCGTGCAGAGCATCATCGGCTGCGTGAACGCGCTGGCGGCGGGCGGTGCGGCCGTCATCGCCACGTCCGGCCTGCAGCTCGTCTTTGCGATCCTGATCGTGATCCTGGGCGTCTTCGTCGCCTACCACTGCCTGAGGGAGCTCTTCGGCAAGAAGGCCGGCTCGCTGCCCGACGAGGAGCCGGAGTGGTCCGAGCTCGGCCGCGAGCGCTGGGGCGCGGAGGCCGCCGAGAAGTAGGCCCGTCGTCTCATGCGTGAGCGCCGCGCGTGCGCCCGGCTCGGGTCCGCTGTCCCGAGCCGGGCGCACGCCTTTCTGGCGTGGACCGTGCGTTTGCCTCGGGCTAACGCGCGCGGGTCGTCTCCTCGGCCAGCTCGCGGGCGTCCCGCCTCAGCAGCGCGCGGGCCGCGCGCTCGTCGGGGTAGGCGCGGGCGAGAAGCTCGTGGAAGCGCGCGTCGTGACTCGGCTCGGCGAGGTGCGTGAGCTCGTGGGCCACCACGTAGTCCAGGCAGGCGGGCGGGTAGGCGGCCAGGCGAACGTTGATGCGGATGCGGCCGGTCGCCGGCGTGCAGGAGCCCCAGCGCGAGGACATGGCGCGCAGCTGCCAGCCAATGGCATGCCGCCCGGTCGCCGCCTCCATGCGCGCCACGACCTCCGGCAGGCGCGCGGCGAGCTCGCGCCGGTAGAGCTCGTCGGGGGTCGTGCCCGCGGGCAGCTCTACGAGCTGCCCCCAGAGCGGCACCCGTCCGTCGGCGGCCGCGACGGCACGCTCCTCTCGCCGGCGCAGGCGCTCGCGCAGCCACGCCTCGTGCGCGTCCAGGAAGCGCTGCGCCTGGGCGAGCGTGCAGCGCTGCGGGATGGAGAGGTGTGCCGAGCCGTCCGCGCGCAGGCGCAGGTTGAGGCGGCGCACGCGCCTGCGCTCCGCCTCGACGGGCACGCCGCCCGCCCCGCCGGCCAAAAGCACCGTGGTTTTTCTCGCCGTGTCTGCCATGGCGGGTAGTGTAGCGCTTGCGCGTCGGGGATTGGAGCGAATTGCGCCCGTTGCCGCCTGCGTCCCGTCGCCTCTTTGGGCTAGGCAAAAAATAACCCACATTTGGTTTTGTGAAGGCGACGTTTTGCCTGTTGGCTCTTTGCCGGAATGCTTCAAATGTGGGTTATTTTTCGCGTGTCGACCAGGGGGGCGTGGGTAGGACCCCCGGCGTCGCCTTTCCTCCTTGCGAAATCCTTAGCTGGCGATAAGCCCGCCCGATGGCGAGCGCCCGCGGTGAGAAGCATGATGGGGGAGTCCAGACCGCCTCGTCGATGGGAGCGACCATGCCCGTGACCCTGCGCCTTGCGCTCGGCAACGTGAGCCGCAGCGTGCGCGACTACTCCGTCTACTTTGCCACGCTCGCGTTTGCCGCCTGCCTGCTGTACTCGTTCAACGCCTCGGGCGACTACCTGATGGCGATGGGACTCAACGAGGCGCAGCTCGCCGTCTTGGGCAAGTCGCGCGACATCCTCGGCGCGTTCTCGACCTTCGTGGTGCTCGTCTTTGCCGTGCTCGTTGCCTACGCGAGCCGCTTCATCGTCCGGCGGCGCGCCGCGGAGTTCGGGCTGTACGGGCTGCTTGGGATGCGAGCGACCCAGCTCGCGGGCATCGTTGCCGCGGAGGGCGTGCTCGTCGGCGTCGCCGCGCTCGCGGCCGGCGTCGCGCTGGGCGCGCTGGCCTCCCCGGCGTTCGGGGCGGTGGCGGCGTTCGTCTTTGGCGTGCCGTGGAGGCTCGCGTGGTCCTTCTCGCCTGACGCGGCGCTCGCCACCTGCGGCTGGTTTGCCGGAATCGAGGGCGCTGCGGTCCTTCTGAGCGTGGTCGACGTGCTGCGCCGGCCGCTCGTTGACCTTATCGAGCGCTCCCGCGCGCCCGAGCGCCTCGTCCTCACGGGGCGGGGCGTCACGCGGGCGCAGGCCGCGCTCGCGGCGGTGCTGCTCGCGGTGGTGTGGGGGTCGTGCGTGGTGCAGCCCGGGCTCTTCATCTTCCTCATCCTGCCCATGGGCTGGATGGCCTATGTGGCGACCTCCCTCGTCTTTCGCCTGGTCGCCTCGCGTGTGCCGGCGCGCATGCGCCGCCGGGAGCGCTACTGGGAGGGGCTGCGCGCCTTCGCGCTGCGTCAGCTCGAGGGGCACGTCTCGACGAGCTGCCAGGCGCTCTCCTGCACGTGCGTGCTGCTGTCCTGCGCGGTGTGCATGGTCTGCGCGGGGCTCGCGTTCTCGGTGGGGCAGCGCGCGGCCGGCGCGGTCGACCCGGGCGCGCTCGCGGAGGCGTCGCTCGCGCCGATTGGCTACGTGGGGATCTTCTACGGGGAGTCGTTCCTCGTGGCCGCGGCGGCGGTGCTTGCGCTGCAGCAGGTGAGCCAGGCCGCGGACGGGCGGCGCGCGTACGCGACGCTCGCCGAGCTCGGCGCTGACCCGAAGGAGATGCGCGCCGCGGTGCGCTCCCAGGTGGGGGCGGCCTTCGCGCTGCCCGCGGCCATGGCGGTCGCGCACGACCTCGTGGGGCTCCTGCTCGTGCGCCAGCTCGCGATGGGCGTCTCCGACGGGGTGTTCGCCGCCATCGCCGCGCTCTCGCTCGGTGGCACGCTCGCGCTTCTCGGCCTGTACTACCTGCTGTGCGTTCGCGAGTGCCGCCGCGTGCTGCTGGGGTAGGCGCTGGGCCGCGCGTCACGGCACGCGGCCCGGCGCCCCCGGCTGGGTTCCATGGCGAGAAGAACGTGCGGCTTGCGGTCGCTCTGCGGTGTCAGACCGTCCGCAACCTGCGCGCACCGCTCGCACGTGCAGGTTGCGGTCGCTTTGCGCCCTCGGACCGTCCGCAACCTGCACGTTCTTCTCGTACGTGCAGCTTCCGGTCGATTCCGACTCCCAAACCGTCCGCAACCTGCACGTCTCTGCCGCGCGTGCAGTTTCCGGTCGGTCTGGCCCCGGAAATCGTCCACAACCTGCACGCATCACCCCCGGCAGAAACCCCGGCGCTTTGGTTTTGAATCGAATTCGAATACTGGTGTCTCCCGGGACGGCGCTTTGGGTACGCTATTCGAATCAGCACGTCAGCTCTCCCGCGGAGGCCCCATGCTCGAGCTCAGAGACATCTGCAAGCGCTACGTCACGCCCTCGTTCACCCAGGTCGCGCTCGACCACGTCTCGGTTGCCTTCCGCGACAACGAGTTCGTGGCCGTTCTCGGCCCCTCCGGCTCCGGCAAGACCACGATGCTCAACATCGTGGGCGGCCTGGACCACTTCGACGAGGGCGACCTCGTGATTGACGGCATCTCCACCCGCAAGTACCGCGACCGCGACTGGGACGCCTACCGCAACAACCGCATCGGCTTCGTGTTCCAGAGCTACAACCTCATCCCGCACCAGACCATCCTCGCCAACGTCGAGCTCGCGCTCACGCTGTCGGGCGTGGGCCGTGCCGAGCGTCGCCGGCGAGCGCTCGACGCCCTGGCGCGCGTGGGGCTCGCCGACCACGTCAACAAGCGGCCCAGCCAGCTCTCGGGAGGCCAGATGCAGCGCGTCGCCATCGCGCGCGCCCTCATCAACGACCCCGAGATCCTGCTCGCCGACGAGCCCACCGGGGCGCTCGACTCCGTGACCTCGGTCCAGGTGATGGACCTGCTCAAGGAGGTCGCGCGCGACAGGCTCGTCGTCATGGTCACGCACAACCCCGAGCTCGCGCGCAGATACGCCACGCGCATCGTCGAGCTCGCCGACGGGCACGTCACGGCCGACTCCAACCCCTTCGACCCGAGGGACGCCGCGCGGCGCGAGGCCAAGCAGGCGAGAAGAACCTCGATGTCGTTTCTCACCGCGCTCGGCCTGTCCTTCAACAACCTCATGACCAAGAAGGGCCGCACCATCATGACGGCCTTCGCCGGCTCGATCGGCATCATCGGCATCGCGGCCATCCTCGCGCTCGCCAACGGCGTGAACGAGTACATCGCGCGCGTGGAGGAGGACACGCTCTCGAGCTACCCGCTCTCGATCACCAAGCAGAGCATGGACGTCTCGGGGATGCTCTCGGAGGACCCGTCCTCGTCGGGCGGGGGGCAGGCCGACGCGTCCTCCTCCGAGGCCGACGAGGGCGGCTCGACCTCCATCCCCGAGTACATGATGCTCACGGACATGTTCGCCTCGGTGGGCTCAAACGACCTCTCCGGCCTCAAGAGCTACCTCGAGTCGGGCGAGTCGGGGATCGAGAGCTACGTCAACGCGATCCAGTACGACTACGGCCTGACCCCGCTCGTCTACTCCTCCGACACCGAGTCGGGCGTGACCCAGCTCAGCCCCAACGCGCTCTCCACCACGATGACCGGCGGGGCTTCGGGCACGGCAACCGCGGGCATGAGCTCGGGCATGAGCGTCTTCAACGAGATGATCGACGACCAGGCGCTCCTCGAGTCCCAGTACGACGTGGTGGCCGGCCGCTGGGCGACCGAGCCGGACGAGTGCGTGCTCGTCCTCACGCAGAGCGGGCGCATCTCCGACTACACCCTCTACGGCATCGGCGTCCTCGACCCCGCCGAGCTCACGCAGATGGTCTCGTCCGCCATGAGCGGGACGGCGGGGGAGACCGAGGTGGAGCAGCAGGAGGTCGACTTCACCTACGACGACGCCCTCAGCCTCAGCTTCAAGGTCATCGGCCCCGCGGACGCCTACCGCAGAAACTCCGAGACGGGGGGCTGGACGGACATGTCCTCCGACGAGGACTTCATGCGCGCCGCCGTCGATTCCGGGCTCGACCTCCACGTCGTGGGCGTCGTCCGGCCCAACGAGAGCGGCGACGCCAAGGCGCTCTCCGCCGGCATCGCCTACACCCACGGCCTCACCGAGGCCCTGATGGAGCGCGCGGCGAGCTCGGAGATCGTGCAGCAGCAGCTCGCCGACCCCGAGACCGACGTCTTCACCGGCAAGAGCTTCGAGACGCTCCAGGAGGAGGCCCGCAAGGGGGTCGACCTCGAGAGCCTGTTCACGGTCGACGAGGCCGCGCTCCGCTCCGCCTTCTCGTTCGACACGAGCGGCCTCGAGGCGGCCTTCGACCCGTCCGGGATCGACCTCTCCGGCGTGAGCGTCGACCTCTCGGGCGTGGCCGACCAGGTGGACGTGGAGTCGCTCGTGGCCGGCGTGCCGAGCCCGGACTTCTCGTCCATCCTCGACCAGCAGCTCGCCGACCCGCCGCTCACGCTCGACCAGCTCGAGGAGGCCACGCGCCTGGGGGGCGAGCTCGCGCAGGGCTTCGTCGCCTGGTGGGGCGAGAACGCGGGCGCGCTCGACCCCGACGACCCCGAGTTCGTGCAGAAGGTGGTCGACCACTTCGAGCAGTACCTGGCGACCGAGGAGGCCCAGGGTCTTCTCGCCCAGATCAACGCCGTCGCCGGCCAGCCGGTGCGCGAGCGCGTCCAGCAGATCGTCTCGGCCTACGTCTCGGACGACCTCGCCCCCTACCTGCAGACCTTCCTCCAGAGCATGTCCACCCAGATCGGCGACGCCATATCGTCCCAGCTCCAGGCGTCCATCTCGCAGGCGCTGTCCGCCTATGCCTCGCAGGTCGCCGGCGGCCTCCAGGGCCTCCAGGACGCCTTCTCCGTGAACGCCGAGGCGCTCGCCTCGGCTGTCCACTTCAACATGGACGCCGAGGACCTCACCTCGCTCATGGAGAGCTACGCCAACGCGAGCCAGCTCACCTACGACAACAACCTCCAGACGCTCGGCTACGCGACGGAGGACGACCCGGCGGCGATCCAGATCTACCCCAAGGACTTCGAGGCCAAGGAGCAGGTGCTCGCCTCCATCGACGCCTACAACGAGCGGCAGCGTGCCGCGGGCAACGAGGACGGCGTCATCACCTACACCGACTACATGGGCATCATCATGGGGTCGGTCACCGACATCGTGAACATGATCTCGCTCGTGCTCATCGCCTTCGTGAGCATCTCGCTCGTGGTGAGCTCGATCATGATCGGCATCATCACCTACATCAGCGTGCTCGAGCGCAAGAAGGAGATCGGCATCCTGCGCGCGATCGGCGCCTCCAAGAGAAACGTCGCCAGCGTCTTCAACGCGGAGACCTTCATCGAGGGGCTCATCTCGGGCGTCTTCGCCATCGCCGCCGTGGTCGGCGTCTCGGTGCCGATCAACGCCTGGGTCGCCCAGAGCTTTGCGGTCGAGAACATCATGAGCCTGCCGTGGCAGTCCGCGGCGGCGCTCGTGTGCGTCTCGGTCGTGCTCACGCTCGTGGCCGGGCTCATCCCGAGCTCCGCCGCGAGCCGCCGCGACCCGGTCGAGGCGCTGAGGAGCGAGTAGCGGGTCGGGTCTCCGGGGCCGGGAGGGGGGAGCTGATGAGGGCGTTCACGACGGGGATAGCGCGCAGCGTCCGCTCCTCACTCGGGCGCTTCCTGGCGATCGCGGGAATCGTCGCCCTGGGCTGCGGGTTCTTCGCGGGCCTGCGCATGTGCGGCCCCGACATGCGCGCCGCCGCGGACGCCTACTACGACGGCACCCTGCTCTGGGACCTGCGCGTGGTCTCGACGCAGGGTCTGGGCGAGAAGGACCTCGAGCGCCTGGCGCAGGTCGGCGGCGTCCGCGCGGTGGCCGGGTCGACCTCGGTCGACGTGATGGCGCGCGTGGGGTCGGAGCAGGTCGCCGTGCGCGTCGCGACGCTGCCCGGGGAGTACGCGCACGGCGGGGAGCCCGACGTCAACCGCCTCGAGCTCAGAAGCGGCCGCTGGCCGAGCGCGCCGGGGGAGTGCGTGGTCTCCGCGGACAACCCCGCGCTCCCCGCGAGCCCCGGCGACGTCGTAGGCGTGCTCTCTGAGGCGGGTGGATCGGGGCTGCTCGCGGTGGACGAGCTCACGGTGGTCGGCACGGTGAGCTCGTCCGCGTACCCCTACACGGTGAGCTTTGGGTCAACGACGCTCGGCTCCGGGACGATCGACCAGTACGCCTTCGTTGCCCCGGGGACGTTCTTCGAGGACGCGCCCTACACAGAGGCCTACCTCACCGTGTCCGGCGCCTCCCCGCACGAGAGCGGCGGCGAGAAGTACGAGCGGGTCGTGGGTGACGTGCGCTCCGCGCTCGAGGGCGAGGCGGGCGCGCTGGCCGCGGCACGCGCCGAGGATCTGCGCTCCGAGGCCCAGGCACAGGTCGACGACGCCCGCGCCGAGCTCGAGGCGAGCCGCACGGCTGCGGAGTCGGAGCTCTCCGACACGCGCTCGGTACTCGACGCCGCTGCCGCGGAGATCGCGGACAGCCGCGCTCGCCTCGCGGAGGGCCGCACGGCCTACGCCGGCGCGGCGGCGCAGCTCGAGGCACACCGCGCAGACGCCCAGGCCCAGCTCTCCGCAGCCGCGGACCAGCTCGACGCCGCCCAGGCCGAGCTCGACGCGCAGGTCGTCTCGCTCGACCAGCAGGAGGCCGCGGCCGAGCAGGCGCGCTCCGCATACGAGGCCGGGGTGCCGGAGCTTCTCGCCGCGCTCGGTGAGCAGGGCCTTGCGGCGTCGGACCTCGACGGTGCGCGCTCGGCGCTCTCCTCCGCGCTCGACGAGGCGTCCTCCGCCCGCGCCCGGCTCACGGACCTCATGGCCCCTCTCGAGCAGCTCGAGGCCGCGGGCACCATCACGGAGCAGCAGCGGGCGCAGCTCGAGGCGGCGCGGGCGCAGGCGGCGCAGCTGGACGAGGGGGTGGCGGCACTCACCGCGACGAGCCAGCAGGCGGACCAGCTCGCCTCGGCGCGCGACGCCGTCCTGTCCTACGACGCCGCCCGCTCCCAGGCCGCGCAGGCCCAGGCGGACATCGACGCGGGACGCTCGGAGCTCGAGGCGCGCCGCTTTGAGGCGGAGTCCCAGCTGTCCGAGGCGCAGGCGTCCCTCGACGCCTCCGCGGCGGAGCTCGCGTCGGGGGAGGCCCGCCTCGAGGAGTCGCAGGCCGCCCTCGAGGAGGGCGAGGCGGCCTGGCAGGCGGCCAGCGCCGACGCGCAGGCGCGCCTGGACGAGGCTGCCGCGCGCGTCGACGAGGCGCAGGCCCAGGTCGACGCGATCGAGCCCGGGGAGCTCTACGTGCTCGACCGCACGCAGAGCGAGGGCGCGGCGACCTACCAGGCGGACTCCGAGCGCATGGATACCATCGCGACGGTCTTCCCCTTCATGTTCTTCCTGGTGGCGGCCCTCGTGGCGCTCACCACGATGACGCGCATGGTCGAGGACGAGCGCGGGCAGATCGGCACCTACAAGGCGCTCGGGTACGGGACGGCGAGGATCGCGAGCCGCTACCTCGCCTACGCCGCCTCGGCCGCGACGGCCGGCGCGGCCCTCGGCACCCTCGTGCTCACGCAGGTGCTCCCGCTCGTGATTATGTCCGCCTACGGCATCATCTACGCGGTCCCGCTACCCTCCCTCCCGCTGCCGGTGGACCCGGCGGTCGCGCTCTCGTCGGGCGGGCTGGGCGTGGGCGTCACGCTCGTGGCGACCTGGGCCGCCGTGGTCTCGGCGGTGCGCGAGACGCCGGCGTCGCTCATGCAGCCCCGCGCCCCCAAGGCGGGCCGCCGCATCCTGCTCGAGCGGGTCGGGCCGCTCTGGCGCCGCCTGTCCTTCCTGCGCAAGGTCGCCGCGCGCAACCTCTTCCGGTACAAGAGGCGCCTGTTCATGACCGTCGTGGGCATCTCGGGGTGCACGGCCCTGCTGCTCGTGGGCTTTGGTCTGCACGACGCCATCTGGGACATCATAGACAACCAGTTCGGAGGGGTCCTGCACTACAACGCCACCGTCACGCTCGGGGAGGGGTCCGAGGCGGGAGACGTCTCCGAGGTGGCCTCGGAGCTCGGGGCCGCGGGGGCCACCGACCTCGCCCACGTCGAGCTGCTGAACCTCCAGGCGGGGTCGGCGTCCTCGGACGGCGCGCTCGCCGTGCAGGTGGTCGTCCCGGAGGACGCGTCAGACCTCGCGCGGGCCGTGACGCTGCGCGAGCGCGTGACGCAGGAGGCGGTGCCCCTCCCGGCCGACGGGGTCCTTCTCGCCGAGAAGACCGCGAGCAAGCTGGGCGTGGTCCCCGGTGACACGGTGACGCTCTACGCGCAGGACGCCATCGGCAACGCGAGCGGGGACGGGGCGGAGCTGACCGTGGCCGGCATCGTCGAGAACTACGTGGGCAACGTGGCCTACCTCGGCAGGGGACGTCTGGGCGAGCTCTCCCGGGCCGGGGTCTCCGGCGCGGCCGAGCCGTCCTTCTCGACGGTCTACGCGAGCGTGGGGGCGGACGCGGCGGCGCGCGAGGCCCTCTCCGAGCGCCTGGAGGCGACCGGGCTCGTCTCCACGGTGACCTTCACGGACGAGACGGTGGACATGTACCGCAGCATGCTCTCCGCGGTGGACCTGATCGTGGCCGTCCTCATCGTCTCTGCCGCCGCGCTCGCGTTCATCGTGCTCTACAACCTGACCAACATCAACGTCAGCGAGCGCGTGCGCGAGATCGCCACGCTCAAGGTGCTCGGCTTCAGGAGGGGCGAGGTCTACGCCTACATCTTCCGCGAGATCTTGATCTTGGCCCTGATCGGCGACGTTGCCGGCCTCGCGCTCGGAACGTGGCTCGAGGGCTTCGTCGTGGTGACGGCCGAGGTCGACCTCGTGATGTTCGGGCGCCAGATTCACCCGGCGAGCTACGCCTACGCCTTCGCGCTGACGCTCGTCTTCGCGGGGCTCGTCATGCTCGCGATGCGCCGCAAGCTCGACCGCGTGAGCATGGTGGAGAGCCTGAAGTCGGTGGAATAGGGCCACCCGCCGGGCGCGACACCCTTGGACCCGCAGTCGGTTGGCTAATAAATGTTCGAATGGTCACGTTTTCGCAGGTAAGGAACAGGCGGACCGTACTTCTCGCCAGTTTGACCGCCAGTCGACTGCGTAGCAAACCCCGCTCCCGTCACGTCTGCCGCGCCCCGGGCGCGACGGAGCGCTATGCTTGTCTGCGGACGTCGAGAGGAGCGCGCATGCTGCAGAGGGACTACATCCTGGAGATCATCGACGAGTTCGTGGGCGGCGTCTCGGACGCGCTCAGGAGGGCGCTCGCCGGCGAGGACGGAGCCCGCGCGGACGTGGAGCGTCAGGTCGCGGAGCTCCTGGAGCTCGACCCGCAGACCGCGCTGGCCCTCTCGCCCGACTCGCTCGTCACGATGATGGTGCTCTCCGGGATGGGTGACAGCGTGGCCTCGTACGTGTGCTACGCGCTCGACCGCCTCGCGACGGTCTACGACCGCGCCGGCGACGAGGACACGGCCGGCCTCCGCCGCCTTCAGGCGCGCGCCGTGGCCGAGTCCTTCGGCTGCGACCCCGCCGAGCCTCCCGCCGAGCTCGCCGCGCTCGACGCCGAGCTCTTCTCGTAGGGGAGGTACGTCTTTTGCCCCGCTTTCTGACTTTTTTGTCATGGGAGTGTTAGGGAGCAGTAAGAAAGCCTTAAACTTCTGTGGTCACGGAAGTCGAGGGCGAGAGGGGCGCAATGGAGCTGGTCGCATGTCTGATGCGCCTGGTGTTTCGCCTCTGCTCCCTGTTTCCCCAGCAGCGCAAGATCGTCCTGCTCTCCCGGCAGTCGGCCCGGCCGCTCGACTTCGTCCTTCTCGAGCCCGAGCTCGCGCGCCGGTTTCCCGACCGCAGGATCGTCTGGTCGTGCGTGACGTCCATCGGCGAGATGAGCCTCCCGCTGATGCTCTTCCAGATCTGGCACGTCGCCACCGCCGAGCTCTGCCTCGTCGACGGCTACGTGCCCGCCGTCTCGACCCCGTACGCCCACCGCTGCGTGGTGGTGCAGGTGTGGCATGCGCTCGGCGCGATAAAGAGGTTCGGGTACCAGTCGCTCGACACGCCCGCGGGCCGCTCCTCGCGCGCCGCGCGCACCCTCAGGATGCACCGGGGCTACGACCTCGTCGTCGCCGGTCTCCCGGGCGCCGTTGCGTCCTTCTCCGAGGCCTTTGACATCCCCGCCGAGAAGATCCTCCCGCTGGGGCTTCCCCGCGTGGACTACCTCCTCTCGCCGGACCTGGAGCCAACGCGCTCGCGGCGCTTCGCCAGGGCGGGCCGGGCGGCGGAGGCCGCCTTCTCGCGCGTGGGCGCAGCGGGCGACGGCTGGCGCACCGTCGTGTACGCCCCGACGTTTCGCAAGGCCAACGCCGACTCCCGGTGGCTCGAGCACGCCGTCACCTCGCTGTGCTCCGCGCTCGCCGGCACCTCGAGCAGGTTGCTCGTGGCCGGCCACCCGCTCGACGACCTGCCCGAGGGGGCGTTCGACCTCGGCACGCCTGTCGTCGGCCTGCGCGGCGTGGCCACGATCGACCTCCTCCACCTCGCGGACTTCGTGGTGACCGACTACTCCACGGTCGCCTTCGAGGCGGGCTTCGCCGGGTGCCGGGTCCTGTTCTTCGTCCCTGACATCGACGAGTACCGCCTCTCGCCGGGCCTCAACGTGGACCCGCTCGTCGAGCTGCCGGAGATCTCCTTCGTCGACGCCGCCGGGGTTGCCGGGGTCGTGACGGGGACGACTCCCTATGACGCAGAAGCCTTCGAGTCCTTCATGGCGAGAAGCGCGCAGGGCGTGGGCGTCGGCGCGATCGAGAGGATCTCCGACGTCCTCGAGCGCGGGCTTTCCCGCGTCGAGGCGAGGGAGGAGATGGCGTGAGGACCGTCGGACGCGTGAGGGGGCTTGTGCGCGCCGCGGGTCTGGGGATTCTTCGTCACCTGCCGAGGACGCGCCTGGCCGTGCGCAAGGCGTACTGGTCACACGAGGGGCGCAAGTACGACCGCCTGGCCGCGGCGAACCCCGTCGACGGACGCCTCGTGTTCTTCGAGTCGTTCGGAGGGAGGTCCTTCTCGTGCTCCCCGCGGGCCATCTACCTGAAGATGCTCGAGCAGGAGCGCTTTGCCGACTACCGCTTCGTGTGGAGCTTCAAGGGTGCCGAGCGAGCCGAGCGCGCACGGGACGAGGCCCTTCTCGCCAACGAGCGAACGAGCGTGGTGAAGCGGGGGTCCGAGGACTACTTCCGCGCCCTCGCCACGGCCAAGGTGCTCGTGCTCAACACGCGCCTTCCCGAGTACGTGACGCCCAAGGAGGGGCAGGTCTTCGTGCAGTGCTGGCACGGCACGCCCCTCAAGCGCCTGGGCTACGACGTCCAGATAGAGACCACCAACGCGCTCAACACCACCAGCGAGCTCGCCGACCGCTTTGGCATGGACGCCCGGAAGTGGACCTACCTGCTTTCGCCCTCGCCCTACTGCTCGCGCCACCTCGCGGACGCCTTCGGCCTGCCCGAGGAGCGTCGTGGTGAGGTGGTGGTCGAGGAGGGCTACCCCAGAAACGACGAGCTCGCGCTCGCCGCCGCAGACCCCGCCCAGCGCAGGCGCTCCGAGCTGCGCGCGCTGCTCGGCGTGCCCGAGGGACGGAGGGTGCTCCTGTACGCGCCCACCTGGAGGGATGACTCGTACCAGGCGGGAGTGGGCTACACCTTTGACTACCTCATCGACTTCGACGAGCTGCGCCGCGAGCTGGGGGAGGAGTGGGTGGTCCTGTTCCGCCCGCACTACTACATCGCCAACCACTTTGACTTCTCCGCCTACGAGGGCTTTGTCGTCGACGTCTCCGCGTGGGACGACGTGAACGAGCTCTACATCGCTGCCGACGCGCTGGTCACGGACTACTCGAGCGTGATGTTCGACTACGCGATTCTTCGTCGCCCGATCATGCTCTTCGCGCCCGACTACGAGAAGTACGCGAGCGACATCCGGGGATTCTACTTCGACCTCTCGGAGATTCCCGGTCCGTGCTGCGTGCGGACCGACGTGCTCGTCGGGGAGCTTCGTGACCTCGACGGGTACTGGGAGCGCTACGGGGCCGCCTACGACGCGTACGTGCGGCGCTTCTGCCCCAAGGACGACGGCCACGCTGCGGAGCGCGTGATCGAGCGCGTGTGGGGCCAGGGTGCGTAGGCCGTGCTCCCGCCGTCGCTCCGATCGGGCCGCTGGCCGGCCCAGGCTTGAACACGTCGGCTTCATGTCAGTAACATGTTATCGTTTGATAAGGTTTTGAGCAGGGGGTCATTGGATGTCCGACGCACCTAACGCGCACTTCTCGTCCGGGGACGACTACAAGGGGATTCGTCGCGTGCTGACCTACGGCACGTTCGACCTGCTGCACTACGGTCACATCCGCCTGCTGCGCCGTGCGGCCGCGCTGGGCGACTACCTCGTGGTCGCGCTCTCGACCGACGAGTTCAACGCCTCGAAGGGCAAGCAGAGCTTCTACTCCTACGGGGTGCGCAAGGAGATGCTCGAGGCCATCCGCTACGTTGACCTCGTGATTCCCGAGGAGAGCTGGGAGCAGAAGGTCTCCGACATCCAGACCTACCACATCGACACGGTCGTCATGGGTGCCGACTGGGCGGACAGCCCGCGCTTCGACTACCTCAGGGACTACTGCGACCTCGTCTTCCTCGACCGCACGGACGGCATCTCCACGACCGACGTGAAGGCCGAGCTTAGGGAGTAGGGTCACGACGGGGAATTGGAGCTGCGTGCGTGCTGTTCTCGAGCGCCGTATTCATCTTGGCATTTCTGCCCGTCAGTCTCGTGCTCTACCATCTCTCGCCGGGACGCCGGGTCAAGAATCTCGTGCTTCTCGCCCTCTCGCTCTTGTTCTACGCGTGGGGCGACCCAACGTATCTCTGGCTACTTGTACTGGCGATTCTCGTTAACTGGGCCTTTGCCCGTGGCATCTCTGCGAGATTCCCGCGCTCTAAGGCAATGCTTGCCTGCGCCATTGTCGTGGACGTCGCAATCCTGGCCTTCTACAAGTACGAGGGCTTTGTCGCGGAGAATCTCTCGGGCCTGCTGGGGGTGGGCGTCCCCAACCTGGACCTTCCCATGCCCCTGGGCATCTCCTACTACACGCTCAAGCTCGTCACGTACGTCGTTGACGTCTATCGAGGGGACGCGGAGCCGAGGCGCAATCCGCTCGACCTTGCCCTGTACGCCTCCTTCTTCCCGGCGATGACGGCCGGGCCAATCGTGCGCTATGCGGACTTTGCCCCTCAAATTGACGGGCGCAAGGAGACCCTGGATCGCTTTGTCGCAGGAATTCGCCTCTTTGCGATCGGTCTCTCGAAGAAGGTGCTGCTCTCAAACGTAGTTGCCATCCTTGCAAGTGACATGCTCGCTCGAGGCGGCTCGAGCATCGGTGCCGTCGGCGCGTGGTCAGGGCTGCTTGCGTACTCGATGCAGCTGTACTTCGACTTCTCCGGATACTCGGATATGGCAATCGGCATCTCCAAGATGCTTGGCTTCGAGATTGGCAAGAACTTTAACTACCCCTATATCTCCAAGTCAGTCACCGAGTTCTGGCGTCGCTGGCACATCTCCCTCTCCACCTTCTTCCGGCGCTACATCTACATCCCCATGGGCGGGAGCCGCGTGTCCGATGCGCGCCTCGTGCTCAACCTTTCCGTGGTCTGGATTCTTACAGGAGTCTGGCACGGTGCGGCGTGGAACTTCATCTTCTGGGGCGTCTTCTACCTCATCGTCCTTCTCGGCGAGAAGTTCGTGTGGGGAGCTGCCGTGTCTCGACTTCCCGGGGCTCTGCGGCACCTCTACGTGATCTTCGTCTTCATGATCTCCTGGGCCCTCTTCTGGATTTCCGACCTCGGAGAGCTGGGGACCTACCTCGCGGCGCTCTTTGGGGCATACGGCGCCTTTGGCGCGAGCAAGCCCTGGGAGCTTCAGGCGTGGGCATACGTCCCCGTGCTCGTGGTGTGCGTCGTTGCGAGCACGCCGCTGGTGCCATGGGTCCGCTCGCGCGCTCTCTCATGGTGCGCTGGAAGGCCCCGCTCCTCTGATGACTATGGGGTAGGCTACAAGGAGGTTGGCTCGGAGCTGCTCTGCGACTGCTCCGGCTACGAAGAGGTGATTGAGTCGAAGGGTGGGCGCATCGCGCTCTGGCGCATCCTCTGCGTAGCCTGTGACCTTGTGTTGCTCGTCCTCATGGCCCTGTCCATCATGTCCGTCGTTGCGGGGTCCTTCAGCCCGCTCATCTACTTTGGGTTCTAGGGGGAGTGATGAGAAGGACCTGGCAGATTGCCTACCTGATCTTCTTTGCGCTCGTTATAGGCTCCTTTGGAATTGCGTGGTGCCTCGACAAACTTGATGTGCCTGTTCCCGAGGAGCTGGGGCTCGAGAAGAACCGCTCGTATCTAGAAGGGAAGACGTACGCCAGCTTCCCGGAGCCGACGCTTGCGTCGTTTGAGTCGGGGGAGTTTCAGGAAGGCGTCGAGAGCTTCGTGGCCGATCGCTTTCCGGCAAGGGATGGGGTACTTCTTGCCAACGCGGCGTGGCAGCGCTCCCTCATCGGGATTTCCGCTGCGGCGTTTGGCTACGACGTCTACCCAACCTTCTACGGGTCCGACTACGCGTATGACGCGCCGCGCGATGAGGTGATTCAGATTCTTGATCCGGCAAACGCCGAACAGGTACAGACCTACGAGCGGGCCGCTGAGGCATACCGCTCGTTCGCGGAGCGCCATCCAGAGCTCAGCTGCTACTTCTACGAGGTCGACCGCATGAGCTCGTCGACGAGAAGCCCCACCCACGATCTCATGGGTCCCTCGGTGGACACTGAGTTTCTCGACGAGCACTTCTTTGACCTTCTTGGCGACCAAATTACCTGCATCGAGGGATCGTTCGTGGATACGGACGCCTTGGCGGAGGCGTTCTTCAGGACGGACCACCACTGGAATGGCGCGGCCGCGTACGAAGAGTACGCGAAGATGCTTGACGCGATGATGCCCGGTGCCGAGCCGGCGCAGGTTGTGGACTGTGTCACCTGGGACAACGTTGCATTCTACGGTTCAACGTCACGTTCGGGCCTGTGTCTCACGGATAGACCGGACCACATCGTCGATTGCCTGGTCGATATCTCTGACTATGAGGTGACCATCAACGGAGAGCATCGCGCTTCGGAAGTGCTCAATGGGTCCGGAAGCTATGAGCTTGGCGAGGTGGGGGCGGACCCCTTTACCAACCGCTACGCTGAGTACTTCCACGGGGACTACGGCCTGATACGCATCGAGAACTCAGACGCGCAAACGCAGGAAAGTCTGCTCATCATCGGCGACTCGTTCGACAACGTTGTCGACCGGTACTTTGCCGCAAACTACGCGACCGTTTACGTATATGATCCGCGCCACGCTAGCCTCACCGTCGAGGAGTTTCTCAAGCGCTATGAGGTGGACGACACGCTGTTCCTCATGGGGTCGACGGTGTTTCCAACGGAGCAGGCCGTAGAGCAGCTGGGAAAGTAGCCCCTGTCGGCTAGATGAGGCCGTCCTTGCGCATGAGCTCCATGAGCCGGTCCGTGTTGTGCCCATCGTGAAACTTGACGATGCGACGATAGCGACTTAGGTGCTCCTCGCTTTGAGGGCCCTCGTATGCGCGGAGGAATTCCTCGTTCGAGAGCTTGGCGGGGTCTCGCACCACATTGCCGAAGGCTGTCTCATCGTCGATCATGAGCTCCGTGCCCGCACCATACTGCGCAAGGCACTCTTCGAGGTCCTGCCAGAAGAAGAGCACGTTGGCGCCGCGGTAGAAGGCGTCGTAGGCGATGGATGAGTAGTCAGTTATGAGCAGGCGGGTCCTGCGAAGGATGGCGTCGTAGCTCTTGCTCCCATCCTCGAAGAGGCTTTCGTGGGGATTGTGCTGGCCCTCGGCTGCCTCCTTGAAGAGCGGGTGGGGGAGAACGATGATCTTCTCGCGCAGGTGCTCGGGGACGGCGTTGATGGCCGTGACGATGAACTGGTAGTAGCTCGTCTCGGTGAAATGGGCGCGAGCGGAGTTGTATTCCCAAGGACGCCAGGTGGGCATGATGGCAATGAGGTCTGCGTCCTCGTCCCAGCGGTTTCGGTCGTACTTGGGGAGACCGCACACATAGAGCGTGGAGGGGTCATACCCCCCTCGGTCCACGAAGTGACTCTTCTCCGCCTCGCTTGAGGTGACGATGCGGTAGATGCCGCGCAGCTTCTTGGGCTTGAAGAACGTGCGCGACTCACTGTCGAGGGAGATCATGTACATGACGCCATGCTGGAGAAAGACGTAGTTGATGTTCTTTGCGCTCAGGCGTCGGGAGACGCAGCGGTTTGCCGGACGCAGGTCGATTGCGTGCGCCAACATCTCGGTGCCGATGAAGGTCTTGGCCGAGAAGAACATCATGTAGTGTCGCATGCTGTTCTTTCTCACGAGATAGGGGCGATACTTTTGGTCGACGAGGTCAAAGTCCGCACTATGCGAGCTCAGGATGAAGCGCGCGTTCGTATGCCCCTCGTCAATGAGTCGCTCGAAGACAACGGACGCACTTTCCTCGTATCGCGAGGCGTTCTTCTCGTAAAGCAGGATGGTCCTTCTGTATATGGGAACAACGCGAGTAAGGGCGCGTGCAACCGCTATCTTGAGTCGCTCGCCTGGGGCGTCGATGGAAACGGTATCTCGCGTGCTGAAGCACAGCGTGTTCTTCGCTGCCTGTCTGAAATACGAGGTTGTCCCTCGGGTTGCGTCCACCCAGATTCCGGAAACACGGTTTGAGCTTCTGTGACGGTCCCTTATGTTGTAGCGGATGCGTACGCCTCCGGACATGCCGTCGGAAGCGTGGCAGCGCAGATAAATTTGATTGTGGATGGGCAGGTCTGGGAGAATCGATCTGGGGACCCGAATCTCGTAGCTAGAGAGGATTTTATGTCCCAGTTGGGCAACCTTGCGAAGATGGCCCACCCCCCGACCATCGGCAAACTCGATGACAAGGTTGCCGAAGTCGACGCCTCGTGCGAGGCGAAGGGAGATCAAGCCTCTCATGAGGTAGGAGTCGTCCGCGCTCCTATGGTGACGAGTCAGCAGGGTCGCTTGCATCCCGGGCGTGAAGTAGCTCTGGGAGGCTTCCTCGGAGACCACCTGTCTGTCTGACGCCACGTTGGCAGAAGATGTGGGGTATCGGCCGAGCAGACGACGTGTTTGGACCTCGCGCCGA
Source organism: Olsenella sp. An188 (assembly GCF_002160255.1). Lineage (GTDB taxonomy): Bacteria > Actinomycetota > Coriobacteriia > Coriobacteriales > Atopobiaceae > Thermophilibacter > Thermophilibacter avistercoris. The sequence goes on along the minus strand of NZ_NFKF01000001.1, from coordinate 292,626 downwards.
AGTCGTGTCAGCGAGCCGTCTCGCAAGATTCCCTCATGTTGCATCGAGGAGAAGGAGAGCATCTTCATGAAATAGGACGCGTTTGCGTTGAGGTCGATGATGCGCCCGAATTTGATTCCTGGCAGAAGCCTGGCGACCTCACGATGTGCCAGCTCGCGGAGCAGGGGCGAGAACAGCAGCTGGGCCAGCCTGGAACGAGAGGCTAGAAACAGGGCGTACTTCTCAGGGGTGGTTTGGACGTGACTCGAAACAAGAGCGAGATAGGGCATGGTTCGAGCGACGTTATTGAGGAGATTCAGCGAACTGTCGCCGTACTTGCCCGCGCAGATGAACACGCCCTCATCGTTTTCAGGCAGTCTCTCGAGCTCAGAGCAGACTATGTCGTTCAGGGCGGCGTTTCCTGTGCTCGAGGCGTAGTACCCCACATGCTCGCGAGCACTCGGATTGTCCAGGGGCTGAAGTCGCGCTCCCTCGACGCCAAGAGCCACATCAAGCACGTCTTCGCAGGCGTGTCCGGTGGCGTGCCGACAGAACTCCTCGCGAAAGGCACTATAGGGGGAGTGCTCGGAAGTTGAGATGAGCGGGACGAGCTCGGAGGGCGTTTCTGCGATGGGGAAGGGAAGGGCGTCGTAGTCTAGGTAGGTTCCCTTCGTGCTGAGATACTCGTCTTTGTCGTAGGCGAACAGGACGATCTTTCGGTTGGTTACGGCAAAGTCAAAGAAGACGCTGGAGTAATCGGTGACGAGGGTGTCGCATGCCGCGAGAAAGTCGTAGGTTTCGAGCTCAGAGGGGAAGGGTCGCACGTGCTCGAAGGCGGAGAAGTCCATCCCGCCCGTCACGAGAAAATGCAGGTTAACGTAGAAGAGGTCGTGGCCTGTAAGCCTGGAGTCGATCTCTCTAAGGAGCTCGTGGATTTGGGCCTTCTGCCCCTCAACGTCTGCGGAGCGCCTGGCACCTCGCCATGTGGGCATGTAGGCGACGACGTTCTTATCACCCAAGTCGTAGGCCTCGCGAACCCTCTGTGCCGCCCCCTGGTCGAGAAGCGCATCGTTGCGGGGATAGTCGCACATGAGCACGCGATGCGAGAAGAGCGTTCGAAGCTGGTAGTCATCCCAAAAGACACTCTTCGTGAGTTCGTTTGGAAAGACGAGGTAGTCGGCCGCAAGCATGTTTTTCTGGACGTTTGCCATGGACGCGATGGCGTTCTCAAGGTCCGAGTGACCGAGGTGCTTGAGGGGGTGCCGTGCCAGGTGTTGACATAGACCTGCCCGTCACGCTTGAAGAAGTAGGTGGGCAGCGAGTTGTCCGTGAAGAGATAGTGCGCACGTGCGAGCAACTCCTTGTAGCGAAGGGAATTCCTAGCTACGAGCTCAACGCCATCGATTCCGTAATGGGAGAACCTGTCTCTAGCCTGCGACTCGGTGTCCTCGGTTACGACAAAGGCGGCGCGAAGATGGGCGTATTGGGGGAGCGTCTCGATGGCACGCGCAAGTGCGAACATGTTGCCATTGATGTTCTTACCTTGGCCGGCTTCTAGGAGGCACATGTTCTGAAGGATTGGCTTTCGGGTCTGAGCAACGTAGGCGGCATAGGGCGCACGGGAGCGCTTGATGACTCTCTTGGCAAACGACGCGAAGCTCACGGCCTGTTTTCTCCCTTCGGTTAAAACTTACTCATATTATCATGTGACAGACTTGTATCGATAGCCTGCTGGCGAAGCAGATCTTGAGACGGGAGCTTGGCGGTGATGCTGCGTGTCCGAAAGGGCTCAGAAGCCGGATGACCTTCGGATTCTCTCAGACAACACGTTCATGGGCGAGGTGCCTGTCATGACGCGCTCGTCCGTGGAGTTCAATGGGGTTGGAAACGTCTTGTTCTGCGAGAAGGGCGTCACCCTACGTGATTCCCGGATTGTATTCAACGGTTCTGGGGGGCTCGTCTATCTCTCCTCTTCGAAGCATTCGATTTGCGCTGAGGTCTTTGTGTGGAACGACTCCACCTTCTTCCTCGGTGAAAACTCCTATATCAATCCCGGTGAGCCGCTGCATGCCATTGCGTCGGAACGCAGGAGCATCTTCATCGGTGACGACGCCCTGATCTCGTTTGGTGTCTGGATGAGGACGGCCGACCCGCATCTCGTGTATAGCGCTCACGACCTGCGCAGAATCAATCAGAGCAAGAGCATCGTGGTGGGGGACCATGTGTGGCTCGGCCAGCAGGCAATGCTCCTCAAGGGAACGGTCGTGGGCTCGGGGAGCATCGTCTCTGCCCGAGCGGTGTGCGCGGGCAAGCGTATTCCGTCTAATACGAGCTGGGCCGGAAACCCTGCGCGTCAGATCTCCGAGGACGTCTTCTTCTCAAAGCAGTCTGCGCACGCGTTTGATGCGGAGCGTACGGAGCATTTTGAGACGTTTCGAAAGCGCGACTACATCTTCAGGCCATCGAGAAGCGCCGCGGATGTCCTGGCCGAGGTTGACGGGATTCTGTCTCCGGACGACTCTCCCTCACAGCGCGCCAAGCGTCTGGGCGCCCTTCACCTCGGCGACGTCGATCATGACCGATTTGCTGTGGCTGTAGAACGCTCCGAGGGAACTTTGACCGGCCTCTTTCGTGGGCGAAGGGCACGATTGTAGGTGGGAAAAGGAGGGCTGCGCTAGGCGGACCGGCTTTCTAAAGGACGTTCTTACTTTCCCGGTGATTGACGGTTACGCATTTTGCTGGCGAGAAAGGACCTCCTGATCGCGCCGGAGCATCTCGAGTTCACGCAGCTGCTCCATATTACGCCGTTCGACGGCGCCTCCGGGGTTCTCGCTAAGCGGACGATTCGCGGATGCTGCTTGTTCCTTTTTTACCGTGCTCCGCCGCTCTTCTCGCTGAAGGCACGTAGAATGTAAGGGCCGTGTCATCCGTCCGCAGAGAGGCAGTTTCGTGCTCGCAACGCTCAAGCAAATTCTGTCAGAGAACTGGCAGTGGCGCCATCAGATCTGGGACCTGGCAAAGATCGACCTCATCAAGACGTACCGCGGAGCCGCCCTTGGCAAGGTGTGGCTGTTCACCAAGCCTGCCGTCTACATCCTCGTGTACTGGTTCACGCTCTCTGTGGGCATGCGCAGTGGGCACGACGTGAACGGCCAGCCGTTCCTGCTCTGGCTCGCGACGGGCGTCTTCCCGTGGTTCTTCATGTCTGACGCTATCAACACGGGAAGTGACGTCTACCGGCGCTACCCGTACCTGGTGAACCGCCTCAAGTTCCCGCTCTCGGTGATCTCCACCTTCTACACGCTCTCGATCATGATCATCTTTGCGTGCACCATGCTCTTCACCCTTGCCGTCTGCCTGCTCACGGGCGTGCACCTCTCGCGCTACCTCCTGCAGCTGCCGCTGGTTATGGTCATCATGTTCGTGTTCTGGGTGGCATGGTCGATCATGCTGTCCCCGCTGGGTGCCGTCTCGAAGGACTTCTCGAACCTCATCAAGACGCTCTCGACCCCGTTCTTCTGGCTCTCAGGAATCCTTTTCCAGCTGAGCTCGCTGCCAGAGATAGGGCAGAGGGTCATGGCGTTCAACCCCGTGGCGTGGTGCGTGGAGGCGGTGCGCGACTGCTTCGTCTACAAGGAGTGGATCTGGGAGCGCCCCGACGAGCTCATCCCGTTTCTCGTCGTGTTTGCCGTGGTGGTTCTTCTCGCCCTAAGAAACTTCAAGCGACTCTACAAGGAGGTGCCCGATGTCCTCTAGCGTCGCATCGCAGGCTATCGACTACGGCGAGGCCTCCGTCGTGCGCGACGAGGACCGCTCCAACCCGATTGCCGTGCGCTTCGATCACGTGTGCAAGACCTACAAGCTCTACAAGAACGACCGGCAGCGCCTGCTCGCCACGTTCTCCAATCGCGTGAAGTGCGACACTATTAACGCGAGCGACGACCTCACGTTTGAGTGCCGGCGCGGCGAGGCGCTCGCGCTGCTGGGCGACAACGGCGCCGGCAAGTCGACCGCGCTCAAGATGATCACGGGCGTGTGCTTCCCCACGTCGGGGCGCATCGAGGTCCATGGGCGCGTCTCCGCCCTGCTGGAGCTTTCCGCCGGCTTTGACATGAGGCTCTCGGGCATGGAGAACGTCCGGCTTCGGTGCCAGCTCTGGGGCCTCTCCAAGGGGGAGTCCGAGGAGCTCATTCCCGGCATAGTCGAGTTCTCTGAGCTGGGGAAGTACATCGATCAGCCCATGCGCACGTACTCGAGCGGCATGCGGGCGCGCCTCGGGTTTGCCTTTGCGTCGTCCATCCGGCCGGACATCCTGGTGGTGGACGAGGCGCTCTCCGTGGGCGACCGCAAGTTCGCCGCGAAGTGCCGCAAGCGCGTGAGCTCAATCATGGAGAAGGAGGGCGTCACTGTGCTCTTTGTGACGCACTCGACGTCGCAGGCGAAGCAGTTCTGCAGTCGCGGCATCGTGCTGTCCCACGGAAAGACGCTCTTCTCCGGCGGAATCGACGATGCCGTGGAGTTCTACGAGAACACGTAGGGGGCGGGGAGGGCTGTCACTTTTCTTGGAGCTTGTCTGCTAGTATGTGGGCTGCCTACGTAGCCGACTATTGGAGCTGTCTGCCAGATGCCTGACTGTGTCGAGAAAAACTCAAAGAGCCTGCGCGTTCTGGTGATCGTTCCCGCCTACAACGAGCAGGATGCCATCTTGGCTACAGTTGAGAAGATTTGCGCCTGTGGTCTCGACTACGTGATAGTTAACGATGGTTCGACAGACGACACCCTCGCAATTTGTCGCGAGCACAACCTCAACGTTCTTGATCTCCCTCAGAACTTGGGTATCGGGGGCGCTGTTCAGGCTGGGCATAAGTATGCAAGACGCTTTGATTACGACGTTGATGTTCAGGTCGACGGTGATGGACAGCATGACCCCACCTTCATCCCTAAACTAGTTGAGCTCATTGAGGATGGTGCGGACCTGGCCATTGGCTCTAGGTTCCTTGAGGAGACTGAAGGTTTTCAGTCGACCTTCATGAGGCGAGTGGGAATTACGTGGCTTTCCTTCTGGATTAAGCTTTTCACTGGTAGGCGCCTGACCGATCCGACGTCGGGTTTCAGGGCCTGTGGCCGTAGGGCGATCGAGCTTTTCTGCAAGAGCTATCCCATGGATTATCCCGAGCCTGACTCAATTGCCCATGCGATAAGGGCGGGACTTTCCGTCAGGGAAGCGCCTGTGTCCATGCTTGAACGTCAGGGAGGCAGGTCTTCGATCGGTGGGTTGTCATCAATCTACTACATGATTAAAGTCTCTCTTGCCATTTGGATAACCTGCTGGTCGCATAAGAGGGGATAGGCGGCTATGGATGTGACGGTCATCATGAGGATACTTGTTGCGATCGCTGACCTTGTCTTTCTCATGTGCGTACTCAAGCTTGTCTCTCAGGACAAGCTTTTGTTGAAGTATTCGCTGCTCTGGATTCTGCTGTGTCTTGTCGTTCTAGTCTGTGATGCGTTTCCGGAAATCATGTATTGGGCAGCCGACCTTATTGGGTTCATCTCTCCGTCCAACTTCATCTTCCTCGTTGCCATTGGCTTGCTGCTTGCAATAACCCTGTCTCTGAGTGTTGCCGTGAGCAGGGCGGTGGTTGCGAACAAGAACCTCACCCAACGACTTGCGCTTCTCGAGAAAGAGCTTGAGAGGACCGAGTTTGAGAGCTAGCTTTATCGACTAGATACGCCCGTCTGATCCATCAATCCAAAGCACTGAATATGCGTTCCGTCTGCGGAAATGACGCGCATGCTTCATTTCCGCAGACGGGGCATCAAACGTCGAGATCGTGCGCTATTTGGCTCTCAGGACTGACGCAACGCCGAAAACTATTGCAGCTGAGTAGGCTCCAATAAGCGAGATGTTAATTCCGTTCATATACCAGATTGCCGTACAGGGAACTATAAGTGCCAAGTTCGCAAGAAAGGCAATTATGTTCATGGCGAGCGTAAGTTTCAGTCCATTGAAGACGATAAGTAAGTCGGAGAGCAGAATCGTTTCTGCGGCACCAGCTGTGACGACGAGAGCAAGTGGGAGCACCCCAACGTACGGCTTGATGGATTCGCCGTACAGCGCTGTGAGCAACGGTTCTCCTACGAATAGCAAGATGGCAGAAAGAACAAGAGCAACTCCCAAAACGAGAATGAGGAGCTTCAGGGCGGAGCGTTGGGCCTTGTGTACCTCTCCGGTCTTGTATTCATTTGCGATGGAACCCAGCATGGGGGTGTACAGATTCTGCGCTAAAACTTGGATGATTACGCATGGGGTTGCAACCGAAGCGTATATCCCCAGTGGGGACTCTCCATAGGCAACTCCAAAGTATTGGCGTGCGGAGGACATGATAAAGTTGCCAATCAGGATACCGAGGGCAGCTGGAAAGCACTGTCGCAAAAGTGTTGTGCACTGCTCTCGAGTGATGCTTGGGGCAAGGGAGCCGGACAGCAACCGTGCCTTCTGCACGTCGTAGATAATGGTTATTGCAAGGCAGCCGGCAAACATGAGGAGCAGTGAAGCGGGCAGGCTATCAAACAGGATCATTCCAAGCGAAAAGAGCGTAACGCACAGGATGCCCCTGACAAGCTGAGATTTTCCAACATAGTCCAGCCGCATGTGTACTTGATCTACTCCGTAGAGTACGTTGGAGAAAGCTTCGTCTGCTTTGAACAGCAAAAAGACAATCACTGTGAGTAGCGTTTGCAGGCTAGGCGAGATGAGGGCTGAATATATCAGACAGAGGGCATACGAGCCAAAAACGGTGATGAATCTAAGTGCGACATAGTTTCTTGTGCTATAAGACCCATTCACATCGGACACTTGAAATGTCCTCATATTATAGGTTCCCATAACAAAATATATGTTGCCCACGGACATCGCGAAAGCAAGCATCCCTGAGTTTTGGTAATCAGTGCTGAGACGCACAACAAGAACTGTGAGTAGCCACATACACCCTTGATAGAAGACAGACCCTACTGTATTCCAGAAGATATTCTCCTTGAGCCCAAGCTCAGTCTTGGTTTGCTGCAAGTTCATTTCTCACCTTCGAACGGCTCTGTTCCAACCAAGGTTATTCCATGCTCTCTCCATGGCAATATGTCTACCTGGAGATTCAGGAAAAAGCTGTAAAGATGGGCTTTGCTAGGCAATAATAAAGTCGACCTATATTCTTGAGCTGATTCATGAACAGGGGCAAATGAGATGTCTTCGGTACGGTATGGGACGCATGACCACACATTCGTTGTCTGCGCATACAAGAAGAGCCCGTACCTGAACGAGTGCATTGGCTCATTGCTATCCCAGACCAGGCAGAGCTCCGTCATAGTGGTAACCTCCACGCCGAATGAGCATATCGAATCAGTCTGCAACCGCTTCAATGTTCCTCTATATGTTGGAGACCACAAGAGTGGCATTGCTAGGGATTGGAGCTTTGGGCTCGAGATGGCTAAGACGCCTCTTGTGACCATTGCTCATCAGGATGATGTGTATAAGCCGCAATATGTCGACCGGATGCTCGGCCTGGTCAACTCGGATGAAAAGTCCCTCATCTATTTCTGCAATTACTCTGAGCTGCGAAATGGCGAAGAGGTTGATAATAATAGCTTGCTTCGTGTTAAGAGATCAATGCTGCTTCCGCTTAGGGTAAATACTCTGAGAAGGTCGAGATTTGTCCGTAGAAGGATTCTTTCGCTGGGATCTCCCATTTGCTGCCCGTCGGTCACCTTTGTTCGACCTAATCTGTCCACGCCTATCTTTACGGATGATTTGAAGTGTGACCTTGACTGGCAGGCATGGGAGAGGATTTCTAGACTTCCGGGCGCTTTTCTCTATGATCCAGCAATCTGCATGTCGCATCGCGTTCATGAGGGCTCAGAGACAACGGCGCTAATTCGAGATGATACAAGAAGTAGGGAAGATTTCTTCATGTTTTCCCTCTTTTGGCCAAAGTGGATTGCGCATGTTTTGGTAAAAGTGTATTCCTCAAGTCAGCGAAGTAATTCGTTGTAGAAGTTGCTCGCTACAGGAGAGAGACAAGATAATACAGCGGTCGGTCAAGGCCAAATTTATGTAGCCCCATTAGTGTGCCGACAGCCATTCGAATTCGCGCAGATTGGCCCTGTGGCCTAGTCAGACCAACGTGCTCGTTGCTTCTATAATTTGGAAATTGCTCTTTTAGGTCTGATATGAAGAAATTAACTCTTTCTCGCATTGAACGAATTCCACAGCCCCTGTCGTAGACAACGAGTGCATTAATCATGTTTGCAAGATAGGTGTATTCAACTACATCTTGATCTGCCTCGGAAAGAGATTCGAGGTGGTGTGCGGCAAGAAAATGCCGAAAGATGTCGGAGACGTTCCTTTCCATGTTCCGGTCTGCAGTCATGGTGTTTGTTGTGGACTGCTCATTAAAGAAATAATGATATCCAGTGTAATTAATAGTCCTATATCTTGCCTTGTGAATAAACAAGTCAAGACCGAAATAGATATCCTCACCGCATTTAATCGGGCTGTATTGGATGTCGTTTTCAATCAAGAAGTCTTTCCTGTACATCTTTGCACAGGAAATCGAATATGTTGTGAGACACCATGGACCGCTTGTTGCAGGAACTTTGACAAGTCGATTTCCATAGTCTTTGGTGAATCCTCCAACGACAACATCCACGCTACTTTCATGCATGGCCCGAAGGTATGTTTCCACAAAGTCTGGGGCAAAATAGTCATCGCTGTCCAAAAAGGTGACGAAAGTACCTTGCGCGACTCTCAGCGCTTTTTCGCGCGACCGTCCTCCGCCGATATTTGACGTGTTGTTAATGACAGTGATGCGGCCGGGATTGTCAGCAGCATACTGGGTCAGGATTTCAAATGAATTGTCAGTACTCTTATCATTAACACAAACTAATTCAATGTCCTTAATTGTCTGAGCAAGGACACTGTCGAGACAGCGATATATAAAGCGCGAAGCATTATATACGGGAATTATGACAGAAACAGTAGGGTTCATGACCCCTCCCGGTCGAATGACATACACTCTGACAGTATATAGTTAGCTTCGATGAAGATGGTGGAGAAGATGGCAAGCGAGGTCGATTGAGCAATGGTTATGTTTTGCCTATACTCCCCACACAGTGGAACAATAAACAAGTTGGCTAGTTATAAGATCGGACAGGCGGTATGTCATTTATGAGCTTCTGTAAAGATGCCAAAGGCCCGGGTCGAGCTGCTTCCATATGTACGAGTTTGGCTGTCGCTGTCGTAGTATTAGTATTTCTAGTTTTGTATCGCGGCCTTACACTCCAGTTCATAACGGGTGGGGACCTAGAGAGCTGCATTATTTCGATGCTCTCAAGTTGGAAGTATCTGGTGGCTGGACTTCTCGTGTTCGTTCTTTCGGTGGTCGCCACATACTGCTTCGTGAGGTACGCGGATAAAATTGTGCCCATTCTATACAGGCGGCGCGTTGTTATCGGAATCATAGTTGTCGTTTTATGTACACTATTTGAAATCTCAGGTTCGTCAATCGGGATGTGGTCAAAGACTCTTCCGGATGCCTCTTCTGACGGCTTGGTGCTGGGCACTCCAAGGTGGTTTCGAACTGACGAATTTGCAACAACAATGGCAGAGGTGTTCGCGCAGTTTAATGACCCCTCTGGATATCTCCCCTATTTCGGAACCGTCTTTCGTGGAACCCAGACCGACATGTTTGTCTCGGGAATACCGGTGTTCGATTTGGCGGCGATCATCAGGCCGTTTTCATGGGGTTATATTTTATTCGGATTGTCGAGGGGGCTTGCCTTTTATTGGAGCGCACGTTGCGTAGCGCTCTTTCTATTAACATTTGAAGTTGCGCTCCGCCTTATGGGCGAAAAAAAGAAGCTTGCATTCCCAATTGCTACGCTGGTCACATTCAGCTCGGCGGTCTGCTGGTGGGGCTCGGCTGATATCCTCATTTATTCAGAAGCTTTGTATCTTGTGGGCGTGCGTTTCTTTTCATCTCGAAGCACGGCTGGCTGGATGGGTTGGTCGGCTACGTTCTTCTGGCTCCTTGGCGCTCTTGTTGCTACGCTGTATCCGGCCTGGATAGTACCTTATGCCCTGCTTTTCCTTTGCTTAGGAGTTGCCTATCTAGTGCAGCACAAATCGGAGATGTGCTTCTCTCCGAGAAAGCAGCTACTGTGCTGTGTTCCTGGAATTCTCATGCTTGTTATTCTTGGCATGCATATTGTGTCGCTGTCAAGCGATGCGATGGCGCTGCTGTCCTCAACTTCATATCCTGGGGCGAGAACAGATTTTGGAGGAGGGGATCCAGCGTATCTATTTAGATCGCTGACAAGCCTATTCACCCCGATTTCAGTTGAGGGGTTGTCGACAGATCGTCCTGACAGCATCTCGTCAATTATGTGTCTATACCCAACGGGCATGCTGCTTGCTGCCTATTTGGTTGTAAAAAAGAGGCGTTTCGACCCGACGCTCATCGCTCTATTTGCCGTTGAGGCGTTCTATTCGGTTTATTTCCTTTTTGGATTACCGGAGATTGTTGCACGTGTGACTTTGATGAGCTTTACAATTCCGGAACGAACTGCGGTTGTAATTGAACTGATAGATTTGCTTCTCATGGTCAAAGCGCTCTCTTTGTTTGAAATTGAATCCGCGAGAAGAGCACTTTGCCTCAGCGCTGTACTTGCAGGCGTCTTTTCACTGTTGAATTATGTTGCCGAGCCTGGCTACTATGACTTTGTCAAGATTGTAATCGCGTTCTCATTCTGCCTATGTTTCGCTTACTTCTTTTTTGTTCGCTCTGCTTTGGGCATGGCTATCGTCTCGATAGCGATTGCGCTCTTTTCTGGCGTTCTTGTCAATCCGGTTCAAGTTGGGGTTTCTGTTGTTGAGGATAACGTTCTCATCAGAGATATACGAGAGCTGGCGCAAGAGTCCGACAAGAAATGGATCACCCAAACTGATTGGGCGGAAAACATTGCTGCCTTTGCTGGAGCTTCAACAATCAATTCAACCCAGTATTATCCAAACTTTGAGTTTTGGGAGACGCTCGATCCTGAGGCAAGAAATCAGGAAATCTATAATAGGTTCTCTCATCCACGGATAACGCTGACAATCGCTGAAAATGCCGAGCCCTCAATCGAGCTCTCTGGAACTGATGTCATATCAGTTACGCTGCCAGTCAGCTATCTGAAAGAGCTAAACGTTGGCTACGTGTTGACGCAAGGCGATTTGAATTATCTAAACAGCAATGATTGCGGAATCGAGTTTAGTCTTTTGAGGACATACGGGGGGTACTCGATCTATGAAGTCGGGTATGAGTAGCAGTCCGTGCCTCAATAGCCTGCTTGCTTAGCACCGTGACGTTACCTACGTATGAAAAGAGGACAGAATCTGCGTGCAGCGGGCCCGTGGTTGGAGGCAATCGTATTCATATCGTATTGTACCGCAGCCCAATACATGGACTATATCTTATGAGGAGTGCTGATGTTTGCCTTCTGATATATGGGAATCTGAGTCAAGGGACAAAAACCTGTTCGCGCTAGTCCGAGGTTTTTCTCTTGTAGAATTATCTACAATAATGGGGTTCAAAGCTGCCGAAAGGATTTTCATGCCCTTCTTTTCAATTGTGGTTCCCGCCTACAAGAATGAGGCATATCTTCCAGACTGTCTTGACAGCATTCAGTCCCAGTCATTCCGGGATTGGGAGGCTGTCGTTGTCGTGGACGGCAGCCCGGATTGTTCAAGCGCTATTGTTCGTGATTATGCCCAGGGGGACCCTCGCTTTATTCTGATTGATAAAACTATCAATGAGGGAACCCACCGTGCTCGCATGAGCGGCGTTGAGGTGGCAACGGGTGAATTCATCTATCTTCTTGATGCGGACGATAAGCTTCCTCCCACAGCGCTCGAGCGATTGCATGAGGTTATTTCGACCAATCCGGAACACGACGTTTTTCACTATGGGATTAACGTAATAGGTGTTGATGTCAGTGAAGATGAGCGGACGGCATTCGAGGATTACATCAACCTAGATTGCGGAGTTCTGCACGGCCATGAGATTCTTGACTATGCGTGCTCGGCGGAGAAGGGGTTTTTGCAGGACTGGCGTGTCACTCAACGCGTATATTCCAGCTCGCTTCTTAAGGATTCCTTTGCAAGAATGACAAAAGACAGGCTGGGCCGGGCTCAGGATGGGTACGAGTTCTTTGTAATCGCCAGCCTAGCTTGTTCTCAGCTAACGTGTAACGACGTCACTGCTCTCGATTACTTCTATGGGCGTGGTATTAATGGGAATAAAAAAATGTCTCAAGAGAAGTTTCTCAACAGCGCCCGTGATTTCCAGGCATGCATAGACGCTATCCGACAGTATGCTGCCCCACGTGCCTGGATGTCTGAATCCTGCAATGGGTCTGCGGACAAACTCGTCGAACTCCTCATGAACGACTGGCATATCCGCCTTTCGGACCAAGACAAGCTTGCCGTCCTTAACGACCTAGCAAGCATTATCGGGGCGGATGCACTTTCCATCGAACTGATGCGTTTCGTACGCGATGACGCCTACGCGCTCTGGTGCTCGGGTGGAACTCTTGACGGCGCTTCTCCGCTGCAGGACTGGTTTGACTCGGCGAAGCGCCTTCACCAGGGGGTGGTGGAGAGCAACCGCTATCAGTCGATGAAGCTCGAGGCGTCTCAGCACCTTGGGGAGATTTGCCGCCGGACGGAGCGGTGGTCGACCTATAAGGACCAGACCATCCGAATCTTTGTTTCTACGCACAAAGATGTCGAGCTGTTCCAGAGCGACATCCTCCAGCCGGTTCAGGTGGGTGCCGTCCGAGCTTCCGCTCCCATCGGCCATGCCCTGCGCGATTGCGATGGAGAGAATATCTCTGAGCTCAACCCCATGTACTGCGAGCTCACCACTCAGTACTGGGCCTGGAAGAACGTTGATGCCGAGTACTATGGATTTTGCCACTATCGCCGCTACTTTGACTTCAACGAGGTTCGCCACGCAGAAAACGATTTCGGCGAGATTATGTATGATCGCATCGGGTCCAAGGCCCAGCAAGAGTTTTGTCTTGACGACAAGAGGATTGCCGAGGCCGTGCGCAGTTATGACGTCATCACAACAGAGTTCAAGGACCTGAGGGAATTCCCCGAGGATTACTCAACCCCCTGGGAGCACTACAACAATGCACCCCAGCTGCACATAGAGGATCTTGAGCTCTGCATGCGCATTCTCGGAGAGATGTATCCGGACTACGTCAAAGATGCCGACGAGTTCCTCCATGGGAACAAGAGCTGCTTCTGCAACATGTTCATCATGCGGAAGGACATCTTCCAAGACTACTGCTCCTGGCTTTTCTCGATTCTAGAACGTTTCATGGAAGAGTCCGACATGAGCCTCTATAGTCGTGAGGCGAGAAGAACCCCGGGCCACCTGGCAGAGCGTCTTCTTAACATTTATTACAACCATCACATGCGGATTCGGTCTGGCTGGAAGACGAAGCAGCTCCAGTGCGTACACTTCATCAACCCCGAGCGAATCTACAAGGTGGACCCAATCTTTCCGCGTTCTGGGCTCCCCATTGTTCCGATTGTGCTTGCTGCAGACAACTCGTACGTTCCCATGCTCACCACAACCTTGCAGTCGGTGATGGCCAACGCCTCGGACAGGTACCACTACGACGTCCTCATCCTTGAGCGAGGCATTGGCTCTGACCGCAAGGCCATCATGCAGCGCTTTTTTTCTAGGTATAAGAATCTCTCTCTTCGCTTCTACGACGTTGCGCCCTTGGTGGCTGGTTACGACCTTAAAACAAACAACGAGCACATTGGCGTGGAGACCTACTACAGGTTCCTCATCCAGGAGATTCTCCCCTTCTATGACAAGGTGCTCTACCTCGATGCCGACCTCATTATCGAGGGCGATGTGTCCGAGCTCTATTCCACTGACTTGGGCAATGATCTTCTGGCTGCAGCTCACGATATTGATTACCTCGGGAATCTAAGCATGAAAGACGGCGAGCGCCTGCGGTACAGCGAAGAGGTCCTTGGACTCAAAGATCCTTGGGGGTATTTCCAGGCAGGGGTACTTCTGCTGAATACGCGCGAGCTTAGAAAGCTCTGCTCGGTCCAAGAGTGGCTTGAGGCTGTCTCGGGCTCCGAGTACATCTATGATGACCAGGATGTCCTCAACTCCCACTGTCAGGGGCGCGTGAGCTACCTTGACTACTCTTGGAACGTTATGATTGACTGTGACGGCAGAATCGGCAGGCTCTTCTCGCTTGCTCCGTCTGACTCGTACGACGCGTTTCTCGCCTCAAGAGAGAATCCCAAGATTGTCCATTACGCCGGCTATGAGAAGCCTTGGAAGATGGCCAACTGCGATGAGGCGGTCCGATATTGGGGCTACGCTCGTCAGACCCCATTTTACGAGGAGCTCGTCGGTATGCTTTCATCGGATACAAAACCGACTCCATTGTGTGCTGCGCCGGCTCGCGCCGTTTCTGAGGATAGTCCAGTTAGAAAGATCCTTGATCCGGTATTTCCGCAGGGATCTCGGCGTAGGGAGCTGGCAAAAGCAATAGGGCGTGCAGTTCGGGGGAGATAGGCAAAATGGCACCCCGCTTCTCCAGATATCGCCTGCTGCCGGGCGGGGTGCCACCTTCTCTTTCAGATTGACTCGCGTCCGGAGCGGTCAGTCGCGCTGCCAGAGGTCTCGCGTGTAGACTTTGTCTGCTACATCTGAGAGGTCGTTGTTCCAGCGGTTGGCGAGAATGACGTCACTGCGCTCCTTAAGCTCAGCAAGGTCTACAAGCGGGTGACCAAGCGCCTCCGCCCCTGAGAGGGTGGGTTCGAAAATGACTATTTCAATACCGCGTGACGAGATGAGTTTGATGACGTCCAGCATTGCACTCTGTCGAAAGTTGTCAGATCCGGCCTTCATGACTAACCGGTATACGCCAACAGATTTTGGGTTCCGTGAAAGCACGCGCTCCGCAATGAACTCCTTGCGCGTTTCGTTGGAATCCACAATTGCCCGAATGAGATTCTGGGGGACATCAGCGTAGTTGCTTAGCAGCTGCTTTGAGTCCTTAGGCAGGCAGTAACCGCCATAACCAAACGAGGGATTGTTGTACTGGCTGCCAATGCGCGGATCAAGGCAGACGCCCTCAATAATCTGACGCGTGTTAAGGCTCTTTGATTCTGCGTAGGTATCAAGTTCGTTGAAGAAGGAGACGCGGAGCGCCAGATAGGTATTTGCAAAGAGTTTGATGGCCTCAGCCTCGGTTGATCCCATGATGAGGGCGGGGACGTTGCTATCCTCAGACCCCTCATCCAGGAGCTGGGCGAACTTGTGGGCAACTTGTTTATCTTCGGATCCGGTGATGCCCACTATGATGCGTGAGGGATGGAGGTTATCATCCAGCGCATGCCCCTCACGAAGAAACTCTGGCGAGAAGAGAACGCGCAGTCCATCAAAACGCTTGGATATGCTGGCAGTGTATCCGACAGGAACCGTTGACTTAATAATGACTGTTGGACTCCCGCCAGAGTTGCTGACGAGTCGGAGAACTTCCTCGATGCTACTGGTATCAAAGGAGTGGGTCACGTCGTCGTAGTTGGTGGGCGTTGCTACGACCACAAAGTCAGCGTGTGCATACGCGGATGTTGCATCGAGTGTTGCGCGGAGGTTTTTGGGCCTTTGGGAGAGATAGCTCTCAATCTGGGGGTCTGCGATCGGGGAGGCGCCGGCGTTGATTTTGCTCACGCGCTTGGCATCTATGTCTACGGCCTCAACTTCGTGGTGCGCGGAGAGGAGGCACGCAAGTGAAAGGCCTACGTAGCCAAGTCCTGCTATTGCGATGCGCATACGGTCTCCTTTTTGTTTGCTCAAACACGTCAAGTATACTCAAACAGATTGAATTGCCCTGCTTGGTTAGACCAGCTTGACTTGGAGGCGCAAGGGATATGCATAAGCAGGTTAAAGAGGTTCTCAAAAGTGCTCTTCCGCCGACAACGAGGATGTTAGACCGTCGTGTCGAGCTCCTCCTCTCAGAAAACCGTGCATTGAGTAATAGGGTAGAGCAGCTTTCAGGCGAGTTATCTGCAGTGAAGAACGTCCTTACTTCTCTACGTGCGGATGGTCTCCGGGGTCGAATGAAAAGCGAGGCGCTTAGTCCGCTTGTAGGTTCCCCGGGAGTGATCGTCTCCGTGGCGTCGTACGGTCCTCGAATTAGTCATATAGCACCCATGCTTGAGTCTCTTGGTCAGCAGAGCGTTCGCCCGGATCGAGCGTTCCTCTGGCTTCCGCTGCGAGATTTTCCAAAAGGAGTTGACGATCTCCCTGCAGACGTAGTTTGCGCTCTATATGACGCGCGGGTTGAGCCGCGGTTTGTCGAGGATGACCTCGGCCCGCATAACAAGTATTTCTGGACCATGCAGGCTTTTCCGGAAAGCATCGTGATAACGCTGGATGATGATGTTCGCTATCCCAATGATCTAATTGAGTACCTTATGAAAATGCATCGTGTTTGGAAGTCGGAGATCGTTGCCAGGCGTGCTCGAGTCATCCTCTCTGAGGGAGAGGGGCTGTGTCCTTATGAGGCCTGGCCACTTGAACTGGGGTCTCTCCTTGGTTCGCCCTCCTTTAGCGTTATTGGGACGGGGGTGGGCGGAGTGCTCTATCCACCACATTGTCTAGACGAGCATGTCTTCGATTCCGACGGGATACGCTCGACCTGCTTACGCGCCGATGATCTCTGGCTGAAAGTTATGTCGGTAATAGCGGGTACCAAGGTTGTCTGCCCTGTCCCCGACTGTCCTCTCGACTATATTCCCGGGACTCAGGAGGTGGCGCTCTGTGACAACAACCTCTATCAAGGAGGGAACGATACTCAGCTTACTGCGATTTTGGAATATGTTTCTCTATTTGCCGACGAAGAGGATATACTGCGTAAAATGCAGGGGGACGCACGAGGTTTCCCGCGCTGTGAAGACGCCACGTAACTACTTAGTGGGGATTGTGAGGAAATAATGGCTGATGGGGATGCAAGAAATCGGTCGCATGTAGTGGGACGACGCGGCTTTCTTAAGTTGAGCGGTTCAGCAGTTTGTGCTCTTGGTCTGGGGGCTGTTGTGGCTGCGGGAGGTACGCTGCTTACTCCCGAGGCTGCCTACGCAACGGTCGAAGGCGACCAGACTCCTCTAACTGACGAGGAGATTGAGGCAGCGATTCAGTCGGGCGAGATCATGACGGAGTTTCCGAACGGTCCCGTAGCGACGTATGCCCTGACAGACTACGCCGTGAAGACAATTGCGGGCGCGAGTCGTTACGAGACGAACAAAGCGCAGGTCCTTTCGGCATTTTCTGGATGCAGCTGGGCTATTGTTGCCAGTGGTGTCGGCTATGCAGACTCAATCTGTGCCGCGGGCCTTGCCGGAGCGCTTGAATGTCCCATTATTCTTACCGAAGCTGACAAGCTGAGCCAGACGGCCATTGATTGTATTAAGTCAATTGGAGCGTCAAACATCTTGCTACTGGGCAGCACCGACGTGGCGTCTCAGCAGGTCGAAGACAGCCTGCGCTCCCTTGTCGGTGGGACTGTTGAACGGTTGTGGGGCGCTGATCGCTACGCTACGCAGATGGCAGTCTACGAGTACGGAGTCAGCCATCAGCTGTGGTCGGGAGATCTCGCTGTTGTATCCAATGCAACTGGCTTTGCAGATGCTCTCGCGATTTCTCCCATCAGCTACAAGTACAAGGCTCCCGTTTTTTATGTTGATGGAACCAATCGCCTTCCGTCCGCACAGGAGGCTGCGGTGCGTGCGTGTGGGAAGAAGCGCTTTCTCATTACGGGCGACGAGAAGGTTATGTCCCCCTCGGTTGAGAGTCTCCTTAAGTCATTGGGTGGCTCCGTCAAGCGACTTGCGGGTGCCAATCGCTATAAAACATCGCTTGCCATTGCCCAATATGCTGTTTCCGACCTTGGAATGAGCTGGAACGGGGCAGCTATTACCTCTGGAAGCGCCCCCTACGATGCACTGGGTGGCGGCCCCGTCCAAGGCAAGGAGAATTCTGTTATCGTTCTGATGGAGGAAGACGACTATCACAACGCCCCGTTCGTTCCTTTCCCGTCCAAGCCGGCCTCAATGAAGTTCTTCGGTGATAAGGCAATTTATTCCAGTGCGTACAAGACGCGTTTTGCTTTGCAGGCGGGCTATAGGCTCACCGATATCGAGGGGCTAAGGGTGTACGTCGATGCTGGCCACGGCGGTTCTGATCCAGGGGCGAGTGGAAGCGGGTACAAGGAGTACCAGCTTACTGCTGAGCTGGCACAGAAGGTGGGAAACTACCTACAGTCAAACTATGGCATCTCCGCATATGTCAACACTAAGGGCAATGACTACAAGCTTCGTCATCCAGAGGCAAAAGCGATGGACTGCAGTGTCTTTGTCTCCATTCACTTTAACGCAAGCGGGGGGTCCGGCACGGAATCTTACGTGCACTCTGCTAATTCCGCCGCTGGGTCAAGGGCTCTGCAGCACTCCACGCACACAAGGTTGGTTTCAGCGCTTGGACTGAGGAACCGCGGTGAGTTGGATGAGTGGTTCGCAGTGGTAAGCGGACCGCTGCCCTCCGTGCTTCTCGAGATTTGTTTCATTGATAACTCGAATGACATGCGTACTTATCAGGGCAAAAAGGAAGCGGTTGCTCAGGCTATTGCTCAAGGTATCGCCGAGGCGTAGGAGGTCATAATGAAGGAAAGGGCTCATAACGTCACTCGACGTAACGCGCTTCGTCTGAGTGCCTCTGCGGTATGTGCGCTTGGGCTCGGCATCGTTGCTTCGACCTTGGTTGGCCCGAAACCAGAGTGCGCACTGGCCGAAGAGCTAGTTAGTTGCGTAAACGACGAGGATGAGTACACTTTCCTCCCTGATGATGCGTTGACCTTGGACGATTTGCCGTCCGAGATTCAACTTATGGCGGCTTCGGAGAACGTTTCCGTGGTAAACCTGGGTGGGGAAGACCGGTATGAGACTGTAGCGAAGGAAGCCCTTTACGCCTTTCCCAATGGTTCAAATACCGTGGTTGTTGCAAGTGGAGTAGGTTATGCCGATTCCATTGCGGCGGCGGGGCTTGCCGGGGCTTTGGGATGCCCGATTCTTCTAACCAACTCTACCTACGTCCCTTCTGTAACGGATAGCGCTCTTAAGACGCTCAAAGCTAGTCGTATCGTTCTTCTCGGCAGCGAAACGGTTGCGAGCTCTGCCGTCATGAATAGCCTCCGCAGCTTTGGTTCGGTCGAGCGCATCTGGGGGCCCGACCGATATGCGACGCAGATGGCCATATATCGCTATGGTGCGAGCCGTGGGCTTTGGTCGGGAGACACGGTCATTGTTGCGGCTGCCACTGGGTTTGCGGACGCCCTGTCCGCTTCTCCGATAAGCTATGCGCTTAAGGCACCTGTCTTCTTTTGCGATTCGTCCAGGACGTTGCCCGCCGATCAACGCAATGTTTTGTCGAATGAGCTCACGTCAGCCAAAAAATTCCTTCTGTTGGGGAGTCCATCGGTGACTGCCGACTCTACTCTTACTTATCTTCGGAATTTGGCCTCGGCCCGCGGTGGTAGCGCTGTTCGTCTCGGCGGAACGCTTCGCTACGATACCAGTATGCAAATTGCTGAGTATGCAGTAAAGAATCTTGGCTTCAAGTGGGACGGTGTCGCCTTCGCGTCGGGTCAGGGTCCTTATGATGCGCTCGGCGGCGGTGTTGTTCAGGGCAAGGAGAAGTCCGTGCTGCTCCTTGCCGACGGGACCAACTACAGTTCGGTAAACGTTATTACTCGTAATGGCGGCTCCGTGTCGACAACTCTCAAGTTCTTTGGAAGTACTGTTGTGGTTCCGGCTGACGTGAGGGCGAAGATTTGCACCACGTTGCATGTCCCTTACCTCAATAACACTTCTTTCCCGGCATATGGAATCACTCGGGCAAAGATGGCTCAGCTTCAGGTCAGTCGTAATGAGGGCAATGGGTACTCCTATGAAGACTTTTATTCCGCCCTCAATCCTGACCAGCACGAGTATGGCACCTCGAGCTTCTATCAATTTGCTGTGCTCACCAGTGGCTACTCGGGTATTACTGGGGATAGCCTAAATTCGTACGTGGTAAATAATTGCACGTATCAGGAAAGCGCCTATGGGCGGACTAGCACTCTGCGTGGGTTGGGTAGCGCCTTTGTTGAGGCTGCTCAAGCGTATGGGGTCAATGAGGTCTACCTTCTTGCTCATGCCATCTGGGAGAGCGCTTGGGGCTGCTCTGATCTCGCTGCTGGTTGGACGCCTGATTCAGACGGTGAGATCGTCGTCAACGGGAATCACTTCCCATACTATAAAGATACTACGTACTATAACTTCTACGGCATAGGAGCAGTTGATTCCAATGCGCTTTCCGGCGGCCGAGCTTTGGCGGTTAAGGAAGGGTGGACAAGCCCCCGGGCCGCTGTGCTTGGAGCGGCGCAGTGGATTAGTGCTAACTATCTGCGACGGTCTTTGGGCGCGCAGAACACGCTTTATCTCATGAAATGGGATGTGGTGGGAGCTGCAAAGACGGGCTCTGCCTCACACGAATACTGTACAGGTCTTGGAACGTGGTGCACGGGCATTGCAAGCATAATTGACCGCTGCTATAAGAGCGTCGGCCGGTCCTTTGGAAGTGCGCTGGCCTTCAGCTTCCCCGTTTATGCTGGCTAGCGCTTCAGCTCGGGCGGAGCGCTTGCTGGGGCCAGGGCTATACCCTGACCCCAGCAAGCGGCTTGTGTGGCTTGACGTAGTAAAAACGATTTCCGCCTTCGCCGTTGTTGTGACCCACATTGCATCTATTGGCTGGCAGGCGATGGCCCCTTCTGACGAGGGGTGGCTGGTCACGAGCATTTATGAGATCGCGACTCGTTTTGCCGTCCCCGTTTTTTTTATGGCTTCGGGTGCTCTTCTGCTCAACCCTCGTCGAGAGCTTAGCACTCGACGCATTTTGACTATCTATCTGCCTAAAGCTGCTGTTCTTGCCCTCGTTGTGTCATTTGCGTACTGTGTCTTCGAGCGTACGGTCTACGGCTGGCAGGGCTGGAAAGTCGTAATTGTCGCCGCTTTGGACGGCCCATACTTCATTTGGTATCTCTGGGTTCTTGTTGGGCTATACGCTCTAACCCCACTGCTTCGCCTGGTTAGCAGGAACTTGGATTCTCTGAGTTATGCTGTGGTCCTTCTCGCCTTCTTTGTAATAGGACGCAGCACGGCAGATGCAATGATACCGGGCTCTCTTCTGGCGGTTTGGATGGATAATTTTATTCTCTTTTCTTCCGGAATGGAGGGCGTGTTCTACTACCTACTTGGCGCGTGGCTCATAGCTCATCCATTTAGCAGAAAACTCGCATTGATTTCCATTCTCCTAGGGGCGATTTCGCTCACCCTTGCCGTGGCCTTTAATTACCGCGATGCTTTAGCAAATGGGCCAGATCTATACTATGTTGCCCGCGATAACCTTTTTATTGCAATCTATGCGATTGGTGCGTGGCAACTTTGTCGTCTATTTTGTACCAGAGAATATGAGGGACCCCTATTGCGATGCTTGGTCAGATGGGGGATGTTTATCTACCTATTTCACCCATTTCTACGGCTTATGATGGAAGGGATTTCTTTCTTTCACCCCCTGATCGACTGGCTGATCGAAGCACCTCTTGAAGCCATTCCGATAGTTAGCCTGCTGTTATGGGTGATTTCTGTTGGCTCAGCGTTTACCTACGAAATCGCTTGGTCTCAGATCCGGAAAGTGTCAAGTAGGGTAACCTGAGTTGTTGTGTGTGCCGCCATGTCGGCAATAGGGGCAATTGCCCATTTATAATTTGATCGCGCAATCGCACGCACCTTGCTTCCATTTCTTGTCGGACACAGTTCGGGCCAGCTGGTTCAAGGTACGCATTGGGCGAATGGGAGACCTGCTCGAGACAAGGTTAGTTTTGAAAGGGGTCCCTGTGTTTTGGGTGGATGTCCAGAAGATTGTTTATGATGGTATCCGTTGCATAATGAAGGAGATTCAGCTGTATTAGGAGTTCTCTATGGCCTCCCATTTTGCGCCGAAAGGCAGACAAAAAAGAAATGCTAGAAACTTCAGACGCGGTTACTCGCGCTCTGAAGCTGCTTACTACTCCAAGGCTCGCCGGGGAGGATCGGGCGGAGGACGCTCTGGCCGTACCGTAGGCATCGTGATTGGAGTAGTCCTTGCGGTGCTTCTTGTCGCCGTGGGAACTTGCGGTGTCTTCCTCTACCGCTCTGCAATGTCGGTGAAGAATAGCGCATCCGTAATTATGGCGCAGGCCTCAACTCTCAAGGACAGCCTCAAGAACGGGGACGAGTCTGGACTAACCACGTCTCTCAACGCAATCGTCAGCAACGTAAACGATATCAACGCGGAGGTGAGCTCTCCGCTCTGGACGGCCGCGACGCTGATTCCCGTAATCGGCGAGGATGTGCGCTCGGTGCAGACGCTGGGCACGGTCGCCTCTGATCTTGTCAATGATGCGCTTGTTCCCGTTGCTACCAGCTTGTCTGGCACGGGACTCTCCAGCCTGCTCCAGGACGGATCGGTAAACGTTGAGCTCATCCGTACCGTCTCCAGCTCCGTAAGCGATGCCATTCCCGTCATCCAGAGCTCCGTCGATACCATTTCGTCGCTTCCCGAGGCACACATCCCCCAGCTCCGTGACGTGCTCGAGCAGGTGCAGGGTCCCGTCAGCGAGGCCCAGGGCCTCGTTGGTCAAATCGAGCCCATTCTCAACCTGCTTCCCCAGATGCTCGGGGCGGACGGTCAGACGAGAACCTACCTCGTTATTGCGCAGAACAACTCCGAGCTTCGCGCAACGGGCGGGCTGCCTGGCTCTTGGGGTACCATTTCTATTACGGACGGCGTTATCTCGATGGGCGAGTTCCAGTCCATTCTTCACGACGAGGGTCTGCAGGTTGAGATTACCGACGAGGAGAGGGCTGCCATCGCGACCAACATGGATACAGATCCAGCTCAGGTCAACTGCACCGCAGACTTCACCCGTGTTGGGCAGCTCGCTCGGGACTACTGGGCACAAGAGGGCCTGGGCACGGTTGACGGAGTTGTCGCTATCGATCCGGTGTTCCTCCAGCGCTTGCTCTCTCTCACAGGTGGCTTTACGGCCCCCGACGGTACGGCTGTTGACGGCACCAATGCGGCAAAGGTCCTGCTGAGCGACACGTACTGGATGTTTGGCAATGACGGCGACGCCCAGGACGCCTACTTTGCCGCCGTCGCAGGCCTTGCTTTCGAGACCATCATGGATAACCTCGGAAACGCTGGTATGACTGACCTCATGGGCGTGGTCGAGCAGTCGGGGAAGGACGGCAGGCTTCTTGTGTGGATGGCAAACGAGGACGAGCAGAGCCTTATGGTGAACATGGGGCTTTCCGGACGCCTTGAGAGTGATCCCACGAAGCCCGTGCTCGGCGTCTATCTT
This sequence comes from Olsenella sp. An188, assembly GCF_002160255.1. GTDB lineage: Bacteria > Actinomycetota > Coriobacteriia > Coriobacteriales > Atopobiaceae > Thermophilibacter > Thermophilibacter avistercoris. Next base: position 269,070 of record NZ_NFKF01000001.1, on the reverse strand, counting down.
AACGACGACACCTACAGCAAGATCAGCTGGTATGCATCTTCGAGCACGGTTGTGGGGGAGGGCGTCAAGAACGCGGACGGTACTACCACGTATGACGTAACAACCACACTTACCAACACCATTACCCCCGAGGAGGCTGACAACGCCCCAACCTATATCTCGGGCACCAACGGAGCGAAACGCGATGTTTCGGACATGCTTGACTTCGTGTTCTTCTATGCCCCGGCAGGGGGCACCATCACCGATTTTCAGGTGAGCGAGGGGGCGCTCTTTGAGGACTATGGCATTGCCGATGAGACGCTAAGTGGCCTTCAGGTGCTTCGCATGAGGACCCATCTGCTCGCGGGCGAGACGGCCACCTTCACCTACAAGGTTACGGTCTCTGCCGACGCTGCGGAGCCGTTGTCGGTGCGTACGACGCCGCTTGCTCAGGAGAGTCTGATGGGGCAGCAAGGCGCTTAGCCACTTCTCTGGAGGTTTTCGTGCCAAAGGTTTCTCTTGTTATTCCCGTCTGCAACGTTGAGCGTTACCTTGACGAGTGCTTGGACAGTGTTGAAGCGCAGACGCTCGAGGACATTGAGGTCATATGCGTAAATGATGGCTCGACCGATTCGTCGGCTGAGATTCTTCGTCGCCATGCGCAGCGGGATAGCAGGATTAGGCTTGTCGACAAGCCCAATGCGGGCTATGGCCATACCATCAATCTTGGCATCTCTTTGGCGACGGGCGAATACCTGGGGATCCTTGAGTCGGATGACTTTGCCGAGTCCGATATGCTCCAGCGTCTCTACGAGGTGGCAGAAAGCAAGCGGCTGGATGTCGTCCGCGCAAACTACTGGCTTTATTGGAGTTCGCCAGAGCCACGAAACGAGTTCGTGGAGTTTTGCCAGCAAGAGCATTGCGGAAGCGTCTTTAGTCCGCGAGAGTATATTGAGCCTTTCTTCTTCCCTCCGGCATTGTGGTCCATGCTGGTTCGGAGGGAGCTTATTGCCAAGAATGGACTCAGGCTCCTCGAGACTCCCGGGGCCTCATTCCAAGATACCTCGTTTAGTTTCAAAATCTGGTCTGTTGCCAAGCGTGCCATGCTACTTCACGAGGCCTTTCTACACTATCGCCAAGATAACGAGGCTTCCTCAATAAACAACAAGAGTAAGGCATACTACGTGTGCGATGAGTATGCAGAGGTTGAACGTTTTGTTCGTGACGACGTCTCCGACTTGAGCCTGATGTCTATTGCCCAGCGGCGTAAGTACGATGCATATGTCTGGAACTTGGGGCGTATAGCCCCCTCGCTCCGCGTGGAGTTCGCTCGACGTGCGTCGGGCGAGTTCTCTGATGCAATGGAGCGTGGCTGGCTGAGGGATGCCCCCCTCACCAAAAGTCAGAGACGTTCGATTCAGGTGCTCATAGAGAGGCCCGAGATCTTCGTCTCCCGCTTTAATGAAGGGGCTTCTCCTGCGTATCCAGCGTTCGTATCAAAGTTGCTCGGTCGAATGAGAGGTGGCTGCTAACATGGCGCGCCCGGCTGTTTCAGTCATTAGCCCTGTATATAACAAGCGCCCCTTTTTGAACGGCTGCGTAGAAAGCTGTCTTCGCCAGTCACTCCAGGAGATTGAGCTCGTCTTTGTTGACGATGGCTCCACCGACGGCTCTTTGGATGAGTTGCGCAAACTGGCGAACGGAGACTCAAGGATTAAGGTCTTCTCTCAGGAGAACTCTGGCGCGGCTTTGGCGAGGAATCGCGGGATTCATGAGGCGACTGGTGAGTTCGTCTTCTTCTTGGATCCCGATGACTATATTCCGGAGACAACTGCTCTCCAGCGGCTGTACGAATCTGCTCAGAGGTGGGGAACATCCATTGCGGGCGGATCGATGGCAATCGATAGGGGAGGTGTCCTCGATCGTGACTCCCTTCACGGGAGCTCTCTTGACTCCTTTGAAAGCGAGGGTGTCGTCGAGTATCGCGACTACCAGTACGACTACGACTACACGCGCTACATCTACAGCCTGGATTTGTTGAGAGACAGGGAAGTCAATTTCCCAGCGCTCACGCAATTTGAGGACCCGGTCTTCTTTGTTCACGCCATGCTCGCCGCAGAGCGTTTCTCGACCATTCCAGACGTCGTTTACGCCTATCGTGTTGCGTATCGCATGGAAGGCTCGTGGAGCGCCCAGATGGTGCTCGATCGCATTGCGGGAATCCAGGAGCTGCTTGATCTTTCACGGAATCTGAAGCTCGACGTACTTCATGCACATCTTGCCGGACAGCTTGATGGGGAGATGCGTTCTGCGTGTCTCGACAATAGTGATAACGATGCCGTGCTTGCCGCCATGTGCCATGCAAGCGCTTCGGTTGACGTTGGCTTGCTCAAAAGCGCTGATCCCTCTGCCCCCGACATCTTTGTGCTGGAGGCGTTCAAGCGCATGGGGAAAGCGTTTGCGGTGCGTCGCGCGCTTCGCAACACGCCTCCGGGTAGGCTCGCCGTTTTTCTGAAGAGAAAGATTGCAGGTTAGTCGACGTGATCAACGAAGCCTTGAGCGAATGTGGCGCAAGGCTATTGAGGGATGCTTCAGCATGTAGTGGGGTCCGTCTGCCTGGCGGAAGTGGGCCTCCTTGTAGTACCAGGGAATCTTTTTTGACGTCCTGACTACGTTGCCGTCAATGAGTGACATCATTCGGTCGATGGCTTGCCGTATGTTGGGGTCGTTTTCATCGAAGTCCTTGACGAGCATGTCGATATAGGCACACCCGCGGTTGTAGTGCCCCTCGAGGATCCGAGGGGCAGAGACCCCAAGCCTCTTCAAAATGTCATCCATATCGAACCAGCGGTCATAGATGATTGAGGGGTCGCGAACGTTTGATGACGAGCCGGCTGCAAACTCTCGGTAGAAGTAGAGGCACTCGTCTAGATACACGATGGAGCGAGCCTGGACGAGCGTCTCAATAAGCCAGGGGTTATCAGCCCATCCCGCCCCGGGAATCTCATGCATTTTGATGTCGTGTTCACCCAGGAAGGGGCGTCGATAAATTGCCGTCCAAATACTGGGGTGATGGTAGAGAAACTCAGCGTCCTCGTCGAGCGTAAATCTTACGTCGACGTGCTGAACACGATGCAAATAGTGGGCGGGCTCTATCCTCTCTGTGGGGGAGTCGGCATCAATGACACGCCAGTAAGAGGCCTTGACAATGTCAGGATTGTCATGCTGGCGAGCGCAGGTGATGAGCTTCTCGAACATGGTGACGTCAACGTAATCGTCAGGCTCGACGATGGCGATGTAGTCCCCGTTCGCTCTGGAAAGTCCGACGTTAACGGCGGATCCGTACCCGCCGTTGGCCTTGTGAACAACAGTGACCCTGCTGTCGCGCGCCGCAAAGGAATCCATGATTTGAGGGGATCTGTCAGTAGAGCCATCGTCTACGCAGATAATCTCAAGATGCTTGAGCGTCTGGGAGCACACACTCTCGAGACACTGCTCAAGGTACTTTTCGGTGTTATATATGGGAAGGATGACCGTGACGTCGGCAGGCATACTTTCTTGCTCCCGGTGAGTGGCTTCTCGTGCGTCTCCTATTGTATGCGATGCTCCCACCGGCACATTATCGGCCCCAAACGGATTGTCGCGTTTGGGGCCGCTTTTTCGGGGTAACATATCCCTCGTGGCTTTTCGGCCACGGGTATCGCGCGGAAGCGCAGCTTTTGCCCTGCGGGGCAGAGAAAGAAAGGCACGACATGGCACAGGGTACTGTCAAGTGGTTCAACCCGGACAAGGGCTACGGCTTCATCTCTCGCGAGGATGGCGACGACCTGTTCGTCCACTACTCCGAGATTCAGATGGACGGCTTCAAGACGCTGGACGAGGGCCAGGCCGTCGAGTTTGACATCACGACCGGTCAGAACGGCAAGCTCCAGGCTTCCAACGTCCGCAAGCTCTAATCTCCTTCACATAGATGAGCTGAGGGACCCGCTTCGGCGGGTCCTTTTTTGCCTTGACATAGGTCCGAAATCGGATTAATCTTGCCGGTCCGACGAGGATGGGAGGTGGCATGGCGGACGACTGCGCGGCGGGGACGCCCGCTCTAGACATAGGTGAGGGCAGGGCGGGAGAGATAAGCGCGCGCGAGCTTGACGTTCTGTATCGCGAGAGCGACAAGATCTACTACGAGTTCGCGCGCGGCTGCGGCCTCTCCGAGACGGCCTACTGGATTCTCTACGCGGTGGAAGTGTCGGGCGGGACCGTCACGCAGAGCGAGATTGCCGACGCGTTCTCGTATTCGCGTCAGACGGTCAACTCCGCCCTCAAGTCACTCGAGGCAAAGGGGCTCGTCGAGCTCTCGTTTGCCGCAGGCGGGCGCAGGGCGAAGCTCGTCTCGCTCACCTCGGGCGGGAGGGCCTTCTGCGATGAGAGGATCGTCCCCGCCATCAAGGCGGAGGATCGCGCCTTCGCGAGCCTTGCCCCGGACGAGCGCAGGGAGCTTGTCCGGCTTGTCGGCCTTTACACTCGGGCGATTGATGGAGAGCTAAGGAGACTGAGAGAGGGGAGAGAATCGCTGTGAGCACCAAAGACTACAGCAAGCGGACGTCCGCCCGGCTGCTGCTCAGCCTTGTGGCGCCCTACAAGAAGCTCGTCGCGCTCATCTGCGTGACGTCGGTGTGCGACATGATGGGGATGCTCTTCATCCCCACCCAGCTGTCGGCGATGGTCAACGTGGCGGTGAACTCGCACGACATGAGCGCCCTCATGTCCCATGGGGTCGCCATGCTCATTGCCGCGTTCGTCGGCTCGGGGGGCTACGTCTGCTCGGTGTTTCTCGCCTCTCGGCTGTGCGCCAAGGTGGGGCGGGACCTCCGCCTGCGTGTCTACGACGCCTCGCTCGCGTTCTCGGGGTCGGACTTCAACGCGTTCGGAACCGGCTCCATGATCACGCGCACCCTCTCGGACGCCAACGTCATCCAGCAGACGCTGCTCATGTCCATCCTCATGATCTTCCCCGTGCCGCTCATGTGCGTCATCTCGGTGGCGCTGGCGTTCTCCACGGACGTGGTGATGGGGTGGGTGCTTCTCGCCGTGACCGTCGCGGTCATCCTCGTCTCGGTGGTGGCGGTGGCAAAGTCTGCCCCCATCTTCACCCGCCTGCAGGGCTTCATCGACAACATGAACACGCGCCTGCGGGAGTCGATCACGGGCGTCCGCGTCATCCGCGCCTTTGGCAAGGAGTCCCACGAGCGCGCGCGGCTCGACGAGACCTTCACCGACTACGCGAGCAACGCCATTCGCGTGAACATGGTCTTCGCGGTCACCGACTCGATGACCTTCTTCCTGATGAACGCCGTCGAGGCGGCGATCATGTGGGTCGGCGCGGACCGCGTCGGCGCCCACGCGATGCAGATCGGCTCCATCTCCGCGCTCGTCGAGTACGCCATGCTCATCATGATGTTCATGATGATGGCGCAGTTCGCCATCCTGCAGGTTCCCCGCGCGCTCGCCTGCCTGACGCGCGCGGCCGCCGTCCTGGACGTGCGTCCCGAGATCTCTGACGATACGGCCCCCGCCACGCTCGGCGCCCCCGACGGCTCCGGCGAAGAGGTGGCCCGCTTCGACCACGTGAGCCTGCGCTTCCCCGACGCGGACGAGGACACGCTCCACGACATCAGCTTCTCGCTGAGGCGCGGCCAGACGACCGCCATCATCGGCAACACGGGCTCCGGCAAGTCGACGATCGCCAAGATGCTGCTCCGCTTCAACGACGTGACCGGGGGAAGCCTGTCGTTCGAGGGCGTGGACGTCCGCAGGCTCACCCAGTCCGAGCTGAGGTCGCGCATCGCCTACGTCCCGCAGAAGGCCTGGCTCTTCTCGGGCACCATCGCCGAGAACCTGCGTCACGGGGACGCCGAGGCCAGCGACGAGAGGCTCTGGCACGCCCTCGAGGTCGCCCAGGGGCACTTCGTTCGTGACCTCTCGGACGGCCTGGGGACGCGCGTGTCCCAGGGGGGCACCAACTTCTCGGGCGGCCAGCGCCAGCGTCTCGCCATAGCCCGCGCGCTTGTCCGCCACGCGGACCTCTACGTCTTCGACGACTCGTTCTCTGCGCTCGACTACAAGACCGACGCCGCGCTGCGCCACGCGCTCGCCCCCGAGCTGTCCGGGGCGGCCACGCTCATCATCGCCCAGCGCGTGAGCACCATCCACGACGCCGACCAGATCGTCGTCCTCAAGGACGGTGAGGTCGTGGGCCTGGGCACCCACGACGAGCTGATGGCGGGCTGCCCGACCTACCGTGCCATCGCCGATTCCCAGACGCGAGGGGAGGGGACCAATGACTAGCGAGAAGAACACGGGTGAGGAGCTCGTGGAGACGTCGGCCGAGGTCGAGGAGACCGAGGTTCCGAGCGACGCCCTCGGCACCGCCGCCCGCCTGTGGTCGGTCGCCTCGGGCCAGCGCTGGCGCCTCGTCGTGGCCGCGCTGTGCTCCGTACTCTACGTCGCAGGCAGCCTCGGCGCCACGGCGTACAGCGCCGGCCTCATCGACCTCCTCTGGGGCAACATCCAGGCCGCCTTTGCCACGGGGGCTCCCTTCGTCGTGTCCCTCGAGAACGGAGGCGTCCAGATCCTCACGTTCCTCGGGATCTGGAGCGCAGCCTGGCTCTTCTACACGATCCAGGTGTTCGTGATGGCGAGCTTTGCCGAGAGGCTCAACCTGAGGCTCAGGGAGGAGATCGCCCGGAAGCTCTCGCGCCTTCCGCTCTCCTACTACGACGCACACCAGCCCGGCGACACCATCAGCCGCGCCACGAACGACCTCGACAAGATCTCCGAGGTGCTGCAGCGAGGCCTGCTCCAGCTCGTCATCGCCGTCTGCATGGTCGGCGGGGCGATCATCCTCATGTCGACCTATGACCTCATGCTCACGTGCGTCTTCGTCGCCTTTGGGATCGTCGCCTCCGTCGTGACCAAGCTCGTCACCGCCTACACCCTCAAGGTCGCAGCGGCGCGCCAGGCCTCGCTCGGAAGGCTGACGGGCCGGGTCGAGGAGGCCTACAGCGGACGCGCCGTCATCAAGGCCTTCGGCCGCGAGGAGGCGAGCCTCGAGGACGTCAGGGCTGCTGCCGAGGAGCTCGCCGAGACGTCAGCGACGGCGGACTTCGTGACCAACGCCATCACCCCGGTGATCCGCTTCCTCATGCGCCTGTGCCAGGTGACGGTGGGGCTTCTCGCCGGCGGCATGCTCGTGATGGGCCAGATCTCCGTTGGCGTGTTCCAGGCCTTCTTCCAGTACGTGATGCAGGCGTCGGAGCCGCTCACGCAGCTCTCGCTCACGATCAACATGCTCCAGGGTGCGCTCGCTGCCGCGGAGCGCGTCTTCGCGCTGCTCGACGAGGGCGAGGTCGTCCCCGACCCGGGCGTGCCCGCCGAGCTTCCCGAGGCCGTGCGCGGCCGCGTGGCCTTCGAGCACGTCCGCTTTGGCTACGCGCCGGACCGCCCGCTCATGCGAGACGTCTCGCTCGTGGCCGAGCCGGGCCAGAAGGTGGCTATCGTCGGCGCAACGGGCGCCGGGAAGACGACCCTCATTAACCTTCTCATGCGCTTCTACGAGGTGGACGGGGGACGCATCACGCTCGACGGCGTCGACACCCGCGAGCTGACGCGGGCCGAGCTGCGGAGGCGGTTCGGGATGGTGCTCCAGGACGCATGGCTCTTCGAGGGAACGATTGCCGAGAACATCGCCTACGGCAAGCCCGGTGCTACGCGCGGGGAGGTGGAGGCGGCGGCCCGCGCGGCGCACGTGGACTTCTTCGTGCGCACGCTGCCGCACGGCTACGACACGATGCTCTCCAACGACGCGGAGAACATCTCCCAGGGGCAGCGACAGCTGCTCACCATCGCTCGCGCCATGCTCACCGACCCCGCCATCCTCATCCTCGACGAGGCCACCTCGAGCGTGGACACCCGAACCGAGCAGGCCATCGTGCGTGCGATGGAGGCCATCATGGAGAACCGCACGAGCTTCGTCATCGCGCACCGCCTCTCCACGATCGTCGACGCCGACCTCATCCTCGTGATGGAGAAGGGCACGATCATCGAACAAGGTACGCACGCGGAGCTGCTCGAGGCCGGCGGGGCATACGCGGAGCTCTACCGCAGCCAGTTTGCGTAGGCTGTCTTGTCGCAGAAAAAGGAGGCGCGCCGTCACCCTGGGGTGGCGGCGCGCCCTCGTCTCTCTGGAATCGCGACTAGTCGCAGGCCTTGCAGCCCTCGCACTTCTCGGGCTTGGGGGCGCCCGAGCCGCGCTGGTCGGTGTTGTAGAAGCCAGACCCCTTGAAGACGATGCCCGAGGGGTCAAAGACGCGCTCGGCGGCGTGCCCGCAGCTCGGGCAGCTCACCTTGGGGTGCGCACTCATGGGGTGCTCCACCTCAAAGGTGACGCCGCAGTCCGGGCAGTGATAGTCGTAACGTGCCATGGTTGCCTCCGTGATGCGCAAGATGTCCAAACGCCAGATACTTTACCCAAAACGAGTCGGCGAGCGCGCGGTTTTTCTCGCCAGGCGCGTTTATCATCATATCTGCTTGGTGACGAGAAGGACGACGGGGGAGCGATGAACATCTCTGGCGCGATCTTTGACTGCGACGGCACGCTCGTCGACTCGATGGGCATGTGGAACCACGCCTACGAGTGGCTCTACGACCACTACGGGAGCGAGGGCGCGCCGCTCGACGAGGTCGAGCCTATGGCGCTGGCGGACGCCTGCCGGCTCTTTCACGAGCGCTACGGCATGGGCGCCTCGTCCGAGGAGGTCTACGAGACGCTCTGCGCGCACGTCCGCGAGGCCTACGAGCGCGACGTCAAGATCATGCCCGGCGCGCGGGAGTTTCTCGACGAGCTCGCCGCGGCCGGGGTCCCGATGATCGTGGCCTCGTCCACCCCCAAGCGCGAGCTCGCCTGCGCGCTCGCGGCCCACGACCTCGCGGGCTACTTCGTTGGCGTGGTGAGCACCGAGGACGTCGGGGGGCGTGACAAGGAGTTCCCGGACGTCTACCTCGAGGCCGCCCGCCGCCTGGGGACGCCGCGCGAGGGCACGTGGGTCTTCGAGGACGCGCCCTTCGGCGTGCGCTCGGCCCGTCGCGCGGGCTTTGCCGTCGTTGGCCTCATGAACGACCACGACGGCCGCCGCGAGGAGGACGTGCGACCCTGGTGCGACGTCTTCTGCCACGGCTTCGCCGAGCTCTCGCTGCCGCTGCTCGCCGACTACGAGCGGCCGTCGCGCTCCGAGGGCGCCCCGCTGCGGGCGCTCGTGGTCGCGGGGTCCCCGGAGCCGAGCTCCCCCTCGCTCGTCTCCGCGCTCGCGGACGGCGCGGACTACGTGGTCTGCGCGGACGGGGGCGCGGACGTCTGCCATGCCGCCGGCGTGGCGCCCGACGTCTTCTGCGGAGACTTCGACTCCGCGAGCGGACCTGCGGTCGAGTGGGCCCGCTCGGCGGCCCGGACCTGCGTCGGCTTTCCCACGGAGAAGTACGCGACCGACCTCGCCCTCGCCCTCGAGTGCGCCCGGCACGAGGCGTCCCGCCGCTCCGCGCCGCTCTCGGTGACGCTCACGTGCGCGTCGGGCGGACGCCCCGACCACGCGCTTGCCGTGGTGGGGCAGCTCGTCGGGCTCGGCGCGGCGCAGGCGCGCATCGTTGAGGACGGCTACGAGATGAGGGTGGTCTCGGCGGGCGGGGAGCGCCTGTGGAGGCTCGGGCCGGACGCGGTGGGGCGCACGTTCTCCGCGGTCGCCGTCGCCCCCGACACGCGGATCGACGAGCGGGGCATGCGCTGGGAGCTCTGCGACAAGCCGATGGTCCTTCTCGGCGACCTGGGGATCTCCAACGTGGTCACGAGCGCGGACGCGGAGGTCGAGTGTCGCTCGGGGGCCGTCGTGGCGTTCGTGCTGCGTGACCGGGCGTGACCCCACACCTTGTCCCGCGCGACAAAAAAGCCACAATTGCTTGGGGTTTCCCGTTGCGTCTGCGATTTCATGTGCTATATTCGTACAGCTGTGTAAATGCGGGCGCGAGAGCGCCGCGCCCCTGAGGAGGTACGAGTCATGTCGAAGGTTTGTGAGTTCTGCGGCAAGCACGCCGTTGCCGGTCATTCCATCAGCCACTCCCACCGTGTGGTCAACCGCACGTTCAAGCCGAACATCCAGCGCGTCACCGTGGTCGTGGACGGCCACCGTCGCAAGGCCAACGTCTGCTCTCGTTGCCTCAAGTCCGGCAAGATCGCCCGCAGCTAGGACTGCGCAACATCGTGAAGCCCGAGGGGGTCGCTTCGGCGGCCCCCTCGTTGCGTTTGCGCGTCGCGTGCGGTCCGCCGGCCCCCTCGCATCGTGTACACCCGCTGGGCGCCCCGTCGCATCGTGTACACCGTAGCGGGGTCGAGGTTCTTCTCGTCATGTCATCTACCTGCGACTTTGCGAGAAGAGTCGCAGGCCTAGGACCGAGGGGGTGTACACGATGCGGAGGGTGCCCCTCTGGGGGCGAAGGCGCCGCTCAGGGCCCGCGCAGCAGATCGCGGACCAGGTCGTGACGGAGTTGCAGGTAGTGCGGGTCGTTCGGCAGCGTGCGACCCATCCGGGCGGCCACCCTGCCCGCGAGCTCGGTCAGCATGCGGTCGTTCCTCAGCATCCCCGAGGTCACGGAGCGCACCATCCACCCCAGGTCGCGCAGCCCCTCGTTGCGCACGCTGTCGCGGTCGACCTGCCCGGGCGTCCCGTGGAACTCGTAGCTGTCGTACTCCAGGATGACGAGCCACTCCGGCCACGCGAGGTCCGCGCGCACGTAGGGGCTCCCGATGGCCAGCTGCAGCGACGGGGGAATCTCGAGGCGGAAGTTGAGCTCTGGGCGCGGCAGGCCGCAGCCACCCACCTCGACCGGCAGGGTGAAGAGCAGCACCACGACCGTCTCCATCGGCGAGCGCGACCCGGCGACGACGTGGGCGAGCGCCTCCCGCAGCCTCCGCGCCCCGTATCCTCGCGCGCCCGCGGCCTCCGCGACGAGCCCCTCCGGCGTCGCGACCGCCTCCCGCGCGTAGAAGCCGCGCGGCGCGCCGGGCGAGCGTCCGTATGACCCGCAGAGCTCCGTGCCGGCGCTCGCTATGCGGGCGAGGCTCGACCCCGGGGTCATCTGTCGCAGGCAGAAGCCGGGCGAGGCGAGAAGCACCTCGTCGGTGAGCTGGTAGAGCGCCCCGTCGGGCAGCGGTGCGGACCACACGTGGCAGCGGATGCGCTCCGAGCGGGCTCGCTCCTCCCGCGCGCTGACGAGCACGTGGAGGGGGCGTGCGGGCGATGCCTCGAGCCGGGCGGGTGCGAGCGCCTCCGGATGGACCTCCGAGGCCGAGGGGAGGGACCAGCTCCGGTCCGGCAGGCTCTGAAGCGGCTGTCCCAGCCGGTCGATGAGCCCGCTCTCGCTCCAGCGGGCAAGTGCGGATATGTCGCATACGGTAATCATGGTGCCGTCGACTCTACGGATGCGGCCTTCCGGCAATCTTCCAGCTGTCTTCCGGCAATCTTCGGACGCGTCGCGCGCCGCGACGCGTTTGCGCTGCTAGATGAGCCTCAGCTTACGGGAGGGAGAAAGCTGGGGCGCGTCGGGGTCTTTCGGGCCAACACAGGACGAACACACTGCGCTCGCCCGGACGGCCTGCCCCGCCCTCGCATCGTGTACACCCTCGGGTGGTCCGTCCGCGCATCGTGTACACCCCTGCGGCCCTCGAGCCGAGGTTCTTCTCGCAAAGTCGCAGGTAGATGACCTGGCGAGAAGAACCTCGATTCCGTTGCCGTGTACACGATGCAAGGGAGGGGGCAGGCGGACTGTACACGATGCGAAGCGGGGTCCGGGACGGCGCGCTACGGCATGAGGAGGAGCCTGCGGTACGCGTCGAGCCCGGCGAGAAGGACGCGCTCGTCGAAGTCGAAGGTGTCGGCGTGCAGCGGGACGTTCGTGCCGGTCCCGAGCAGCAGGAAGACCCCGGGCAGGCGACGCTGGTAGAAGGAGAAGTCCTCGGCGATGAGCAGGGGCTCCTCCACGCGCGCGAGGCCGGGCAGCGCCGCCTCCGCGAGGGCGAAGAGGTCGGCGTCGTTCACGACGGGCGGGTAGCCCTCGGAGAAGCCGAGCTCGACCGAGCAGCCCTCGGCCGCCGCCGCGTTGTCGGCGAGCGCGGCCACGGCCTCGCGGGCGCGTTCGAACATCTCGTCCGAGAAGACGCGCAGGCTGCCCTCGGCGCGGGCCTGGCCCGCGATGGCGTTTCTCACCGTGCCCGCCTCGAGGCGCCCGAAGCGCAGCAGGCAGGGCTCGCCGGACTCCTCCGCGAGCCGCCCGCACATCGCCTCGGCCGACGGGACGAAGCGCGCCGCGGCGGCCAGGGCGTCGCGGCCCTCCCGCCACCGCGCGATGTGGCTCGCGCGCCCGAGGAACTCCGCCGTGACCTCGCTCGAGCGGGCGAGAAGTGCCCCCGGCCGCGAGGCCAGCGTGCCGGCAGGCAGCTCGGGCCACAGGTGGAACCCAAAGATGCGCTCGGCTCGCACGCGCTCGAAGAGGCCGCTTCCGCAGACGCGCGCCGCGCCGCCGGTGGTCTCCTCGGCGGGCTGGAACACCACGAGCACGTTGCGCGGAAGTTCCTGCGCGCAGACGCCGTCCACGCGCCCGCGGGCGACGTCGCCCACCCACGTCGCCGCCGCGAGCGCCATGGCCATGTGCCCGTCGTGCCCGCAGGCGTGCATGCGACCGGGGTGCGCGCTCGCGTAGGGCGCGCCCGTCCGCTCGGGGACGGGAAGCGCGTCCATGTCCGCCCTGATCGCCACGCTTGAGTCGCGCCCGAGGTCGAACCACGCGCAGAGCGCCCCCGGGCAGGGCTCGAGGACCTCGCAGGGGAGATCCTGGAGCACGCCGCGCAGGTAGGCGAGCGTCTCGGGGAGCTCGTCGTCGAGCTCGGGGATGCGGTGGAGGTCGCGACGCCAGCGTGTGAGCGCGGCGAGCTCGCGGTTCTTGTCGGCGTGCATGGCTCTCCTCTCGAAAATCGTTTCGAGTATATCAACGCGCGGCGCGCGGGCGCTCCCGTGTGCTAGAGTGACCCCACTCGATAGAGGCGCGGGCGAGAAGATCCGCGGGCGAGCCGGCAGGCGTGGACCCCGCGGGGAGGCGAGCCCGCCGAACTCGGCGCGCGGGCGCGTGCGCACGGGTGGGCCTGCGGGGAACACCCGCAGGACTGTCTGCACGTAACCTGCAGGAGCGCTATCAGGGAGCAGCCATGGGCATGAAGCGTCCGTTTGTCACGCGCGAGCGTCTCGAGGCCATCGCGGCCGAGCACCCCACCCCCTTCTACCTGTACGACGAGGCCGAGATTCGCCGCCGCGCGGCCGAGCTCAACGCCGCGTTCTCCTGGAACCCCGGCTTCAGGGAGTACTTCGCCGTCAAGGCCACGCCCAACCCGTGGATCGTCTCGGTCCTGGCCGAGTGCGGCTGCGGCTGCGACTGCGCCACCGGCCCCGAGCTCATGCTCGCCGAGGCCGTCGGCGTCACGGGCCGGCGCGTCATGCTCTCCTCGAGCGACACGCCGGAGGAGGACCTGCGTGCCGCCGACGAGCTCGGGGCCATCATCAACCTCGACGCCCCGGACATGGTGGACACGCTGCTGCGCGCGCTCGGCGGGCGCGTGCCCGAGGTCGTCTGCTGCCGCGTGAACCCAGGCGGGAGCTTCGTGGCGGAGAGCGGCATCATCGGGCGCCCCGAGGACTCCAAGTTCGGCATGACCGTGCCGCAGCTCCTGGAGACCCTCGCGCGGCTGCGCGACCTGGGGGTGCGCGAGTTCGGCATCCACGCGTTTCTCGCCAGCAACACGCAGGTCAACGACTACTACCCGCGCCTCGCGCGCCTGCTCTTCGAGCTGGCGGCGCAGGCCTCTCGCGAGCTGGGCGTCCACGTGGGCTTCGTGGACCTCTCCGGCGGCATCGGGGTCGACTACCGACCCGAGGACACACCCTGCGACCTGGCCGCCATTGGCGAGGGCGTGCGGCGCGCGTACGAGGAGACGCTCGTGCCGGCGGGCATGGGGGACGTTGCGGTCTTCGCCGAGCTGGGCCGCTGGATGCTCGCGCCGGCCGGCGCCCTCGTGACGCGCGTTATCCACGAGAAGCGGACCTACCGCCACTACCTGGGCGTCGACGCCTGCGCGGCAAACCTCATGCGCCCGGCGATCTACGACGCCTACCACCACGTCACGGTGATGGGCTCCGAGGACGCGCCGCGCGACCACCGCTACAACGTGGTCGGCAGGCTCTGCGAGAACAGCGACCAGTTCGCCCGCGACCGCCCGATGCCGGAGTGCCACGTCGGCGACCTGCTCTTCGTTCACGACGCCGGCGCGCACGGGCACTCGATGGGCTACAACTACAACGGCGCCCTGCGCTCCGCCGAGCTGCTCCTGCGCCGCGACGGCACCGTCCAGCAGATCCGCCGCGCCGAGACGCCGGCCGACTACTTCGCCACCCTCGACGACGACCCGCGCTTCTCCTCCCTCGCCCGCCGAAAACGCTGAGCCGGGGCCAGGCCCCAACCCGCACCAGCTAGCAGCCCCGTCAAGCGAAAGCGAGAAGAACATGGACATGACCAACCTCACCGGATCTATCGTCGCGCTCGTCACGCCGTTTTGCGCGGACGGCTCGGTCGACTTCGCCGCGCTCGAGCGGCTCGTGGACTTCCACCTGGCTAGCGGCACCGACGGCATCCTCGTGCTCGGCACGACCGGCGAGTCCTCCACGATGACCGACGAGGAGGACCTCGAGGTCGCGCGCTGCGTGGTGGAGCGCGTGGCCGGGCGCGTGCCGGTCATCGGCGGCGCGGGCTCCAACGCCACCTTCGAGTCCCAGCGCAAGGCCGCCGGCCTCGTGCGCCTGGGCGTGGACGGCCTCCTGCTCATCACGCCCTACTACAACAAGTCCAACGAGGAGGGCATCTACCGCCACTTCACCGCGGTCCTCGACCAGGTGGACGTCCCCTGCATCCTCTACAACATCCCCGGCCGCACCGGCTGCTCCATCAGCGAGAGAAACCTCGCGCGCCTGGCCGCCCACCCCAACGCGTGGGGCATCAAGGAGGCCTCCGGCTCCATCGAGTACGCCACCATGGCGGCGCGCTACCTCACGGACAACTTCCGTATGTTCTCCGGCAACGACGACATCGTGGTTCCGCTCATGAGCCTCGGCGCGCGCGGCGTCATCTCCGTGTGGGCCGACGTGGCCCCGGCCACGGTCCACAAGATGTGCGCGGACTTCCTCGCCGGCGACGTGGCGGCTGCCCGCGAGGCGCAGCTCGAGAACCTCGAGCTCGTCCACGCGCTCTTCTGCGAGGTCAACCCCATCCCCGTCAAGTGCGCGCTCGCCGAGATGGGCATGATCGAGGAGGTCTACCGCCTGCCGCTGTGGAAGATCTCCGACGCCGGCCGCGCGCGCCTCGTCGCGGCCATGAGGGGGGTGGGCCTCCTTGGCTAGCGCGATCGTGGTGGGCGCCGCCGGGCGCATGGGCCGCCTCGTCACGGAGGAGCTGGCGCGCCGCGGCTTCGACGTGCTGGGCGGCTACGACGCGCTCGACGTGGCCGAGCTCGACGCCGCGGCGCCGGCGGCCGACCTTGTCGTGGACTTCTCCGCCCCGGGCGCGCTGCCGCACGTCGTGGCCTACGCGCGGCGCACGGGCGCGGCCGTGGTCAGCGGCGTGACGGGCCTGACGCAGGGCCAGCTCGCGGACCTGCGCTCCCTCGGCGAGAAGAACCGCGTCGTCTGGTCGGCCAACTACTCGCTCGGCGTGGCCGCGCTGCGCCGCGCGACGGCGATGGTGGCCGAGGCGCTCGCCGGCTGGGACGTGGAGATCGTGGAGACGCACCACAACAGGAAGGTCGACGCGCCGTCCGGGACCGCCAAGGCGCTTCTCGCCGCGGTCGACCCGGGCGGGGAGCGGAGCGTGGTGGACGGGCGCTCCGGCATCGTGGGGGAGCGCCCGGCCGGAGAGATCGGCATGCACGCGCTGCGCGGCGGCACGGTCGCCGGCACGCACGAGGTGCACTTCTTCGGCACCGACGAGGAGGTCTGCCTCACGCACCGCGCTTCGAGCCGCCAGATCTTCGTGACCGGGGCCGTGTCGTGCGCCGAGCGCCTGCTCGCGCGCCCGCCCGGCTTCTACGGCTTCGACGAGCTCATGTTTGGGTAGGACCCGAGGTCCTTCTCGCCGCGCCGCCGAGGTCCCCCTCGCCCGGGGCCCCTCCTGCCGGCGCGAGGTCCCGTCCCGCGCGAACCGCGGGCGATTGGGTGGTATCTTTGATATCGGAGGCTCCGTTTCATCAAGGATGCCACCCAATCGGGCCCTGATTCGGGCAAAAGGGCGAGAAGCGGCGTCAGATTGTGAATGTTATATAAGCGATGCCACCCAACGGAAGCCGGGTTGTGGCGATGTCCGCCCGGCGAGAAGCGCGCGCAGCCCCAAACACCCAATCGCGCCGCTTCCGTGGCAGGCTCCGGCCCGCTGTCCGGTCGTTCGGGCACGGGCCGATGCGCAGGAGAACGGCGAAGGGAGCGGACAGCCCATGGACGCACAGCAGATCATCGACTTCATAGCAAACGCCCCCAAGAAGACCCCGGTCAGGGTCTACGTGCGCGAGAAGGACGGCTGCAGCGTGGACCTCTCGTCCGCCGAGCACGTCTTCGGCGCGGCGGACCGCGTGGCCTTCGGCGACTGGGGAGCGCTCGGACCGGCGCTCGCCGGGCAGGCCGACAAGATCGACGACCTCGTGGTGGAGTGCGACCGGCGCAACTCCGCCGTGCCGCTGCTCGACCTGCGCGGCGTGAACGCCCGCATCGAGCCGGGCGCCATCATCCGCGACCAGGTCGAGATCGGCGACAACGCCGTGATCATGATGGGCGCCGTCGTCAACATCGGTGCCGTGGTGGGCGCGGGCACCATGATCGACATGGGCGCCGTGCTCGGCGGGCGGGCCACGGTGGGCGCCAACTGCCACGTGGGCGCCGGCGCCGTGCTCGCCGGCGTGGTCGAGCCGGCGTCCGCCGTCCCCGTCGTCGTCGAGGACGGCGTCATGATCGGCGCCAACGCCGTCGTGCTCGAGGGCGTGCGCGTGGGGGAGGGCGCCGTGGTGGCCGCCGGGGCCGTCTGCGTGGAGGACGTGCCGGCCGGCGCCGTGGTGGCCGGCGTGCCCGCGCGCGTCATCAAGCGGCGTGACGAGAAGACCGACGCCAAGACCGGGCTCGTCGACGCCCTGCGCAGGCTCTAGCGTCCGGGCGGCCGCCGAGCGCCGTCCTTCTCGCCTGCGCTATAATCTACGGGATACATTCGACCGCTTTTCCTGCCAGCGAGAGGAGACCGCATGTCTGGTGTCGTTCCAGGAACGCTGAGGGTGTCCAACGATTGCATCGCCGACCTCGCCGGCTACGCCGCGCTCGAGTGCTACGGCGTCGTCGGGATGGCCGAGATCGACGAGCAGGCCGGCGTCGCCCGCCTGCTGCCCTCCTTCAGGCTGAGGAAGGGCATCGACGTCGCCGCCTCGGGCGGGCGCGTCGTGGTTGACCTCCACGTGATCGTGGAGCAGGGCGTCAACATGGCCTCCGTCGTCGGCAACCTCACGAGCTCCGTCAAGTTCCTGCTCAGGCAGATCGCCGAGCTCGACAACGTGGACGTGAAGGTGCACATCGAGGGCCTTCGCAACGCGCGCTAGGCATCCCAGAGCTAGAGAACCGAGGTACCCGAAGATGATTTCCACCGTCGTCCGCACCTGCTTCCCCGCTGCCGCGAAGGTCGTCGCCGACCGCGCCGAGGAGATCAACAAGCTCAACGTCTTCCCGGTCCCGGACGGGGACACGGGGACCAACATGTCGCTCACCCTCAACACCGTGGTGAGCGAGGTCCAGGCCCTTCCGGTGGACGCTACGATCGACGACATCGCCAAGGCGATCACCCACGGCTCGCTCATGGGCGCGCGCGGCAACTCCGGCGTCATCACGAGCCAGATCCTGCGCGGCGTCGCCGAGGGCCTGTGCGACGCCAAGAACCAGGAGCACCCCACCCCCGCCGACGTCGCCCACGCGTGGCGCCGTGGCGTGAAGGTCGCCTTCAAGGCGGTCCGCAAGCCGGTCGAGGGGACGATCCTGACGGTCCTGCGCGACGTCTCGGCCAAGGCCGACCAGCTCGAGAAGACCAAGATCTCCACGCGCGACATGCTCGACGCCCTCGTGGTCGAGGCCTACGAGTCGGTCGCGCGCACGCCCGAGCTGCTGCCCGTCCTCAAGGAGAACGGCGTCGTCGACTCCGGGGCCTTTGGCTTCGCCACGTTCCTGGAGGCCTTCGTGAACGCCGCCAACGGCAAGGCCGGCGAGCTCACCGACTTCAAGACCACCGTCGACGCCAAGGCCGACGTCTCCGCCAAGGTGGCCATCGAGCTCAACGACGACTGGGAGGGCTCGGAGTTCCGCTACTGCAACGAGTTCCTCTTCAAGGCCGAGAAGCCCTTCGACGTGGACGAGTCGCTCGCCTACCTGGCCACGCTGGGCGACTGCGAGCTCATCGTCGGCGCCTACCCCGACTTCAAGGTCCACGTGCACTCCAACGAGCCCAACCGCGTGCTCGAGTACATGCTCCAGTTCGGCCAGGTCTACGAGGTCTTCATCCACAACATGGACATGGAGTCCCACGACCGCACCGCCAAGATCGCGGCCGACCAGGCCGAGGCGGCCGGCGCGGCCCCCGAGCCGAGGAAGGAGCTCGGCTTCGTTGCCGTGGCCGCGGGCTCCGGCGAGGAGGAGATCCTGAAGTCCCTCGGCGTCGACGTGGTGGTCTCCGGGGGACAGACCATGAACCCCTCCACCGCCGACATCCTCGCCGCCATCGAGAGCGCCAACGCCGAGAGGGTCATCGTGCTCCCCGGCAACGGCAACATCCGCATGGCCGCCGAGGCGGCGGCGACGGCCTGCGAGGGCGTCGAGGTCGCCGTCGTCCCCACCAAGACCGTGCTCCAGGGCTTCTCCGCGATGTTCGCCGTGGACCCGCAGGGTTCGCTCGAGGACAACGTCGAGGCCATGACCGAGGCCATCCAGGGCGTGCGCGGCGGCGAGGTCACCACGGCGGTGCGCGACTCGCAGGCCGCCGACGGCAGCCCCATCCACGCCGGCGACGTCATGGGCATCCAGGACGACTCCATCGACGTGGTGGGCAGCTCGGTGGCAGACGTCACGCTCGAGCTCATCGCCAAGATGCAGGACGAGGAGGAGGGCGACTCGCTCACGATCCTCGCCGGCCAGGACATGGACGACGAGGCCTTCGAGGCCCTTCTCGGGCGCATCGAGGAGGCGCAGCCCGACCTCGAGGTCGACGCCCACCGCGGCGAGCAGCCCCTCTACCCCGTGATCTTCTCGATCGAGTAGGTCCGTGGGGCGCCGCCCGACCATAGCCAGTGCCGCGGAGAGGGTGCAGAGAACCTGCGCCCTCTCCGACTCTGTGTCGAGGCTGCGCTACGTGCGCGGCGCGCGCGAGGCCGCGCTCGAGCGGCTGGGCGTGAGGCGCGTGCGCGACCTCCTGCTCCACATCCCGAGCCGCTACCTCGACTTCACGCGCGTGACCCCGATCGCGATGGCCGACGTGGGCTCCGACGCCACCGTCGTCGCCACGGTCGACAAGGTGAGCCTCAAGCGTCCGCGGCCGCGCATGCAGGTGGTCGAGGTCTGGGTCGTCGACCAGACGGGCGTGCTCGTTGCGTCGTTCTTCCGCCAGCCGTGGGTCGCCGAGCAGCTCAAGGCCGGAGACGTGGTGGCGCTCTCCGGGAAGGTGACCTTCGGCTACGGCTTCAGGCAGATGAGGTCCCCCTTCTACGAGGTCGTGGGGGCCCCGGGGGACGCCGGCGGGTACGCGCGCGTGCTCCCGGTGCACCCGGTGGGGGAGGGCCTGAGCGCCTCGTGGATGCGCCGGATCGTGTCCGCGGCGCTCGCCGACGCCGGCGACGTGTGCGACTGGCTCCCGGCGTCCCTCGCCGCGCGCCACGGCCTCATGACGCTCGCCCGGGCCCTGCGCGAGGTCCACTTCCCGGCCTCGCCCGCCTCCGCGGAGCGGGCCCGGCGCCGCCTGGCCTACGACGAGCTGCTCTGCCTGCAGCTCGCCCTGCTCTGCCGGCGCAACATCGAGCTCGCGGGCGTGGAGCCGACCCGCCACGTGGCCGACGGCCCGCACGTGGAGGCGCTTCTCGCCGCGCTGCCCTTCTCGCTGACCGACGAGCAGCGCGCCTGCGTGGACGAGATCCTCTCGGACATGGCCGCGCCGCGCGTGATGAACCGCCTGCTGCTCGGCGACGTGGGCACGGGCAAGACCGCCGTGGCCGCCGTGGCGCTCGCGGCCGTCGCGGACACCGGGACCCAGGCGGCGATGATGGCCCCCACCTCGGTGCTCGCGCGCCAGTACGCCGAGAAGCTCGGTCCCGTGCTCGACGCCGCCCACGTGAGCTGGGCGCTCGTCACCGGCGCGACGCCCGCCGACGAGCGCGCGCTCACCGAGGCGGCCTGCGCGCGCGGCGAGGTATCGGTGGTCTTTGGCACGACGGCGCTGCTCTCCGAGGGCCTCGAGTTCTCCGCGCTCACGCTCGTGGTGATTGACGAGCAGCACCGCTTTGGCGTGGACCAGCGAGCGGCGCTGCGCCGCAAGGGCCCTGGGGCGGACCTGCTCGCCATGACGGCGACGCCCATCCCGCGGACGCTCGCGCTGTCCGTCTACGGCGACGTCGACCTCTCCCGCATCCGCCGACGCCCGCGCGCGGGTGCCGGGGTGTCCACGCACGTGATCTCGCCCGACAGCCTGGACGTGGCATGGGGCGCCGTCCGCGAGGCCGTGGCGGCCGGTCGCCAGGCGTACGTGATCTGCCCGCTCGTCGACGACTCCGACGAGGGCGACGAGCTCGAGGACGTGCCCGAGGCGCTGCGCTCGAGCGGCTCGCGCGTCCGCTCGGCGACCTCCACGCTCTCCGAGCTCCGCTCGCAGGTCCTCCCGGGCGTTGCCTGCGACCTGCTCACGGGGCGCATGGCGCCCGGCGAGAAGGACCTCGCGATGGAGCGCTTCCGCGCGGGGCGGACCAAGGTGCTCGTGGCGACGACGGTCGTCGAGGTGGGCGTCGACGTCCCCAACGCGACCGCGATGGTCGTGCTCGACGCCGACCGCTTCGGCCTCGCGACCCTGCATCAGCTGCGCGGGCGCGTCGGCCGCGGCGACGTGGCGGGGACGGTCTACCTCTGCTGCGCCGCGAGACGCGACAGCCGCGCCCGGGAGCGCCTCGCGGCGCTCGAGGCCACCTCGGACGGCTTCGAGCTCGCCGAGCTCGACCTGAGGCTGCGCCGCGAGGGCGAGGTGCTCGGCTACCGCCAGAGCGGCGGGGTCTCGCTCGAGATCTCCGACCTCGACGCCGACCGCGACCTCGTCGAGGCGGCCCACGCCGACGCCCGCGAGATCGCGCTCGAGGACCCGCGCCTGGCCGCGCCGGGGCACCGGGCCATGGCGATCGAGGTGCGGGACAGGTTTGGCGGCTACTTCGAGGAGCTGGAGCACGCATGAGGATCGTCGGGGGAAAGTGGCGGGGCAGGCAGATCGAGGCTCCCGAGGGGCGCGGCGTGACGCGCCCGACGACCGACCGCACGCGCGAGCAGATCGCCTCGATGATCCTCTCCGCGCGCGGGCTCGACCTCGCGGGGGACTCGGTTCTCGACGCCTTCGCGGGATCGGGGGCGATGGCGCTCGAGCTGCTCTCGCGCGGCGCGGCGCACGCGACCCTCGTCGACCGCGACCGGCGCGCCGTCCAGCGCATCCGCCGCAGCGCCTCCTCGCTCGGCGCGCGCCCCGAGGAGCTCTCGGCCCTCTCGGGCGACGTCTTCGCCCTCGCGGGCCGCGGCCTGCCCGGGGCCCCCTTCGACGTCGTCTTCCTCGACCCGCCCTACGCCGTCGAGGCGCCTCGCGTGTCGGGGCTCGTCGAGGGGCTCCGCACGTCGGGCCAGCTCGCCGACGGGGCCGTCATCGTCTACGAGCACGCCTCGGACGCCGGCGGGCTCGCCTGCGAGGGCGTCCTTCTCGCCAAGTCAAAGACACACGGAATCACGACCGTCGACCTTCTCGTCGCACGGAGCTCGGAGGACCAGCATGAGCAGTGACCTCATCACCCACGTCGTCGTTCCCGGGACCTTCGACCCGGTGACCTACGGGCACCTCGACGTCATCCGCCGCACGCGCAGGCTCTTTCCCAGGGTGACCGTGGCCGTGGCCGCCTCGGTCAACAAGCACGGGCGCGGCACCGCCTTCACGCTCGACGAGCGCGTCGAGATGATCCGCGACGCGCTCGAGCTCGAGGGCCTGCCGCCCGACATCGAGGTCATGCCCTTCACGGGCCTACTCGTCAACTTCTGCAAGGAGCTCGGCGCGGGAGGCGTGGTCAAGGGCCTCAGGGCGATGACCGACTTCGAGTACGAGCTCCAGCAGGCCGACCTCAACAGCCACCTCGCGCCCGACATCGAGTCGATATTCGTCATGTCGAGCCCCCAGTACGGCTACGTCTCGTCGTCCATAGTGCGCGAGATCGCCTCGATGGGCTCGGACGTGAGCATCCTCGTGCCGGCGAACGTCGACGAGCGGCTGCGCGAGCACTTCCGCTAGGGCCCCGCGCTGTCTTTCTCGTTGACAGAACGACGCGTTTCGTGATAAGCCACTTAATCTGCTACCATGCTGACAAGAGGCCGGGGCAACCAGGCATCCGATGAGTCACGCGAAAGGAACCATAGATGCAGCCAGGTGAGGAAATCGAGAGCTTGGTCGACGAGCTCGAGCAGATCGTGAACGAGGCCAAGTCCCCGCTCATGGACAACGGCCAGAAGAAGATCGTCGACGCGCAGGACGTCTACGAGATCCTTGACGAGATCCGCCGCGTCTTCCCGCAGGAGTTCCAGGACGCGCGCCGCATCATCAAGGAGGAGCAGGAGACCCTCGACCGCGCGCAGCAGCAGGCCAGCTCCATCATCGCCGACGCGCAGCAGCAGGCCATGATCCTCGCGGGCGACCAGGAGATCGTGCGCCTCGCCCAGCAGCAGGCCGACGCCGTGCGCGACCAGGCGGCCCAGTACGAGCGCGACACCCGCTACAACGCCGAGGAGTACGCCGACACGGTGCTCGCCCACCTCGAGGAGAACCTCAAGAGTCTCACGAGCTCGGTCTCGCGCGTGCGCCAGACCCTCGACGAGAACTCCGGCCCGCGCAACACCACCAACAACGTGCCCTGGTAGCATGATGGACCCCATCGTCATCTGCATCGACGACCGGCTCGCCAACCCGGGTGACACCTGGTCGGCGGCCGGCCACGTCGACGAGCACTCCTACTCGCTCGGCGACCACGACTTCGAGCTCCCCGGCGGGATCGACTACGACGTCGTGCTCACCAACGCCGGCGAGGGCATCCTAGCGACAGGGCTCGTCCGCGCGCACGTGGTCGGGACCTGCGACCGCTGCCTCGAGCGCGCCGAGTTCGACGTCGCCTCCGAGGTCGACGAGTACTACCTCTTCGAGGAGCCCGAGAACCTCGGGGAGGACGAGGACGAGGCGGACTACGAGCTCGTCTCCGCCGACCGCACGATCGACCTCTCCGGGGCCCTCGTCGCCGCCCTCGTCATGGAGACGCCCTTCGTGGTCCTGTGCCGCGAGGACTGCCGCGGCCTCTGCCCGGTCTGCGGCGCCAACCTCAACGTCGAGGACTGCGGGCACGCTGCCGAGCTGGAGGCCGAGCGCGAGCGTGAGCGCATGGAGTCCTCGCCCTTCTCGGCGCTCGCGGGGCTCGACCTCACGGGCGGGGGCGACGAGGACGACGCGCCCACAGGCCCGACGGAGTGAAGAATTGCTGATTGCGTGCACTTTCCTGGGAGGCGTGCTATAGTATCGCCTTGCATGATTCTGGCACTTATACGTCTCCGTGCGCGAGCGGTGGGCGTAGGTTCGTGACAAGAGAGGTTTGACATGGCAGTACCCAAGCAAAAGAAGGGCCGCAGCGCCACCCACACCCGCCGTTCGGCCAACAGCAAGCTGGCCGCCCCGGCCCGCTCCGTGTGCCCGCAGTGCGGCGCCCCCAAGCTCCCGCACCACGTGTGCCCCAACTGCGGCCACTACAAGGACCGCGAGGTCATCGTCACCGAGTAGCCCTCGGGACGGATTGAGCGTCACGGCCGGCCCCTCGGGACCGGCCGTTTTTTCGTGCCCCGGGGCCGGGCGGCCCGACGGCCCTTCTCGCCCGGCGCCCTCCGACGGCCCCTCGCAGCGGCGTGCGCCGCCGAGGAGCTGGGGCGTGCTGGCGAGAAGGGCGTCGGGCTGCACCTTGCGTCATAATGGGTGAGGCAGACACGACGGCCCGAGCGGCCGGCTAAGGAGGAAGCATGACCACGATCTGCGTTGACGTCATGGGCGCGGACAAGGAGCCCGCCGTTCTTCTCGAGGGCGTCGCCGCGGCGCTCGCCGACGATGCCGACCTGGAGGTGCTCGTGGCCGGGGCGGCCGACGTCGTCGAGCCCTTCGCGGCCTCGCACGAGCGGGCCCGCCCCCTCGTGACGACCGAGGTCATCGAGATGTCCGAGCACCCGGCCAACGCCGTGCGCAGGAAGAAGGACGCGAGCATCGTGCGCGCCGCCTCCGCCGTGCGCGCGGGCGAGGCGGACGGCCTCTTCTCCGCGGGCTCGACCGGCGCGGTGCTCACCGCGGCGACCTTCGGCGTGGGCCGAATCAAGGGCGTCAAGCGCCCGGCCCTCTGCCTGCCGTTCCCGGGCATCTCGGGGCGTCCCACGGTCTTTCTCGACATGGGCGCCAACGCCGACGTCAAGCCCGACGTGATGGTCCAGTTCGCGCAGATGGGTCGTGCCTACTCCCGCGCGGTCCTGGGCGTCGAGAGCCCGCGGGTGGGGCTTCTGTGCAACGGCTCCGAGGAGACGAAGGGCTCCGAGATGGCGCTCGCCTACCATGCCGCCCTCGAGGCGGGGGACTGCGGGTTCGCAGGCAACGCGGAGGGGACCGACCTGCTCGCCGGCACCTTCGACGTGATCGTGGCCGACGGGTTCACCGGCAACGTCGCGCTCAAGTCCATCGAGGGCACCGGCAAGTTCGTGATCAGGCGCCTCAAGGCCGCGATGGAGGCGTCGCTCACCAACAAGATCGGCATGGCCCTGCTCTCCGGCTCGCTCAAGTCCCTGGCCGCCGAGATGTCCGGCGACGAGTACGGCGGCGCCGTCCTGCTCGGCCTGCGCGCCCCGGTGGTGAAGGGGCACGGCGCCACGAGCGCGCAGGCCGTTCGCAGGGGCACGCTCTCGGCCGCCGCGGCGGTGAGGGCGCGCCTCGTCGAGCGGATCGCGGACGCCTGCGAGATATCGGAGTAGCGCGCCCGCTCCGCCTTCCCGGAGGGGTAGAATCAAAAGGATGGTCAGGATAGACGGGGCACGCCCCCGCACGCAAGGAGGAATCATGGACCGCGACGCAGTTCTCGCCAAGGTCATCGAGGTCGTTGACGACACCCTCTCCCTGGGCTCCGACGTCCAGCTCAACGAGGAGACCAACCTGAAGGAGCTCGGTGCCGACTCGTTCGACCTGCTCGAGCTCGTCACCGCCCTCGAGGACGAGTTCTCCATGACGTTCGCCGACGATGCCGTCGCCTCGATCTCCACGATCGGCCAGGTGGTCGACGCCATCGCGGGCGCCCGCTAAGCTGGGGGCGCGTTCGTTGAAGATGCACGATCGGGTGGCCGAGGCCGAGAGGATCTGCGGCCACCACTTTGAGAGGCGCGAGCTCATCGTCTCCGCGCTCACGCATCCCTCGGCCGCCGAGGGGCGGGGGGTCAGCGCGTCCTACGAGCGCCTGGAGTTCCTCGGGGACTCCATCCTGGGCGCCATCGTGGCGCGCGACCTCTTCGCGCGCTTCCCCGACATGGACGAGGGCGAGCTTACGCAGGCCAAGATCAGCCTCGTCTCGGGAAAGATGCTCTCGAGCGTGGCCGAGCGCCTCGGCGTGGGCCCCCTCATCCTGATGGGGGAGTCCGAGCTCGGCACGGGGGCGCGCGGCATGCACTCGGCCCTCGAGAACGTCTACGAGGCGCTCGTGGGCGCGCTGTACCTCGACGCCGGCTACGACGTGACCCACGCCTTCGTGATGGCCACGCTCGGCCCCGAGGTCTCCCCGGCGCTCGCGAGAAAGCCCATCAGCCCCAAGTCGCGCCTCCAGGAGGTCACGCAGCGCGAGATGCGCTGCGGCCCCGAGTACAAGCTCGTCTCCGAGGAGGGGCCCGCGCACGACCCCACCTTCACCTCGGTGGTGCTGGTCGAGGGGCGCCGCATCGGCCGCGGGTCGGGGTCTTCAAAGAAGTCCTCCGAGAGCGCCGCCGCCGTCGACGCGCTCGTTCGGCTCGGCTACGCCGAGACGGGCGACTTCGAGGGCGCCGGGACCACCAACTAGACGCCAAGGAGACGCGCCTTGTACCTCAAGTCGCTCACACTCAAGGGATTCAAGTCGTTCGCCGACCGCACGCAGATGGCCTTCGACCCCGGCCTCACGGTGGTGGTGGGCCCCAACGGCTCGGGCAAGTCAAACGTCTCCGACGCCATCCTGTGGGTGCTCGGCGAGCAGAGCGCCAAGCAGCTGCGCGGCCAGGCGATGGAGGACGTCATCTTCTCGGGGTCCTCCGCGCGCGGGGCCGTGGGCGTGGCCGAGGTCACGCTCGTGCTCGACAACTCCGACCACACCCTGCCCATCGACTTCGCCGAGGTCGGCATCACGCGCCGGATGTACCGCTCCGGCGAGTCGGAGTACCTCATCAACGGCGCCCCGAGCCGCCTCATGGACGTGCAGGACATCCTGCACGACTCGGGCCTCGGCAAGGACACCCACTCGATCATCTCCCAGGGCAAGCTCGACTCGATCCTCTCGAGCCGGCCCGAGGAGCGCCGTGCGCTCATCGAGGAGGCGGCCGACATCTCCAAGCACCGTCGCCGCAAGGAGCGCAGCCAGCGCAAGCTCGCCTCGATGGACGAGAACCTCGCCCGCGCGAAGGTCCTCTCGCGCGAGCTCGCCCGCCAGCTCCGTCCGCTCGAGCGGCAGGTCGACAAGGCCCAGCGCGCCCGCGCGCTCGAGGAGGAGCTCAAGGGGCTCGAGGTCCAGCTCGCCGTCGACGACCTGCGCAGGCTCCAGCAGAGCTACAGCCGCCTCTCCGACCGGGGCCGCGAGGCGGACGCCGCGATCGAGCTCGCCCAGTACCGCCACGGCGAGAAGAGCCGCGAGCTCGAGAAGCTCCAGTCGCTGCTCGAGCAGAAGGGCCTCTTCGTGGGCGACCTCGGCGAGCAGCGCCGCCGCATGCAGGACCTCCTCGGGCGCATGGACTCCGACATGCGCCTTCTCGAGGAGAAGGGCAAGAACATGGTCTCGCGGCTCTCGGACATGCGCATGCAGCTCTCCGCGATGGAGAAGCAGCGCGCCGACGCGGCGGGGGAGCACGAGCGCCTCGCCGGGGACCTCTCCGACGTGCGCGTGCGCGAGGCGGACCTCAGGGAGAGCGTCGAGGAGCTCTCGCGCGCGTCGCACGCCGCTGTCGCAAACCGGCGCGCCCTCGACGCCGAGCTCTCGCGCGTGAGCTCGGCGGAGCGGGCCGCGCGCTCCGAGGCGGACCGCGAGACGCTCGCCTACGCCAAGCTCGAGGACCAGATCGGCAACGCCGAGGTCGAGGACCAGATGTTCGCCTCGCGCCTCGAGCAGCTCGACGAGTCCATCCGCACGACCGAGGAGGCCGTCGCGGAGCGCACCGAGCGCGCCGAGCGCCTCGAGGAGGAGCTCGTCGGCGCCCGCTCCCGTGCCGACGAGATAGCCGCCTCGATCAACCGCAGCACCGCGGAGCTCACCTCGGCCCGGGAGGCGGAGTCCGAGGCGCGCCTCAGGCTCTCCTCGGCGAGCGCCACCCTGGACGCGCTGCGCTCCGTCGACGCGGACGTGGAAAAGTCGAGCCCGCTCGTGGCGGCCCTCGCCGAGGGGGAGGGCGAGCGCGTGGAGTGCCGCCTCGCCGACCTCATCGACGCGGACCCCGCGATCGAGGCCCTCGTCGAGCAGCTGCTCGGCGACGACCTCGCCGCCCTCGTCGTGGCCGACGCCGACGCCGCCGCCGGCGTGGCCGCGCGCGCCCTCGAGCTCGCGGACGCGGGCGGCAGGGCGACGATCGTGTCGCGCCGCGCGGCCCGCGTGGCCGCGGGTGCGCAGGGGGCGCCGGGGACGGCGCTCGTCGACCGCCTCAGGGTGGCAGACGACGCGCGCGACCTGCTCGGGGCGCTTCTGGGCGACGTGCGCCTCGTGCGCGGCGCGGCGGACGCGCTTCGCGCCCACGAGGGATGGCCAGCGCTCACGTTCGTGACCGAGGACGGCGTGGCCGTGCTCCCCGACGGAAGGGTGCACGTGGGAACGGCGCCCTCCAACGAGGCCGGCGCGCTCGAGAGGAAGCGCCGCATCAGGGCCCTCTCCGAGGGGATGCAGGCGCTCGAGGAGGCCCTCGCCTCCGCGATCGACGAGGCCGCGCGCGCCGAGGAGGCCCTCGCCTCCGCCCGCGACGAGGCGGCCTCCGCCAAGGGCGAGGTGGCCCGGCTCTCCGCCGAGCTCTCCTCCGCGCAGTCGGAGCGCGGCCGCCTCGAGGCCCAGCTCGCCGCCGCGAGCTCGGAGCGTGCCCAGGTGACCAAGCGTCGCGAGGCGTCCGCCGAGCGTGCGGCCGCCGCCCGCGAGCAGATCGAGGACCACCGCGCCGCCGCGCGCGCGGCCCGAGAGCGCGCCGACGCCCTCGCCACCGAGCTCTCCGAGAAGAGCGACGCGCACCAGGAGGCGGTCGCGGCGCAGGGGAAGGCGAGCCGCGAGCTCTCCGACGCACGCCTCGAGCTCGCCATGGCGAGCGAGCGCCGCGCCAACCTCGAGACGCGCGCCTCCGAGCTCGAGCGCCGCGTGCGGGAGCTCGACGACCGCATCGTGGCCACCGAGCGCGGCTCGCGAGCCCTCGAGGTCGTGCGCCTGCGCGTGGACCCGCTGCACGACCGCTACGACGCCATCCGCTCGCGCGCCCTCGAGTGGGCCGCCCGCCTCAAGGACCGCGCCTCGCTCGCCGAGGCGGACTCCGACTCGCTCAAGCGCACGATCGGCGACGCCCGCAAGGCCGTGAGCGAGGCCTCGGAGGAGCTCGAGCGCGCCCGCGCCGCCGCCTCCGAGGTCAAGGTGGACCTGGGCAGGCTCGAGGTGCAGGTCGAGGGCGCCATCAACGCGATCGTGGCCACCGGCGCCGTCCTCGACGAGGCGCTCGAGATCCCCGAGCCCGAGGACCGCGACGCCGCAGAGCGGCGCGTGGCCGAGCTGAGGCGCCAGATCGAGTCGATCGGCCCGGTGAACGCCGTCGCGATGGACGAGTACCTGCGCCTGAAGGAGCGCGCGGACTACATCGACGAGCAGGTCGCCGACCTCGAGGGCGCCCGCGCCTCGCTGAGGAAGATCACGGCCGCCATCGACCGGAAGATGCGCAACCGCTTCCTCACCGTCTTCGACAAGGTGAACAGGAACTTCTCGGAGATCTTCTCGCTGCTGTTCCCGGGCGGGCGCGCCCACATCGAGATGACCGACCCGGACAACCCCGCGGACACCGGCATAGAGATCGTGGCGCAGCCGAGGGGCAAGCGCATCTCCAAGATGATGCTCATGAGCGGCGGCGAGAAGTCGCTCACCGCGCTCGCGCTGCTCTTTGCCGTCTACAAGGTGCGAACCGTGCCGTTCTACGTGTTCGACGAGGTCGAGGCGGCGCTCGACGACTCCAACCTCTCCAAGCTCCTCGACGCCATCGAGCAGCTCAAGGAGACCACCCAGCTCATCGTGATCTCGCACCAGCGCCGCACGATGGAGCAGGCGGACGTGCTCTACGGCGTCTCGATGCAGGCCGACGGCGTGAGCCGCGTCGTCTCCCAGCGCCTTGACCGTGCCACAGGAAAGGTGGTTGATGCATAGATGGGCCTTCTCGACAGCCTGAAGGCGGGCCTCAAGCGCTCGCGCGAGGCCATCAACGAGATCTTCTACATGGGCGGCGAGGTCGACGAGGACTTCTGGGAGGACCTCGAGGACACGCTCGTGATGGGCGACATGGGCGCCGAGGTCGCCATGCGCGTGACCGACGACCTGCGCGAGCAGGCCGCCCGCGAGAACCTGACGCGCGCCGAGCAGCTCAAGGGCGCGCTCGCGCGCCGGCTCGCCGAGGAGTTCCCGACGGCGTCGCGCGACCCCTTCAGCGACCTCCCGAGCTGCGTGCTGTTCGTGGGCATCAACGGGGCGGGCAAGACGACGACGGTGGGCAAGCTCGCCGGACGCGCCCGCGAGGACGGGGTCTCGTGCGTCATCGGCGGCGCGGACACCTTCCGAGCCGCGGCCATCGAGCAGCTCGAGGTCTGGGGGGAGCGCGCCGGGGTCGACGTGATCACGCGCGAGCGCGGCGCGGACCCGGCGAGCGTCTGCTACGACGTGGTCGAGGAGGCCGAGCGGCGCGACGCCAGGCTCGTGCTCATCGACACGGCGGGCCGCCTGCACACCTCCTCCGACCTCATGCGCGAGCTCGCGAAGGTGGTGAGCGTCACCCGCAGGCGCTCGAAGCTGCCCGTCTCGGTCGTCCTCGTCATCGACGCGACCACCGGCCAGAACGGGCTCAACCAGGCGCGCGAGTTCAACGACGCGCTCGAGCTCGACGGCCTCATCGTGACCAAGCTCGACGGCACCGCCAAGGGCGGCATCGCGCTTGCCATATCCAGCCAGCTGGGCCTGCCCATCTACCGCATCGGCGTGGGCGAGACCCTCGACGACCTCCAGACCTTCGACGCGCTCGAGTTCACGAGCGCGCTCGTGGGCGAAGGGATGTGACCATGTTCAACTCGCTCTCCGACCGCCTCCAGGACACCTTCGACAAGCTGCGCGGCAAGGGCCGCCTCACGGAGGACGACATCAACGTCGCCATGCGCGAGATCCGCATGGCGCTGCTCGAGGCGGACGTCAACTACCGCGTCGTCAAGAGCTTCGTGGCGCGCTGCAAGGAGAAGTGCCTCGGCGCGGACGTCCTCGGGTCGCTCACGCCCGCCCAGAACGTCGTCAAGATCGTCCTCGACGAGCTCACGGTCCTTCTCGGCTCCACCGACTCCAAGCTCACGCTCGCGCAGAACCGCACCCCCAACGTGATCATGCTCGTGGGCCTGCAGGGCTCGGGCAAGACGACCGCCGCGGCCAAGCTCGCCTACCTGCTCAAGCAGCAGGGCCACAGCCCGCTGCTGGCGGCCTGCGACACGCACCGCCCCGCAGCCGCCGACCAGCTCGCCACGCTCGGAGGCGAGATCGGCGTCTCGGTCTTCCGCGGCGACGGGCGTGACGCCGTGGCCGTGGCCGAGGGGGCCGTGCGCGAGGCCGTCGACCACCTCAACGACATCGTGATCGTGGACACGGCCGGCCGCCTGCAGATCGACGAGGAGATGATGCAGGAGGCCGTGGCCATCAAGAAGGCCGTCCGCCCCGACCAGATCCTCATGGTCGTCGACGCCATGACGGGCCAGGACATCGTCAACGTGGTCACGGAGTTCGCAAACCGCGTGGACTTCGACGGCGTCATCATGTCGAAGCTCGACGGCGACGCCCGCGGCGGCGGCGCCCTCTCGGTGCGCGAGGTCACCGGCAAGCCGATCAAGTTCGTCTCGATGGGCGAGAAGCCCGACTCGCTCGAGGTCTTCCACCCCGACCGCATGGCCAAGCGCATCCTGGGCATGGGCGACGTGGTCGGCATCATCGAGCAGGCGCAGAAGGTCGCCGACGAGCAGCAGATGGCCGACGCGGAGCGGATGCTGCGCGAGGGCTTCACCATGGACGACCTTCTCGCCCAGATGCAGCAGATCCGCAAGATGGGCGGCCTTCAGAAGATCATGGGTATGCTTCCTGGCATGGAGCGCGCGATGGGCCAGATCCCCGCCGGTGCCATGGATGACACCCAGCTCACGCGCATCGAGGCGATGATTCGCTCGATGACCAAGGAGGAGCGTGCGCGGCCCAAGATCATCAACGGCCAGCGCCGCAAGCGCATCGCGGCCGGCTCGGGGCGCTCCGTCCAGGAGCTCAACCAGCTCATCAGGCAGTGGGACGAGATGAACAAGATGATGGGCAAGATGCGCGGCCTCGCCGCCCAGGGCGGCGGCAAGAAGGGCCGTCGCGCCATGCAGCAGATGATGCGCGGCATGGGCGGCGGGCGCGGGGGCTTCCCCTTCTAGGGGGGTCCGTATGGCGGTCGGGACAGGGCAGGCTGTCCCGACCGCCACGCGCTAGCTGTGCACGACCACCGCGTCGCCGACCTTGGCCACGGCGTAGAGGGCCTGAGCGTCGTCGTAGCTCATGCGCACGCAGCCGTGGCTGCCGTTCCAGAGGTAGATCTGCCCGCCGTAGACGGACTGCCAGGGGGCGTTGTGGAAGCCCACGATGTTGCCCACGAACGGGAGCCAGAACTGCACGTGGCTGTCCCACTCGAGGGTCCCGTCCTCGGTCTCGGGCCCGCGGAGGTTGATGTCTCCCGACTGCATGTTGTTGATGTACCACACGCCGCTCGGCGTGTCGTTGCCGAGGTTGGGCTGGCCCGTCGTGATCGGGGCGCTCCAGAGGAGCTCGCCGTTGTCGTAGAGGTAGGCCTGCTGCTCGGAGATGTCCACGTCGATCCAGCGCGTCCCCCAGTCCGCCCCGCCGTCGGCCACGGCGGCGGCCGTCTGGAGGGTGGGGATCTCGATGGTGGCGGGCTGGCCGGCCTGGATGGCGGCGGCGACCTGCTCGGCCGTCGCGCCGCCGTCGATGATCCAGCCGTAGGTGCTGCGACCGAAGGCCGCGGCGCCGTCGTTCACGGTGCAGGCCTTCCCGTCGGGGCGGGTGTAGGTGCGCTCGGTTCCCACGGTGTCGAGCTTGTCGGAGAGCTCCCCGTGGCCCCACTCGTCGATGGCGGCCGTGTCGAGCGAGACGCTCAGGTCGTCGGCTATCACGACCCAGCCCGCGATCTTCTCGGCGGTGACGTCGTAGGCGTGGGAGCCGCCCAGGTTGAGGGTGAGCGTTGCGGCGAGGTAGGAGTTGGCGGTGTCGAGCGCGGTGGTGAGCGAGTCGCCCACGTCGAGGCACTCCTCGCCGATGACGACCTCGTCCCTGCGCTCGGAGAACGCCTGCTCGAGGACGTCCACGACGGAGTCGACGTTGATGTGGCGGGCGACGGTGCCCTCGTTGAGCTCGAACGCGCCGGACTCGGCGTTGTAGGAGATGCCCGACCCGCCCTGCTCGGCGGCGAGCGCGGCGCTCTCGTCGATCGTGGGCTGGATGAGCGCGACGAGCTTGTCGCGGTCGAACGTGGCCCCCGCCTCGGCGCTCGGCTGTCGCGTCTGGAAGATCTCGTAGGGCCACGCCCAGGCGTTCACCTGCGCGAGGGCGGAGCGCGCGTAGGCCTCGCCGTCGCAGGTGAGGTCGATGTCCGAGGCGCGCACCAAAACGTCGAGGCCGTCTCCGGTGACGTGAGTCTCGAGCCCGTCGAGCGACGCGCCCTTCTCGGCCGCGACCTCGGAGACGGGGCGCAGCGAGACGTCGGTGCCGTCAAGGGTGGTGCCGGGCATGAAGACGACGTTGAACGCCGCCACGCCTCCCAGGTACGCCGCGGCGAGAAGCACCACGAGGACGACGGGCACGATCCAGAGCCTGCGTCTGCGCCCCCGCTTGGGCGCGGAGGTGCCGGGCTTGCTTGTCATGTGGCTGGGCATATACTCTTACCTCGCGAAACAGTCTCGGCGGCGGCCGTCTCCTGCCGCGCGGCGCGCCGCGCGGCCCGCATGCCGCTGGGTACGCAAGCATGATACACCTGACAAAGCGGGAGGGGAGAGGTCATGGCCCTCGTCACGAGGATCGAATCGCTGGACGACGCGAGGCTCGACGTGTACGCGCGCCTGAGCGACCACCAGCTGAGAAACCGCCTCGACGCCGAGAGGGGCGTCGTCGTGGCCGAGTCGCGCCTCGTCGTGGAGGTGGCGCTCGACTCGGGCCTCGAGGTCCTCTCGCTGCTGGTCGACGAGCGTGACCTCGGGGCGTCGGAGGGGCTTCTCGAGCGCGTCGGGGACGACGTGGCCGCCTACGTCCTCCCGCACGAGCAGGTGAAGCGCCTCGTGGGCTACCAGGTGACGCGCGGCCTGCTCGCGGCCCTGCGCCGTCCGCGCCCCCTCACGCCGGACGAGGCGCTCGCCCACGCGCGTCGCGTCGCCGTCCTGGAGGACCTCGTCGACGTGACCAACGTGGGCGCCCTCTTCCGCTCGGCCGCCGCTCTCGGAGCAGATGCGGTCCTGCTCTCGCCGCGCTGCGCCGACCCCCTCGTGCGCAGGTCGGTGCGCGTGTCCATGGGGACGGTCTTCAGGGTGCCGTGGGCGCGCTTCGACGCGCGCGACTGGCCCGCCGCGGCCCTCTCCGGGCTGCGAGGCCGCGGCTTCGACGTCATGGCCATGGCGCTCGTGGAGGGCGCGGTGCCCCTCGACGACGCGTCCCTGCTCTCCTCGGAGCGTCGGGCGCTCGTCTTTGGCACCGAGGGGACCGGCCTGGCGAGAAGGACCATCGAGGCGTGCGACCGCAGCGTCGTCATCCCGATGGGGCGCGGCGTCGACTCCCTCAACGTTGCCGCGAGCTCCGCCGTCGCCTTCTGGCAGCTCTTCCGCTAGCCACCCCCTCGCGCCGGGCGGCGTGCGACGGCTTCGCGCCCAAGATGTTGGCGCCGCGCGGCAATGCCTCAGCGGCAGAAAGGGACGCCCGCCCTTCTCGCCACGCGACTTCTGCGAAGCAGTGAGCGTGGGAGAAGGGCGGGCGTCCCTTGCCTGGAACTCGCGGGCAGCGGTCGCTACTCGGCGGGCGGCGTCGGCATCTTGGGCGCGAAGCCGTCGTCTCGGGTGAGGATGTTCATGAACTCCTCGCCCGTGATGGTCTCCTTCTTCTGGAGGTAGTGGGCGATCTCGTGCAGCTTGAAGCGGTTCTCGCGCAGGGTCTTGAGCGCCGCCTGGTGGCCCTCCTCGACGAGTGCCTGGACCTCGGCGTCGATCTCCTGGGCGGTGCCCTCCGAGCAGGTGAGCTGCGCGCCGCCGCCGAGGTAGCGGCTCGCGGGCTGGCCGAGCTGCACCATGCCGAAGCGGTCGGACATGCCGTACTGCGTGACCATGGAGCGGGCGAGCTGGGTGGCCTTCTCGATGTCGTTGGAGGCGCCGGTGGTCATCTCGCCGAAGATGAGCTCCTCCGCGGCGCGGCCGCCGCACAGGACGGCGATCTTGTCCTTGGCCTCCTGGCGCGTGGTCAGGAAGTGCTCGTCCTCCTCGACCTGCATCGTGAAGCCGAGCGCGCCGGAGGTGCGCGGAACGATGGTGATCTTGGAGACGGGCGCGGAGCCCTTCTGCGTGGCAGCGACGATGGCGTGGCCGGTCTCGTGGTAGGCCACGACCTCCTTCTCGTGCTGGGAGAGGACCGTCGACTTCTTCTTCTCGCCGGCGATGACCACGTCGACGGACTCGAGCAGGTCCTCCTGCGTCACGCGCCTGCGCCCGAAGCGCACCGCGCGCAGGGCGGCCTCGTTGATGATGTTGGCGAGGTCGGCGCCAGAGGCGCCGGGGGTGGAGCGCGCCACGATCCCCAGGTCGATGCCGGGCTCCATCTTGACGTCGTTGGCGTGGATCTTGAGGATGGCCTCGCGACCCGTCAGGTCGGGGAGCTCGACCGGGATGCGTCGGTCGAAGCGGCCCGGGCGCAGCAGCGCCTGGTCGAGCGTCTCGGGGCGGTTGGTGGCCGCGAGCACGACGATGCCCTTGTGGTTGTCGAAGCCGTCCATCTCGGAGAGCAGCTGGTTCAGGGTCTGCTCGCGCTCGTCGTTGGAGGAGAGGTTCGCGTCGCGGCGCTTGCCCACGGCGTCGATCTCGTCGATGAAGATGATGCAGGGAGCCTTCTCGTTGGCCTGCTTGAAGAGGTCGCGCACCTTGGCGGCGCCGCGGCCCACGAACATCTCGACGAAGGCCGAGCCGGCGATCTGGAAGAAGGTGACGCCGGCCTCGCCGGCGACCGCCTTGGCGAGCAGCGTCTTGCCGGTGCCCGGAGGGCCCACGAGCAGCGCGCCGCGCGGGCAGCGCGCGCCGATCTCGTTGTACTTCTCGGGGTTCTTGAGGAAGCTCACGATCTCCTCGAGCGACTCCTTGGCCTCGTCCTGGCCGGCCACGTCCTTGAACGTGACGCCGGTGTCCTCGCCCTTGATCTCCTTGGCGTTGGACTTGCCGAGGCCGCCTCCCATGCCGAAGCCGCCCCCTCCGAAGTTCATGGAGGGGCCGTCGTCGCCCATCGCCTTCTTCATGCGGCGGTTGAGCCACCAGCCGATGCCGAGGAACAGCAGGATCGGCAGGCCGTAGGAGATGAGCATCATGAGCCACAGGTCGCCCGAGGTGTCCTGGATGCTGGCGGTGGTGTCGACGTCGTGCTCCTCGAGCAGCTGGCTCGTCTGCTCCTCCGCGCCGGGCCACTGGACCGTGGTGTAGACCTGCTGGGAGTCGCCCTCGCCGGTCGTGAAGGTGATCTCGGAGCTGCCGACCGTGGTCTGCGCCGCCGTGACCTCGTTCTTCTCGACCATGTCCACAAACTGGCTGTAGCCGACCTCCTGCACCCGCTGCGCGGTGAGTCCGCTGCCGAGCGCCTGGCTGATCACGAGGTAGGCCACTATCGCGATGAGGATGTAGAGCAGCATCGAGCGTCGACGCTTGTTGTCGTTCATGTCCATCGTGTTTTCGTTGCCCTTCGTTCGATCGTCTGCGGGCGGTCGCGTTTCCGCCCATGGACCATAGATACCCAAGATTAGCGCGTCGCGTGCACGGCACAAAGAATCCACCCGCCGGCCGGGCCGAGCGGCCCGGGCGCGGAGGAGATGAACGGGACGTGACCGACGCGGCCAGACGTGCTACCATCCTGACCACAGGCGATGAAGGGGAGAGTACCCCGGGTCGCGCGGCCAAGAGAGAGCGGGGACGGTGGGAGCCCGCGGTCGCGTCCGGGCGAAGATCACCCCGGAGCCGCGGCCCCAAAGCCGGCGAGGTCAGGTCCTTCTCGCCGCGCGAGTAGGCGTCGCCGGAGTGGCCGCCGAGACAGGCCAGCCGAGTAAGGCGGAGATCCGCTCGCTGGGTGGTTCACAAGCGAAGTGCCTGAGGAAAGCGCTTCGTCCCAGCATGTGGGGCGGGGCGCTTCTTGCGTTCCGGTGGACGAGAAGAGAGGAACGAGCGTGGCGAAGAACGAGTACAAGAAGACGACCAACCTCCCGAGCACGGGCTTTCCCATGCGCGCGAGCCTAGCGCAGAACGAGCCCAAGCGCCTGGCGGCCTGGGAGGAGGCCGGCGTCTACGAGCTCATGCTCAAGAAGAACGAGGGCCACGACAAGTTCGTGCTGCACGACGGCCCCCCGTACGCCAACGGCCCCATCCACCTCGGTCACGCGCAGAACAAGATCTCCAAGGACATCATCAACCGCTACTGGTCCATGCGCGGCTTCCAGACGCCGTACGTGCCCGGCTGGGACTGCCACGGCCAGCCCATCGAGCACAAGGTGGAGACCATGCTCGGCACCGAGAAGTTCAACCAGCTGCCCACCGAGAAGATCCGCGAGCTGTGCCGCAAGATGGCCGTCGAGCAGGTCGACACCCAGCGCCAGGGCTTCAAGCGCCTCGGCGTGCTCGGCGAGTGGGACAACCCCTACCTCACCTACGTCAACGACTACGACGCCACCGACATCGAGATCTTCAAGGCCATCTTCGACGCGGGCGCGATCTACCGCGGCTCCAAGCCAGTCCACTGGTGCTCCCACTGCCACACCGCCCTCGCCGAGGCCGAGATCGAGTACTCCGACGAGGTCAGCCCCGCCATCTTCGTGCGCTTCGAGATGACCACCGTGCCCGAGGGCCTCGAGGCCTGGGCGGGCAGGCTCTTCGTGGACATCTGGACCACGACGCCCTGGACGCTGCCGGCCGACGACGCCGTCATCCTGCACCCCGAGGCCACCTACGTGGCGCTCGTCCACGACGGCCACGCCGAGATCGTGGCCGAGGCGCTCGCCGCGCGCCTCGTGGAGAAGTTCGGCTACGGCGAGCTCGAGCTCGTGCGCGGCGAGGGCGGCGAGCCCTGGCGCGCCACCGGCGAGCAGCTCGCGCACAACCGCTACAAG
Organism: Olsenella sp. An188; assembly: GCF_002160255.1. Lineage (GTDB taxonomy): Bacteria > Actinomycetota > Coriobacteriia > Coriobacteriales > Atopobiaceae > Thermophilibacter > Thermophilibacter avistercoris. Next base: position 230,731 of record NZ_NFKF01000001.1, on the reverse strand, counting down.
CAGCCGATCTTTGGCGACCAGGGCGAGACGGGCGAGTTCATCTACGCCGACTACGTCACCCTGGACGACGGCACGGGCATCGTCCACTGCGCTCCCGGCCACGGCGTGGACGACTACCTCGCCGGCCAGAAGTTTGGCATCCCCACGGTCATGCCCGTTGACGACGACGGCCGCTTCTTCGTGGGCGACGGCATGGGCACCGGCGGCCCGTGGTCCGGCATGGAGGTCAACGAGGCCAACCCCAAGATCATCGAGTGGCTGCGCGAGCGCGGCACGCTGATCCTGCACGAGGACATCAACCACAGCTACCCGCACTGCTGGCGCTGCAAGGAGCCGGTGATCTTCCGCGCCACGAGCCAGTGGTTCGTCTCGATGGACAAGCCGCTCGCTGGCGGCGCCAGCCTGCGCGAGCAGGCGCTCTCCGAGCTCGAGAACGTCGCCTTCTACCCGAGCCACGCCGTCAAGCGCATCGGATCGATGGTCGAGGGGCGCCCGGACTGGTGCATCTCGCGCCAGCGCAACTGGGGCGTGCCCATCCCGGCCTTCACCTGCGCCGACTGCGGCGAGACCGTCATGAACGACGACACGCTCGACGCCGTGATCGAGCTCTTCCGCACCAAGGGCTCCGACTGCTGGTTCACCGACGACCCGGCGAGCTACCTCGGCGACGCCTGCGTCTGCCCCAGGTGCGGCGGTCACCACCTCAAGGCCAACCGCGACATCCTCGACGTGTGGTGGGACTCCGGCGTCTCCCACACCGCCGTCTGCCGCCACCGCGACTACCTCAAGTTCCCGGCCGACATGTACCTCGAGGGCTCCGACCAGCACCGCGGCTGGTTCATGAGCTCGCTCATGACGTCCGTGGGCGCCTACGGCAAGGCCCCGTACCGCTCCGTGGTCTCCCAGGGCTTCACGCTCGACGGCCAGGGGCGCAAGATGTCCAAGTCGCTCGGCAACGTGATCGACCCCAACGCCGAGTGCGACACGCGCGGCGCCGACATCGTGCGCCTGTGGGTGGCCTCGGTCGACACCTCCACCGACGTGCCCTGCGACGGCCAGATCCTCGACCACGTGGGCGAGGCCTACCGTCGCTTCCGCAACACGCTGCGCTTCCTGCTCGGCGAGATCGAGGGCCAGTTCGACCCGGCCACCGACGCCGTGGCCTACGAGGACCTGCTGCCCTACGACAAGCTCGCCCTCGCGCGCATGTGCCAGGTCCACGACCAGGTGGCCGCCGCCTACGAGTCCTACCGCTTCAACGTGGTCTTCCGCGCCCTCTACGACTACGTGATCGGCGACCTCTCCAACGGCTATCTCAACGCCACCAAGGACCGCGTCTACTGCGGCGAGAAGAACGGCTTCGAGCGCCGCTCCGCGCTCACCGTCTGGGCGCAGATCCTCTCGATGCTGGTGCACGACCTGCAGCCGATCCTCGTCTACACCACCGACGAGGCCATGGGCTACCTGCCCGCCTCGCTGCGCGACGGCCAGGAGTTCGCGGCCCTTCTCGACTGGTACCAGGCGCCCTGGACGGCCGAGGCCTACGAGCCGTACCTGGCCGCCTACGACGCGATGGTCGAGGCCCGCGCCGCCTTCACCAAGGCCTACGAGACCGCCATCGCCGACGGGACGCTCGCCGAGAAGACCCCGCAGGCCGCCCGCGCCACGCTCACGGCGCCCGAGGGCGTCCTCTCGCTGCTCGCGGGCGAGTGCGGCTGCGACCTCGCCGAGCCCTTCGTGTGCTCCGAGGTCGAGCTCGTCGCCGGCGACGAGCTGGCCTGCTCCGTCGAGCCCGCCCACGGCGAGAAGTGCCCGCGCTGCTGGAACTTCCGCGAGCTGGGCGACGACGGCCTGTGCGAGCGCTGCTCGCACGCCGTGGCCGCGCTGGAGGGATAGCGCTTGTCGGCTCGGAGCGCAGAGCGCGCCGGTGCGCGGCGGCTCGCCCTGTTTGGCCTGGTCCTGGTCGCGGTGGTGGCCCTCGACCAGCTGAGCAAGGCGGCCGCCCGCGCGGCGCTCACGCCCGGCGAGCCCGTGACGCTCGTCCCGGGCGTCATGGACCTCACGCTCGTCTACAACACGGGTGCCGCCTTCTCGCTCGGCGAGGGGGCGGGCCCCGTCTTCGTCGCCATCGCGGCGGCCGTGGTTGCCTTCGGCGCGTGGTTTGCGTGGCGCCGCCCCGAGGCCCCGCTGTCGCTTGCGCTCACGATCGCCGCCGTGGCGGGCGGCGGCGTCGGCAACGCCATCGACCGCGTGGCCGCGGGGGCCGTGACCGACTTCTTCGACACCACGCTCTTCGACTTTGCGGTCTTCAACGTGGCGGACATCTTCGTGACCTGCGGGGTTCTTCTCGCCGTGGTGCTCTGGTGGCGCTGGGACTCCCGCCTCGAGCGCGAGCGCGCCGCGGAGGGGGACGGCCGCCGGGCGAGCTGACGTGACCGTCGCCCTTCTCGCCCGGCGCCCCGCTCGTCAGCCGCCCTTCTAGCTCGCCGCACAATTTCGGAATTGTGCGAAATCCGCCCCGGACAACCCCGCTTTTCTAAGCGCGAGAAGGACCTCAACTGGTGCTTTGCGCTCAAGTGCCCGCACGCCGGCCGCACAATTCCGGAATTGTGCGGACAAGGGAAGGCGAGGTGGGGCAGCGGGGCCGCCGCGTGGCGGCTAGCGCACGGCCCGCCCCGCGTCCGTGCTACGATAGCCTGCCGAGAAGAACCGCGCGCCCGTCGCAGGAAAGGAGCCCGACCCCATGCCCTCCCGCATCGTGAACCTGCTCGTGGGGCCGGAGTCGGACGGCATGCGGCTCGACGCGTTTCTCGCCTCCGCCCCCGACATGCCGAGCCGCTCGGCGTGCGCGCGGCTCGTGGAGGAGGGCGCCGTCACCATCAACGAGACGCCCGCAACCTCCAAGTCCGAGCGCGTGCTGCTGGGCGACCGCGTGCGCGCGCTCGTGGGGGAGGAGCAGCCCCAGGGCGGCCCGCTCGCGCCGAACCCCTACATCGACCTCGACGTCCGCTTCGAGGACGAGCACCTCATCGTGCTCTCCAAGCAGGCGGGCCTCGTCTGCCACCCGAGCCCCGGGCACGTGGACGACACGCTGGCAAACGCCCTCGTGGCGCATTGCGGCTACGCTCACCTCGGCATGCTGCAGGGCGAGGAGCGCCCCGGCATCGTGCACCGGCTGGACATGGACACCACCGGGCTCATGGTGGCCGCCAAGGACGACGCCACCCAGAAGGCGCTGCAGGACCTCATCCGCCTGCGCGTGCTCGACCGCCGCTACGTGGCGCTCGTGCACGGCTACGTGGCCCACGACGAGGGCACCATCGAGACGGGCATCGCCCGCTCCACGCGCGACCGCATCCGCATGGCCGTCTCGGACTCCCCCGGCGCGCGCGAGGCCATCACGACCTTCCGCGTGCTCGAGCGCTTTGAGGCGGGCCGGCGCGACGACGGATACACGCTCGTCGAGTGCCACCTCTACACGGGGCGCACGCACCAGATCCGCGTCCACATGCGCCACGTCGGCCACCCGCTCGTGGGAGACCAGCTCTACGGGCGCGGGGACGAGCGCCAGAACCTCGGCCTTTCTCGCCAGTTCCTGCACTCCTGGCACATCAGGTTCGACCACCCGGCCACGGGAGAGACGATAGAGCTTGCCGACCGCCTGCCGGAAGACCTGCTTGATGTACTAGAATCACTGAAGGAAAGCTCTATGGGACGCACTGCGGTGGGGGAGAGGATCTGCCCCGGGCTCGGCGTCTCGGGATAGGCGACGACGCAAGGGGTAGGAACATGCCGCTGATGGAGTTCAACAGGCTCGGCCTCACGCCGATCGTCATCTTCAACCTGATCATCTGGCTGTTCTTCACGCTGGCGTACTTCTACCAGATCGTCTACATCGTGCGCGTCATGCTCAAGGGCACCGTGCGGCTGCCCAAGGCCAAGAAGCAGCACCGCTACGCGTTCTTCATCTCCGCCCACAACGAGGAGGTCGTCATCGGCAACCTCGTGCGCTCGATCCTGGCGCAGGACTACCCGCGCGAGCTCATGGACGTCTTCGTGGTGTGCGACGCCTGCACGGACAACACCCACGAGGAGGCCGAGAAGGCCGGCGCCATCGTGTGGGACCGAAACGACCTCGCGCGCCGCGGCAAGAGCTGGGCGCTCGACTACGGCTTCGACCGCATCCTCAACGAGTACGGCGACAGGTACGAGGCCTTCGTGGTCCTCGACGCCGACAACCTCGTCTCCAAGGACTTCATCTCCGTCATGAACCAGGCCTTCGACGCGGGCTACCTCGTCTGCACGGGATATCGCAACTCCAAGAACTTCGACTCGAGCTGGATCAGCTCGGCCTACGCGCTGTGGTTCATGCGCGAGGCGAAGTTCCTCAACAACGCCCGCATGATGGTAGGCACGAGCTGCGCGATCTCCGGCTCGGGCTGGATGGTCTCCGAGCGCATCGTGCGCGGCATGCACGGCTGGGACTTCCACACGCTCACCGAGGACATCCAGTTCTCCACGTTCTGCTGCGCCAACAACGTGCAGATCGGCTACGCCCCCGCCGAGTTCTTCGACGAGCAGCCGGTGACCTTCAAGGCGTCCTGGACGCAGCGCATGCGCTGGACCAAGGGCTTCTACCAGGTGTTCTTCTCCTACGGGCGCGACCTTGCCAAGGGAATCTCCAAGGGGCAGTTCGCGAGCTACGACATGCTCATGACGGTGGCGCCCGGCATGATCTTGACGCTGCTCTCCTTCTTCGTGAACGCCACCTACCTCATCGTGGGCTCGCTCAGCCACGGCTTCATCGCCACCCAGGGCGAGCTCTCCATGTGCGTGGGCTCGCTCGTCATGACCTTCGCCTCCATGTACGTGGTCTTCTTCATCCTGGCCGTCATCACCACCATCTCCGAGCGCAAGAAGATCCACGCGCGCAAGAGGTGGCGCGTCGTGACCAACATCTTCACCTTCCCGATCTTCATGATGACCTACATCCCCATCACGGTGGCCGCCCTGTTCAAGAAGGTCGAGTGGGTTCCCACCAAGCACGACATCGCCGTCAACGTTGACGACGTCGTGGGAGGCGGCGCCGCGTAGGGCGCGCCCTTCTCGCCGCCGGCCGGCTTTTCTGCCCCGAGCCAAACGCACGCTCCAGGACCAGGTTCCGTGCGCGAGGCTCGGGGCTTTTTGCTGGCCGCCCGGTGCCCCGGGCCAGGCGCACGCATTGGCGAGAAGAACCGTGCGCGACGCCCGGGCGATGCCACGGCGTGCGCGGTTACGCCGGAATTTCGGCGGGATGGTCACGGCACTTCGGACGGTCGGCGTCCATGAGCTGCGGCGCGGTTGCGTGACCCTACGATTGGGCCGTCGCGCCCCCTCCTCCCAAAACGGGGGCGCGGCTCCCTCGTCGAAAGGAGCGGCCCATGAGGCACCGCACGCAGTTTCCCGTCTTCGAGCTGAGGCCGAGCTACGCGCTCATCGCGCTCGGGTCTGCCCTGGGCACGGTGCTCGCGGCGACCGCGGCGCTCGTCGCGGGCTCGCTCGTGAGCGACGTTGCCGCCGGGGCGCTGGGCACGACCACGGCCGCGCCTGCGCTTCTCGGCTATCTCGCGCTCTCGCTGGCGGCGCAGCTCGCCACCTTCGGTCTCACCGGCTGGTTGCCCCAGCGCGCCAACCTGCGGCGTGAGGTCGACTCCTCCGAGCGCGCCATCGACCTCGTGCTCCATATGCCGCAGCGCGCCTTCGTGCGGCACGAGGCCGGCCACTACCTCAACCTCGTGAACATGGCTTCCTTCGCGCACGGCTGCATCGTCGTGGCCACGAGCACGTACGTGCCGGGTGCGATGCTCTCGCTCGCCGCCCTGCTCGTTTTTGCCGTGCTCGTCGACCCGACGCTTGCGGGCGTCCTCGCCCTCTGCGCGCTCGTCTACGTTCCGCTCTCCCTGCTTCCGTCGCGTGCCGCGAACCGGCTGCAGACGAGGATGATGCCGATGCGCGAGGCCTGGCTCGACGAGGCCCGCCGCCTGGTGGAGGAGCGCCGCGCCGCCGTTGCCGCGGGTGCCGAGGGCTTCTACGGGCGGCGCTACCGGGAGCGCACCGAGTCCTACCGCAGGTGGCGCCGCGGCTACCTGCTAGCGGACACGCTCTCGACCAGCCTGCCCACCTCGTCTGGCACGCTCGTCCAGGTGATCGCCGTTGTCGCCTGCGCGCTGCTCGTGGCGACGGGGAGGACGGGCGTGGGGACGGTCATTGCCGCCTGGCAGCTCGCGGGCCTGTTCGGCCAGCCGATGTCCTTCCTCTGTGAGATGGCGAGCGTCTTTGCCGCGAACCGAGTGAACGTGGGCCTCCTGCGCGAGCTCGAGCGCGAGGCCGCCGAGCCGAGCGGCTTCGAGCGGCTGAGAAGAACCTCCCGCCCGTGCGCCGTCCCGTCCGCCTCGACCGAAGGAGCAATCCATGCGTAGCGCAAGCCTCACCTCCCGTGCCTACCCCGTCTTCGACCCCAGGCCCGCCAACCTCGCCCGCGCCGTTGGCGTGGCGGCGGCGACCGTTGCCTGCTCGTGTGCGAGCCTTGCGGTGGGAGCCGCCATCGACGCGCTCACCGCCGGGGAGGACGTCGGCGCGCGCCTCGTCGCGGCGCTCGCGCTTGCCGCGCTGGCCACGGCCGCCGCGGTCCTTCTCGGCGCGTGGGTGCCGCGCTGGGCGGGCGTCTCGCGAGCCATGGACGCGGCCGCGAGCGCGGCCCGCCAGCTGCTCGCGGCCCCGAGCCGAGCCTTCGCGCGGCACGACAAGGGCTACTACGTCAACGTCCTCACGGGCTCCACGGAGGTCTACGGCACCATGTGCGCCGACCTCAACGTCTCGGTGCTCGGCTCAGGCCTGGCGCTCGCGGCGCTCGTGGCGATCGCCGCGGCACAGGACGTCCTTCTCGCCGCGATGCTTCTGGCATACGCGCCCGCCTTCGCGCTCGCGCTGCGCCTGCCGGCCCGCCGCCTCGCGCGCCTCCAGGGCGAGGGGATTTCCGCACAGGACGCCTGGCTCGGCGAGTCCAAGCGCATCGTGGAGGAGAAGCGCTCGATCAACGCCGCCGCGGCTGACGCCTTCTTCTCCACGCGCTACCGCGAGTGCTCGGCAGGCTACCTCGACTTCGTGACGCGCTACCGCTTCAACGAGGCCCTGATTGACGAGCTGCCGAGCATCCTCTCCTGCGTGCTGGCGGCTGCGATGATGGCCGTGGAGGTCTGGCACTGCGCGACGGGCGCGGCCGGCGCGGGTCAGGTCTTCGTTGCGTACCAGATCGCGCAGCTCGCTCAGGCCCCGCTCTCCACGCTGCTCTCAAAGCTTGCCAACGTCCGCGGCAACCGCGTGCACGCGGAGCGCCTGGGCGAGCTGGCCGCGGCTGCCGAGGAGCCGTCGGGCTTCGAGGCGCTCCGGCGCGCGGGTGACGATGACGACGTGATCGCGCGCGTCGACGGCACGCTGTGGGCGACGCCCGAGCGCGGCGAGGAGGGCCGGCGACTCTGGGAGACGCACGACCTCACGATTCGCCGCGGCGAGCTCGTGGTGCTGCGCGGCGCCAACGGCTCGGGCAAGTCCATGCTGCTTGACTTCCTGCGCGGCCTCTCCGACCCGGACGACCTCGACGGCACGGCCGAGCTCGCCCCCGAGCTTGCGCACGCGGCCTACCTCACCTACCCGGTGCCGGTGGTGACGGGCGACCTCGAGTGCAACCTGCTCGGCGGCACGGCCGACCCGGAGGTGGCACGCGTGCTCGACGTCTCGGGCTTCGCGGAGAAGGAGATCGACGGCTCCACGATCAACCTCTCGCTCGGCGAGCGCCAGAAGCTGGGGCTTCTGCGCGCGCTCTCGCGCCCGGAGCCGGTGGTCCTTCTCGACGAGCCGCTCACCAACCTCGACGCGGCCACGAGCGCGAGGCTCTGCGACTACCTGGCGGGGCTGCGCGGGCGCAGGACCGTCGTGGCGATCATGCACTCCGACGACCTTGACGCGGCCGCCGACCAGGTTCTGCGCATCGAGGGAGGGCGCCTCGAGCGCGTGCGCTGAGCCCGTCCCGCGCGCTGCCTGGAAAACAATCCACATTTGACTAGCGTGGTCAGAAGTCCAACTGGGCAAACGCCGACTTCACAAAACCAAATGTGGGTTATTTCCGGTCGCCCGCGCGTAGCTCGGCCGGCGAGCAGCCGTACTGCTCCCGGAACGCGCGGTAGAAGTTGCTCGTGCCGGCGTATCCTACGCGCCGGGCGACCTCGGCCACCGGCAGGCTCGTCGCCCGCAGGAGCATGGCGGCGCGCTCCATGCGCTGCTCGCGGACGAGCTCCCCGAAGGTCTTGCCGCAGCGCTCGTGGATGAGCTCGGAGAGGTAGCTCTGGCTGTAGGAGTAGCGCTGCGCGAGGTCGGCGAGCGTCACGCTCTCCGGCCGGGCGGCGATGTCGGACAGGATCACGGCGAGCGTCTCCTCCGCCGAGGCTGGCTCCTCCTCGGGCAGGGCGGGGCTGACCGCCGCCGTGATTGCAAACCCGAGGGCCTCCGCGACCTGCTCCCAGCCGTCGCGGCGCTCGGCGCAGGTCACGGCCTCCTGCGCGAACAGGTCGCTCAGGAGCTCGTGGTCGGGCGACGTCATCCTCACGGTCTGTATGGCGTGCGTGGACGTGAGCACGCGGAAGAGGTGCGAGCGCGGGGTGGCGATGGGCAGGAGCCCTTGGACGAAGCGCTCGGCCCTGAAGTACAGGGCGAGAAACACCGTCTCCCGCTCCCGTCCGGCGGCCGCCTCGCCGGCAACGACGCCGAGCGGGCAGCTCATGGAGATCAGGTCGAAGCCCTCGGCCCCCAGGCGCTCGCGCGGTTCCTCGCCGCCCGGCCACGCGAGAAGCGCGAGGTTCTCGCCGCGAAGCGGGTCCTTCGCCCGCGTCCGCGCCACGACCGTCTCAATCGCGGCAAGTACGCGCCCGCCGTCCATCAAAGCCCCCCCTTCCGCTCGATGCGGCAACATTGTACGTCCCGCCGTGTCCTTCTCGTGAGCTGGAACTTCTCGGTGGGCGGTCCCTGAAAAACCCGTGAGCGGATGCTACAATGGCTCAAATTCGGCCAGGACAGGCACCGCCGCGGGCGGGGAGAGGAGCCACACCACATGGCAACGTTCTTCGAGGGGGAGTCCCACACCTTTTCTGAGTACCTGCTCGTCCCCGGATACTCCTCGGCGGAGAACATCCCCGCCAACGTGTCCCTCAAGACGCCGCTCGTGAAGTTCCGCCGCGGCGAGGAGCCGGCCATCAGCCTCAACATCCCGATGGTCTCGGCCATCATGCAGTCGGTCTCCGGCGTGGACATGGGCGTGGCGCTCGCCATGGAGGGCGGCATGGCCTTCATCTACGGCAACCAGACGCCCGAGTCCGAGGCCGCCATGGTCAAGGCCGTCAAGGACTTCAAGGCGGGCTTTGTCCAGTCCGACTCCACGCTCACCCCGAACATGACCATGGAGCAGGTCATGGACCTCAAGGCCAGGACCGGCCACTCCACCATGCCCGTCACCGACGACGGCACCCCGCGTGGCAAGCTCCTCGGCATCGTCACGAGTCGCGACTACCGTCCCACGCGAGACGACCACTCCATGAAGGTCGCCGAGTTCATGACCCCGCGCGAGAAGCTCATCGTGGGCGACAAGGACATCACGCTCAAGAGCGCCAACGACGTCATCTGGGAGCACAAGCTCAACGCCCTGCCCGTGGTGGATGACAACGACCACCTCATGGGCATCGTCTTCCGCAAGGACTACGACCAGCACAAGTCCAACCCCGACGAGCTGCTCGACGCCAACAAGCGCTACATGGTGGGCGCGGGCATCAACACCCGTGACTACGCCGAGCGCGTGCCGCTGCTCGTCGAGGCCGGCGCCGACGTGCTGTGCATCGACTCCTCCGAGGGCTTCTCCGAGTGGCAGAAGCGCACCATCGAGTGGATTCGCGCCAACTACGGCGACTCCGTGCGCGTGGGCGCCGGCAACGTGGTGGACGAGGACGGCTTCCGCTTCCTCGCGGACTGCGGCGCGGACTTCGTGAAGGTCGGCATCGGCGGCGGCTCGATCTGCATCACGCGTGAGACCAAGGGCATCGGCCGTGGCCAGGCCTCCGCGGTCATCGACGTCTGCCGCGCGCGCGACAAGTACTTCGAGGAGACGGGCGTCTACGTGCCCGTGTGCTCCGACGGCGGCATCGTCTACGACTACCACATGACGCTCGCGCTGGCCATGGGCGCCGACTTCATGATGCTCGGCCGCTACTTCGCGCGCTTCGACGAGTCTCCCACCGAGCGCGTCAACGTGAACGGCCAGTACATGAAGGAGTACTGGGGCGAGGGCTCCGCGCGCGCCCGCAACTGGCAGCGCTACGACCAGGGCGGCGCCTCCAAGCTGGGCTTCGTCGAGGGCGTGGACTCCTACGTGCCCTACGCCGGCTCGCTCAAGGAGGGTGTGCGCAACACGCTCTACAAGATCAAGTCCACGATGTGCAACTGCGGCGCCAAGACCATCAAGGAGCTGCAGGAGAAGGCCCGCCTCACGCTCGTGAGCTCGACCTCCATCGTCGAGGGCGGCGCGCACGACGTCGTGGTCAAGGACTCCCAGCACGGCTTCAGCTACCGCTAGGCACCGTCCGGCGAGAAGAACCTGCGGCGCGACGGCCGCCCCGGGGCCTGACGTGGCCCCGGGGCGGCCTCTTGCGTACGGCGGCGGGCGCCTGCCGCGCCCGACGCCGCACAGGCGAGGGAAAGAGCGCCCGGGAGGGCTCCTTCAGGGCACTTGTGCGGCACGTCCTTCTCGCCACGTTTGATGGGGCGCCGTGGCGCGCTTAGAGAAACGGGGTTGTGGCAATCGCGGCGCTTCTCGTGCTTAGAAATCCGGGGTCGTGGCAGTCTTTGGCCCGCTTTTGGCCGGGAGTGCTGGGTGTTTGGGGAGTCCAGTGCCGCCACAACCCCGAATCTCTAAGCACGCACCCTGACGCCGCTGCCATAACACCAGATTGTTAAGCACGTTCAGGTGCCGGATTGCCACAACCCGGTTTTCTTAAGCGCTCAAGGCGAGCGCTCTCGTCGCGCCCCATAGCCCGAGCCAAACGCACGTCCTGCGCGCGAAAACCGTGCGCGGGGCTCGGACCTCCCGCGTCGCGAGGTTCTTCTCGCCGGGCGCTCGCGTGCTGCTACAATGGCACGGTTGGAGTACCGCAACGAAGGAGCAGCGCAGATGTGCGACGACGCTAAGAAGACCGACTTCGAGGTCCCGACCTACGACGCCGAGGCCATCGAGACAAAGTGGCAGGCGGCCTGGGACGCCGAGGAGCTCTACAAGACCGAGGAGAGCCCCGACAAGCCCAAGAAGTACGTGCTCGAGATGTTCCCGTACCCCTCGGGCGACCTGCACATGGGCCACGCGCGCAACTACACGATCGGCGACGCCATGGCCCGCCAGGCCCGCATGCGCGGCTTCGACGTGCTGCACCCCATGGGCTTCGACGCCTTCGGCCTGCCCGCCGAGAACGCCGCCATCAAGCACAACACGCAGGCCGGCGTCTGGACGCACAAGAACATCGAGCAGGCCGTCAAGACCATGCGGCGCATGGGCTTCTCCTACGACTACGACCGCATGTTCAACACCTGCGACCCCGAGTACTACAGGTGGGGCCAGTGGATCTTCCTCAAGATGTGGGAGAGGGGCCTCGTCTACCGCGACACCTCGCCGGTCAACTGGTGCCCGGGCTGCCAGACCGTGCTCGCCAACGAGCAGGTCGTTGACGGCAAGTGCTGGCGCTGCGGCTCGATCCCCGAGAAGCGCCCGCTCTCCCAGTGGTACTTCAAGATCACCGACTACGCCCAGGAGCTGCTCGACGACCTCAAGCTCCTCGAGGGCAAGTGGCCCGAGCGCGTGCGCGCCATGCAGTCCAACTGGATCGGCCGCTCCGAGGGCGCCGAGATCGACTTCACGCTGGCCGACGTCGACGGCGTGACGCCCACCGACACCAAGATCACCGTCTTCACCACGCGCCCGGACACGCTCTTCGGCGTGAGCTTCTTCCTGCTGCCGCCGGAGAGCCCGCTCGCCGCCGAGCTCGTGGCCGGCACCGAGCACGAGCCGGCCTTCCTCGAGCTCAAGGCTGCGGCCGAGAAGGTCTCCTCGGTCGACCGCCAGGGCTCCGAGCGCGAGAAGCACGGCGTGTTCACCGGCCGCTACGTCATCAACCCGGTTAACGGCCGCCCGGCCCCGATCTGGGTCGCCGACTACGTCCTCATGGACTACGGCACCGGCGCCGTCATGGGCGTGCCCTGCGGCGACCAGCGCGACTTCGACTTCGCCAAGAAGTACGGCCTGGAGATCGCCCCGATCATCTGCGAGAAGGACGACCCGCTCTACGAGCGGCTCAAGGACGAGCGCGAGCTCGTCGTGACCTCCGTGGACTGGGACCACGCCATGGAGGCCGAGGGCTACCTCGTGCAGTCCGGCCGGTTCACCGGCATGAAGGGCGGCAAGCACTCCGAGGCCGTCGACGCCATCATCGAGTGGCTCGGCGAGCAGGGCCTGGGCCGCAAGACCGTGCAGTTCCGCCTGCGCGACTGGCTGATCAGCCGCCAGCGCTACTGGGGCAACCCCATCCCGATGATCCACTGCGACTGCTGCGGCGACGTGCCCGTGCCCTACGAGGACCTGCCGGTGCGCCTGCCGGACAACCTCGACCTCGGTGCGGGCGAGACGCTCGCCGAGTACGCGCCGTTCTACGAGACCACCTGCCCGAAGTGCGGCAGGCCGGCCCGCCGCATCACCGACACGATGGACACCTTCACGTGCTCGAGCTGGTACTACCTGCGCTACTGCGACCCGCACAACGAGGAGCTGCCCTTCTCCAAGGAGGCCGTTGACCGCTGGATGCCGGTGGACAACTACATCGGCGGCATCGAGCACGCCATCCTGCACCTGCTCTACAGCCGCTTCTTCACCAAGGTCCTGCGCGACCTCGGCATGATCGACTGCGACGAGCCCTTCGAGAACCTGCTCTGCCAGGGCATGGTCAAGGACGCCAACGGCGACACCATGTCCAAGTCCAAGGGCAACGTCGTCCCGCCGTCCTCGGTGATCGAGCCCTTCGGCGCGGACACCATGCGCCTGGCCATCCTCTTCATCGCCCCGCCCGAGAAGGACTTCAACTGGGACGAGGAGGCCGTCGCGGGCGCCAACCGCTTCATCAAGCGCGCCTGGCGCGTGGCCTGGCTGCTCTCCCAGGGCACCGAGGAGCGCGCCGTCGACGCCGGCGGGCTCGACGCCGCGGGCAAGGAGCTGTGGCGCACCCTCAACGCCATGGGCCTCAAGTGCACCGCCGACTTCGACCGCGGCCAGTTCAACACCGCCATCTCCGCGGTCATGGAGATCACCAACGCCGCGTCCAGGTACGTCAACGACGTGCCGGTGGAGAGGCGCGACGCCGCGCTGTGCTTCGCCGTTGCGCACGCGATCGTGACCATGCTCGCGCCGATCTGCCCGCACTGGGCCGAGGAGCTCTGGCACGAGGCCCTGCGCCAGGAGGGCTCGGTCTACAACGCCGCCTGGCCGGAGTTCGACGAGGCGGCCGCCAGGGCCGACGAGGTCGAGATCGCCGTCCAGATCAAGGGCAAGGTGCGCGGCCGCGTGACCGTCGCCGCCGACGCAACCGACGACGAGATGGCCGAGGCCGCCAAGGCAGCCGTGGCTGAGCAGCTCGCCGGCAAGCAGATCAAGAAGGTCATCGTCATCAAGGGCCGCCTGGTCAACATCGTGGCCGTCTAGCGACGGCGCCTCGCGAGACCAGCCCCCCACGGGCCCCGGGAGCTCCCGCACGGCGGGGAGCCCGGGGCCCGCGCTTCTCGCGGTCGCCGGACATGTGCCGCGGAGCCGCATGTCATAAGCCACGTGCCATAAAACCTGTGCGATTGTGCGTTTCCCTCTGCTCCGGTTCCTGCCGGGCGCTCCTGTGGCACAAACGCCGGGCGATTGGGTGGCATCCTTGATGGACGGCGGCGCCTGTGAGTGCCTGCGCGCCCACCGTTCTTCTCGCCACCTGCGGTTTTGTCGTTACGAGGTCTTCCTGGGGACCCGAAACCGGCTCCTTCGGCCGGCGGCACATCAAGGTTGCCACCCAATCGCAGGAGGTTTCTGCCCGGGAGGGGCATGCGCTGCGCACCAGGCAACCCTGGCCCGTGACGGCCGGGCGACCCCGTGCCCGACCGCTCGCCGACGCGACTTGTGTTGACATCGTGGAGGCAAGCTTGACGCTCGGCGAGAAACACCGTAGACTAGCTGCGTATTCGAAGCTGTAATCGTAGGAAGTGGGGTGGATCCTCTCGCCCCGCTTCCTTTCTGTATGCAGGTGAGGAGGGACCATGCCCAAGACCGGTCTCGAGCGTCAGATCATCGACGCCCTGGAGGCCCGCGCGGCCGAGCGCGGCATCGACGTCGTCGACGTCGAGGTGGTGGGCGCCACCAAGGCGCCGTGCGTCCGCGTGCGGATCGACCACGCCGACGAGGGCGCGCCCACGATCTCGCTCGACGAGGTGACCGAGGAGACCTCCTGGATCTCCGAGGCGCTCGACGAGCTCGACCCCATCCCGTCGAGCTTCACCCTCGAGGTGTCCTCGCCGGGGCTGTCGCGGCCGCTGCGCAAGCCCCGCGACTTCGCCCGCTTCGCCGGGCAGACCGTCGCGGTCAGCCTCGTCCCGGGCGAGGGGCGCCGCCGCTACACCGGCACCCTCCTCGGCATCGAGGGCGAGGGCGGCTCGCAGACGGTGCTCGTCGAGGTTGACGGCGAGCGCGTCGCGCTCGACTACGACGACATCCGCAAGTGCACGATCAAGCCGGACTTCTCCGCGGCCGGCGAGAAGAACTAGGAAGGAACAACCATGGCCTCTGAGATGATGGAAGCCCTCGAGCTCCTCTGCCAGGAGAAGCACATTGACCAGCTCTACCTGATCGACCGCCTCGAGCAGTCCCTCGCCAAGAGCTACGCCGACGTCCTGCACCTGCCCTTCGGCGCCCGCGTCACGATCGACCGCGCCACCGGCAAGGTCTACGTCTACGAGCTCGTCCCGGTGGGGGAGGAGGACCCGGAGACCGGCGAGTACGCCGAGTTCGAGGAGGTCGACGTCACCCCGCCCGACACGAGCCGCATCGCCGCCCAGCACGCCAAGGCCGAGATCAAGGCCATCGTGCGCAACGCCGCTCGCGTGCAGATCTACGAGGAGTTCTCCCAGCGCGTGGGCGACATCATCACCGGCACCGTGCTGCAGACCACCCCTGACTTCACGATCATCAAGATCCGCGAGGGCGTCGAGGCCGAGCTTCCCCACTTCGACCAGCGCCGCCACCCGGAGGAGCGCAACGAGCGCCCCGCCGGCGAGCGCTACGGCCACAACCAGCGCATCAAGGCCATCATCATCGACGTGCGCGACCCCAACTCCACCCAGCCGGTGGTCCGCGGCGAGCGCCAGCGCCCGCCGATCGTGGTCTCCCGCACCCACCCCGACCTCCTGCGTCGGCTCTTCGAGCTCGAGGTCCCCGAGGTCTACGACGGGGTCGTCGAGGTGCGCAGCGTCGCCCGCGAGCCCGGCATCCGCTCCAAGGTGGCCGTCTCCTCCAACGACGACCGCCTCGACCCGGTGGGGGCCTGCGTTGGCCCGAAGGGCAGCCGCGTCCGCACCGTCGTCTCCGAGCTCCGCGGCGAGCGCGTGGACGTGGTCCTGTGGAGCGACGACCCGGCCCGCTGCGTCGCCTCCGCGCTCTCCCCGGCGCGCGTCTCCCGCGTCATCATCGACCAGGAGACTGGCTACGCCACGGTGATCGTCCCCGACGACCAGCTCTCGCTCGCAATCGGCAAGGAGGGCCAGAACGCCCGCCTGGCCGCGCGCCTCACGGGCCTGCACATCGACATCAAGAACGAGTCCCTGGCCGCCGGCGTCCTGCGCGACCTGCCCCGCGCCACGGTCGAGGAGGACGCTCCCGAGGAGGGCGAGCACCGCTGCGAGTACGTGGGCGCCAACGGCATCCAGTGCCGCAACATGGCGCGCCCCGGCTCGCGCTTCTGCGGCGTGCACGAGCAGATGGCCTCCGCCGAGGTCAGCTCCGACCCCGACTCGCTCATCTAGGGCGGGCAGCCGCGCCCGCGCCCGGCGGGACCGCACGACACGATTGACCACGGGCTTCTCGCCCGTTCTTTGGGAAGGTAGGTCACATGGCAAAGACGCGCGTACACGACCTCGCTAAGGAGTACGGCATGTCGAGCAAGGAGATGCTCGAGCACCTCCGCGACATGAAGATACCGGCCAAGTCCGCGTCCTCGACGCTCGAGGACGCGTACGTCTCCATGGTCCGCAAGAAGCTCAAGCCCATCCTCGAGGCCCGCGCGGCCGAGATCGAGGCCGCCCGTCGCGCCGAGGAGGAGGCCAAGGCCGAGGAGGCCCGCATCGCCGCCGAGAAGGCCGAGGCCGAGCGCATCGCCGCCGAGCAGCGCCGCGAGCGCGAGCGCGCCGAGGAGGAGCGCCGCCGCGCCGCCGCAGAGGAGGCCCGCAGGAAGGCCGAGGCCGAGAAGGCCGAGGCGGAGCGCCGCGCCGCCGAGGAGGCCGAGAAGAACCGCGTGCGCGACAACGCCCCCAAGAGCGTCCCGTCGTTCACCTCGCTGCTCGACCAGATCGCGCAGCAGGAGCAGATCCTGAAGCAGCAGGCCGAGCAGGCCGCCGCCCAGAAGGCCGCGGGCCAGGGCCGCTCGCAGAAGCGCTCGGAGTCCGCGCGCTCCGGCTCGCACCACTCCGCCCCCGTCCCCGCCGCCTCGGCTGCCCCCTCCGCCCCCGCGGGCGAGTCCGCGGGCGGGCGCAGGCGCGGCAAGAAGGGGCGCCGCGGCGAGGGCGACGGCGAGGACCGCTACAGCCGCATGGCCCGCGAGGCCGAGGCCTACAACCGCAGCCGCGTCCTCGAGGAGGCCCGCGTGGCCGTCGAGGAGGCCTCGCGCGAGTCCACCGGCCGCCGCAAGCGCCGCAAGGAGCGTCGCGTCAAGCAGGCCGAGCAGGCCGCCGAGGCGCACCGCATCGAGGAGGCAATCGCCAACGACCAGGACCTCTCGCAGCTCGACACCGTGAAGGTCCCGCAGGGCTCCACGGTCGGCGACCTCGCCGAGCTGCTCGGCGTGCCCGCCAACGACATCATCAAGCGCCTGTTCCTGCTCGGCACCCCGCTCACGCTCACCGAGTCGATGTCCGACGAGCTCATCGAGCTCGTGGCCGAGGACCTCGGGCGCGACGTCAAGGTGATGAGCAAGGAGGAGGAGAACTCCTTCACGTTCTACGACGACCCGGCCGACCTCAGGCCGCGCCCGCCGGTGGTCACCGTCATGGGCCACGTCGACCACGGCAAGACGTCGCTTCTCGACGCCATCCGCCACACCGGCGTCGCCGAGGGCGAGGCCGGCGGCATCACGCAGGCCATCGGCGCCTCCCAGGTCAAGATCAACGACCGCCTCATCACCTTCATCGACACGCCGGGCCACGAGACCTTCACGGCCATGCGCGCCCGCGGCGCCAAGGTGACCGACATCGTCATCCTGATCGTGGCGGCCGACGACGGCGTCATGCCCCAGACCGTCGAGTCGATCAACCACGCCAAGGCGGCGGGCGTGCCCATCATCGTGGCCGTCAACAAGATCGACAAGCCGGGCGCCAACCCCGACAAGGTGCGCCAGGAGCTCACCGAGTACGGCATCATCCCCGAGGAGTGGGGCGGGCAGAACATGTTCGTCAACATCTCCGCCAAGAAGAAGATCGGCATCGACGAGCTGCTCGAGACCGTGCTTCTCCAGGCCGACGTCCTCGAGCTCAAGGCCAACCCGGACACCTTCGCCTCCGGCAACGTCCTCGAGGCCAAGCTCGACCGCGGCCGCGGCTCGGTGGCCACGGTCCTCGTGACCCGCGGCACCCTGCGCATCGGCGACGCGCTCGTCGCCGGCATGTCCTACGGCCGCGTCCGCGCCATGCTCGACCCGAAGGGCAACTCCGTCACCGAGGCGCACCCCTCCGACGCCGTGGAGATCCTCGGCCTCCAGAGCGTGCCGATGGCCGGCGACGAGTTCCGCGTCTTCCACGACGAGCGCGACGCCCGCGACCTCGCCGACCAGCGCGCCCTCAAGGCCCGCATCGAGGAGCAGAACCGCGTCAAGCACGTCACGCTCGAGAACCTCTTCGACACGATGGCCGACGCCGAGGTCAAGGAGCTCAACCTCATCATCAAGGCGGACGTCCAGGGCTCGATCGAGGCGCTCCAGGACTCCCTCGACAAGATGGACCAGTCCGAGGTGCGCATCAACACGATCCACTCCGCCGTCGGCGCCATCACCGAGACCGACGTCGTCCTCGCCGACGCCTCCAACGCCATCATCATCGGCTTCGGCGTGCGCCCGGAGGCCAAGGCCCGCGCGGCCGCGGAGCGCGACGGCGTCGAGATCCGCACCTACAGCGTCATCTACAAGGCGATCGAGGACATCGACGCCGCCCGCATCGGCATGCTCAAGCCCACCGAGGTCGAGGTGCAGACCGGTACCGCCGAGGTCCGCGACACCTTCAAGGTGCCCAAGGTCGGCATCGCCGCGGGCTGCATGGTCCAGGAGGGCGAGATCAGCCGCGACGACTCGGTGCGCCTCGTGCGCGACGGCATCGTCGTCTACGACGGCAAGATCGCGTCGCTTCGCCGCTACAAGGACGACGTCAAGAGCGTCAAGGCCGGCTTCGAGTGCGGCATCGGCCTGGAGAACTTCCAGGACGTCAAGCCCGGCGACCAGATCGAGGGCTACCGCATCGAGCAGGTCGCCCGTACGGAGTAGCAGCGTGCGGGGCGGGGCCCGCCCGGGCCCCGCCCCCGTTGGAGCGTGATATGAAGCAGAACCAGCACTCGAGGAGAACAAACGAGCAGGCGCGCGTCAAGCTCGCCAACATCCTGCTCTTCGAGATCTCCGACCCCGACCTGGCCTTCGTGACCATCACGGGCGTCGAGGTCTCCGTCGACAAGTCCTACCTGCGTGCCTACGTGAGCTGCGACGCGGACCGCTACGACGAGGTCAGCGCCGCCCTCGCGCGCGCCAAGGGGCGCATCCGCTCGCTGCTGGGCCGCGCGCTCGGCTGGCGCGTCACGCCCGAGCTGGACTTTCGCATCGACACCACGACTGACGAGGCGGAGCGCATCAGCCGCGCCCTCGAGGACGTGCCGCCCACGCTCGGCGTGGAGAAGGACGAGTTCGGCTACCCCGTGGAGCGCCCGGGGGCCGAGAGCGACGAGGGGTAGGAGGCCGCCCGTGCTGTGTGGGGACGCTCCCGCTGGTCAGCGGGAGAGCTTCGACGAGATAACGCACCTCATCGAGGGCGCTTCCACCATCGCCGTCTGCGCGCACACCTCGCCGGACGGCGACGCGCTCGGCTCCGAGCTCGCGCTCGTCGAGCTCATCGAGCGCACCTGGCCCGAGAAGCGCGTGAGCGCCCTTCTCGCCGACTCGGACGTGGTGCCGCGCACCTACGCGTTCCTTCCCGGGGCGCAGCGCCTCGTGCGCGCCGCCGACTACTACGGGGCGCCCGACCTGTTCTTCTGCGTCGACCTCTCGCACCCGAGCCGCCTCAACGAGGCCGAGGCCGTCCTCGGCCGCTCGCGCTCCGTGGCGGTCATCGACCACCATCCCGCGACGGAGCGCTTCTGGGACGCGGGCGTGGTGCGCACCGACGCCGCGGCGGCGGGGGTGATCGTGGCGGAGTACGCCCTGCACGTGGCCGGCGCGCTCACGCGCTCCATGGCGCAGTGCCTGCTGTGCGCGCTCGTCACGGACACCGGGCGCTTCCAGTACCAGAACGCCAACGGGGAGTGCTTCCGCGTGGCGAGCGCCCTCGTGGACGCCGGAGCCTCCCCCTCGGAGGTGGCGCTTCACGTCTATCAGAGCGACCTCCTGGGCTACCTGCACCTCTCGGCAACCGTCATGGGCCGCATCGCCACCTTCGAGGGCGGCAAGATTGCCTACAGCTACGCCACGTCGGCCGACTTCGCGGCCACGGGCGTGCCGGTGGCCGAGTGCGACGGCCTCGTCGACGTGGTGCGCCGCGTGGACGGCTCCGAGATCGCGCTGTTCCTGAAGGAGGTGCCCGGGGGCAAGGTGCGCGGGAACCTGCGTGCCAAGTCCGACCGCGACATCTCGGCGGTCGCGCGCGAGATGGGCGGTGGCGGGCATCCCGCCGCGGCTGGCTTCACCGTGGAGGGCGACATCGACCAGGCGCTCTCCGTGGTGCTGCCCAAGCTCCGCGCGCTCTACGCGCAGGAGGGTGAGGCTCGTTGAGCCGCCGTCCGAGCGCCTTCTCGGCGCTTCTTGCTATAGACAAGCCCGCCGGCATGACCAGCCACGACGTGGTCTCCCGCGTGCGCCGCGCGGTGGGGGAGAAGCGCGTGGGCCACGCCGGCACGCTCGACCCGGCCGCCACCGGCGTGCTCGTGGTGGGCATCGGCCAGGCCACCAAGCTGCTGGGCCTGCTCACGCTCGACCGCAAGGGCTACCGCGCCACCTTCCAGCTCGGCGCGGAGACAACCACCGACGACGCAGAGGGCGAGATCACACGCACGGCCGAGGTGCCGGGGGACTGCTACATCCAGCATGCGTACGCCACGGTCTGTTCGCTTGTCGGCTGGCACGACCAGGTACCACCCGCCTACTCTGCGGTGTCCGTGGGCGGCAGGCGCGCCTACGACGCGGCCCGCGCCGGCGAGAAGATCGAGCTGGCGGCGCGCCGCATCCTCGTCTACGAAGCCAAGCTTCTGGGCGTGGACCGCGATGCCCGCACCTGGGAGCTCGAGCTCGACGTGTCCAAGGGCACCTACGTGCGCTCCATTGCGCGTGACCTGGGCCGCGAGCTCGGCTGCTACGCGCACGTGTCGCGCCTCACGCGGACCTTCTCGGGCCCGGTGACGCTGGCGGACTGCGTGAGCCTCGAGGAGCTCGAGGCCGGCGGGGCCGAGCTGGCGCGCGAGCGCTGCCTCGACCCGGCGGCCGTGCTTGGCCTGCCCGTGCGCGAGCTCGACGTGAGCGAGGTCGTGGACGTCTCCTGTGGTCGCAGGATCGAGCCGGGGATGGTGCTCGACGGGATTGTCTCCCGCCCGCCGGCGCCCGGCGAGCGCGTGGCCCTCACCTTTGGCGGCGGGCTTGCCGGTATCTGGGAGCGCCGCGGCGCGAGCCTGGCGTGCTCCACCAACTTCCCGCAGGCCATCGAGGGTGTGCGCGCTGCTTGCGCGCTCGCCGAGGCTGGACCGGATCGCCCGCTTGACGCGCTCGCGGCCGAGGGTCTCGTGCGGGATGCCCTTGGCATGGGAGGTCGTCGCGGCGGCGGGAGCAACAACGTGTGCCTCGCCGGTGGCGTGGTGCGCGGATGGACCCTCGAGCGCAGCGGCCTCGACCTCGAGTGGCTTCGACCCGCGGATGGGCCATCGCCCGACGGTGCCTGGCGCTTCGCGGGCGAGAACTCGCGCATCGTCTGCGCCATCGGCGCCTTCGACGGCCTGCACCGCGGCCATCAGGCACTCATTGCCAGGGCCCGCAAGGAGGCCGACGAGCGCGGCGCCATGCTGATGGCCGTGACCTTCACGCCCGATCCCGCCCGCGTGCTCGTCGGAGATGAGGCGCCGGTCGATCTCACGCTTGCCGGTGAGCGTCCCTCCATGCTGTTCAGGCTTTGGGACGTGGACGCCGTGCTCGTGGTTGACTTCACGCCCGAGGTGGCCGCGCTGCCCTACGAGCGCTTCGTGCGCGAGGCGCTCGACGCGCTCGGTGACGTGGTGGCCATTGTGGTGGGAGAGGACTTCCGCCTGGGCGCCGGCGGCGCCGGCGACGTGGCCGCCCTCTCCGAGCTCGGCTCGCGCGACGGCTTCGACGTCATCGGCATGCGCCTCGCCGACGCGGGCGGCGCCCCGATCACCTCCACGCGCATCCGCGCCCTTCTCGCCGAGGGCGCAGTGGAGCAGGCCGCCGCCCTTCTCGGCCGCTGTCACCACGTGGCGGGCGAGGTCGAGCACGGTCGCGGCGAGGGCACGGGCTTCGGATTCCCCACGGCAAACGTGCGCGTGCTTGACGGCCTGGCGCTGCCGGCCGAGGGTGTCTACGCGGGTTACGTGGTCGTGAGCCGCACGTGCGAGAACGGCGGCGCAGTCGAGGCCTATCCCGCCGCCATCAACGTGGGCAAGCCGCGGTCCTTCTCGCCGGGCGAGGAGGGGACGCAGTTCTTGGAGGCGACGCTCCTCGGCTTCGAGGGCGACCTCTATGGCCAGAGCGTGCACGTGGTCTTTGTCCGCTGGCTGCGCGAGCCGCGCCGCTTCGACTCCGTCGAGGAGCTCGAGCGCACGGTGCTCGGCAACGTCGATTGGGTGCGCCAGGTGCTGGGGGAGGCGCCCATCACGCTCTCGCGCGTGCCGGACTTCTCGCTTGACGAGCTTGTGGCCCGCTCGCGGGGGGAGGTGCGCCCGTGATTTCCGACGAGGACAAGGAGAAGGTCCGCCAGGCCACCGACTTCGTGCAGCTTGTGTCCGAGACCGTGGAGCTGCGGCAGAGGGGCCAGGAGTTCTGGGGCTGCTGCCCCTTCCACGGCGAGAAGAGCCCCTCGTTCAAGGTCAACCCCGCCACCGGCCTCTGGCACTGCTTCGGCTGCGGCGACGGCGGCGACGTCTTCTCCTACGTGCAGCGCCGCGAGAACCTCGAGTTCCCGGACGCGATCCGCTACCTCGCGGACCGCGCGGGGATAGAGCTCTCCGAGGAGCGCGGCGGGCGTCGCGGGCCCAGGAGGACCCGGCTCATGGAGGCGCTCGGCGAGGCCGAGGCCTACTACCACCTCATGCTCATGCGAGGCCGCGGCGAGGGCCCCGCGGCGGCGCGCGCCTACTTCGCGGGGCGCGGCTTCGGCTCGGACGTCTGCCGCCGCTGGGGGCTGGGCTACGCCCCGGGGCGCGGCCAGCTCGTGGCGCAGCTGCGCGCGAAGGGCTTCTCGGCCGCCGAGCTGGTCTCGGCCGACCTCGCCATGGAGCGCTCAGGGCGCCTGTCCGACCGCTTCTACGAGCGCGTGATGTTTCCCATCCACGACGAGCTGGGGCGCACCATCGCCTTCGGCGGCCGCATCCTGGGCGCCAAGGGCGAGGGCGTGGCCAAGTACGTCAACACGCGCGACACGCCGGCCTTCAACAAGGGCAAGCACCTCTTCGCCTACGACAAGGCCAAGGAGTCGATGGCGGCCACGGCCGAGGCCATCGTCTGCGAGGGCTACACCGACGTCATCGCCATGCACGAGGCGGGCTTCACCAACACGGTGGCGGCGCTGGGCACCGCGTTTCGCCTGGACCACGTGCGCCTCATGGAGCGCCAGCGCGTGAGCCGGATCGTGTGCCTGTTCGACGGCGACGCCGCCGGCCAGCGCGCGGCCGAGCGCGCGGTGCGCTACCTCGACAAGACCTCGGCGGCGCTGCTGTGCGTTGTGCTGCCGGACAGCCAGGACCCGATGGAGTTTCTCGCCTCCCACAGCGCCGACGAGATGCGCGCCCAGCTCGACGGCGCCCGCCCGCTCATGGACTTCGTCTTCGAGAAGCGCCTCGCCGGGCACGACCTGTCCGCCCCCGGGCGTCGCGTGCGCGCGCTCGAGGACATGGCGGGGCTGCTCGCGCCGCTCAAGCACTCGGTCCTTCTCGACGAGTACGCCACGCGGCTTGCCGACACGCTCGGCATGGACGTGGAGGAGACCAAGCGCGCCATACGCGAGGCGCCCGTCGCCGAGCTCGACGAGGAGCGGCCGAGAAGGACGGCGCGCCCGGAGGCGCCCGCGTCGCGCCCCGCCGCCCGGGCGGCCGTCGAGGACGCCGAGGCTCCGGACGCCTACGACTACGTGCCCGCCGAGGCGTACGACCAGGTGGCGCCGCCCCCGCCCGCCTCGGCCGGGCCCTCGCTGGGCGCGCTCTCCGCGGACGAGCGGATGCAGGCCGCCGCCGAGAGGGAGCTGCTCTGCGCCCTCTCGCTGAGGTGCGACGCCCTCAGGGCGTACGCGGAGCGGATCGCGGGGCTCTCCTGGGTCGACGAGCGTCACGAGGCCATGGCCTGGGCGATGCTGTCCACCCCCGAGGGAGCCTCCCCGGCCGAGGTCGTCGCGGCGGCGAGCGCGGTCGTGCCCGACGCGCCGCGCATCCTCTCGGGCGGGCGCGTGATGGAGGAGAGCGAGCTGTCCGACGACGAGAAGCTCGACTTCGTCGTTGACAACGTCGAGCTCTTCTCGTGCCGGCGGAGGGTGCGCCAGATACGGGCGCTGCTGCGCGGGAGCGCGGCGGGCGACGAGTCCGAGGCCCTCTTCGAGGAGGCGACCGCGCTCCAGCGGCGCGCGGGCGAGCTCTCCCGTAGGCTATCCTCTGTTTCCTCCGAGTAGTGTTTGGGTATAATTCCGAAAGTTTGCACGTCGAAAGGACCCCCGTGGCAGCGAAGAAGACAAATGAAGACGTCCGTCTCTCCGACGAGCTCTCCCGCGTCGTCGACCAGCTTGCCGGCGCCGCCGGAGCATCCGCGAGCGTGACCGAGGACGACATCCAGCTCGCGATCAGGGAGATCGACGTCGACTCCGACGAGCTCTCCGACCTCTACGACGCCCTGCGCGCACGCGGCGTCGAGGTGAGCAGCGCCTCGGAGTCCACGCCGGCGGAGTTTGCCATGGAGGACGACGACTCCTCCGACGACGACTTCGACGACGACGTCTCCGGAGACGAGTTCGACGAGGACGACGAGGACCAGTCCGAGAGCGCGGCCGAGGCCAAGGCCGTGAAGGAGGCCCTGCGCTCCGTGCCCAAGGCGCGCGTCTCCAAGCCCAAGCGCTCCTCGCGCGCCCGCGCGCGCCGCCAGGACACCTCGACGGCGATGCTCACCGGCGACCCGGTCCGCATGTACCTCAAGGAGATCGGCAAGGTCGACCTGCTCACCGCCTCCGAGGAGGTCAACCTCGCCATGAAGATCGAGGCCGGGACCGAGGCGGCCGAGAAGCTCGAGGCGGCCGAGGCCGGCGAGCTCACGCTCACCCGCGCCGAGCAGCGCCGCCTCATGCGCATCGAGCAGGTGGGCCTCGACGCCAAGCAGCAGCTCATCAGCGCCAACCTGCGCCTCGTCGTCTCCATCGCCAAGCGCTACGTCGGCCGCGGCATGCTCTTCCTCGACCTCATCCAGGAGGGCAACCTCGGCCTCATCCGCGCGGTCGAGAAGTTCGACTACACCAAGGGCTTCAAGTTCTCCACCTACGCCACGTGGTGGATCCGCCAGGCCATCACGCGCGCCATCGCCGACCAGGCCCGCACCATCCGCATCCCGGTCCACATGGTCGAGACCATCAACAAGCTCATCCGTGTGCAGCGGCAGCTGCTCCAGGACCTCGGTCGCGACCCCACCCCCGAGGAGATCGGCGCCGAGATGGGTATGAGCCCGGACCGCGTCCGCGAGATCCAGAAGATCAGCCAGGAGCCCGTCTCCCTCGAGACCCCCATCGGCGAGGAGGAGGACTCCCAGCTCGGAGACTTCATCGAGGACTCCTCCGCCGTGGCCCCGCCCGAGGCCGCGTCCGACTCCATGCTGCGCGAGCAGCTCGACCAGGTGCTCGACAGCCTGGCCGACCGCGAGCGCAAGGTCATCAAGTTCCGCTTCGGCCTCGAGGACGGCCACCCGCGTACCCTCGAGGAGGTCGGCCGCGAGTTCGGCGTCACGCGCGAGCGCATCCGCCAGATCGAGAGCAAGACGCTCGCCAAGCTGCGCCACCCGAGCCGCAGCGGTCGCCTGAAGGACTACATGGAAGACTAGGTCCGTCCACTTCGGCGGTCGCGGCAGGTGGTCGCGGCCGCCGTTCCTTGTGCGCCGCGCCGCGGCGCCGGAGAAAGGAGCGCAATGTCAAGTCTCCAGAAGCGGCTCAAGCTGCTCTCGTTCGGCCTCATGGGGTTCGGTCTGCTCGACGTCATCGCCGGCATCTTCATGCTCGTCGCCTCGCCGCTCGCCGCCGGGCTCACCTTCGACGTCGCGGGGGAGGCGACCGACGGCGTCATTGCCGCCGAGGTGCTCGGGATCGTCGGGCTGCTCGTGGGTGCCTACTGCCTCGTGGTCGGCGTCATGGGTGCCCGCGCCGCCAACAACCCGCGCCACGTGAGCGCCTTCAAGAGGCTCGACCTGCTGCTCGTCGTGGCCTGCGTCATCGAGTTCGGGCTCGGCCTCGCCTCGGGCCAGGCCTCGTGGGTCGAGCTCGTGCTCGCGGTTCTCGGCACCTGCGCCTTCGCCTACGCGAACAAGGCCCACGACGAGGTGGTGGACCGCTAGGGCGGCCTGGTCCCGTCCCGTTTTCCCCGCGCGGCAGATTTTCCAAAATTCTGCTTGCGTCTCGTGCGCGCATCTGTATACTTACTTCTTGCGCGAACACATTCCCCGGTGGCGCAGTGGTAGCGCAGCTGACTGTTAATCAGCGTGTCGTAGGTTCGAATCCTACCCGGGGAGCCAGAACTTTCGCAGGTCATCGGGCGTTTTGCTCGGTGGCCTGCTTTCTTTTTGCACGCTGGCCGTCGCGAGTCCCCGCGCTGCGTATCGTGTACACCCCGAGGTAGGTTCGAGTCGAGGTCCTTCTCGCAAACGCCCAGCTAGACGACTTGTCGAGAAGAGCGCCGACCCGGCGGAGGTGTACACGATGCGAAATGGGGGGGCGGGGGGCAGGGGAGACGGGTCCGGCGCCCTAGGTCTCTGCCGTTTCTATGACCCGCGAGCCCCTGTGTTAGGATTTCAGGGTCAGCAAACCGTCGACCGGAGGCCATGCCTTGAGCCACCCACACGCGGCGACCGAGAAGCTCGCCCACGTCACGAGCAACTACGCCAAGGACAAGTTCATCCTCCAGCAGCTCGTCAACAAGGACTTCAAGCTCCGCTACCGCCGCTCCGTGCTCGGCGTCATCTGGAGCGTGCTGAACCCCCTGCTCATGATGATCATCATGAGCTTCGTGTTCTCCTACTTCCTGCGCGGCTCGAACGTCGAGAACTACCCGCTCTACCTCATCGTGGGCAACATCACCTTTGCGCTCATGAACGAGTCGACGAGCGCGGGCCTGCGCTCGATCATCGACGCCGCCCCGCTGCTCAAGAAGGTCAAGGTCGACCGCTGGGTCTTCCCCGTGCAGAAGGTCTTCTCCGCCGCCTTCAACTTCTCGTTCTCGCTCATCGCCGTCGCCATCGTCATGCTCTTCTTCCAGGTCATCCCCACCTGGCACATCGTGTGGATGGTCCCGGCGCTGCTGCTGCTCATGGTCTTCTGCATGGGCATCAGCCTGCTGATAGGCGCGGCCGCCGTGTTCTTCCGCGACATGATCCACCTCTGGAGCGTGCTCATCACCGCCTGGACCTACCTCACGCCGATCTTCTGGGACCTCTCCCTGCTCACCAACTCGAGCGCCCCGTGGTTCGTGATCGCGGTCGTGAAGCTCAACCCGATGTACAACTACATCGACATGATGCGCTGCGCCATCGTCTACCAGACGAGCCCGGGCCTCACGGTCATCGTGCTGAGCGTCGCGTGGGCGCTCGCCGCGCTCGCCCTCGGCTACTTCGTGTTCCGCAAGACCGAGCACAAGTTCATCCTCTACATCTAGGCGGTCCGCATGGCAGATTCCACGTCCGAGTACGCCATCGAGGTCAACGACGTCTCGATGATCTTCAACATAGCAAGCGAGCAGCTCAACAACCTCAAGGAGTACTTCATCAAGCTCATGAGGCACGAGCTGTTCTTCAAGGAGTTCCGCGCCCTGAACCACATCAGCTTCAAGGTCCGCCGCGGCGAGGTCGTGGGGCTCGTGGGCACCAACGGGTCCGGCAAGTCCACGATGCTCAAGTGCATCGCAGGCGTGCTTGAGCCCTCCGAGGGCTCCATCTCGGTGCGCGGCAACATCGCGCCGCTCATCGAGCTCGGCGCCGGCTTCGACCCCGAGCTCACCGCCCGCGAGAACATCTACCTCAACGGGGCGCTCCTCGGCTACTCCCGCTCCTTCATCGACGAGCACCTCCAGGACATCATCGACTTCGCCGAGCTCCAGAACTTCATGGACATGCCCCTCAAGAACTACTCCTCGGGCATGGTCGCGCGCATCGCCTTCGCCATCGCCACGGTCACAGAGCCTGACGTGCTGATCGTCGACGAGACCCTCTCCGTGGGCGACGTCTTCTTCCAACAGAAGTGCGAGGAGCGCATCCAGCACTTCATCGAGTCCGGAAACGTCACCGTGCTCTTCGTCTCCCACTCCATGGAGCAGGTCGAGCGCATCTGCCAGCGTGCCGTGTGGATCGAGAAGGGCGAGCAGCGCATGGACGGCCCCGTGAAGGAGGTCTGCGCCGCCTATCGCGCCCAGTTCGGCTAGGGGCCTGCGCGCGCTTCTCGCCCGCGGACCGCTCATGTGCTACAGTGGGGTGGATTCTTTAAGCCGGTGCGAGACGCCAGCAAGGTCAGGTCCCACGGGACGCTTCCATAGCCTTATCGACGCTCGTGCCGGCATACGGCAGGGCGTCTTTTTGTGAGAAGGGAGTCCCATGGAACAGGCCAAGCTCAAGGCCCAGATCATGGACGAGCAGGCCATGAGTCGCGCGCTCACCCGCATCGCCCATGAGATCATCGAGAGGAACGAGGGGGCCGGAAGCGTCGCGCTCGTTGGAATCGTGCGCCGCGGCGCCGCACTCGCGCCCCTGCTCGCCGACGAGATCGAGAAGATCGAGGGGCAGCGTCCCCCCATCGGATCGCTTGACGTCAGCTTCTATCGTGACGACGTGAGCAGGAAGATCGCCCCTGTAGAGTACGGGACCGACATCCCCTTCGGCGTCGACGGCCGCGACATCGTCCTCGTCGACGACGTCCTCTACACCGGGCGCACGATCCGCGCCGCCCTGGACGCCCTCATCGACCTCGGCCGCCCCAGCACGGTGCAGCTGGCCGTCATGGTCGACCGCGGTCACCGCGAGCTCCCCATCCGCGCCGACTACGTCGGCAAGAACGTGCCCTCCTCCCACGAGGAGGACGTCCGCGTGTCCCTTCGCCCCTATGACGAGGCGAACTCGGTCGAGATCTGGACCAAGCCGACCGATGAGAGCACTGGAGGTGCCAACTAGATGCTGTCCGTCAAACACCTGATCGACACGACGAGCCTCACCGCCGACGACATCACCCAGATCCTCGACACGGCGCGCTCGTTCTCCGAGGTCAACAAGCGTGCCATCAAGAAGGTCCCCGCGCTGCGCGGCCGCACGATCGTGAACCTGTTCCTCGAGCCGTCGACGCGCACCAAGAGCTCCTTCGAGCTCGCCGAGAAGCGCCTCTCCGCCGACTCCCTCTCCATGGGCGGCGCCACCTCCTCGGTCGTGAAGGGCGAGAGCCTCGCCGACACCATCGAGACGATCGACGCCATGAACGTCGACATGTTCATCTGCCGCGCCAAGCTCGCCGGCACGCCGCAGAAGATCACCGAGCACACCGACGCCGTCGTCATCAACGCCGGCGACGGCAAGCACCAGCACCCCACGCAGGCCATGCTCGACCTC
Source organism: Olsenella sp. An188 (assembly GCF_002160255.1). GTDB lineage: Bacteria > Actinomycetota > Coriobacteriia > Coriobacteriales > Atopobiaceae > Thermophilibacter > Thermophilibacter avistercoris. Next base: position 201,086 of record NZ_NFKF01000001.1, on the reverse strand, counting down.
TACACCATCCGCGAGAACTTCGGCCACCTCGACGGCCTCAAGGTCGCCATCGTGGGCGACCTCTCGCACAGCCGCGTCTGCGGCAGCCTCGTGCCCGCCCTCAAGACGATGGGCGCCGACGTCACGCTCGTGGGCCCGCCGACCTTCCAGGTCGACGACCCCGACTACTACGGCGTGCCCCAGACCGCCGACCTCGACGCCGTCATCCCCGAGATGGACGTCGTCTACATGCTGCGCGTCCAGCTCGAGCGCATGGAGGGCGCCGCAATCCCGTCGCGCCGCGAGTACAACCGCCTGTGGGGCCTCGACATGAGCCGCGTCGAGCGCATGAAGCCCGAGGCCATCATCTGCCACCCGGGCCCCATGAACCGCGGCATGGAGATCAACGCCGACGTCGCCGACTGCGCCCGCTCGAGGATCCTCGACCAGGTGAACGCCGGCGTCCTCACGCGCATGGCCGAGATGTACCTGCTTCTGGGAGGAGAGAACAATGGCGTTTCTGCTTAGGGGTGCCCACGTCGTCGACCCGCAGGTCGGCCTCGACGGCGTCTGCGACGTGATCCTGGACGGCGAGAGGATCGCCCAGGTCGGCGAGGGCCTCGATGCCCCCGAGGGCGCGCAGGTGATCGACGCCTCCGGCAAGTACCTCGTGCCCGGCCTCGTCGACATGCACGTCCACTTCCGCGACCCCGGCTTCGAGTACAAGGAGACCATCGAGACCGGCGCCCGCGCGGCCACCCACGGCGGCTTCACCGACGTGGCCACGATGCCCAACACCGACCCGGTGACCGACACCGGCGCAGAGGTCCGCTACCAGATCGACCGCGCCCGCCACGCGGGGCTGTGCCACGTGCGCCCGATCGGCGCGCTCACGGTGGGCGAGAAGGGCGAGACGCTCGCCGAGATCGGCGACATGGTCATGGAGGGGGCCGTGGCCTTCTCCGACGACGGTCACGGCGTGCAGAGCGCGGGCATGATGCGCACCTGCATGGAGTACGTCTCCCAGTTCGACAAGGTCGTCTCTGCCCACTGCGAGATCGAGAGCCTGACCACCCACGGCGTCATCAACGAGGGCCGCGCGAGCACGCGCCTCGGCATGTTCGGATGGCCGGCGCTCGGCGAGGAGCTCGAGATCTACCGCGACATCGAGCTGTGCCGCATGACCGGCTGCGCCCTGCACATCGCGCACATCTCCACCGAGAAGGGCCTCGAGCTTGTCCGCGCCGCCAAGGCCGAGGGCCTGCCCGTGACCTGCGAGGTCACCCCGCACCACCTCTTCCTCTCCGAGGAGGACATCACCGACGCCTACGACACCAACCTCAAGATGAACCCGCCGCTGCGCCGCGCCTCCGACGCCGCGGCGCTCCGCGAGGGCATCCTCGACGGCTCCATCGACTGCCTCGTGACCGACCACGCCCCGCATGCCCCGCACGAGAAGGACTGCGAGTGGGAGATCGCCTTCTTCGGCATCGTGGGCCTCGAGACGGCCCTGCCTCTCATGCTCACCAACCTCGTGCTGCCGGGGACGATGAGCTGGTCGCGCCTCGTCGAGGTCATGGCCGTGAACCCGCGCCGCGCGCTGCGCCTCCCCGAGGTGCGCGTCGAGGCCGGCTCCGTCGCCGACCTCACCCTGGTCGACCCGACCGCCCAGGTGACGGTCACCGAGGACTGGCTCCAGAGCCGCTCCAAGAACTCCGCCTGGCTCGGCGCCACGCTCACCGGCGCCGCCACCGACGTCTTCGTCGCCGGCCGCCGCACGATGACCGACGGAGCGATCACCCCCGTCCCGAGGGTCCTTCGATGACGGCCGCGGCGGGCGTCCACGACTTCGAGGTCGTCTCCAACGAGCCGGTCGCCGAGGGCCTCATGCGGATCGTGCTCTCGGCCCCGGCGCTCGCCGCTGGGCTCGAGGCGGGCCAGTTCGTCAACGTGGCCGTGCCCGGAGACGCGAGCCAGATCCTGAGGATCCCTCTGTCCTTCAGCCGCGCCGACGCCGAGGCCGGGACCGTCGAGATCGTCTACGCCGTGGTCGGCGACGGCACCCGCCGCCTCGCCGCCATGGCGCCCGGGGCCCGCTCGAGCGCCGTGGGCCCCTGCGGCAACCCCTGGCCGCTTGTCGAGGGCGCCCGGCGCGCCTGCGTGGTCGCCGGCGGAGTGGGCGTGACGCCCGTCGTCGCCTGCGCGCGCATGCTCGCGGGGGCCGGCGTCGACCTCGACGCCGTGGTCGGCGCCCAGACGGCCTCCAGGCTCTGGGGCGTCGAGGAGCTGCGCGCCCTCGGCGCCGGTCGCGTCGAGGTCACCACCGACGACGGCACGGCCGGGCGGCGCGGGTTCACCACCGACGCCCTGTCCGAGCTTCTCGCCGCGGGCGGCTACGACGTGGTCTACGCCTGCGGGCCCGAGGTCATGATGGCCGGCGTCGCGCGCCTGTGCCGCGAGGCGGGCGTGGCCTGCCGCGTCTCCATGGAGCGCATGATGTGCTGCGGGTTCGGCGCGTGCGGCACCTGCAACGTGGCCATGGCCGACGGCAGCTACAAGTCCTGCTGCAAGGACGGCCCGGTCTTCGACGCCGAGGAGGTGGCGTGGTAATGGCCGAGAACAGCGTCTCCATGGCCGTCGACCTCGGCGGCGTTCGCATGAAGAACCCCGTCAACACCGCGTCGGGCACCTTCGGCTTCGGCTCGGTCTTCGAGGGCTTCTTCGACGTGTCGCGCCTCGGCGCCATAACGACCAAGGGCTGCTCGGCCGAGCCCTGGCTCGGCAACCCCGCCCCGCGCATGTGCGAGGTCCCCTCGGGCATGATGAACACGGTGGGGCTCGCCAACCCCGGCGTCGCCGGCATGGTCGAGCAGTACGGCGAGTACCTGAGCGGCCTCGAGGGGCGCGGCTGCCGCGTCATCGTCCAGGCGGCCGGGCACTCGGTCGATGAGTACATAGCCGCTGTCGAGAAGATCGAGGAGCTCTGCCCGTGGGCGAGCGGCGTCGAGATGAACATCTCCTGCCCCAACATCGCGCGCGGCGGGGCGCTCGTGGGCGGCACGCCCGAGAGCGCGGCGGAGGTCGTGCGCGCCGTGCGCCCGCGCGTGAGCCGGCCCCTGCTCGTCAAGATGGCGCCGGTACGCGTGCCGGAGATCGCCCGCGCCTGCGAGGCCGAGGGTGCCGACGCGCTCTCGCTCATCAACACGATTAACGGCATGTCCATCGACGTGCGCACGAGGAGGAGCCGCCTGTCCAAGCCGACCGGCGGCGTCTCCGGCCCCGCCATCCACGCGATCGCCGTCCGAATGGTCTGGGAGGCCGCGAGCGCCGTCAAGATCCCCGTCAACGGCATGGGTGGCGTGGCGAGCTGGCAGGACGCGGCCGAGATGATCCTGGCGGGCGCCACCTCCGTCACCGTGGGAACCGCCAACTTCTACGACCCCGCCTGCGCGGCGCGCATCGTGGACGGCCTCGCCGCCTGGGCGGCCGAGCAGGGGGTCACCGACATCAACGAGCTGATTGGAGCCTTCGAATGCTGACGTACGAAGAGGCCAGCGACAAGATCATCATTGCCCTCGACTGCAGCCGCGAGCGCGCCTTCGAGCTCGCCGACCTGCTCGGCGGCAAGGCCACCTGGGTCAAGGTCGGCATGACGCTGTTCTACGCCGAGGGCCCCGCCATCGTCGACGCGATGCGCGAGCGCGGACTTCGCGTGTTTCTCGACCTCAAGGTCCACGACATCCCGTTCCAGGTGCAGGGCGCGGTTCGCTCCGCCTCGCTGACGGGCGCCGACATCCTCTCCATCCACGGCCTGGGCGGCTCGGCCATGGTGGCCGCGGCCAGGGCCGGGGCCGAGGAGGCGGCCGAGGCGCGCGGCGGCGAGCGCACGCGCCTCGTCGCCATCTCCGTGCTCACGAGCATGGACCAGGACGCGCTCGCCGAGATCGGCGTCGACGCTCCCGTGGCCGACGAGGTCGCCCGTCTCGCGAGCGTCGCCTATGGAGCCGGGTCGGACGGCATCGTCTGCTCGCCGCAGGAGGCGGCCCAGATGCGCGAGCTCCTCGGGCCCGACGCGCTCATCGTCACGCCCGGGGTGCGTCCCGCGGGCGCCGAGGTCGGCGACCAGAAGCGCATCGCCACTCCCGCGGCCGCCGTCGCGGCCGGGGCGTCCAAGCTGGTCATCGGCCGTCCCATCACCGGCGCCGAGGACCCCGTCGCAGCCTTCGACGCCATCTGCGCAGAGCTCATGGCCTAGCGCCTCCGCGGCCCGTCCGGCCACCCCGGGCGGGCCGCCGATTTTTGCACCCGCGGGGGCAATCTTGTGAAGGATTGCCCCTGACCTGCAGCTTTGATGATTGGGTATTGCAAAACCTGAGGTAAATGGGCAAACTATGTTTGCGAGCCGCCGCCTCGCGGCGTCTCAACCGTTAGTACGATGTTTGGAGGAACAAAATGGCCCTACCCCAGCTTACCGACGAGCAGCGCAAGGCCGCCCTCGAGAAGGCCGCCCAGGCCCGCCACGAGCGCGCCGAGCTGCGCGAGAAGATCAAGAGCGGCAAGGTCACCCTTGAGGACGTCCTCGACTCCGACGATCCCATCGCCAGCCGTATGAAGGTCTCCACGCTCATCGAGTCCCTTCCGGGCTACGGCAAGGCCAAGGCCGCCAAGATCATGGACGAGCTGGGCATCTCCGCCACCCGTCGCGTCAAGGGCCTGGGCGCCCGCCAGCGCGAGCAGCTCGTCGAGGCCCTCTCCAAGTAAGGTGTCGAGAAGAGCCAGAACCTTCGTCGTCTCGGGGCCGTCAGGCGTGGGCAAGGGCACGCTCGTCGCGATGCTGCGCGAGCGTCTCGACTGCCTGGGCCTGACGGTCTCTGCAACGACGCGCGAGCCGCGTCCGGGAGAGGTCGAGGGAACGTCCTACTACTTCATGGACGACGACGAGTTCGACCGGCTCGTCGAGGGCGGCGAGTTCCTCGAGTGGGCGTGGGTGCACGGTCACCGCTACGGGACCCTGCGCCGCGAGGTCGAGCGCGTCACGGGGCGCGGCCTCTCCGTCATCCTCGAGATCGACGTCCAGGGCGGGCTCAACGTCCGACGCGCCGACCCCGAGGCCGTGCTCGTCTTCATCGAACCGCCGAGCGCCGAGGAACTCGAGCGCAGGCTGCGCGGTCGCGGCACCGAGGACGAGGCGTCAATCGAGCGGCGCCTGTCCGGAGCGCGCGAGGAGATGGGCAAGGCGTCGCTCTACGACGTCCGCATCGTCAACGACGACCTCGAGCGGGCCTGCGCCGAGCTGCAAGATGTGATCAGAACGTATGAAACCAACGGAGGTCCCACAGAAGATGTCTGTGATCAAGCCTGAGATTGACACCCTGCTCGACAAGACCGAGCACAACCCGTTCCTGCTCTGCTCGATCGCGTCGAAGCGCGCCTGCGACATCAACAACATGATTCGTGGGCAGCACCTGCGCGTGACCGCAATCCAGGACTTTGACGACATCACTACCGTGGTGTCCGGCAAGGACCCCGTGTCCGTGGCCATGCAGGAGATCGAGGAGGACACCCTGAGCTTCGTCAAGGAGGACTTCGACGAGGACATCAGGGGCGCCAACACGATCGTCCTGTAGGCCTGCGCATGACCGAGAGACTCTGCCTCGTCCACTACCACGAGATCGGCCTCAAGGGCAAGAACCGCTCTACCTTCGAGAACCAGCTCGTCACCAACCTGCACCGCGCCCTCAAGGCGTTCCCCATCCTGAGCGTCTCGCGCATCTCGGGCCACATAGCCGTGGAGACCGAGGACCGTCGCGCGAGCGAGGAGCTCGCCGCGGCAATCAGGCGCGTGCCTGGCGTGGCGCGCGTCTCGCTCGCCTACAAGTGCGGGCTCGACGAGGGCGAGTACTGCGCCGCCGCCGTGCGGGCGCTCTCCGAGGCCGGCGAGTTCGAGACCTTCAAGGTGCACGCGCGTCGTTCCTCAACCACCTACGAGCGCCACAGCCTCGAGATGAACCGCCTGGTCGGGGCCGTCCTGTGCGAGTCGTTCCCCGAGAAGAAGGTCGACGTCCACCACCCCGACGTCACGGTCGTCGTGCACGTGGTCCAGGGAAACACCTTCGTCTACGCCGCCTCCGCGCCCGGGGTTGGCGGTCTTCCCGTGGGCACCGCCGGCAAGGTCGTCACCCTGCTCTCGAGCGGCTTCGACTCGCCCGTGGCCACCTGGATGGTTGGCCGTCGCGGGGCCACCTGCGTCCCCGTGCACTTCTCGGGTCGTCCGATGACCTCCGACACGAGCGAGTGGCTCTGCCAGGACCTCGTTGACGCCCTGGCCCCCTCCGGCGTCGTCGGGCGACTCTACGTGGTGCCCTTCGGCGAGCGTCAAAGGGAGATCTCACTCGCCGTGCCCCAGGGGCTCCGCATCATCACGTACCGCCGCGTCATGCTCCAGGTCGCGGAGAGGATTGCGCGTCTCGAGGGGGCCAAGGCGCTCGTCACCGGCGAGTCCCTCGGGCAGGTCGCGTCCCAGACGCTCGACAACATCGCCGCGGTCAACGAGGCCGTCACGATGCCGGTCCTGAGGCCCCTCATCGGGTCCGACAAGCAGGAGATCATCGCCCGCGCCCACGAGATCGGCACCTACGACATCTGCTGCGAGACCGCACCTGACTGCTGCACCCTGTTCATGCCGCGCCGTCCTGAGACGCACGCGCGCCTGGCGGACGTGCTCGAGGCCTGGGAGTCCTTCGACCACGAGGCCATGGTCGATGAGCTCGTCGACCGCGTCGAGTGGAGGGACTTCTCGCAGTGCCCGTCCTACCGAGCGCCGCGCGGGACGCTTCGCGAGCACCATCGCGAGCTCTCTCCCTTCCAGGGGGGCGAGCGGTAGCCCCGCGCTCCGCGGGTGGCATGGCCCCCAGACGGCCCCGTGTCGTTCGGCGCCCCGGTTTTCCGGGGCGCTTCTCTTTTTTCGAGAGATTCGCGGAAGGTACGCGGAAGGTTCGTGACTGACTTTCTCCGCCCGCGGCGCGCGGCGCGCCCGACGTCCGCCATGCTTGAGGCGGAGGTGGTCGCATGGCACAGCGGCGGTCGAGGGGGGCGGCGCGGCTCGCGCGAAGGTACGGCGTGACGGGGAGGCTCGCGCTCGCCGGGGCGCTCTCGCTGGCGATGGTGGCGCTCGTCGTGGTCGTCGCGGTCGGGGCGCTTGGCACGGGCGGGGTGACGATAGAGCGCGGCGAGGGCGCCGCCGTCGAGGTCCCGGCCGTCTCGAGCGCGCCTTCCGGCCCCGACGCGGACGACGCGGGCGAGAAGGACGGGGGCGCGGCTGGCGACGGCGAGGGGGACGTGGCCCCTGAGGACGACCCGGCGGTTCTCGTCGTGCACGTGGACGGGGCCGTGGCGGCGCCGGGCGTCTACGAGCTCGCGGAGGGCGCCCGCGTGAACGACGCCATCGCGGCGGCGGGCGGCCTTGCCGAGGGGGCGGACACGTCGTCGATCAACCTCGCGGCCGGCGTCCTGGACGGCGAGAAGGTCTACGTGCCGCTCGAGGGCGAGGACGCGCCCGCCGCGGCCGAGGCGGGCTCTGCAGGCGCCGCGTCCGGCGCTGACGACACGCCCGCCCCCGTCAACATCAACACGGCGACCATCGAGGAGCTCGACGAGCTGCCGGGCGTGGGGGAGGCGACGGCCCGGGCCATCGTCGAGGACCGCGAGCAGAACGGGCCCTTCTCCGTGCCCGAGGACCTCATGCGCGTCTCCGGGATCGGGGAGAAGAAGTACGCCAAGCTCGAGGGGAGAATCTGTGTCTGAGCGTCCGGGCGCCGACCGGCCCGACCGGCCGGCGCTCCCGGGCACGCTCTGGGCCCTCGTCGTGGTCATAGGCTGCGCGCGCGTCGCCCTCGCGACGGGGCCTGAGCCGGCGCCTCTTCTCTGCGCGGGCGCCGGCGTGCTCGCGCTCGCGGGGCTTGCCTGCCTGGCGCTCTCGCGGACGGGGGCACGCGCCGCCGCCCCGCTCGCGCTCACGCTCGGGGTGGCAGCCTCCTGCGCCTGCGTCGTGTGCGCCGGCGAGCTCGCGCGTCAGGGGGCGCTTGCCGGCGCGCTCTCCACGAGCCCGGTCTCCTCCTGGGAGCTCACGCTCGAGGCGGACATGAGCGAGGGCGCGTCGGGCTGGCGCGGGAGGGCGCGGGTGAGCGGGGAGGGCGGATCGCTCGGGCGCGTCTGGCTGCTCGCGGACGAGCCGGTCGAGCTGGGGACGACGCTGCGCTGCGTGGGGCGCTTCGAGGAGAACGAGCCGGGGGACTGGGGCGCGAGCTCGCGGGCGCAGGGGCTCGCCGGCACGGTCCGCGTGGTGAGGGTGCTCGAGAGCGCGCCGGCGACGGGGGCCTGGGGAGCGGTGCTTCTCGTGCGATCGCGCGTGCTGGAGAGCCTCGACGCGGGCTCCTCCGACGCGCGTGCGCTGCTTGCGGGGGCCATCTGCGGGTCCACCGTGGCGATGGCCGAGCGCGGGCTCGACGAGATCTTCGCCACCTGCGGCATCTCGCATCTCGTGGCCGTGTCGGGCGGTCACCTCGTTCTCGTGGGCGCCTTCGTGGGCGCCGCGCTCTCCCGTACGCGCCTTGGCCCCCTGCCCCGCTCGGCCGTGCTGCTTGCGTCGACGCTCGGCTTCGTCGTCTTCTGCGGCGCGCCCTCCTCCGCGTCGCGCGCGTGGGCCATGTCGCTCGTCGCGGAGCTCTCCCAGCTCGTCGGCCGCCGCGCCCACCCGCTCTCCTCGGCAAGCGCGGCGGCTCTCGCGATGGCGCTCGCCGACCCGGGCGTGACGGGGCAGCTGGGATACCTGCTCTCGGTGAGCTGCGTGTGCGGGATTTGCGCGCTCGGCGGCTACGCGCGCTACCTGCTGCGCGTCCTCGTGGGCACGTGGCGGGTTCGGGGCAGGGTGGGCCGGGCGCTCTGGCGCGCGGGCGAGGGGGCGCAGGAGGCGCTTGCGCTCACGCTCGTCTCCCAGGCGGTGACGGCGCCGCTCACGTGCGCGGCGTTCTCGCGGCTCTCGCTCGTGGCCCCCGTCGCCAACGTGGTGCTCGCCCCGCTCTTCTCGGCGCTTCTGGCACTCGGGCTCGCGGCGGGGCTCCTTGTGTGGGCGCCTGCGGCCCAGGCGGTGGCGCTTGCGGGGGCCGACGTCGTCGGCGCCGTCGTCATGGAGCTCGCGCGCCTGCTCGCCGGGGTCCCGATGGCGAGCGTGGCGGTGAGCGTCGAGGAGGGGCCGGCGCTCGCCGTGCTCGCGGCATGCCTCGCGGCGCTCCTCGTAGCGTGGCCACGCGTCACCCGTAGGGCGCTTGCGGGGTGCCTTGCGGTTGCGCTGGCCGTCTGCGTGGGCTGGTGGGCGCGCTGGCGCCTCTTCGCCCCGGCGTGCGTGCGGGTGCTCGACGTCGGGCAGGGGGACGCCATCCTCGTCACCGACGGGGCGGCCGCGGTTCTCGTGGACACGGGCCCCGGGGACGAGGTGCTTGACGCGCTCGCGCGCTGCAACGTCACGCACCTCGACGCCGTGGTCATCACGCACCTGCACGACGACCACACTGGAGGGCTCGAGGCCGTGCTCTCCACCGTGGGCGCCGATCTGGTGGTGGTGGGTGCGGGCGTAGCGGCCGGGACCGACGCCGCGGAGCTCTCGCTGGGGGACGTGCTGAGGGTAGGGCGCTTCTCGCTTGCCTGCGTGTGGCCCGAGGGGCCGACCGACGGCACCGAGAACGCGGACTCGCTCGAACTTCTGCTCACCTACGATGACGGGCGGCGCTCCCTCACGGCGCTTCTCACCGGAGACGCCGAGCTCGAGGAGACCTCCGCCGCGCTGGCGGCGGGTCGCGTGGGCGACGTGGACCTGCTCAAGGTGGGCCACCACGGATCTGCGTCCTCCGTCTCAGACGAGCTGGCTCGCGCGCTCGACGCCGAGGTGGCCGTGGCGAGCGCAGGGGAGGGAAACTCCTACGGCCATCCCGACCCGGCCTGCGTGGATGCGCTCGAGGGGGCTGGGTCTCGCTTCCTCTGCACCAAGGACGTCGGCGACGTCTGCGTCGAGCCGGGCGAGGAGGGCCCGGTCGTGAGCTGCCAGAGGGGGAAGGGGCAATGAGGGCGGGCGCGCGTGCTACACTAGGGGCCACGACTAAGGCCCAGGGGGCACTGCGCCCTCGATGAGTCATGCGGTGCCCCTTGCGCTTGACGGGGACGTGGTGAGGGCCGCCCGCATCTTCTGCGGCAGGGGAGACCACGCGGGGCCGCTCGAGTCGCAGGAGGGACACACATGGCAGACAAGCCGGCGCTGCTTCCGGCCTACCTCATCGTCGGACCGGACGAGCTCAAGCGCAAGCAGGCCGTCGCCCGACTCCGGGCGCGCGTCGACGGGCCCTTCTCGGCCTTCAACCTCGAGGAGGTCGTGGCGAGTGGCGAGACCGACGACGTCTCCGTCCTCGCCTCGCTGAACACCCTCCCGATGGGGGGCGACCGTCGCGTGGTGGTCGTCGAGAACGCCGAGAAGCTGCCCAAGGCCGTCTCCGAGGCCATCGTCTCCTACCTCGACAACCCCAACGAGAGCTGCACGCTTGCGCTCGTGGCGACCACCCTGGCCAAGTCGACGCGCCTCTACAAGGCCGTCGCCAAGGTGGGGCCGCGCACCGTCATCGAGTGCGCCGCCAAGAAGGGGCGCGACCTCCCTCCCTACGTGCAGAAGCTCGCGGCCGCCCACGGCGTGTCCATATCGCCTGACGCCGCCTCGGAGCTCGTGGCGCGCGTGGGGGAGTCGACCACGATGCTCGACACCCAGATCGCCACCCTCGCCGCCCTCATGGGAGGGAGCGGCGCGATAACGCGCCCCTTTGTGGAGGAGAACGTGGCACGCGTCGCCGAGGTGAAGCCCTGGGAGTTCCTCGACCGCCTCTCCGCGCGCGACGCCCACCGCGCCCTCGCGCTCTACCGCCTGCTCGACGGGTCCGCGCTCGGGCTGCTGTCCCTCGTCACGGGTCGCCTGAGGGAGCTCGTCTGCGCCCGCTCCCTGGCCGCGCGCGGGCAGGCCCACGCGCTCGCCGGCGAGCTCAAGAAGCAGGAGTGGCAGGTCAGGAACCACGGCCGTTGGGCGCGCGCCTTCGCGGACGGGGAGCTCGAGGCCGCGCTCGCCGCGTGCGCGGACGCGGAGCGGGCCCTCAAGGGCGGCGCGGACCCGGACGCGGAGATGGTGCGCCTCATAGCGAGGGTCTGCGGCGTCGCGTAGCGCGAGTCGCGGGAGACGCACTGGACGCCCGCACCCCTCAAGTGCAGGCTCTCGGCCTGCTCAGCCACGCACTTCTCGCCAAGCGGCGAGAAGGACCCCGCACCCTGCGCGCCTCCGGCCCTCAAAGGGCCGCACCCCTCAAGTGCGGGCGTCCAGTGCGTTCCCCACGCGCACGAGAGGAGCCGCGCGCCTCGCACGGCACTTCTCGCCGCATGAAAAAGCGGACCCGGGCAGCACCCCGGGTCCGCAAAGCGGGCTACTCTCTGGCGAGAGGCTACTTGATGGTGTTGACGAGCTTCTGAACGCCGCTCTTGCGCTGGGCAGCCTGGTTCTTGTGGATGATGCCCTTGGAAGCGGCCTTGTCGAGCAGGCGGCTCGCCTTGTTGGCGGCGAGCTGGGCGGCCTCGGCGTCGCCGGCCTCAACGGCGGCGCGAACGCCCTTGACGGCGGTCTTGAGCTCGGAGCGGACCGCGCGGTTGCGCTGACGCGCCTTCTCAGCGGTGATGATGCGCTTCTTCTGAGACTTGATGTTAGCCACGTGCAGTTCCTTTCGGTTCTTTTCTATCTGAGGCCTCTGTGCTGAGACACGGCGAGGTCAACTCGGTGAGTATAGCATGACGGGGCGGAGTTCGCTATCATTTCCCCCATGGCTACCAACGATACCTCACATATCCGCAACTTCTCGATCGTTGCCCACATCGACCACGGCAAGTCGACCATCTCGGACCGCATCCTCGAGCTCACCCACACGGTGGAGGAGCGCGACATGGAGGCCCAGCTGCTCGACACGATGGACATCGAGCGGGAGCGCGGCATCACGATCAAGTCCAACGCCGTCCGCGTCATGTACGACGCCGACGACGGGCAGACCTACCAGTTCAACCTCATCGACACGCCCGGTCACGTCGACTTCACCTACGAGGTGTCCCGCTCGCTCGCGGCCTGCGAGGGCGCGGTGCTCGTGGTGGACGCCACGCAGGGCGTGGAGGCGCAGACCGTCTCCAACGCGAGCCTGGCCATGAACGCCGACCTCGACATCGTGCCCGCGATCAACAAGATCGACCTGCCCTCCGCGCATCCCGAGGAGGTCAAGGAGGAGATCGAGGAGGACCTCGCCATCCCGGCCGAGGACGCCGTGTGCGTCTCCGGCAAGACCGGCGAGGGGATCCACGACCTCCTCGAGGCCATCGTGTTTCTCGTCTCCCCGCCCACGGGCGACGCCTCGGCCCCGCTCAAGGCGCTCATCCTGGACTCCTACTTCGACGAGTACCGCGGCGTCGTGGCCACGGTGCGCGTCTTCGACGGCCACGTGCGCAAGGGCGACCAGCTCACGATGATGCAGGCGGGCACGGGGTTTCTCGTGGACGGCGTCGGGGTGCGGCGTCCCGCCGAGACCGCCGTCGACGAGCTCGGCGTCGGCGAGGTCGGCTACGTGGTGACGGGCCTCAAGGACCCCGAGGCCGTGCGCGTGGGCGACACGCTCACCTACCGCGACCGCCCCTGCGCGGAGGCGCTGCCGGGGTACCGCGAGGCCAAGCCCATGGTCTACACGGGGCTCTTCCCGGTCGACAATAAGGACTACGAGAACCTCCGCGACGCCCTCGAGAAGCTGCGCGTGAACGACCCGTCGCTCACCTGGAGCCCCGAGACGAGCGTCGCCCTTGGCTTTGGCTTCCGCGTCGGCTTCCTGGGCCTGCTGCACATGGAGGTCGTCAAGGAGCGCCTGGAGCGCGAGTTCTCGCTCTCGCTGATCGCCACCTCGCCCTCGGTGGACTACCACGTCTACAAGACCGACGGCACCATGGTGGAGGTGAGAAGCCCGCAGGACCTCCCGGACGTCACGCGCATCGAGCGCATCGAGGAGCCCTTCCTCAAGGCCAAGGTCATCGTGCCCCCGGCCTACACGGGCGCGGTGATGCAGCTCGCCATCGAGCACCGCGGCATCACGCAGGACATGGTCTACCTCTCCGAGAAGTCCGTGGAGATGCACTTCGACATCCCGCTCGCGGAGCTCATCCTCGACTTCTTCGACCAGCTCAAGAGCCGCACCAAGGGCTACGCGAGCCTGGACTACGAGTTTTGCGACTACCGCCCGAGTGACCTCGTGAAGCTCGACATCCTGCTCTCCGGCGACGAGGTCGACGCCCTGAGCTTCATCGTCCACCGGGACAAGGCCTACGCGCTCGCGCGCGGCCTGTGCGACAAGCTCAAGGAGATCATCCCGCGCCAGCAGTTCGAGGTGCCCATCCAGGGGGCCATCGGCAACAAGATCATCTCCCGCTCCACGGTCAAGGCCGTGCGCAAGGACGTCCTCGCCAAGTGCTACGGCGGCGACATCTCGCGCAAGCGCAAGCTGCTCGAGAAGCAGAAGGAGGGCAAGAAGCGCATGAAGCAGATCGGCTCCGTGGAGGTGCCGCAGGAGGCGTTTCTCGCCGTCCTCAAGGTGGACGACCAGTGACGCCCTCCCAGGTGCTGGCCTCCTACGGGCCCGCCGCGGGGCTCGCCCCCGTCGTGACCCCGTTCGCAGGCGGCGAGAAGGACCGCCCGCTCGCCGAGCGCCTCGCCGCGCACCCGCTCATCATGGCGCCCATGGCGGGCGTGAGCGACGGCGCGTACCGCCTGATGGCGCGCGCCGGCGGCGCGGACCTCGCATACTCCGAGATGGTGTCCGTGGCCGGCCTCCACTACGGCGAGAGGAGCTGGGAGCTCGTTGACCCCGTCGACGGCGAGCCTGACGTCGCGGTGCAGCTCTTTGGCAGCAGGCCGGAGCTCTTCCGCGAGGGGGCGGAGCGCGTCGTCGCTCGGCTCGGGGCTCGCCTGGCGCTCATCGACGTCAACATGGCCTGCCCCGTTCCCAAGGTGACGCGCAAGGGAGAGGGCTCCGCGCTCATGGAGGACCCCGGGCTGGCGGCCGCCATCGTGCGCGCGTGCCGTGAGGGCGCCCCGGGGGTCGACGTGACGGTCAAGATCCGCCGGGGACGCCACATGGGCCGGGAGGTCGCGCCCGAGTTCGCGCGCGCCATGGAGGACGCCGGCGCGGCCGCGGTCGCCGTGCACGGGCGCTTTGCCACGCAGATGTACCGCGGGGAGGCGGACTGGGGCGTCCTCGACCGCGTCGCCGACGCCGTGGGGATCCCCGTGATCGCGTCGGGCGACGTCACCGACCACGCCGCGGCGCTTCGCGCGCTCGACCAGACCGGGGCCACCGCCGTGATGGTGGCGCGCGGGACCTACGGCAACCCGTGGGTCTTCTCGGGCCACGAGGCGACGGCCTCCGAGAGGGTCGCGGCCTTCGCGTGCCACGTGCGCCTGCTCGAGGCGACCGGGGCCCACCTCAAGCGCGCCCGAAGCCTGGCTGGCTGGTACTTCAAGGGCATGCCCGACGCCGCGCGGTGGAGAAACGCCGCGATGAGCTGCGTCGAGGCCGACGAGTTTCTCGCCGTGGCCGACGAGGTCCGCGCGCATGTGTGCTAGCGCCCCCTCGGTCGGGGCCCTCTACCTGCACATACCGTTCTGCGCGAGGAAGTGCGCGTACTGCGACTTCGCGTCGTGGGCCACGCCCGCGGGCGACCCGCTCATGGCGGCGTACCGCCGCGCGCTCGAGGCGCAGCTCGACGAGGCGGCCGGGCTCGGGCTGCTCGACGGCTGCGCGACGGCCTACGTGGGAGGGGGTACGCCGACGCTTCTGGGGCCGGACGGCCTGGGCCGTCTCGTCGAGAGGGTCGTGCGCGTGGCCGCGCCCGCCGAGCTCACCTGCGAGGCCAACCCCGACTCCCTGACCGACGACGTGCTCGCCGCGGCGCGCGAGGCCGGCGCCACGCGCCTCTCGGTCGGCGTGCAGAGCCTCGACGACGCGGAGCTCGCCGAGCTGGGGCGCCTCCACGACGCCGCGTGCGCCCGAGAGCGCGTGGGCGCGGCCGTCGCGAGCGGCCTCGACGTCTCCGTGGACCTCATGTGCGCCACGCCAAGGCAGACGGACGCCTCCTGGGGCTCGACGCTTCTGGGGGCGGCCGCGCTCGGCGTGGGCCACGTGAGCGTCTACCCCCTCCAGGTCGAGGAGGGGACCGAGCTCGACGCGCGCTACGAGGACGACCCCTGCCCGTGGAACGACGGGGACGTCCAGGCGGCCAGAATGTCTCAGGCTCAAGCTCTACTAGAGGGTTCTGGGCTCTCGCGCTACGAGGTGGCAAGCTACGCAGTCGCAGGTAAGGAGTGCCGTCACAACATCGCGTACTGGACGGGCGTGCCCTACCTCGGGCTGGGCACCGGAGCCTCAAGCATGCTCACCGTCGAGCAGTACCTGAGGCTTTCCAAGGCCTGCCCACGGCTTCCGCGCCCCCCGGCGGGCACCGTGCGCGCGCGGCTCACGGTTGAGACCCCGCGTGACGCCGTCGCGCGGGAGCCGAGGCTCTCCGCGCTGTCCTTCTCGCTCGAGTTCCTGAGCGCCGCCCAGGCCGCGGCTGAGGACCTCATGCTCGGCGCGCGCCTCGTGAGGGGGCTCGAGGCGCCGCTCGTGGCGCGCGCCGCCGAGCTCCTCGGCCCCGGGCTCGACGCCGAGCTCGAGCGCCTCGTGGGGCGGGGGCTTCTCGCCGAGCGCGCGGGGAGGCTCGCGCCCACGACGAGGGGCTGGCTCCTGGGCAACGAGCTCTACGGCGCCCTCTGGGGCCTCGCGCCCGGCGAGGTGGCGACGGGGCGCTGCTAGCCCCGCCCCCGCCGCGCGCGGGGCGCCCGGCGCTCGTCGCCGAAGTCTCGCCCCCGCGGCGCGTCGCATGCCCTACCGTGGGTGAAATCGGGCCCGAGCCCGCGGACGCGCAGGAGAGGAAGACCATGGCAGAGCACAGGCTTCTCGAGCCGATCGAGGTCGGCGGCATCACCCTCAAGAACCGCATCATGTTCCCTCCGCTCACGACGGGCTACGAGGAGCGCGACGGCTCGATCGGGCCGCGCAGCCTCGCCTTCTACGAGCGGCTCGCAAAAGGCGGGGTCGCCTACATCGTCATCGGCGACGTCGCCCCCGTGAACACCGCGAGCCCCACGCCCAAGCTCGCGGACGACTCCCAGATCGAGAGCTTCGAGCGCCTCGCCGAGGCCGTCCACGCCCACGGCGCCAAGCTCGCCCTGCAGCTCTTCCACCCCGAGTACGACGTCCCGGGCGTGGGCAGGCTCATCATGGCCTCGCGCATGGCCGCCGTGGAGGGCCAGAAGGCGCAGGCCGCGGGCGACGAGGCGACCTTCGCGGCCAAGATGGCGGAGTCCAAGGAGATTGCCAACCAGGCCTACGCCAAGCTCCACCACGACATGCAGCACTTCGTCACCGAGGCCACGGTCGAGCAGCTCGCCCAGATCAGGGACGCCATCGCCGCCTGCGCGGCGCGCGCCCAGCGCGCGGGCGTGGACGCGATCGAGGTCCACGGCGACCGCCTCGTGGGGTCGCTCTGCTCCACGGCCCTCAACCACCGCACGGACGAGTACGGCGGGAGCTTCGAGAACCGCGTCCGCTACGCGCTCGAGGTGGTGGCCGCCATCAAGGCCGCGGCCCCGGGCCTCATGGTGGAGTACAAGCTCCCCGTCATCATGACCAACCCGGACGGCTCCAAGCGCGGCAAGGGCGGCCTCGAGCCCGACGAGGCCTGCGAGCTCGCCGTCCTGCTGGAGCGCGCCGGCGTCGACATGATCCAGGTGGCGCAGGCAAACCACACCGGGAACATGGGAGACACCATCCCGCCCATGGGCACGATGCCCTACAACTGGACGCTCCCGGTCGCGGCGCGCGTGAAGTCGCTCGTGGGGATCCCGGTGGCCACGGTGGGCCGCGTGGTCACGCCGGAGGCGGGCGAGAAGATCCTCGAGGACGGCCAGGCGGACGTGATCGGCTACGGCCGCTCGCTGCTCGCCGACCCCGACATCGCCCTCAAGGTGGCCTCCGGGGAGCCGGTGCGCCTGTGCCTCAACTGCAACAAGGGCTGCGTCGACGCCATCCAGGGCCGTCGCTACATCTCCTGCGTCCTCAACGCGGAGAACGGCGACGAGGAGACCGTCTTCATCCGCCCCGGGGACGGCGACAAGCGCGTCGCGGTGGTGGGAGGCGGCATCGCCGGCTGCGAGGCCGCCCGCGTCGCCGCGCGCCGCGGCTACCGGGTGACGCTCTTCGAGCGCGCCGAGCGCCTCGGCGGCCAGATCGAGCTCGCCGCCGCGCCGCCGCGCAAGGCGGAGATCATGCGCTCGGTCGAGTACTACGAGCGCGTCCTTCCCGAGCTCGGCGTGGACGTGCGCCTGGGCACGGCGGCCGGGCCGGCGGACCTCGAGGGCTTCGACGCGGCGATCGTGGCCGTGGGCGCCTCCAACGTCACGCTCCCCGTGCCCGGCTCCGACCGCGACAACGTGGTCTCCGCCTGGGACGTGCTCGCGGGCCGCGTGGAGCCCGAGGGCCGCGTCGCGGTGATCGGAGGGGGCCTGGTGGGCACCGAGACCGCCGAGTACCTGCTCGCGCGCGGCTGCGAGGTCGCCATCGTCGAGATGCTCGACAAGATCGCCGAGGGCGAGTCCGGGACCGTCCTGCCCACGATCATGGCCGAGTTCGCCGAGAGGGGGGTGGAGCAGCTGACGGGCACCCGCGTCACCGCCATCTCCGACGCGGGCGTGGAGGCCGAGCGCGCGGGCGAGCCCGTGGTCGTCCCGTGCGACTGGGTCGTCATGGCGGTCGGCTCCCGCGCGCTGCCCTTCGACGTCTCGGGCGTGGCGTGCCCGGTCACCTGCGTGGGCGACTGCTCGGGCGAGCGCACGGCGGACATCGCCAGCGCGATCCGCACGGCCTACGCCGCGGCGAACCAGATCTAGGCGCCACACCCCGCGCGCCCCGCCCGGCCGCCGCTGCGGCGGCCGGGCGGGGGTTCTTCTCGCCCCTTGCGCGCCCTGCGCAAATGCGGCATCCTGACGGGAAGCAGAGGAGAGGGGAGCGCCATGCCGGGCAAGCGTACCGACGTCATCAGCTGGGACGAGTTCTTCATGAAGGCCGCCGTCGCGGCGAGCCTGCGCAGCAAGGACCCCAACACGCAGGTGGGGGCCTGCATCGCGGACACTAACCACCGCATCCTCTCGGTGGGCTACAACGGCACGCCCTCCGGCCTCAACGACGACGAGTTCCCCTGGGGCACCGACGCCGACCCGCTGCACGACAAGCACAACTACGTCATCCACGCCGAGGCCAACGCCATCCTCAACTACCGCGGCTCGCTCAAGGACATGACCGGCGCCACGGTCTACGTGACGCTGTTCCCGTGCCACGAGTGCGCCAAGACGCTCGTGCAGGCGGGGATCGGCGAGGTCGTCTACCTGGACGACAAGTACTGCGGGACCGAGGACAACCTCATCTCCAAGAACATCCTCGACCGCTGCGGGGTCTCCTACCGCCAGATCTCCCTCGGCGAGTAGGGCCGCAGGTCGCCCCAAGCCATGTGGAGCGCGCGCATCGGCGCGCTTTCGGGTTAGCCCGTGCGCCCGGTGGATATAATTATCCCCATCTGCGCGCCGCCCGGAACAGAAGAGGACCGCCACATGGCATCGATGAACGACAAGGACTACTACGCGATTCTCGGCGTCGAGAAGAGCGCGTCCACCGAGGAGATCCGCAAGGCCTTCCAGACGAAGGCGCGCAAGCTCCACCCCGACGTGAACAAGGCGCCCGACGCAGAGGAGCGCTTCAAGGAGGTCTCCGAGGCCTACGCCGTCCTCTCCGACCCCGAGAAGCGCAAGCGCTACGACGCCATGCGCTCCGGGGCCCCCTTCGCGGGCTACGGCGGCGCCGCGGGCCCGCAGGGAGGCTACGCGGACCCCTTCGGCGGCGGGAGCCCCTTCGGCTGGGGCCCGTTCGGGTCCTCCGCACGGCGCCGCAGCCGCGCCTACAACCCGCGCGCGGGCGCGGACGTGGTCTACGAGCTCACCGTCGACGCCGAGACGGCCGCGAAGGGGACCCGTCGCGGGGTCACCTACCAGCGCTACGTCTCGTGCGACGTCTGCCACGGCTCGGGCTCGGTCGAGGCCGAGCACTCCGAGACGTGCCCCACCTGCGGGGGCCGCGGGCACATCACCGTTGACACGGGGCTCTTCGGCGTCATGGCCATGACCTGCCCGGAGTGCGAGGGCACCGGCCGCGTCGTCGCGGACCCGTGCGAGGCGTGCGGCGGCACCGGGAGGACCCTGTCGGCGAGCGAGGTCGTCGTCGACGTGCCCGCCGGCAGCCACGACGGGGACGAGGTCCGCGTGAGCGGCATGGGCAACGCCGGCACCAACGGCTCGACCGCGGGCGACTTCGTCTGCCGGGTCTGCGTGCCCGAGGAGCGGCTGACGCGCCGGCAGGCGAGCGGGTTCAACTTCGTCGGCTTCTCCCTGCCGTTCCTCGCGCTGGGGCTGCTCACCTCGACGCTCTCCTCGCTGCTGCTCATCGTGGTGGTCCCCCTCGTGCTCGGCGTCTACCTCGTCGTGCGCGACGGCGTGCGCCGCAGCGGCCGCTGGTGGAGAAACGCCGGGGTCGCCGTCGCGAACGGCGCCTCCAACGGCCTCATGCTCGCCCTCGTGTTCGCGATGATGTTCTCGTGCACCTCGGGGCTGGGCCGCGTCGGGTACATGGGCTACCCCTACTTCTGGTAGCCCGGGGAAAGTGATAGGGTTGTCCGAGGCGGGGGCATGCCCCCGCCTTTTTCGGGGTATAACCCCCATCGATCGAAGCTGAAAGTCACGGGAGCCGCACGTGGAACCAAAGAGGGACTACTACGAGGTGCTCGAGGTGCCTCGGGACGCCGACGCAAAGACCATCAAGCGCGCCTTCCTCAAGAAGGCGCGCAAGCTTCACCCCGACGTCTGCAACGAGCCTGACGCCGAGGAGCGCTTCAAGGAGGTCAACGAGGCCTACTCGGTGCTCTCCGACGACCAGAAGCGCGCCAACTACGACCGCTATGGGGACCCGGCCGGCCCCGCGGGCTTTGGCTCGGACTACGTGGACGTGTCCGACATCTTCGGCGGCGGGGGCTTCGGCTTCGGCGACATCTTCGACTCCTTCTTCGGCGGGGCCGGGCGCGCCGGGCAGGCCCAGCGCACGCGTGGTCGCGACATGGGGATCAGGCTCTCCATCACCCTCGAGGAGGCGGCCGCGGGCTGCCGCAAGACCGTCGCCTACACGCGCCTCGCCCCGTGCGAGGACTGCGGCGGCACCGGCGCCGCCGAGGGCGGCCGCACGCACGCGTGCGAGCGCTGCCACGGCACCGGTCGCGTCGTCGAGGTGCAGCGCACCATCTTCGGGCAGATGCAGACGCAGACCACCTGCCCGGTCTGCCACGGCCAGGGCCAGGTCATAGACCACCCCTGCGAGACCTGCGACGGCCAGGGGCGCGCCCCCTCGCGCGAGAAGGTCGAGGTCCAGGTCCCCGCCGGCGTCCACTCGGGGCAGACCATCACCATCTCCGGCAAGGGCGAGGCCGGCGTGCGCGGCGACGCCTCGGGCGACCTCGTGGTGAGCGTCGAGGTGAGCGAGTCGAGCCGCTTCGAGCGCCGCGGGGACGACCTCTACTGCACCGTGCAGGTCGACGCCCTCCAGGCCATCGTCGGCACCACCGTCACGATCGACGGCATCATGGAGGGCGAGCGCGTGACCGTGGAGGTGCCCGCGGGCTGCCAGTTCGGCCAGCAGGTTGTCGTCGAGCGTCGCGGCATGCCGCGCATGGGCATGATCGCGCGGGGCAACCTCGTCGCCGTGGTCCAGGTAGAGACCCCGCGCGACCTCACCAAGAAGCAGATCCTGGACATCGCCTCCATCGTCGCGGAGCGTTCGCTCGAGCCCGGCGACGCCGCCGACGCCCCGGACGACGTCAGCCCCGAGGAGCGCGAGGGCTTCTCCGCCGCGGCCGAGAACGTGGCCGAGCACTTCGCCAAGGGCTGGCGCGCGCCCAAGAACCCGTTCGGCAAGGGTCGCCGGTGAGGCCGGTCCCGCCCGGGGACGTCCCGGGCGTCGCCCTCGTCAACCTCGGCTGCCGCGTGAACCGCGTCGAGCTCGACCTCATGGCCTCCGAGCTCGAGCGCGCGGGCGTGCCGCTCGTAGACGAGGGCGAGGCCGCGGCGGTGGTCGTGAACACCTGCGCGGTGACCGCCGAGGCCGAGGCCAAGACGCGCAAGGCCGTGCGCCGCGCCGCCCAGGCCGCGCACGCCCCGCTCGTCGTGGCGACGGGCTGCGTGGCGAGCCTCTTCGCCGACGAGCTTGCCGCGCTCGCCCCCAACGTCGTGGTCGAGAAGGACAAGGGGCGCGTCGCGGCGCTCGTGCTCGAGGAGCTGGGGGTTCCCTCCTGCGGCGTCGGCGACGCCGGCGCGCTCGCGCATGCGCCCACGCCGACGGGGAGGACGCGGCCCGGGATCAAGGTCCAGGACGGGTGCGACAACCGCTGCACCTACTGCATCGTGTGGCGGGCCCGCGGCGCGGCGCGCTCCCTCGAGCCGGCCCGCGTGGTCGAGGCGGTGCGGGCGGCCCAGGCCCGCGGCGCGCGGGAGGTCGTGCTCACCGGCATCAACCTGGGGAGCTATCGCGCGAGCGACGAGCGCGGGCGCGAGCTGCGGCTGCCCGGGCTGCTCGAGCTCCTGCTCGAGCGCACGGACGTCGAGCGCGTCAGGCTCTCGTCGATCGAGCCCCCCGACGTCACGCCCGAGCTCTGCTCGGTCATGGCCGGCGCGGGGGAGCGGATCGCCCCCTTCCTGCACGTGTGCCTGCAGTCGGGCTGCGACGAGACCCTTCGGCGCATGGCGAGGGTCTACCGCACCGACCTCTTCCGGCGCGTCTGCGAGACGGCGCGCGAGGCGGTCGCCGGCATGGCCCTCGGGACCGACCTCATCGTGGGCTTCCCCGGCGAGACGGACGACGAGTTCGAGCGCTCCCTCGCGTTCTGCCGCGAGATGGGCTTCGCGCGCATGCACGTGTTCCGCTACTCGCGCCGCCCGGGCACGCCCGCGGCGACGATGCCCGACCAGGTGGGCGCCCGGGAGAGCGCCGAGAGGAGCCGCCGTGCGCGCGAGCTGGCGGCCGAGATGCGCCTCGAGCGGGCGCGCGAGCTCGTCGGGTCGGAGGACCTCGTGGTCGTGCAGTACCCGGGCCGCGGCGTTTCGGGCGGGCTCTTCGACGTGGAGGTCGACCCGGCGCTGCCGGTGGACTCGCTCGTGCGGGTGCGCCTCGCCTCCGTGCGCGACGACGCCACGCTGGTGGGGGAGGCCCGCTAGGGTCCCGGGAGGACCGCCGGGCCGCCATCCGCTATCATCGAGGGGAGAAGGAGCCGTCACAGGAGGAGCATGGAGCCGACCCAGGTTCGCCTCACCATACCCGACTCGGTTGACCCGACCGCCCTCATGGGGCCGGCGGACTCGCTCCTGCGCCGCGTCGAGGACAGCTTCGACGCCATGATCTCGGTGCGCGGGAACCAGGTCACCCTCTCGGGGCCCGCCGACGTCGTCGACCAGCTGACCTCGGTCTTCTCGCGCCTGATCCGGATCGTCGAGGCGGGGGAGACCCCGACGGCGCACGACGTCGACCTCGTCGTCGACCACGTCCGCCACGGGGCCGCGGCGAGTCTCCCGAGCGCCGACGACGTCCTGCTCACCTACCACGGGCGCGCGATCCGCCCCAAGACGACGGGCCAGAAGCGCTACGTCGACGCCATCCGCGGCAACACGATCACCTTCGGGGTCGGTCCGGCGGGCACGGGGAAGACCTACCTCGCGATGGCCATGGCCGTGGCCGCGCTCAAGCGTCGCGAGGTGAGCCGCATCGTGCTCACGCGCCCCGTGGTCGAGGCGGGCGAGTCGCTCGGCTACCTCCCCGGCACCCTCGCCGAGAAGCTCGACCCCTACGTGCGCCCGCTCTACGACGCGCTCTTCGACATGACCGACATGGAGAGGGCGGGCGCCCTCGTCGAGCAGGGCGTCATCGAGATCGCCCCGCTCGCCTTCATGCGCGGCCGCACCTTCAACAACGCCTTCGTCATCCTCGACGAGGCCCAGAACACCACGCCCGAGCAGATGAAGATGTTCCTCACCCGCCTGGGCTTCTCTTCAAAGTTCGTGGTCACCGGCGACGCCTCGCAGCGCGACCTCGCCGGGGTGGGCGGGCTGGACTCCGCCCGGCGCGTCCTCGACGGAATCGACGACATCGCCTTCGTCGACCTGGACCGCAACGACATCGTCCGGCACACGCTCGTCGCCCGGATCGTTGACGCCTACGCGGGCGACGTCGCGTCGAGGGAGGTAAGCCATGGGCAACGAGTATGACCTTTCCTGCGAGGAGGGCGTCCGCCCCCTCATCACCGAGGAGGAGCTGCGCGCCGACTGCGACCTCGTGCTCGAGCGCGAGGCGGGAGGGCGGCCGTGCATGGTCTCGGTCTCGCTCGTGAGCGAGGAGCGCATCCGCGCGCTCAACGACGCCTGGCGCGACGTCGACGCCGCCACCGACGTGATCTCGCTCGAGTGCGAGCGCCCCGACGACCCGTCGCTCGCGCCCGGCGAGCCCTGCGAGCTCGGCGACGTCGTCCTCGCGCCCGCCTTCATCGCGCGCCAGGCCGCCGCCTTCGGCACGACCGAGGCGGACGAGTTTAGGCTGCTGCTCACCCACGGGCTGCTCCACCTGCTCGGCTACGACCACCTCGAGGAGGACGAGGCCCAGCAGATGGAGGCGCGCGAGGAGGAGCTTCTCGCCCTCATGCCCTGCGACGAGCCCATCACGGGCGTGGTGCTCACCCGGCACCGGGAGGACGTCGAGGCATGATTCCCGGATCGAACAGCGACCACCCCGACTTCCGCAAGAGCTTCCTCTTCGCCATCCAGGGCTTTCGCACCGCGGTCGCCACGGAGCGCAACATCAAGGTCATGCTCGCCGTGGGCGCCTGCGCCGTCGTCGCGGGAATCTTCTGCGGGCTCGACCTGCTGAGCTGGGCCGTCATCCTGCTGTGCTGCGGGGTGGTCATCACCGCCGAGCTGCTCAACACCGCGGTCGAGACCGTGGTCGACCTCGTGTCGCCCGAGTTCCACCCCCTCGCGGGACGCGCGAAGGACATCGCCGCCGCGGCCGTCTGGGTGCTCTCGGTCCTGGTGGCCGTCGTGGGGGTCCTCGTCTTCGCAAACGCAATTCTCAACTAGTGGGGTACGCCCCGGGAGGTCACGCATGAGCGACAAGTATGCCGACAAGAGCGCCGCGCCCGCGGAGGCACCGACCTTCAGGAGCGGATTCGTGGCGCTCGTGGGCCGGCCCAACGCGGGGAAGTCGACCCTGCTCAACGCCTGCATGGGCGAGAAGGTCGCCATCACGAGCCCGGTGGCGCAGACCACGCGCCGCCGCATGCGGGCGGTCATCAACACGCCGAGCTCCCAGCTCGTGATCATTGACACGCCGGGCCTGCACAAGCCCAAGGACGCGCTGGGCAGCGAGCTCAACCGGGCGGCGCTCGCCGAGCTCGCCGACGCCGACGCGGTCGCCTTCCTCGTCGACGCGACCAAGCCCGTGGGCCGCGGGGACGAGTGGGTCGCGCGCCACGTGGAGAGGGCCGACGCCGACTACAAGCTCCTCGTGCTCACCAAGGCAGACATAGCCGGCCCCGAGCAGGTCGCCGCCCAGCTCGAGGCCGCCCGCGCGCTGGGGAGCTTCGACGACGAGCTCGTGGTCTCGGCCACCGAGGGCTTCAACGTTGACGCCTTCGTGGGCCTCGTCTCGGAGCACCTGCCCGAGGGCCCCAAGTGGTTTCCCGACGACATGGACGTGGACGCCACGCCGGAGGACCTCGTCGCCGAGTTCGTGCGCGAGAAGCTCTTCCTCCACCTGCGCCAGGAGCTGCCCCACTCGGTCGGCGTGCTCTGCGAGAGCCTCGACGTCGCCGACGACGGGCACGCCTCGATCGAGGCCACGATCCTCGTCGAGCGCGACGGCCAGAAGGGCATCGTGCTGGGGCGCGGGGGCCAGATGATCAAGCGCGTGGGCACCGAGGCGCGCCGCGACATCGAGCGGCTCCTCGGGCGCAGGGTGTACCTCGACCTCACCGTGCGCGTGGCGCCGCAGTGGAGGCGCGACGAGCGCGAGATCCGCCGCCTGGGCTACGGGCTCGACGAGGGCTAGGCCATGGCGGGGAGGCGCACCTACCGAACGCGCGCGATCGTGCTCGACCGCACCAAG
Organism: Olsenella sp. An188; assembly: GCF_002160255.1. Classification (GTDB taxonomy): domain Bacteria; phylum Actinomycetota; class Coriobacteriia; order Coriobacteriales; family Atopobiaceae; genus Thermophilibacter; species Thermophilibacter avistercoris. Next base: position 175,668 of record NZ_NFKF01000001.1, on the reverse strand, counting down.
CTCGGCGAGACGGACCTCATCCTCACGCTCCTTTCGGCCGACGGCTCGCAGGCGCGCGCGGTGGCCAAGGGGGCGAGAAAGCCCGGGGGGAGGCTGGCCGCGCGCGTCGAGCTCTTCTGCGAGACCGACTTCCTGCTCGCGCAGGGGCGCTCGCTCGACGTGGTGAGCGAGGCCTCGCTCGTGGAGCCGCACGCGGGGCTGCGGGGCGAGTACGAGCGCGTCGCGGCCGCGAGCGCCGTCGCGGAGGTGGCCCGGCTCACCTGCTACGAGGACGCCCCGGACCCCTTCCTCGCGCCCGTCTGCTCGCGTGCCCTGAGGGCCTGCGAGCAGGCCACGGACCAGGCGCACCTCGACCTCGTCGTGGCCGCCTACGCATGGAAGGTCCTCGCGCACGGGGGCTGGAGGCCCGAACTCGCGAGCTGCTGCGCCTGCGGGGACGAGGCGGTGGCGTGGTTCTCGTCCGCGGCGGGCGGCGCGCTCTGCGCGAGCTGTGCCCGCGAGGTCGCCGGGGCCCAGCCGCTCTCGGCCGGGGAGCTGGCCTGGCTGCGCGCGACGCTCGCCTGCACGTTCGACGAGCTCCTCGGCTCTGGGGTCGACGCGCAGACCGCCTCCCTGCTGCTCGCGCTCGCTCACTCCTGGGCGGCCACCCACCTCGACGCCCGCATGCGCGCCATGGAGTTCATGGCCGGCGTGTAAGGTAGCAGCCTCGCGTTCTTCTCGCCGGCGCGGGCGGGTTTGCGGCATAATGGGCGGCCGAGAAAAACCGTCAGGAGGGGAGACCCATGCCCAAGCGTCCCGTCATCGGCGTCGTGCCGCTCGTCGACCACAAGCTCGAGAGCCTCTGGATGCTGCCAGGCTACTTCGATGCCGTGTCGGAGGCCGGAGGCGTGCCCGTGATGCTTCCGCTGACCGCCGACGCCGAGCAGCTTTCCCGCGCGCTCGACGTGGTGGACGGCGTGGTGGTGACCGGCGGGCAGGACGTGGGCCCCGCCCTCTACGGCGAGAAGGACCCCGAGGCCGTCGCCCTCTGCGGCGAGCTCTGCGGCGAGCGCGACGCCATGGAGGCCCTTCTCGTGCCCGAGCTCGTGGCGCGCGACGTGCCCACGCTCGGCATCTGCCGCGGCATCCAGGTGATCAACGCCGTGCTCGGCGGCACGCTCTGGCAGGACCTGCCCAGGCAGCGCCCCTCCGACGTGGAGCACCACGGGCAGCCGCCCTACGACCAGCCGGTCCACGTGGCCAGGGTGCTTCCGGGCACGCCGCTCGCCGCGTGCGTGGGCGCCGGCGAGCTGCCGGTGAACAGCTACCACCACCAGGCGCTGCGCGACGTTGCCCCGGGCCTTTCGGTCATGGCCGATGCGACCGACGGCGTGGTCGAGGCCGTCTGGCGGCCCGCCTCGCGCTTCCTCTGGGCGGTGCAGTGGCACCCGGAGTTCGCCCACAGGGTGGACGAGCCGAGCCGAAAGATCTTCTCGGCCCTCGTGGATGCCGCCCGCGAGGGGTAGCGCGCCCGCGCGGGCCGGTCTTGCCACAGACGCCGTGCGGTTGGGCGGCATGTTTGATACGGGGCTCACGCGTGCATCAAACATGCCGCCCAATCCCCGCGCTCTGGCGACAAGAACGACGCGTCCGGGCGTCTCCGGGGCGCCGCCGGCCGGGGTCGCATCAAGGATGGCACCCAGTCGGGTGCGGTTTGCGGCAGGAGGGGGCGTCCGGCCGACGCAGCGGCGCCCGGACGCACAGTCGGGGCGGGTTTGTGGCACACGGCCGCCCCGGGGTGCGGACATCCCCCTGGACGGCCGCCCGCGCCGCCGTCCTTCTCGCCGGCCCGCGCGCCCGCGCGTGGAGAAGCCGTGCCGGGAAGAACGACCCCGCGCCCCGGCCGCCCATGTGCTACACTCCCTGAGGTCAGTACCCCGCACCTGGAGGCCCGCCGCTGCCAGACGGCCATCCCAGTTCGGGGCGAATCTATGTGAAGGGAGTTTTACCATGGCAGTTTCCAAGGAGCGCAAGGCCGAGCTCGTCGCGCAGTACGGCGCCAGCGACAAGGACTCCGGTTCCGCCAACGTGCAGGTCGCCCTGCTCACCGAGCGCATCAAGGGCCTCACGGAGCACATGAAGACGCACCCGAAGGACTTCCACACCCGTCGCGGCCTGCTGATGCTCGTCGGCAAGCGTCGCCGCCTGCTGTCCTACATCAAGGCTCGCGACATCGAGGAGTACCGTGCCCTCATCAAGAGCCTCGGCATCCGCGACAACATCCAGTAGGTAGGTACTTCGAAGGGCGCCTGCGGGCGCCCTTCTCTGTGCGCCGGAGAGAGGCGAAGGCGCACCGCGGGCATCCGGCCCGCAAGACGGCCCGCCTGCAACGGGGCAGGCGGAGATAAGGGAAAAGAAATGGCAAAGGTTACACACGAGTTCGACCTCTACGGCAAGCACTACGCCCTCGAGACCGGCGAGCTGGCGAAACAGGCCACGGGCGCCTGCGTCGTGAAGTCGGGCGACTCCACGGTCCTTCTCACCGCCGTGGTCTCCAAGGAGCGCAAGGACTACGACTTCTTCCCGCTCACGGTCGACTTCATCGAGAAGATGTACGCCGTCGGCCGCATCCCCGGCGGCTACCTCAAGCGCGAGGCGCGCCCGTCCGAGAAGGCCACCCTCACGGCCCGCATGATCGACCGCCCGCTGCGCCCGAGCTTCCCTGCGGGCTTCCGCAACGAGGTCCAGGTCGTGGCCACCACGCTCGTGGCCGACCAGGTCAACCCGGTGGACACCATCTGCGTCATGGCGGCGTCGGCCGCCCTCACCGTGGGCGGCGTGCCCTTCGAGGGCCCGCTCGCGTGCGTGCGCATCGGGCGCGACCGCGACACCCACGAGTTCATCGTGAACCCCACCTACGAGGAGCGCGACAACTCCGACCTCGACCTCGAGCTCGGCGGCTCCGCCGACTTCATCTCCATGCTCGAGGCGGGCGCCGAGGAGATCTCCGAGGAGGACATGCTCGCCGCCATGGCGTTCGGCCAGGAGGCCATCGCCGCGTTCTGCGCCGAGCAGGAGAAGTTCTTCGCCAAGGTCCGCGAGGCCAACGGCGAGTTCCCGCAGCGCGAGTACATCCTCGACGAGCCCATCGCCGAGGTCCACGACCGCGTCTTCGCCCACTACGACGAGATGGAGGCCGCCCTCAAGGACGCCGACAAGCTCGCCCGCCAGGACAAGGTCGCCGAGCTCAAGGAGCGCATCCGCGCCGAGTTCACCGAGGAGGAGCAGGCCCAGTGGAGCCGCGCCATCCCCGTGGAGCTCAAGGCCCTCGAGAAGCACGCCATGCGCCTCATGGTCGTCCAGACCGGGGAGCGCGTGGACGGCCGCACGCCCACCGAGGTGCGCCCGCTCATGGTCAAGGGCGACTACCTGCCGCTCGTGCACGGCTCCGGCCTCTTCCAGCGCGGCCAGACCCAGGTGCTGTCCGTCTGCACCCTCGGCATGCTCAACGAGTGGCAGCGCCTCGACACCATCGAGCCCGTCGACGGCAAGCGCTACATCCACCACTACAACTTCCCGCCGTTCTGCACCGGCGAGACCGGCCGCATGGGCAGCCCCAAGCGCCGCGAGATCGGCCACGGCAACCTCGCCGAGCGCGCGCTGCTGCCGGTGATCCCGTCCGAGGACGAGTTCCCATACACCATCCGCGTTGTCTCCGAGGTCATGGAGTCCAACGGCTCCTCCTCGATGGCCTCCACCTGCGGCTCCACGCTCGCCCTCATGGACGCCGGCGTGCCGCTCAAGCGCCCGGTCTCCGGCGTGGCGATGGGGCTGATCCAGGAGGAGGGCAAGACCGTCGTCCTCACCGACATCCAGGGCCTCGAGGACTTCCTCGGCGACATGGACTTCAAGGTGACCGGCACCACCAAGGGCATCACGGCCATGCAGATGGACAACAAGGCCACCGGCCTCACGCCCGAGATCCTGCGCTCCGCGCTCATGCAGGCGCACGAGGGCCGCATGTTCATCCTCGACGCCATGCTCGACGCCGTGCCGGGCGTGCGCGAGAAGACCAAGGAGTCCGCGCCGCAGATCATCAGCCTCCAGATCCCCACGGACAAGATCCGCGACGTCATCGGCTCCGGCGGTAAGGTCATCCGCGGCATCCAGGAGGACACCGGCGCCACGATCGACATCCAGGAGGACGGCACCGTCTTCATCGCGGGCGTCGGCGGCGCGGGCGACGCGGCGGCCGAGCGCATCAAGGCCATCGTCAAGGTCCCCGAGGTCGGCGAGGAGTACACCGGCCGCGTCGTGGGCATCCAGCCCTTCGGCGCCTTCGTCGAGCTGCTGCCCGGCAAGGACGGCCTGCTGCACATCTCCCGCGTGGCGCAGGGCCGCGTGGACAAGGTCGAGGACGTCCTCAACATCGGCGACGAGGTCAAGGTCCGCGTCCTCGAGGTCGACGAGAAGGGCAAGATCAGCCTCGACCGCATCGACAAGCCCGAGGCCCCGGCCGGCTCGCACGGCCGCGGCCACGACGAGGGCGGCGAGAAGGACCGTCCGCGCCGCGAGCACCGCGCGCCCCGTCGCCGCCCCGGCGACAAGGGCGAGGCGGGCGGCAACGGCGAGCGCCGTCAGCCTCGCCGCCACCACGGCGCGTAGGTCCCGGGAATCGGCCTGAGGGGCCGGGACGTCTTTGCGTGGGTCGCCTCGTGAGGGGGGGCTCGCGCGGGCGTCCCGGCCCTTCTTTCGTGCCCGTGCCGGGCCTAGCGCGGCGGGCGTGAAACTCTCGTGGGGGTCGGGAGCGCGCGTTCTTCTCGACTACAATAGACAGCGTATGCGCAAAGGCTGCGGCCGGGCGTGTCAGCGACGCCCGGCCGTCTCATATGAAGGAACGCTCTGCGAAAGGAACCACCCAGGAATGCCCAAGAAAGACATAGCCCTCAAGATCATCCCGCTCGGCGGACTGGACGGCATCGGCAAGAACATGACGGCCTTCGAGTACGGCGACGACATGATTCTCGTCGACGCCGGCCTGATGTTCCCCGATGAGGGGCAGCCCGGCATCGACCTCATCCTGCCCGACTACACCTACGTGCTCGAGAACGAGGACAAGCTCCGCGGCATCATCATCACGCACGGCCACGAGGACCACACCGGCGCCCTGCCGTACCTGCTCCAGGACCTCACCCGCAAGGTGCCCATCTACTCGAGCAAGCTCACCCTCGGCATCATCCAGGGCAAGTTCGACGAGCACGGCATCAAGAACCCCAAGACGCGCGAGGTGAGCGACGGGTCCACGATCACGCTCGGCGCCTTCAACGTCACGTTCTTCTCGATGACGCACTCCATCCCGGCCGCCTTCGGAGTGTTCATCTCCACGCCGGCCGGCACCGTCATGCACACCGGCGACTTCAAGTTCGACCAGACGCCCATCGACGGGCGCCGCCCCAACTTCCAGGCCATCAACAAGTTCGGGTCGCAGGGCGTGGACCTGCTGCTCTCCGACTCCACCAACGCCTGCCGCCCCGGCTTCACGCCCTCCGAGGCCGCGGTCGGCCGCGACCTGCGCCACGTCATCAAGAACGCCCCGGGCCGCGTCTTCGTGGCGGCGTTCTCGAGCCACATCCACCGCCTGCAGCAGATCTGCGACGCCTCCGTGGCCGTGGGTCGCAAGGTCGTGGTGACCGGCCGCTCGATGGTCACCAACACCAAGGTCGCGCGCGACCTCGGCTACCTCAGGATCGACGACGAGGACATCATCGACGCCTACGACGTCGACCGCATCCCCGACGAGAAGATCGTGGTGCTGTGCACCGGCAGCCAGGGCGAGCCGCTCTCGGCGCTCGCGCGCATGGCGACCGGCGAGCACAAGTCGCTCTCCATCCACGAGACCGACACCGTCATCATCTCCGCCACGCCGATCCCTGGCAACGAGAAGAGCGTCCAGGCGATCATCAACTCGCTCTCCAAGATCGGCTGCGAGATCTACGACAAGAGCAAGGGCCTCGTGCACGTCTCCGGCCACGCCAGCGCCGAGGAGCTCAAGCTCATGCTCGCCATGGCCAAGCCGCGCAACTTCATGCCCGTCCACGGCGAGGCGCAGCACCTGCGCGCCCACGCTGAGCTCGCGCGCCAGATGGGCGTGCCCGAGAACCGCATCTTCATCCTCGACAACGGCGACTCGCTCGAGCTCTCCAAGCACAAGGTCCGCCGCGGCCGCGCCGTGGAGTCGGGTGTCGTCTACGTCGACGGCGGCACGGTCACCGAGGCCAACCCGGTCGTCCTGCGCGACCGCCAGAAGCTCGCGCAGGACGGCGTGGTTACCTGCACCGTGGTGATCTCCAAGCGCAGCCGCTCGGTCGGCGCGGTCGAGGTGTCGAGCCGCGGCGTCTCGTCCTCGACCGACGAGCTCCTGCTCGAGGAGGCGGCCGGGCTCGTCCGCTCCCAGGTCGAGCGCCTCGCCTCCCAGGGCGGCGCCACCAACATCGACGTCCTGCGCCGCGGCGTGAGAAACGCCCTCTCCAACCAGCTCTGGAACAAGACCCACACGCGGCCGATGATCATCCCGGTCGTGATGGAGGTCTAGATGCCGGCCAAACGCAGCTCAAACGCAGCAAAGAAGGGCCGTCAGTCTGGGAAGGCGCGCTCCGCAGCCCGTCGCCGCGCCCCGCGCGCGACGATGGTGGGCACGGTCCGCGGCGACATCGTGGGCGTCGTGGTGGCCGTGTTCGCCGTGGCGCTCCTTGCCGCGCTCGTCTTCCCGACGTCGGCCGTCGTGACGAGCGCGGTGCACGACTTCCTCGTGCTCTCGTTCGGCGCCGCGGCGCCGCTCGTCCCCGTGGCCATCTTCGTCTTCGCCACCACGTTCTTCCTCGACGGGGACGAGCCGGTCTCCGGGCGCGTGGCGCTCGGGCTCGCGCTCATCGTCGTCGCGGTGCTCTCCATGCTCTCGCTCAACCACCCCGGCGCGGCCGAGGCCCCCGAGCTCGTCTTCGACGTGGGCGCCGCGGAGCTCTCCGGGGGCTACGTGGGCGGCGCCGTCGCCTACTGCCTGCTCACGCTCGTGGGCGTGGTGGTGGGCAACGTCGTGCTCGTCGGCGTCGTGGCGGCGGGCGTCGTGGTCTGCGGCTTCTCCATCTCCGGGGCGGTCACGAAGGCGCGCTCGCGCCTCTCCCAGGCGGCCGAGGCACACGGGGAGCGGGTGCGCGAGCGCCGGGAGCGTGCGATCATCGACGCGGCCGCGGACGAGGAGGCGCTCGTCGCGGACGAGCCGCAGGCCTCGCTCTTCGACGAGGGGGGCTCCTCGAAGACCACCTTCATCGGAAACCGCAAGACGACCGTCCTCAAGCGCGCGCCGCGCGCGAGGGGGGCTGCGCGGGACGAGGCGCCCGAGGCGGAGACGACCCTGCTCGAGCGGCCTGCGGCGGAGGGCGCCGCGCCGTCGGGGCCCGCGGCGCAGGCCGCGGTCCCGGCGTTTCTCGGCGAGCGTCGCGCTGGCAAGGGGCGTCGGCGCGAGCGCGGCGGCCCGGCCGGTCCCGCGCCCAAGGCGCCCGAGACGATCACGCGCCCCGGGGACGCGGACGAGTCCTACCACCTGCCGCCCCTCTCGATCCTGCGCGCCAACCCCGACGCGTCGGGAACCTACGGCGACGACGAGGAGCTCGGAGCCACCGCCGTCAAGCTCCAGGGGACCCTCGAGGAGTTCGGCCTCTCGTCTCGCGTAGAGGGCTGGATCGCGGGTCCCTCGGTCACGACGTTTAAGATCTCCATGGGGGAGGGCGAGCGCGTCAGCAAGATCGTCAACCTCGAGGACGACATCGCGCTGTCGCTCGCCGCCAAGTCGGTGCGCATCTTCGCCCCGATCCCGGGCACCTCGCTCGTCGGCATCGAGATCCCCAACGAGAAGCCCCAGCCGGTGTTCCTCTCCGACGTGCTGCCCTTCGCCACGGGGGGGCCGCTCGACTGCGCCTTCGGGCGCGACTCCGAGGGCAACCCGATCGTGGTCGACCTCGCCGGCCTCCCGCACCTGCTCGTGGCCGGCACCACGGGATCGGGCAAGTCGGTGCTGCTCAACGCCATCATCATGTCCATGCTCATGCGCGCCACCCCCGAGCAGGTCCGCCTGATCATGGTGGACCCCAAGCGCGTCGAGTTCACGGGCTACGCCGGGCTGCCCCACCTCTACGTCCCCGTCGTGACCGAGCCGCGCCAGGCGGCCTCGGCGCTGCAGTGGGGCGTCACCGAGATGGAGCGCCGCCTCAAGGTCTTCGAGCACTACAAGGTGCGCGACATCAAGACGTTCAACAGAAACGTCGACGGGGACAAGTACGCCGACATGGAGAACCCGCCCAAGCACATGCCGTACTTCGTCATCGTCATCGACGAGCTCGCCGACCTCATGATGGTGGCCGGCAAGGACGTCGAGTCCTCCATCGTGCGCATCGCGCAGCTCGGCCGCGCGGCCGGCATCCACCTCATCGTCGCCACGCAGCGCCCCTCGGCCGACGTGGTCACCGGCCTGATTCGTGCCAACATCGACAACCGCGTGGCGCTCTCGGTCGACAACTCCATCAACTCGCGCATCATCCTCGACCAGAAGGGTGCCGAGCAGCTCCTCGGCAAGGGCGACATGCTCGTCAAGCTGCGTGGCAGGAAGCCCCGCCGCGCGCAGGGCTGCTGGGTCTCCGACGAGGAGATTGAGCAGACCGTGAAGTTCGTGCGCGAGCAGGTCACGGCGGACTACCATGAGGACATCCTCACGGCCGTGGTCCCCAACGCGCCCGGCTCCGCCGAGCCGGGGGCCGCGCGCGACGACGACCCGCTCGTCTGGGAGGCCGCGCGCATCGTCGTGGAGTCGCAGCTCGGCTCCACCTCGAGCCTCCAGCGCGCCCTCTCGGTCGGCTACGCGCGCGCGGGCAGGATCATGGACATGCTCGAGGCCAAGGGGGTGGTCGGGCCGGCCAACGGCTCGAAGCCTCGCGAGGTCCTTCTCGACAAGGACGGTCTCGAGGAGCTGAAGGTTCAGGAAGCGGCGTATCAGGAGGTGAGCTAGCAGATGGCACGTCCGCGTTTCAGCGAGGCGCTCGTCGCACGTCGCCACGAGCTCGGCCTCTCCGTGAGCCAGGCGTCCAAGATTCTGAAGCTTCGCGAGGACGTGCTCGTCGCCTTCGAGGAGGGGGACTACGAGCACATGCCCCAGAGCGGGTACGCCCAGGGCATGCTCTCGAGCTACGCGCGCTACCTCGGCCTCAACGCCCGCGAGATCGTCGACCTCTTCCAGGAGGAGCTCTACGAGCACCGCCACGGCACCGCCTCCCATGAGCTCAGGCGCCGCACGCGCCAGACGCAGTCGGGCCGCGGCCTCGCCGGGTACGACGTCGTGAACGAGGCCGGCTCGCGCCCCAAGGCCTACGTCGAGTACCGCCCGCTGCTGCCCACCTCGGGCGGCCCCGCGGGCGACATGGGCGACTTCGCCACGAGCTCCCCCGCGCGCCCGAGGACCTCTGTCCCGCTCGCCGGCACGGGGGCGCCCGCGCCCGGGACCCGCTCCTACTCCGCCTCGTCCCTCAGCCAGGACTACGGGCGCGAGGGGCAGAGGCGCCCTTACAACTCCGCCCCCCAGCGCCCCCGCACCCCCCAGGCGAGCGCGCGCCGGCGCTCTTCGGGGCGCAGACGGCGCCCGGACGACCAGGCGAGCCGCCTCATCTCCGAGGGGCAGCGCACGACGGTCGGCGCCGGCCGCGACGGCGGCCGCGCGGGCATGGCGTCCGGGAGGCTCTACCGCCGCGACGACGTCAGCACGCGCCGCGTGCGCCCGAGCGAGTACACCGACGACCTGCGCTACGACGACCGCGCCAACCCCTACTCGCCCGCCTCGACCATCTCGGGGCGGCGCTCCTCGAGAAACATCGCCGCCGTCGAGCGCCCCAACGTCCGCCGGCGCGCCTCGGGCGGCGGCCGCGGCCGCGCGCCGCGTCGCGGCGGGATCGCGGGGTTCCTCTCAGACCCGCGCAGGGCGCTTCTCGCCCTGGTGCTGCTGCTCGCGCTCGTCCTGACGGCCATCCTGGTCCTCTCGGTGAGCTCGTGCGTGAGCGGCAGGAACCAGCCCGCGCAGACGGGCCAGGTCGTGAGCGTCAACAGCGCCGACCAGCAGTCCGGGGACGCGTCGGGCTCCCCCGAGGACGACGCGTCGGGCTCCGAGGGCGACTCCACCGCCGACGGGGGAGACTCCGCTGCCGACGCGGGCGACTCCGCCTCCGGCGACGCGTCGCAGGACGCGGGGGACGCCGCGCAGGGCGCCGCCGGCCAGGACGAGCCCACGCCGGAGGAGACCGTCGTGGAGGTCTCCGTGGCGAGCGGCCAGGTCTCCTGGGTCGAGATCACCTGCGACGGGGAGAGCGTCTTCGTCGACAGCGTCACGGGTCCGTGGACCCAGTCCTACACGGTTCACGACTCGATCAACGTCCAGGTCACGAACCCCGACGTCGTGACCGTCACCGAGAACGGCGAGCGGAGGGACTTCTCGGAGCGCGCGGGAGGGCTCGGCTCCCTCACGATCGAGGGGACGCCGCTTCCCGAGGAGGGCGACGCGACCTCCGGGGAGGGGACCGACTCCGGCACGACGAGCGGCTCCGCCGGGGCGTAGAAGATACCGACGGGGCGCGTCCCCGCGAGAGAGGAGCTTCACATGGCAAAGGAATCGAGCTTCGACGTGGTGTCCGTCGTCGACATGCAGGAGGTCGACAACGCCTACCAGCAGGCGGCGCGCGAGCTCACGCAGCGCTACGACCTCAAGGGGACGGGCGCCACGCTCGAGCTCTCCAAGAAGGAGGGGTCCTTCAGGATCGAGGCGCCCTCCGAGTTCGTGGCGAGCCAGGTGCGCGACGTCCTGGCGACCAAGCTCACCAGGCGCGGCATCGACCTCGCGGCGGTGCGCTGGGCCGACCCGCAGGGCGCCTCGGGCATGACGGTGCGCCAGAGCGGAACCGTCGTCCAGGGCATCGACGCCGACACGGCCAAGAGGATCGCCAAGGACATCCGCGACCTCAAGGTGAAGGCCAAGGCCACGATCGAGGGCGACAAGCTCCGCGTGAGCTCCGCCTCCAAGGATGTCCTCCAGTCCGTCATCGCGTCGCTCAAGGAGCGTGACTATGGCCAGCCCCTGCAGTTCGTCAACTACCGCTAGCGACCGCGCGCCGCGCGTCCTGTTCGTGACGCTCGGCTGCGCCAAGAACGAGGTGGATACCGACCGCATGCGCGCGCTCATGCTCGCCGCGGGCTTCGAGGAGACCCTCGAGGCCGGCGACGCCGACGTCGCCATCGTCAACACCTGCTCGTTTCTCGCCTCCGCGACCGAGGAGTCGGTCGAGGCGACGCTGTCGCTCGCCGAGGAGCGCAGCGAGGGCGTGCGCGCGTGCCCGATCGTGATGTGCGGGTGCGTCCCCTCGCGCTACGGCGACGCCCTGAGCTCCGAGCTCCCCGAGGTGGCCGCCTTCGTGCGCGCCGAGGACGAGGACGGCATCGTGGGCGTGGCGCGCGAGGTGCTCGGGCTTCCGGACGAGGGCGCGGCCCCCGCCTGCGCGGGCCCGCTGCGCACCGTCGAGGGGGCGAGCGCCTTCGTCAAGATCTCCGAGGGGTGCGACCGCTTCTGCACCTTCTGCGCGATCCCCTACATCCGCGGGCGCTACCACTCCCGTCCCGCCGAGGAGATCGTCTCCGAGGTCGAGGCCCTCATGGCCGGCGGCGTGCGCGAGGTCGTGCTCATCGGGCAGGACACCGGCGTGTGGGGCCGTGACCTCGGCGAGGGACAGACCCTCGCGACGCTCCTGCGCCGGGTCGCCGAGGCCGTGCGTCCCCACGGCGGGTGGGTCCGCGTGCTCTACCTGCAGCCCGAGGGCATGACCGACGAGCTCGTGGCCACGATCCGCGACGTGCCCGAGGTCCTGCCCTACATCGACATCCCCATCCAGCACTGCTCCGAGCGCGTGCTCAGGGCCATGGGGCGCTCCGGCTCCACCGAGGAGCTGCGCGCGCTCTTCTCGCGCCTGCGCACGGAGATCCCCGGCATGGTGCTGCGCACCACGGGCATGGCGGGATTTCCCGGCGAGACGGACGAGGAGGCCGACGAGCTCTACGACTTCATCGCCGAGCAGGAGTTCGACTACTGCTCCGTCTTCGCCTACTCGCAGGAGGAGGGCACCCGCGCCGCCTCCATGGACGGCCAGGTCGACGAGGCCGTGAAGCTCGAGCGCACCCAGCGGCTCGTGGACCTCACCGAGCAGCTGGGCTTTGCCGCAACGGCCGCCCACGTCGGCGAGCGCGTCCAGGTGATCGTCGACGGAGTCGAGGAGGGCGAGGACGGCCCCGAGCTCATCGGCCACGCCTGGTTCCAGGCCCCCGACTCCGACGGCGCCGTCCACATCCCGTTCGGGGAGGCCGCCGTCGGCGACATCGTGACCGTGGACCTCGTGGACTCCTTCTGCTACGAGATGGTGGGCGAGCTCGTGGGGGAGGCGGAGTAGATGGCGGCCGAGAAGGGCGTCTGGACGCCCGCCAACGTGGTGACCTGCGTGAGGATCGCCTTCATCCCGGTCTTCATGGTCGTTGCCCTCGCTGCCGACGGAGCTTCGGAGGCGTCGCTCGCGGTGGCCGCGTTCGCCCTCTACGCGACCCTCTCGCTCACCGACAAGGTGGACGGCTACCTCGCGCGCTCCCGCAACGAGATCACCGACTTCGGGAAGTTCCTCGATCCCATCGCCGACAAGCTCCTCGTGTTCTCCGCGCTGCTGCTCCTGCTCGAGCGCGGCGACGTCTCGGTGTGGGTCGTCTTCGTCATCCTGCTGCGCGAGTTTCTGGTGAGCGCGCTGCGCATGGTCGCCGCGAGCAGCGGCGAGGTCATCGCCGCAGACGGCCTCGGCAAGGCCAAGACCGCCGTGACGATGGTCTCCCTGTGCGGCTACTACCTCTACTACGCGCTCTCGGCGCTCGGCAGCACCGACCTCGCGGGCATGGTGTGGCTCATCTCGTGGGCCCTCATGATGGCCGCCGTCGTGCTCACCGTGATCTCGGGCGCGCAGTACTTCTGGAACGCCCGTCACGTCGTCTTCGGGTCGTAGGGGGCTCGCGTGGGCGAGAAGACCATCCTCGCGGACGACCCGGAGCTCTTTGACGCGTCGGCGGAGCTCGTGCGCCTTGCGGGGTCGGCGGGCATCACGCTCGGCACGGCGGAGTCCTGCACCGGCGGACTCGTCTCGGGCTGCCTCACGGCGGTGAGCGGCTCCTCCGCGGTGGTTCGCGGCGGCGTCGTGAGCTACGCCGTTCCGGTCAAGCAGGCGCTGCTCGGCGTCACCGACGAGGTCGTCTCGACGCCGGGCGTGGGCGTGGTGTCGGGGGAGTGTGCAGAGCAGATGGCACGCGGGGCCCGGCTCGCGCTCGGCTGCGACGTCGCCGTCTCCGTCACCGGCATCGCCGGCCCGGGCGGCGCCGAGCCGGGAAAGCCGGTTGGCACCGTGTGGCTCGGCCTCGCGACGCCCGGGGGCGCCCGCTCGCTGCTCTGTCGGTTCGGGGGGGACCGCGCCGAGGTGCGGAGGCAGGCCGTGCGGCGCGCGCTCGCGCTCCTGCGTGAAGGCGTCGTGGAGACGGACCGGGGCGCCTGACGCGCCCGTCCCTCCGGTCGCCTTTCGGGCGAGGCGCTGACGTGCTCGAACGTGGCCGTCGCGCCCGCGGGCACCCCGTCCGCGGAGGTTCGCGGAAGGTTCGTGGAAGCCTCGCGCAAGCTCGCGCTGCTATGGTCTTCCCACCGGCCTTGACTGGGAACGGTTGTTCGTATACCATCACGTCGACGGCAAAGCGAGGGAGAGACCATGGCCAAGAGCAAGGGCATCACCAAGGAGATACATCCGCGTACGACCGGCGAGGAGCGGGACAAGGTCCTCAAGGCCACCACGGACGAGATAGAGAAGAAGTTCGGCAAGGGCGCCATCATGAAGTTTGGCGACGGCGGCCCCAGCCTCGAGGTCGAGGCGATCCCGACGGGCTCCATCGCCCTCGACGCCGCGCTCGGCATCGGCGGCGTCCCGCGCGGCCGCATCGTGGAGATATACGGGCCCGAGTCCTCCGGCAAGACCACGCTCTCGCTCGAGATTCTCGCGGAGGCCCAGGCTATGGGAGGCGTCGTCGCCTTCATCGACGCCGAGCACGCGCTCGACCCGGGCTACGCCGCCCGCATCGGAGTCGACATCGACGAGGTGCTCATCTCCCAGCCCGACACCGGCGAGCAGGCCCTCGAGATATGCGACATGCTCGTGCGCTCCGGCGCGATCGACGTCGTGGTCGTCGACTCCGTCGCGGCGCTCACGCCCCGCGCCGAGATCGAGGGGGAGATCGGCGACTCCACGGTCGGCCTCCAGGCCCGCCTCATGAGCCAGGCGCTGCGCAAGCTCGCCGGCTCGCTCTCCAAGTCAAACACCACCTGCATCTTCATCAATCAGCTGCGCGAGAAGATCGGCGTCATGTTCGGCAACCCCGAGACCACGCCGGGCGGCCGCGCCCTCAAGTTCTTCTCGTCGGTGCGCATGGACATCCGCCGCGTCGACTCCATCAAGGTGAACGGCGAGATCGTGGGTAACCGCGTCCGCGTCAAGGTCGTGAAGAACAAGGTCGCGCCCCCGTTCAAGCAGTGCGAGTTCGACATCATGTACGGCCAGGGCATCTCCAAGGAGGGGTCGATCCTGGACATGGCCGTCGACTACGGCATCGTGAGCAAGTCGGGCTCCTGGTTCACCTACGACCAGGAGCGTCTCGGCCAGGGCCGCGAGGCGGCGAAGGAGTTCCTCGCCTCCAACCCCGACCTCATGGACGAGATCGACCATCGCGTCCGTGTCGCGTGCGGGCTCGAGCTCGGTGACGAGCGCGTCGGCGAGCCGCTCGAGGTCGCGACCGAGGACGCCCTGTAGTGGCCGCCCCGCTCTGGGAGGTGAGCCTGCCGGAGCGCGGCGCCCGGTCGTCATCCTGGTCTCGGCCTCGGGCCGTCCTGAGCGTGACGAGCGAGTCGCACGGCTCCGAGGAGCTCCACATCCCCGTGGCCGTGGGCAGGCGCCTCGCGGCGCGCGGGGACGAACTCTCGCCCGGCTCGCGCGCCGAGCTGCTCCACCTCCTCGCCGAGGAGGAGCGGAGCTGCGGGAGGCTTCGCGTCGAGGAACTCGTGGGCAGGAGGGACTTCTCCGCCGCGGAGCTCGAGCGTCGCCTGCGCGAGGAGGGGTACCCCACCGGCGTGTCCGCCGAGCTCGTGGGCCGCGCGAGGGAGTGCGGCCTGGTCGACGACGCGCGCTTCGGAGCCGCCTTCGCCCGCTCTAAGGTCGCCGCCGGCTGGGGGTGCGCGAGGATTGAGTGCGAGCTCGAGCGTCGCGGCGTGAGCCCCGAAGCGGTCGAGGGCTGGCCCGAGGAGTTCGTCTCGGCCGGCGAGGAGCGCGAGCGCGCGCTCGCGCTCGCCTCGAGACGCCGCCTGACCGGCAGCAACGACTATGCAAGGATCGTCAGGTTCCTGTGCGGCAGGGGCTTCTCGCCCTCGCTCTCCTGCGACGTGGCGCGCGAGGTGGTGGACGCCGCCCGATAGCCGCGTCTACCACGGGCTCATTTGACAGAAAGCTTACGTTGACGCTACGATGGACATGCTATTGGAGCGCATTCTCACGCTGGCTGGCCAGCTGATGTCCATATTCTCGGGATCTATCGCGTTAGCCGTCACTGGGGCGGCACTCGGCACAGGCGCCATGACTGCACTTCCGATGGCGGGTTCCGCGGCATGCGCCGCGGTCTCCAGAACCACACGGAAAACGTACGCATAACCTGAGGAGCAGCCATGGAATTTCTTATTGCGGGAGCGGTCGGCCTAGCGGTCGGCGCCGTCGTCGTCTACTTCGTCCTCGCCGGGAAGAGCAACTCCCGCCTCAGGGACGCCGAGGCTCGCCTCGACTCCGCCCGCGGGGAGGCCGAGCGCATCGCGTCCGAGGCGAAGCGGCAGGCCGAGAACGCAAAGAAGGAGGCCGTCCTCGAGGCGAAGGAGGAGATCCTCGCCCTCAAGCAGGCCTCCGAGGCGGAGGAGAAGAAGCGCAAGGGAGAGCTCCAGAACCTCGAGAACCGCATCATGCAGCGCGAGGAGTCCCTCGACCACAGAAACGACGCGCTCGACCGCCGCGAGCACCAGCTCTCGAGCCTCCAGGGCCAGCTCGACCGCCGCAAGAGCGACCTCGACGAGATGGTCGCCCGCCAGTCCAGCGAGCTCGAGCGGATCGCCGGGCTCTCGAGCGACGAGGCGCACGACGAGCTGCTCGCCCGCGTGCGCGCCGAGTCGGTGCGCGAGGAGGCCCAGATCCTGCGCGAGGCCGAGCAGTCGGTGCGCGCCCAGGCCGACAAGACCGCCCGGGAGATCATCTCCACCGCCATACAGCGCTGCGCCGCCGACCAGGCCGGCGAGATCACGGTGACCTCGGTGCACATTCCCTCCGACGACCTCAAGGGCCGCATCATCGGCCGCGAGGGACGCAACATCCGCACCTTCGAGCAGGTCTCCGGCGTCTCGCTCGTCATCGACGACACGCCCGAGACCGTCGTTCTCTCGAGCTTTGACCCGGTTCGTCGCGAGACGGCGCGCGTGGCCCTCGAGAACCTCATCGCCGACGGTCGCATCCACCCCGCACGCATCGAGGAGCTCTACAAGAAGGCCGAGGCGCTCGTCGCCGAGCGCGTGCGCGAGGCGGGAGAGCAGGCCGCCTTCGACGCCGGCATCCACGACCTGCACCCCGAGCTCGTCAAGACGCTCGGCGCGCTGCGCTACCGCACCTCCTTCGGCCAGAACGTCCTCTCGCACTCGATCCAGGTCTCGACGCTCTGCGGCATCATGGCCTCCGAGCTCGGCCTCGACGAGGCGCCGGCCAAGCGCGCCGGCCTCCTGCACGATCTCGGCAAGGCCATCGACCACGAGGTCGAGGGCCCGCATGCGGTGATCGGCGCGGACCTCGCGCGCCGCTACGGCGAGCGCCCCGAGATCGTCCACGCCATCGAGGCGCACCACGCCGACGTCGATCCCGACACCGTGCTCGACGTCCTCGTCCAGGCCGCCGACGCCATCTCTGCCGCGCGGCCCGGCGCGCGCCGCGAGTCTGCGGAGAACTACATCAAGCGCCTCGAGAAGCTCGAGGAGATCTCCAACGCCCACGACGGGGTCGAGCGCACCTACGCCATGCAGGCCGGTCGCGAGCTTCACGTCATGGTCGAGCCCGAGAAGATCTCCGACGCCCAGGCCACCGTGCTCGCGCACGACATCGCCAAGCAGATCGAGGACGAGATGGAGTACCCCGGCCAGGTTCGCGTCGTGGTCATCCGCGAGTCCCGCGCCGTCGACGTGGCCAAGTAGGGGCGCAGGGTGTCCGGGTCGGCCGACCTCGCGAGCTTCGTGTCCACGATGGGCGGCGAGCGGGCGCTGCGCGTCGAGGAGAACCTCGGCGAGGGCTACGTCCGCCTGCGCGTCGCGGAGGCCGAGCGCCGTCAGGCAAAGCATGACGTCCGCTGCGTCGAGGACGCGGTCATCGAGATGCTGCGCAACGCTCGCGACGCCGGCGCCCGTCACATCTACGTGGCGACGACGCGCGAGGGCGACCTGCGTGCCACCACGATGCTCGACGACGGGTCGGGCATCCCGGCGGACATGCACGAGCGCGTCTTCGAGGCGCGCGTGACGTCCAAGCTCGACAGCGTCCACATGGACCACTGGGGCATCCACGGCCGCGGAATGGCGCTCTTCTCGATCAGGGAGAACGCCGTGAGCGCGGAGGTCGTCTCCTCGGCCCCCGGCAAGGGGTCCGCCATCCGGGTCGTCACCGACGCGACCGCGCTCCCCGAGCGCGCCGACCAGTCCAGCTGGCCTACGGTCGAGGCGGGCGAGGACGGCAGCCTCGCCTGCGTCCGCGGCCCTCACAACATCGTGAGGACGTGCTGCGAGTTCGCCCTCGAGGAGCGGTCCTCCTGCGAGGTCTACCTCGGCTCGCCCGCCGAGGTCGTGGCCACCGCCCGCGCCCGCGCCGCCCAGTCCGTCGACGGCTCGGAGCTGCTCTTCATCGACTCCCTCGACGACCTCCCCGTGCTCGAGCGCCTGCGCGCGGCAGCCGACGCCTCCGAGCTTCGCTCCCAGGCGGCGTCCCTCGGCCTCGAGATGTCGGAGCGCACGGCGCACCGCATCGTATCGGGCCAGATCCGCCCCCTGCGCAGCGTCGTGGCGCGGCTCACCCACCGGGGCTCCGCCAACGCCGCCCCGCGCGAGGTCGACCTCGCGCGCGACCGGCGCGGCCTCAGGATCTCCCGGGAGGACGTCGAGGAGTTCTCCCGCGCCCTCGAGCGCGACTTCGCCCTTCTCGGCGAGCGATACTACCTCTCCCTGTCCTCGGACCCGCGGGTCAAGGTCGGCAGGAGGAGGATCACTGTGACCTTCGACCTTGAGGAGGGCGACTAGCCCCCCGCCCTTCCCAAGGGAGGGGGAGGACAGTAGAATCTTTGCTCAACGCGCACCCACGGTAACCATCGAACCAGACACGCAGCAGCTCAGAGAGCCACGCAGCAGGAGAGAGAAATGGACTTTCTAAAGGTTTCGAGCAAGTCGTCGCCGGCCTCGGTCGCCGGCGCCATTGCCGGCCTCGTCAAGGACGGGCTTCCCGTCAACATCCAGTGCGTCGGGGCGGGCGCGGTGAACCAGGCCATCAAGGCCGTCGCCATCGCGCGCGGCTTCCTCATTCCCACCGGCGTCGACATCTCGTGCGCGCCCACCTTCTCCGACATCGAGATCTCGGGGGAGAGCCGCACCGCCATTCGCATCGCGATCTACGTGCACCGCATCAGCGCCCCCACCACCTCGTCGCGCGCTTCGGAGCCCGAGTCCCCGGAGCTTGCGTCATGACGGCGCGCCACGGGGCCCTCGTGGGCAAGACCTACTGCGTCCGCACCTTCGGATGCCAGATGAACCTTCACGACTCCGAGCGAGTCGCCGGCCTGCTCGACGAGTGCGGCTGCATCGCGGTCGCCGAGCCCGAGGAGGCCGACGTCGTCGTCTTCATGACCTGCTGCGTGAGGGAGAACGCCGACCAGCGCCTCTACGGCCAGGCCTCCGCCATGGTCAGCGCGCCCGAGCCGCCCTCGGGGCGGCGCGTCGTGGCCATAGGCGGCTGCATCGCCCAGCGCGACGGCGAGCGCATACGCGAGCACATCCCCTGCGCCGACGTCGTCTTCGGCACGAGCGCGCTCGCCAGCCTCCCCGACCTGCTGTGCGAGGCGTTCGAGGGAGGCGCCGGGCACGCCGTCGAGGTCGACACCGAGGAGGAGGGCCGCCCCTTCTCCACCGACCTCCCGAGCCACCGGGCGAGCCCCTTCCACGCGTGGGTGCCCATCATGACCGGCTGCAACAACTTCTGCACGTACTGCATCGTGCCCCACGTCCGCGGGCGCGAGAAGAGCCGCACCATGGAGAGCGTCGTCGCCGAGGTCGAGAGGCTCGTCTCCGACGGCGTGCGCGAGGTCTGCCTGCTCGGGCAGAACGTCAACTCCTACGGTCGCAACATCTACGGCGAGCCTCGCTTCGCGGAGCTGCTGCGCAGGGTGGGGGAGACCGGGGTCGAGCGCATCCGGTTCACGTCATCCAACCCCAAGGACCTCACCGACGACGTCATCGCCGCGATGGCCGAGGTCCCCGCCGTGATGCCGCACCTGCACCTTGCGGTCCAGAGCGGCTCCACGCGCGTGCTCAAGGCCATGAATCGCCGCTACACGCGCGAGGGCTACCTCGAGCTCGTGGGACGGCTTCGCGCCGCCATGCCCGGGCTCGCCCTCTCGACCGACATCATCGTGGGCTTCCCGGGGGAGACCGAGGCCGACTTCGAGGACACGCTCTCGCTCGTGCGTGAGGCCGCCTTCTCATCCGCCTACACCTTCATCTACTCACCCCGCCCGGGCACGCCCGCGGCCGAGATGGTCGACGACACCCCCCGCGAGGTGATCCAGGAGCGCTTCGACCGGCTCGCCGAGCTCGTGGCCAGGCAGGCCTTCGAGGCCAACCAGCTCGACGTGGGCGGCGTGGCGCGCGTGCTCGTGGAGGGCAGCTCCAAGCGAGACGACTCCGTCATGGTCGGCCACAGCGAGAAGAACCAGACGGTGCACTTCCCCCTCCCCGAGGGGCGCTCCGCGGCCGACCTTGTCGGACGCGTCTGCGACGTGCGCGTCGAGGGGGCAAGGACCTGGTACCTGCGCGGCGCCCTGGAGGGCGAGCCTCGATGAGGCGCCCCGCCGTCCTCGCCGTCGTCGGCCCCACCGCATCCGGCAAGAGCGCGACCGCCGAGCTCGTCGCCGAGCGCCTGGGCACCTCGGTCGTCTCGGTCGACGCGATGCAGGTGTACCGGGGGATGGACGTCGGGACGGCCAAGACGCCTGCCTGCGAGCGCCGCGTCCCGCTGCTCATGGTCGACGTCTGCGACCCGCTCGAGAACTACTCGGTCAGTCTGTTCCAGCGCGACGCCCGCTCCTGCGTCGACGCCCTGCTCTCCGGGGGCCGCGACGCGGTCCTGTGTGGCGGCACCGGGCTCTACCTCGACGCGGTGATTGACGAGATGGAGTTCCCCTCCGGCGAGAAGGGCGGGGAGCGCCGGCGCGCCTACGAGGGTCTGCTCGCCGAGCGGGGCCCTGCGGCCCTGCACGACCTTCTCGCCGAGCGTGACCCGCGAAGCGCCCGGCTCATTCACCCCAACAACTCGCGCCGCGTCGTCAGGGCCCTCGAGATGCTCGACGAGGGAACCTCCTACGCCGAGCACCACGAGGGGCTTCTCGCCCGCAAGCCCCACTACGAGGCTGGCATCTGGGGCCTCACGATGTCGCGCGAGCGCCTCTACGCGCGCATCGACAGGCGTGTGGACGAGATGTTCGCCTCAGGCCTGGTCGACGAGGTCCGCGCCCTCGCCGCGCGCGGTCTCACCTCCGAGCTCACAGCCGGCCAGGCGATCGGCTACAAGGAGGTTCTCGAGGCGCTCTCGGGCGCGTGCGCGATGTCCGACGCCGTCGAGCAGGTGAAGGTCAGGACGAGGCGCTACGCCAAGCGCCAGCTCTCCTGGCTCAGGCGCGACGGACGCGTGCGGTGGATCGACCTCGACGGGTGCGACGTCGAGGCGGCGGCGGAGCGCATCGTCAACGACGTCTGCCGGGAGGAACATGGGACGCTTTAAGCCGCTTTCGACCGCGCCGGTGCCCGAGCGCGCGATTCTGGTCGGCGTTGACCTCGGCAAGTCGGAGTGGGGCTGCGAGGAGTCGCTCGCCGAGCTCGCGCGCCTCGCCGAGACCGACGGCGCGGAGGTCGTGATGACCCTCACGCAGCGCCTTGACGCCCCAGTGCCCAGGACCTTCATCGGGCGCGGCAAGGTCGAGGAGCTCTGCGGCTACGTCAGGAGCCTCTCTGCCGACGTCGTGATCTTCGACGACGAGCTCACGCCCTCGCAGCAGGCCAACCTCGAGAAGATCGTCGGCGAGCCAGTCAAGATCATCGACCGGACGGCGCTGATCCTCGACATCTTCGGCGTTCACGCCACGACCCACGAGGGACGTCTCCAGGTCCAGCTCGCCCAGCTCCAGTACGTGCTCCCCCGGCTGAGGGGCATGTGGAGCCACCTGGTCGGCGAGCAGACGCGAGGGGGCATCGGAAGCCGCTTCGGGCAGGGTGAGAGCCAGCTCGAGGTCGACCGCAGGCTCGTGCGCGCCCGCATCTCGACGCTGCGCCGCGAGCTCGAGCGCCTCGAGCGCCGCCGCGGCGTGCAGAGCAAGGCCCGCTGGGACTCGGGCGTGTACCGCGTCGCGCTCGTGGGCTACACCAACGCAGGCAAGTCGACGCTGCTCAACCGTCTTACCGGCGCAGACGTCTACGTGCGAGACGAGCTCTTCGCGACGCTCGACCCGACCACCCGCGCGCTCGAGCTCGACGAGGGCCGGAAGGTCACGATTACCGACACGGTCGGGTTCATCCAGAAGCTCCCGACGATGCTCGTCGAGTCCTTCAAGTCCACCCTCGCCGAGGTCCGCGCCGCCGACCTCATCCTGCTCGTGGTGGACGCGTCCGACCCGCACCGCGAGCTTGAGATCAACGCGGTGAGGTCCGTGCTCGCCGAGATCGGCGCCTCCGAGATACGCTGCGTGACCGTGCTCAACAAGGCCGACCTGCTCGACGAGCTCCAGCTGCGCGACGCGGCTGCCGCCCACCCCGACGCGCAGGTGATCTCCGCCCGGGAGGGGACGGGCGTGCGCGGCCTGCTCTACCGCGTCGCCCGGGAGGCCGCCGCCGGCAGCGTCACGATGAGCGTGCTCGTCCCCTACGAGAAGGGCCTGCTCATGCGCATGGTCCACGAGCGCTGCCAGGTCATGCGGGAGACCTACGTCCAGGAGGGCCTGCTGGCCACCGTCAAGGCGGACGCTCGCATGGCGCGCACGCTCGCGCCCTACGAGGCGTCAGGCCCAGCCGCCCAGCAGCAGGGCGCAGACGGCGAGAAGGACGGGCTGGTGCAGGACGTAGACGACAAGGGCGTGCCGGCCGACGAATGAGAGCGGCCTCAGCCTCGCCGCACGCGCCCACACGGGGTAGCCCTCGCGCGCCCAGCGACTGCCCGCGGCCGCCCCGGCGAGGTAGACGAGCAGGTAGGGGAGCAGGGGGTAGTAGTCTCCCGAGGAGAATCCCGGCCCCGGCAGCCCGAGCCAGGAGAGCCACTCCGTGGAGTAGAGCGCGTCTGGCAGCTCGACGCGAAGCGACCCGAGGCCCACCTCGCCTCCCGGCATCCCCCGCAGCGCGAGGAACGCGACGAGCAGGACCGCTGCCGCGACATAGCCGCGCGGGAGGACCCCGAGGCGCCCGAGGGCCCATGCCACGAGCGTGCAGGCCGCCATGCAGTAGATGATGCCGAACGAGATCGGCGTGTCGAAGCGGAAGAGCGAGGTGACGACCCAGATGGCGAGCGCCACCGCGCCGTACTGCAGGCCCCTCCTCAGGTTGGAGCGCGACAGCGGGCACATGCACCCGGCCACGAACAGAAACGTCCACGAGATGCTCGCACGCCACACGTCCTGCAGGGGCGGCGCGAACCACCCGAGGTCAAGCCCGTAGATGAACCTGAGGTCGTAGCACAGGTGAAACAGCACCATAGAAACGACGGAGAAGCCCCTCACCACGTCGAAGAGGCCGACGCGTCCCGTCGCACGAGGGCCCTGAGACTGTGACGAATCCAGCACGGCGCGCTAGCTGACGGAGCGGATGAGGGCCGTGACCCTGCCCAGGATGGTGGGGTTCTCGACGTAGATGGGCTCCATCGTGTCGTTCTCCGGCTGGAGGCGGATGCGGCCCGGCTCGCGGTAGAAGGTCTTGACCGTTGCAGAGTCGTCGATGAGGGCGACGACGATCTCGCCGTCGTGCGCGTCGCTCTGCTCCTTGACGACGATGTAGTCCCCGTCGAAGATGCCTGCGTTGACCATGGACTCGCCGCGGACGCGCAGCACGAAGGAGCTCGCGTCGCCCACGACGGAGGTCGGAAGGCTCAGCCGGTCCTCTATGTTCTGCTCGGCGAGGATGGGCGTGCCTGCGGCGACGCGACCGACCACGGGCAGCGTGATGACGTCACGGTCAACGTCCTGGGTCACCTCGGCGAGGTGCTGGCCCGAGGCGGCCTGCTTGCCCATGACCTCGATCGTGCGGGGCTTCTTGGAGTCGCGCTTGATGAGCCCCTGCTCCTCGAGGACCTTGAGGTGCATGTGGACGGTGGAGGGGGAGGCCAGCCCGACGGCGGCCCCGATCTCGCGCACCGAGGGCGGGTAGCCGTGCTCGTCCGAGTAGCTTCGAATGAAGTCGTAGATGGCGAGCTGGCGCTTACCGAGCTTTCCTCTTGCCATGAGTGCCTCCTTCGTCTCTGCGCCTATGGTACACCAGCTGACGCTCTCGAGCAAACAAATGTTCGATTTTCTCTTGACACGAACAACTGTACCTTCATAATAGAGTACAGACGTTCCGATTGCACGTGGAATTTTTGTCCGGTCGGTGCGCTATAACCGTTCCGGCCAGAGACGAAAGGGGACCACGATGATCACCAGCACCTACGCAGCCCTTCCCGGCATCGACGGGACCGCAGCCCTCGACCCTCGCGAGCACGGCCTCGTGCTCATCGAGGGCGGCCGCGCAGCCGGCGCGGCGCGCAGGCCCGAGCGCGCCAGCGCCCGGAAGGCGGAGCCGGCGCGCCTCACCGTGCGTCAGGCGGCCCTCTTCCTCGCCCTCGGGTGCGGTCTCGTCGTCGCGCTTCTCGCCGCCTCCGCGGTTTCGGACTCCCTCTCGCGAGGGCGCGTCGCCGCCGCGGTCGGCGCACTGCCCGTCGAGACGGTCGTCGTCGAGGAGGGCGACTCGCTCTGGTCCATCGCCGAGGAGCGCCCCTGCGAGGGCGTCTCCACCTCCGAGCTGGTGCGGTGGATCGAGGAGCAAAACGGCTTCAGCGGCGGCGCGCTCGTTGCCGGCCAGCGTCTCGTGGTTCCCGCCTCGAGCCTTGGATAGGCTCCCCACGCTTTCGAAATCGTTTCGCCCTCCCATTCACGCCCGAAATTTGAACGTTCTGTGATACCTTCTCAAGGTGTGTGATTTTGAGGAGGTTCGATGCGCTGTCCCAAATGCGGCTGCGAGGAGTCGAAGGTCGTCGACTCGCGGCCCTCAGAGAGCAACGACGCAATTCGCCGCAGGCGCGAGTGCACCAAGTGCGGGTTCAGGTTCACCACCTACGAGCGCTGCGAGGAGATGCCGCTCGTCGTGGTGAAGCGGGACGGGCGCAAGGAGACCTTCGACCGCCAGAAGCTCATGAGGGGCCTGGTCACCGCCACGGTCAAGCGTGACGTCCCCATGTCAGCGCTGACCGCGTTGATCGACAGCATCGAGTCCGAGCTTCGCGACGGCGGCACGATGGAGGTGTCCTCCGTCGACCTCGGAAGCATGGTGCTCAAGCGTCTCGTGTCCGTCGACAAGGTCGCCTACGTGCGCTTCGCCTCCGTCTACCGTGACTTCAAGGACGTTGACGAGTTCAGCGAGGAACTGAGGAGCCTGAATGACTGACGACAGGGTCGACCTTCCGATCAAGCGGCTCGACCCGACGGTCGAGCTCCCGAGCTACGCCTACGAGGGCGACGCCGGGCTCGACCTCAGGGCCAACGAGAGCGTGACGCTCGCGCCGCACGAGCGCAGGCTCGTCTCCACCGGGCTCGCCGTGGCGATCCCCGAGGGATACGCGGGCTTCGTGCAGCCGAGGAGCGGCCTTGCCCTGCGCGAGGGGCTCTCCATGGCGAACACGCCCGGCCTCGTCGACTCCCACTACCGCGGCGAGCTCAAGGTCTGCGCCGTCAACCTCGACGACGAGCGAAGCATCTCCATCGAGCGCGGCGAGCGCATCGCCCAGCTCGTCATCCAGCGCGTCCCCGTCGTGCGTCTCGTCGAGGTCGACGAGCTCGACGAGACCGACCGCGGCGCCGGCGGCTTTGGCTCGAGCGGCGTCTAGGCCCTGGTTTTGCGTCTGCGGCCCTCCGCCGCGGCAGGACACATAGTGTACGTGGCAAAAGGAAAGGGATGTTAGTTTATGGAATCTTTCTTCAAGGCAGGTGAGAGGGGCTCGAGCGTCGGCCAGGAGGTTCGTGCGGGCCTGACGACGTTCCTCGCGATGGCGTACATCATCGCGGTGAACCCCTCGCTCCTCACGTCCGCGGGCATTCCGGCAACTGCGGCGGTGACGGCCACCTGCCTCGGCGCGGGCATCATGACGATCCTCATGGGCCTCATCGCCAACCGCCCGCTCGCCTGCGCCTCCGGTATGGGCGTCAACGCCGTCTTCGCGTTTACGCTCACCGGCATCGCCGGCGGGGACTGGCACGCCGCGAGCGCCGTCATCTTCATCGAGGGCGTCGCGATCCTGGTCCTGGTCCTGTGCGGCCTGCGCGAGGCGATCATGGACGCCATTCCCGTGTCGCTTCGCCACGCCATCTCCGTGGGCCTCGGCCTCTTCATCGCCATGATCGGCCTCGCCGACGCGGGCATCATCGTCGCAGACGAGTCCACCATGGTCACCCTTGGCGACGTCTTCAGCCCCACCTTCCTGGTCGGCCTGATCTCGATCGTCGTGACGATCGTGCTCTACGCCATGAACGTCAAGGGCGCCCTGCTGCTCGGCATCATCATCGCCGTTATCGCCGGCATCCCCCTCGGCGTCACGCAGATGCCCGCAGGCATCGTCTCCGGCCTGGACTTCTCCACCTTCGGCGCCCCCTTCCTCACCGACGAGACGGGCGTCATGGGCATCGCAAAGGTCGTCACGAACCCCACGCTGCTCGTCTTTGCCTTCTCCCTCATGATGTCTGACTTCTTCGACACCATGGGCACTGCGATGGCGGTGGCCAAGCAGGGCGAGTTCCTCGAGGACGACGGCCGCGTCAAGGACATCAAGCCCATCCTGATCGTCGACTCCGCCGCCGCCGCGGTGGGCGGCCTCGTGGGCGCCTCCTCGATCACCACCTTCGTCGAGTCCGCGTCGGGCGCCGCCGACGGCGGCCGCACCGGCCTCTCCTCCGTGGTCGCGGGCCTGCTCTTCATCGTCGCCGCGTTCTTCTCGCCCCTGATTTCCGTCGTGAGCTCCGCTGCCACCTGCGGCGCCCTCGTCTTCGTCGGCTACCTCATGATGAGCGAGGTCACCGAGATCGACTGGACCGACCTCCTCGAGGGCCTGCCCGCCTTCCTCATCGTGGCCGGCGTGCCCCTGACCTACTCCATCTCCAACGGCATCGGCTTCGGCTTCATCGCCTACGTCGTCGTCGCCGCGGTGACCGGCCAGCTCAAGAAGGTCAAGCCGCTCATGTGGGTCGCGGCGCTCGCCTTCCTGGTGTACTTCCTCGTCGTCTAGCGAGGGACCCCCGGGCCCGGGCGCACGCGCCCGGGCCTTTTTTACTGGCTTCAACAGAAGGGAAGTGAGAGATGAGCGCACACGAGCGTGAGGTCATCGGCGTCGACGACCGCGTCTCCGTCGGCCGGGCCATCCCGCTGGGCATCCAGCACATGATGAGCATGTTCGGCTCCACCGTCCTCGTCCCCGTGCTCACGGGGCTCGACCCCAACGTCGCCATCATGTGCTCGGGCATCGGCACGATTTGCTACCTGCTCGTCACCGGCAACAAGATTCCGAGCTACCTCGGAAGCTCCTTTGCCTTCATCAGCCCGATCCTTGCCGTGGGGGCCACCAAGGGCCTTGCCGCGGCCATGTCCGGCGTGATCGTCGCCGGTCTCGTGTTCCTTGCCGTGGCCGGGGTCATCCGCCTCGTCGGGACGGGATGGCTCGACCGCCTGCTTCCGCCGGTCCTCGTCGCCTCGGTGATGGTCGTCATCGGCGTCGGGCTCGCCGCCACGGCGGCCGACATGGCCTTCATGACCGATGCGGCGGACGGCACGAGCGTGTTCTTCACGACCGGTGCCATCGTCGCGGGCGTGACGCTCGCCGCGGCCGTGGTCTTCTCCAGCATGGGCGGCATCGTCGGGACCGTCCCGGTCCTTCTCGCCATCATCGTCGGCTACCTCGTCTCGCTGGCGCTTGGGCTCGTCGACTTCGCGCCCGTCGCCGAGGCGGCGTGGGTCGGCCTGCCGAACGTCTCCATGCCCGTCTTCGACCCCGGCGCCATCGCGCTCGTCGCGCCCGTCGCCGTCGTCGTGGTGATCGAGCACATCGGGCACCTCCTCGCCGTCGGAGAGATCGTCGGCAAGGACTACCGCTCCATGCTGCCCCGCTCGCTCGCCGGCGACGGCATCTCCACGGTCATCTCCGGCTTCCTCGGCGGCCCCCCGACGACCACCTACGCTGAGAACATCGGCGTCATGAGCGTGACGCGCGTGTACTCGACGCAGATCTTCTGGTACGCGGCCGGCTTCGCGCTCGTGGTGGGCGGCTTCTGCCCCAAGCTCGCCGCCCTCATCCAGTCGATCCCGAGCCCGGTCATGGGCGGCGTGAGCCTCCTGCTCTTTGGCCTCATCGCGTCCAACGGCCTGCGCATGCTCGTCTCGAACCGCGTCGACTTTGACGTCAACCGCAACCTCATGATCGCGTCCGTCGTCATCATCCTCGGCGTCGGCATGGAGACCTCGGGAATCGCGATTCCCATCGGCGACTACACGCTTCCGGGCATGGCCACCTCCACGCTCGTGGGCATCCTGATGAACCTCGTTCTCCCCCGACCCAAGGAGCAGGACGCCTCGTAGCCGCGCGCCCATCCCCTCCCGGCGCCAAAATGATGTCAACTTAGTCTCATTTTGGCGTTGGGGAGGGGAGAAAGCGGGTATCGCTCAGGTAAGGCTCGCGCAAGAGAGGGGAGACTCATGACTGACACCGTGCGCAAGGACCTCGTCATCGTCGGAGGGGGTCCGGCAGGCCTCTCGGCCGCCATCTACGCCCAGCGCTCGCTTCTCGACGTCGTGACGCTCGAGCGCGAGGCCGTTGGCGGCCAGGTGATCCTCACGAGCGAGGTCGACAACTACCCGGGCGTTCCGCATGCCGACGGCTTCTCCCTCGTTGACGCCATGCACGCGCAGGCGACCGACCTCGGCGCCCAGGTCGTCATGGACCCGGTGAGTTCCGTCGAGCGTGACGAGGCGACCGGGCGCTTCCTCGTTCGGGGCGCCTCCGCGTGCTACGACTGCGCCTCGCTCATCCTCGCCGCAGGCGCGCGACCGCGACATGCCGGATTCGAGGGCGAGGAGCGCTTTGCGGGGCATGGGGTCTCGTACTGCGCCACCTGTGACGGCATGTTCTACAGAAACAAACAGGTGTTCGTTATTGGTGGGGGAAACTCGGCAGCCGAGGAGGCGCTCTTCCTGACGCGCTTTGCGAGCAAGGTGACGCTCGTGGTGCGCAAGGACCACCTGAGGGCACAGGCCGCCGTCGTGGCCGAGCTCGAGCGCAACGAGAAGGTCGAGGTCAGGCTGATGACGAGCGTCGTCTCGCTCGACGGAGGCGAGCTGCCCTCGTCGGTCACCCTCCGTGACAACGCGACCGGGGCCACCTACGTAGAGACCTACGAGGAGGGCTCCTTCGGGGTCTTCGTGCTCGTGGGCCGCACTCCCGAGACCGAACTCGTCCGCGGCCTCGCCGAGCTTGACGACGCTGGGTACGTCCTCACGGACGAACGGATGGCGACCCAGACGCCCGGCCTGTTCGTTGCCGGGGACGCCCGAGCAAAGCCGCTCAGGCAGATCGTGACTGCGGCGTCAGACGGAGCCGTGGCAGCCACGAGCGCCGCTGCGTTTCTCGGCAGGCCCGTCGAGGGGTGACGGGCACGACTCGACGTTCCCGAGGGGGCCGGAGACCTCCGTCCGGCTCCCCTTCCTGTTCTGTCTAAAACCGTGATAATATATCTTATGTAAAGTAGAGGGCATGTTGCGTTTCGCCTTCCCCGGAGGCCTGCGCACCTCGGGCAGCTGGCTCGTCTCCCTACTCGCGAACGCGAGGCGCGCACATGAGGCGCAGCTTGAGGCGGGCGTCCTCGAGGGCGTCCTCGTCGGCTATGAACAGGAGCTCGTCCATGGCGCAGAGCTCGGTGTCTCCCGTGGGCACGAGCTCTGTCCCGGCACGCTCAATCGTGACGAGCCGAAGACCGTCAGGCCAGGGAACCTCGCGGACGAGCATTCCCTCAAGGTGACTCCCCCAGCCGACGCACGCCCTCCCGAGGTCCTTCTCGCCGCCTGACGGGCCTGCCGCGACCTCGACGTCGAGGTCGTCGAGCAGCCCGGCAAGCAGATGCTCGTAGAACGCGTCGGTCTTGGTGAGGCCGGAGGCGACGTAGGCCACGATCGAGACGATGCAGACCGAGAGCAGCGCGTCGAGTGAGCCGGTCAGCTCGAACACGAGGACGACCGCGGTCACGGGTGCCCGCACGACGCCCGAGAAGAGCCCGGCGACGCCGAGGGCGACGAAGTTGGGCAGGAAGGTTGCGTCGAGGCCGAGCGGCGCGCACGCGCTGGCAAAGACCGCCCCGACGAGCGCTCCGAGGACAACGAGCGGAAAGAGGGTCCCCCCGGGCGCCCCGGAGCCAAAGCAGACGGTGGTGTAGGCGTACTTGCCCGCTAGGAGGGCGAGCAGGCCCACGAGGCCCGGCGCGCTGCCGGAGAGCAGGGGCTCGAGCAGCGCGTCTCCCCCGCACATGAGCGCGGGCCACGTGAAGGCGACGACCCACGCCAGGGCGAACGGGACCGCGAGGCGTGAGAGCGGCAGGTGAGATCGCAGCCGGAAGAAGAGGCTCTGGCAGGCGAACATCCCCCTGTTGTGAAGGGCGCCGAGCAGGCCGCAGACGAGGCCGAGGCCGACGACGAGGGCGTAGTCGGGGTGCGGCAGGTCCTGGGCGAAGGCGAGCGCCATGACGGGCTCCACGCCCACGACCTGGGAGACGAGGAAGTCCGAGGCGACGGCGGAGCACATGACCGAGATGATGAGGGGCGCGCTGAACTCGCGGTGAATCTCCTCCAGCGCGAAGAGGACGCCGGTGAAGGGGGCGTGGAAGGCCGCGGACATACCCGCCGCGGCGCCGCAGGTCACGAGAAGCCGCTCCTCTCCCCTCTTTCTGCCGAGCGCGCGCGAGACGCCCTTCCCGCACATGCCACCGAGCTGGACCGAGGGGCCCTCGCGCCCGAGCGAGAGGCCGGCGAGTGCGGTGAGCGTGCCCTCGGCGAACTTGGCCGGGATGACGCGCCGCCAGGGCGCGTCGAGCTGACCCGCGACCTCAGCGTCCACCTGGGGTATCCCGGAGCCGGACGTGGCAGGCTCCCACCTCACGAGCAGCGTCACCACAAGGAGCATCGCGACGAGCAGGAGCGCCCATCCGACCATGAGCGCGGGGTCCCCGGCGGCCGAGCCGGTCGCCAGCCGCAGGAGCCGCTCCGCCCCCGCGAGCGCAACGCGGTAGAGCGAGACCACGCCCCCGCCGACCAGGCCCACAAGCAGGCCCTCGAGGACCAGGCTGAGCTGGAAGCGACGCGAGTGGTGTCGCTCGAGCTGACTGGAGCCGCCCCTTCCCATGCGGTCGCCCTCGGCCTAGTAGTAGGATCCGCCGCCGATGAAGCTGTAGACGGGCGCCTCGACCACGCCTATGGCCGGGTTGGCCGCGTGAATCATGCGTCCGTTGCCGACGTAGATGCCCACGTGGCCACTGGTCGGGAAGACGAGGTCACCCACCTGGAGCTGGCTCATGTCCGTCACCCAGTCGCCCGAGGCCTGCAGGGAGCTGATCATCTGCGTCGTGGAGCGGCCGCGCGCGTAACCGAAGCAGTAGCAGACGAGGCCCGAGCAGTCGAAGGTGTTCGGGCCGGCCGTGCCGTAGACGTAGGCCTTGCCGATCTGTGCGTAGGCGGTCGCGAGCCCCTGCCCGGCGCCCACCGAGCTGCCGCCGCCCGAGGAGCCTCCCTGGCTGCCGCCGTCGGAGGGCTCGTCGGTGTCGGGCTCGGTCGTGGTCTGCTCGGGGGGCTGCTCCTGCTCGCCGGAGTCACCCTGGCCTTCCTGGCTCCCCTGGTCGCCGGAGCCCGCGGCCTCGCCGCCGGACTGCTGGCCCTGACCGCTCTCGATGGCGCCGAGGGCGGTGTCGACGTTGGAGTTTCCCTGCTCCGCCGCCTGCGCGGCGAGCTCGGCCTGGACCTGGGCGTCAAGCGACTGGTAGTAGCTGGTCGCCTCGGCCACGCTCGCCTGGTAGGCGTCGACCTGCGCCTGGAGGTCGCTCACCTGCTGCTGCTGGCTCGCCTGGCGCTCCTCGAGCTCGGACACCTCCTGCGAGAGGCGCTCGGAGAGCTGGCGCACCTCCTCGATGTTGGAGGCCTGCTGCTCGGAGATCTTGTCGAGGTAGTAGATGCGGCTCACGAGCTCGTCCGCGCTCGTCGAGCCGAGGACGAAGTCGAGGAGCCCCTCGCTGCCGGACTTGTACGAGGTGCTCATGCTCTCCCCGAGCTGCTGGCGCTTGTCGGCAAGCTCGGCCGAGGTCTGCTCGACCTGCTGCTGCTTCTCGGCGATCTCGACGTCGGTGCCCTCGAGCTCGGTCGTGGCCGAGGCGAGCTGGTCCTGGAGGGAGGAGAGCTGGGCCCCGAGCTCGTCGAGACGCGCCGCTGCCGCCTCGAGGTCGGAGGCGGGGTCGGCCATGGCGACGCCGGGAAGAACGGAGAGGGAGCAGGGGGCGGCAACGAGAAGTGCCACGAGCCCCGCGGAGACAACTTTGTTGCGCAAGGACATGAACGGTTTCCTTTCAAAAGCCTGGGTTCATTCTAGGCTACGTGTGTCGGCTCTCAGGAAGGTTCATACGAAGGTCACGATACCAAGGCGGGCCAAGCCAGCGCGAGTCGGGACGATTCGGGCCGCCGGTCAGCTCACCTTGACGAGCGAGAAGACCTCCTGCTCGGGGCACTCGCGGCCTATCACGTCGCGCGGTCCGAGGAAGGAGAGCTCGAGGATGAACGCAAACCCCTCGACGCTCGCCCCGGACTGCTCGACGAGGCGGGCGGTGGCCACGGCGGTGCCTCCGGTCGCCACGAGGTCGTCGACGACGAGCACGCGGTCCTCGGCCGTCAGGGCGTCGCGGTGAATCTGCAGCTCGTCGGTCCCGTACTCGAGCGAGTAGGTCTCGGAGTAGACCTCACGGGGCAGCTTCCCGGGCTTGCGGGCCGGGACGAAGCCGCAGCCGAGCCGGTAGGCGACGGGAACGCCCACGAGAAACCCGCGCGCCTCGGCGCCGACCACCTTGGTGACCCCGCGGCCCTCGAAGTGCGAGGCGATCTCGTCGACGACGGCGCGCAGCGCCTCGGCGTCGTCGAACAGCGGCGTGATGTCCTTGAAGACGACGCCGGGCTCGGGGTAGTCGGGGATGTCGACGATGCGGCTCTCGAAGTCAAACTGTGACACGGGTCTCTCCTTGTTCAGTCGTTGCGCTGCGTCTGAGCGGAGTCTGAGAAGGGCTCCTTGACGCGACGGGTTATGAGCTCGTCGCGCACGGCGTTGGTGAGGCCGAGCATGCGCGAGAACGCCTGGTCGAAGCGCTGGCGGGCGGCGTCGGTGTCCTCGATCTCGACCCCTCCCCCCTTGCGTGCGAACACGACGAGCGCCTGCTCGAACATCGCTGACTCGCGGTTTGCCGCGATGACGTACTGGCGCAGGTTCTTGGGGCCGATGCCGAAGTGGCGGAGCTCGTCGCAGACGCGGATGAGCGGGAAGTCGCGGCCGTCGACGAGGTCTCGGCCGTGGGGCGAACGCCTGAGCTCGATGACGCCGGCCTCGGAGAGCTGCCTGACGAAGCTCACGGAGGCCCCTACGAGCTCGGGCATGCGGTCGATGGGGTGGAGCTTGCGGGCGAGCTCCGCGTCCTCGGCGGGCAGCGAGACGGTCTCGACGCCCGCAGCCTCGACCGGGGCCTGGCCAGAGTCGGCCCGCTCCAGCTCCTCGCGGATGACCGAGAGGGGCAGGAAGCGGTTCTTCTGGAGGTAGAGGATCGTCTCGAGGCGGCGCACGTCACGCTGCGAGTAGAGGCGGTATCCGCTCGGGGTCCGGGCGGGGTTGAGCAGCCCCTCGTCCTGGAGGTAGCGGACCTTGGAGATGGAGAGGTCCGGGTACTGCTGCTGCAGCTTCTTGACGACCTTGCCGATGGTCAGGTACTCCGCATCGGCCATGGTCGCTATGCCTCCGTGTCGATCCTGCGCGGTCGCGCGTTGGTGTGGAACACCATGCGGAAGGTGCCGATCTGGATGGTCGAGCCGTCCTTGAGGCTCGCGCGCGTGGCGATGGCCCCGTCGACCCACGTCCCGTTGAGCGAGCCGAGGTCCTCGATCGTGGCGAGCCCGGCGGCGCTGTTGGAGAGGTCCATGCGCGCGTGGTGGCGCGAGACGGTCATGTCGTTCAGGAAGACGCTGTTCTTGGGGTCGCGCCCGAGCGTGATCATCGGGGCGTCGAGCTCGAAGGTCTGGCCGATCTGGGGACCCTTGACGATGGTCAGCGTGGGGTGCGAGGGCCTCGCCGCGCCCATGAGGTCGGGGACGGTCGAGTCGGCGGCGGGCATGCGGAAGATCTCGGTGGCTCCGGTGTTGGGATTGGACATGTCTCTCCCTCCTTTGTCAGCCTTCTATGATAGCGCGCCTCACCTGCACGCGACACAGTCCATCTCGACGAGCGCGCCGAGCGGTAGCTCGGAGACGCCCACGACGGCGCGGGCGGGGGCGGGCGTCGTGAACCGGCGCGCGTAGACCTCGTTCATGGCCTCCATGTCGTCGAGGCTCGCGAGGTACACCGTCGTCTGGGCAACGTCTGCCAGGGTGCAGCCGACCTCGGCGAGAATTGCCTCGATGAGGTCGATGACGCGCTCAGTCTGCTCGGTGATTCCGCCGTCCACGAGGGAGTGGGAGTCGCGCGTCGAGATGGGGAGCTGGCCCGAGGCAAAGACAAGTCGGCCGGCCGTCGTCCCCTGTGAGTAGGGCCCGATGGCCTCGGGGACACCGCGGGCGTTTATCGAGTACTTCATCGTGCCTCCTGTCCGGCCGCGCCGCGCGCGGCCCGCCTTTGTGGCGCCGCGATGCCCCTACGAGGAGAGCCCGCGTGCGCCGACGTAGTCGTTCTGCGGCCTGACGAGCCCCCAGCGCGCGAGCTCGTCTCGGCTCACGCGCGCCGCGCCGTCGCCCTCGAGGGCCGGCGCCCACGGGAGCGCGGATGAGAGCGCGCGGCGAAGGCCCCTGCTCCCCACGGGCTCCACCTCGGTGAAGGAGAGCAGGCTCCTCCAGATGATGCGCGCGGCGGCGGGCGGGACGAGCACGAGGTAGGCGGGCGCGAGGCCCGGGAGCGGGACGCCGGCTACGAGCGCGCCGATCGCGTCGAGCCTGACCTGCGCAACCTCGCCCTCAGCGGGCAGGCTCGCCCCCTCGGAGAGGTAGTCGCCGAGCACGCCGTCGGAGGCGGGGCCCGCGACCACCAGCGGGACGAGCAGGTCGCTAGCGTCGCGCACGTCCGCGGACGAGAAGGGCGAGCCCTCGAGGCCGTGCAGGAACGAGAGCCACCCCACGAGCGCCTCGCCGCGCTCCGTGGCGTCGACGAGCACGAACTCCTCGTCGCCGGTCCTCAGCGCGAGCGGGACGGACAGGACGCCGCCGTCGCCGGCGAGCACGGCCCCGAAGGACACCTCGCCCACGTTGAGCGGTCGGCCGGCGCATGCTCCCGAGACGAGCGCCTCGGCATCCGCGCCGCTCACGAGCTGGTAGGCGGAGCCGGTGAGGTCTGCGAGGAGCGCGCCGGGGGTCGAGGCGAGCGGATCTGCAGGCTCCGTCGCGTAGGACGCGACGCCGAGAAGCCCCGTCGACTCGCTGGCCTCGAAGCTCGCCCCGAGCAGCTCGTGTTCGTGATGGAGCACGCCGCGGCGCCACTCGCTCATCGGGCCTCACCCCGCTCCTCGAGGGCGCGCCGCCTGAGCGCGATGCCCTCGCGCGTGTAGATGACTGCGGTCGCGGCCGAGAAGACCACCCCGGCGTAGACGAACAGGATGCCGAGCGCGGCCCCCTGGTCGTTCAGCCCCGGGAGCCAGGCGACGTCGACGATGCCCAGCCCCTCGATCTGAGGAAGCCCGAGCAGCAGGTCGCAGAAGCCGAACATGAGCAGCGCGGTCGCCGCCTTGCCGACGTAGGAGACGTCGACGGGGCGCCTCTGGTAGCGCTGGAGCACCATGCCGCCGAGCGCGAGGTAGACGTCGCGGCCGATCACGAAGACGGGGACCCACACGGGAAGCTCACCGACGATGAGCAGGCCGATCACGCCCGTGAAGAGCAGGATGCGGTCCATGATGGGGTCCATGATCTTGCCGAGCCAGCTCACGGTCTGGGTGCGGCGCGCGATCTGGCCGTCAAGGAAGTCGGTCGTCGCCGCCACGACGTAGCAGACGAGCGCGAGAGTGCGGCTCGTGCCGCTCGCGAACAGGACGAGAAAGGCACCGGTGAGGGCGAGGCGGCAGAACGTGATGACGTTGGCGAGCGTAAGGATGTCGGTCGAGGGGTTGCCGGACGTGCCGACGGGGACGTCGGAGCGTCCGGAGCGCTGGCGCTCCGCAGCGTCTGCGTCCGCAATCTCCTTGATCTTCGCCTTGACCCTCTCGGTTCTTTCTGACACGGTGCGCCTCTCGGTCCGGGGACTGACTGCCTACGGTCTCCAAGGTACCCATGTTAGCGTAATTCGAGACGTCCCCCGTACGCTCACCACAACTCGCCACGGCGCCTACGGGCGCGTGATGAGCCGCGCCCTGCGGATGCGCGGGAGCGACGCCAGGCGCTCGCACACTTCGTCGTCGAGCGGGCCGGTCACCTCGAGCAGCGTGTAGGCGTTCTGCCCGCGGCTCACGTTGCTCATGTTCTCGATGTTGAGCCCCGCGTCGGCCACGGCCTGCGAGACCTGCCCGATGACCCCCTGGACATTCTCGTGGAACAGCGCGATGCGCGTCTCGCCCGGTGCGAGCGGGCCGAGGTCGACGCGGCCGTAGTTGACCGAGTTAACGATGTTTCCGTTCTCGAGGTAGTCGCGCAGCTGGCTTACCGCCATGACGGCGCAGTTGTCCTCCGCCTCCCCCGTCGAGGCACCGAGGTGGGGCAGCACGATGGCGTTTCTCATGTTGGCGCTCTCGGGGTTGGCGAAGTCGCTCACGTAGCGGGAGACCCGCCCGTCGTCGAGCGCCTCGGCGAGGGCCCGCTCGTCGACGAGAGCGTCGCGGGCAAAGTTGAGCAGCACGGCGCCGTGCTTCATGCGCCCGATCGCCTCGGCGGAGATCATTCCCCTCGTCTCGTCGGTCGCGGGGACGTGCAGGGTCACGAAGTCGCAGGAGCCGAGGAGCTGGCCGAGGTCGGTCGCGTGCTCGATGCGGCGGTCGAGCCCCCAGGCGGCGTTTATGGAGAGGTAGGGGTCATAGCCCATGACCTCGGCGCCCAGCGCGATGAGGGCGTCTGCGACCTCGGCGCCGATGGCGCCCAGCCCGATCACGCCCACGCGCTTCCCGGCGAGCTCACAGCCCCCGAAGCGCTTCTTCGCCTTCTCGGCGCGCTTGGCTATCTGCGGGTCGTCGCTCGCCTCGCGCACCCACTCCGCGCCTCCGATGACGTCGCGGCAGGCGAGCAGGACGCCGCAGATGACGAGCTCCTTGACCGCGTTCGCGTTCGCGCCGGGCGTGTTGAAGACCACCACCCCGCGCTCCGCGCAGCGCTCGACGGGGATGTTGTTGACCCCCGCGCCGGCCCTCGCGACGGCGAGGAGGCCGTCGGGGGCGCCGATCTCGTGGAGGTTGGCGCTGCGCACGAGCCAGGCGTCGGCGGCCCCCGGTTCGTCGACGAAGTCGTAGCCGGCACGCTCGAGCGCGGCGGTCCCCACGGTCGAGATGTTGTTCATGCAGTGAATGCGGTACATGTCGCCGCCTCCCCTAGCGCGCCGTCCGGCGCGCCTCGAAGTCCTTCATGAAGCTCACGAGCGCCTCGACGCCCTCGGCTGGCATCGCGTTGTAGATCGAGGCGCGCATGCCACCCACGGAGCGGTGGCCCTTGAGGTTGACGAGGCCGGCCGCGGCCGCCTGGGACACGAACTCGGCGTCGAGGTCCTTGTCGCCGGTGACGAAGGGCACGTTCATGTGCGAGCGGTCGCGCGGCTCCACGGTGGACGAGAAGAGCGTGGACTCGTCGAGGAAGTCGTAGAGCAGCGCGGCCTTCTCGGCGTTCCTCTCCCCCATCGCCGCGAGCCCGCCCTGGCGCTCGATCCACTCGAAGACGAGGCCGCAGACGTAGATGCCCCAGCAGTTGGGGGTGTTGTAGAGCGAGCCGGCGTCGGCCTGGGTGCGCAGGCGCAGCATCGTGGGCACGCCGGGGAGGTCCTCGGGGATGAGGTCCTCGCGCACGATCACGATCTGCACGCCGGCCGGCCCCACGTTCTTCTGCACGCCGGCGTGGATGAGCCCGTAGCGGGTGACGTCGACCGGCCCCGAGAGGAACATCGAGGACTGGTCGGAGACGAGCACGTGCCCCTTGGTGTTGGGGAGCTCCCAGAAGCGCGTTCCGTAGATGGTGTTGTTCTCGCAGATGTAGAGGTAGCTCGCGTCCTCACGGATGGGCAGGTCGGAGCAGTCGGGTATGTAGGAGAAGTTCCTGTCCGCCGAAGAGGCCACCGCCACGGCGTCGCCCAGGACCTGCGCCTCCTGGAAGGCCTTCTTGGCCCAGTTGCCCGTGATGACGTAGTCGGCCTTGCCGTTGGTGGCGAGGTTCATGAAGACCGTCGAGAAGAGCAGCGAGTCGCCGCCCTGGGTGAATATGACCTTGTAGTTGTCAGGTATGCCCATGAGCGAGCGCAGGCGCGCCTCGGCGGCCTCGATGATGCCCTTGAACTCGGACGATCGGTGGCTCATCTCCATGACGCCCATGCCGCAGCCGGCATAGTCGAGCATCTCGTCCGCGCACTTCCCGAGGACCTCCTCGGGAAGGACGGCGGGGCCTGCGGAGAAGTTGTACACGCGTGCCATGTCGCCCTCCTGCTTTAGTCGGATGCAGTGGGAACCATCATAGACCGCGCGCGGGTGGCGAGGGGCCCGGCGCCACACGGCGTTTGCCTGCCTGAAACGAGCGTGACACATGGGGTGGCCGGCAGGCCCGTGCCTCCGCCCGTGCCTCCGCTCCGCACAATTTCGAGATTGTGCGGCGAACGAGGCAAACTGTGAAGAACAAAGAAAGAGGCCACGGGACAAAGCCCGTGACCTCGTGTTTTCTGGTCGGGTGGACTGGATTCGAACCAGCGACCCCTTGACCCCCAGTCAAGTGCGCTACCAAACTGCGCCACCACCCGTTCTGTTGCGCCTTCGCGCAAGGAGAGACTATAGCAGTCAAAGCGGGCCGTGACAAGCAGAGATTTTCGACCCTGAGATTCGGCCGCCGCCCGACCTCGCGACCCTACGCGCAGGCGCGCACGGCCGGCGCCTCGTCCCCCGGGTTCTTCTCGCCGCACGTCCTCACGACGCCGGTGGCGCCGTCGATGTCGCGGATGACCTCGCCGACCGCGGGCGCCACGATCAGGCTTCCGGCCAGCGGGTTCTTGACGCTGTCCACGAAGGTGGTGATCGACGCCTTCACGTGGCTGCGCTCGAAGGCGAGGTCGCAGTCGACCATCTGGCAGTTCACGAGGGTGAGGCCCCTGCAGTAGCAGAGCGGCTGCGTCCCCTGGATGAGGCAGTTCTCGAGAGTGAGGTTCTCGCTGTACCAGCCCAGGTACTCGCCGCGCACGAGAGAGTTGCGCACGACGACGTCCTTCGCGTGCCAGAAGGCGTCCTTCGTGTCGAGCTCGCTGTCCTCTATCACGGCGTCCCGGACGTACTGGAACGAGTACTTGCCCTGAAACCGCACGTCACGCAGGCGCAGGCCGCTCGAGCGCATCATGAAGTACTCGCTCTCGGCCGAGCAGTCCTCCATCTCGATTCCGCGTGTGGACCAGCCGAACTCCGGCGAGGCGATGTCGCAGCCGCTCATCCGCACGTCCGCGCACTCGCGCAGCGCCTTGATGCCGTGCAGCTGGCTGCCCTCCACGCGCACCCCCTCGCTGTACCAGAGCGCCGCGCGGCAGAGCTCGGTCATCTCGACGTCACGCAGCGTGAGGCCGCGGTCGTGCCAGAAGGGGTAGCGCAGGTTCATGAAGGCGCGCTCCACGGTGACGCTCGAGCACTCCTTGAAGGCGCTCTCCCCGTCCGCCGGCCCGTCGAAGCGGCAGTCTCGCACGACGAGGTCGCTCGTGCCGTAGAGCGCACGCTCCTCGTCGAAGGTCTGGCTCTCGATGACGGTCATGCTTGGCTCCTCTCGTGCCGGCCCGATGGCAGGCCGACCTCACATCTCACGGTTCACGCGGTCGAGCAGGTGGTCGATCTCGTCGATGCCGCGCTGCGTGGCGCGCATCTCCTCTACAAGCCGCTGGCGCTCGCCCAGAAGGGCGCGCTTGGTCTCGCGCACGCGCCCCTCGGCGCACGAGCAGCCGGCCCGCTCCGCGACGCCCTGGTCGCAGGCACACGCGCAGAGGCAGCGCTCGATGTCACGGCTCAGCTCTCCCATCTCGCCCTCCCTTCTGTACCCATCCTAGGCGCCGGTCGATATCATGTAAAAGACCAATACCGCATGGGTTACTATGCAAATAGCGCATGGACTGGCGAGAAGGGCGGCGCGCATGGAGCTTCGGCACCTCCAGTACTTCCTCATGGTCGCCCGCGAGGGCACCATATCGGGCGCCGCGGCGGCGCTGCACGTCTCACAGCCCTCGCTCTCGCGGCAGATGCAAGACCTTGAGCGCGACCTCGGCGTCCGGCTCTTCGAGCGCGGTAGCCGGCGCATCACGCTCACCGAGCCGGGCATGCGCCTGCGCGGTCGTGCGGAGGAGATCGTTGACCTGGTGGGACGAGCCGAGACGGAGTTTCGCGTCACGGCCGGCACGCTCGCCGGAGAGGTGCGCGTGGCCGGCGGGGAGACGCCCGCGATGGGGCTCGTTGCGGACGCGATCGCCGTCTTCAAGGATGCCTATCCGCTCGTGCGCTTCAACCTGTTCAGCGGGAACGCGGAGGCGGTCGGCGAGCGCCTCGACCGCGGCCGCGCCGACTTCGGCGTCTTCGTGGGACATGCCGACCTGTCGCGCTTCGAGTTCCTTCAGCTGCCCGCCCGCGACCGCTGGGGCGTCTTCATGCGCGAGGACGACCCGCTCACGAGCCTCGGGTCCGTGAGCCCTGACGACCTGGCGGGGCGCTCGCTCGTCCTCTCCGAGCAGGCGGGCCGCGAGATGGGCACGTGGTTTCACCGCGACCTCGACGACCTGGACGTTGTTGCCACGTACAACCTGCTCTACAACGCTGCGCTTCTCGCCCGGCGCGGCGTGGGCTACGTGATCAGCCTCGAGGGCATCGTCGACACGTCGACGGGCTCGGGGCTGGCCTTCAGGCCGCTCGAGCCCGCCGTCAGCGCGGACATCTTCATCGCCTGGAAGCGCTACCAGAGCTTCTCGCCGGCAGCCGAGGCGTTTCTCGCCGAGATCCGGCGACGCTGGGGAGCGTGAGGGGCAGACGGGCCGAACCCATCTCCGCGGTCACCTACGCGAGCGCGGCCTCGAGCTCCGCCACCGTGCAGAGCGTCGAGCCGTAGCACTTCTCGCAGTGCTCGAGGGCGCCCTCCTGCGTGCCGCAGAGGAAGGTCATCGTCGCGTCCGTCACGACGACGGAGTCGTACCCGAGGAAGTACGCGTCAGCCAGGGTGTGCAGGACGCAGATGTTGGTGTCTGCGCCCACGGCGACGACGGTGC
Source organism: Olsenella sp. An188 (assembly GCF_002160255.1). Classification (GTDB taxonomy): domain Bacteria; phylum Actinomycetota; class Coriobacteriia; order Coriobacteriales; family Atopobiaceae; genus Thermophilibacter; species Thermophilibacter avistercoris. Next base: position 134,272 of record NZ_NFKF01000001.1, on the reverse strand, counting down.
GCACGCCCAGCTCGCGCAGGGTGAGGTCGAGGTCGGTCTGGAAGAAGCCGGAGTAGCGGCGCTTGGGAATCGTGACGTCTCCCTCCCCCACGGCGACCTCGGGGAAGACGCGCGTCTCGCCGGCGACGCCGTGCTCGCCCCAGAGCTCGAGCTCGCGGTCGTACCCGCGGACGTGGGCGTCGTTGCAGAAGATCACGGGCACGCCGGCCGCGTGGCAGGCGTCGACGGCGCGGGCGACGCAGGCCCGGTAGGCCGCCGTCGCGGCGTCCGGGTCGTAGAGCGAGTCCTCGCCCGTCGCCTCGATGGCGTCTATGACGAGAAGTGCCGTGGCGTCCTTCCTGATGGTTGCGGACATGGGCCCACCTCCTTTGACTCTGATGGGGGTACTGTAGCATTTTGGCCAACGCGGCGCGCCCCCGGGCGCCGTCTCGCTGCCAGCCTCCCCGTGCGATTGGGCGCTATCCTTGATATGTTTCACCTTTTTACGCTTTATCGTTCGTAAAAAATGAGTGGATACGTTTGAACGAACCTAAAAAAGGCAAAGTCTGAAATTCTATATAAAGCATGACACCCAATCGCACCAGGTTGGTGGCGAGGCGCGCCAGCCGCGCGACGCCGCGAGGAAAGACCGGGCCGGGGACTGGCGGCTCCGCCGGCGGGGTACAATCCCAGGGGACGAAACGGAGGACGCCGTGGAACCATCGTTTTTCGAGCGCGCGTGGGACGTGGTGCGCCAGGTCCCGCCGGGACGCGTGGCGAGCTACGGCCAGGTCGCCCTCGTCATGGGGGCGCCGCGCTGCGCACGCCAGGTCGGCTACGCCATGCACGCGAGCCCCGGCGTCGCCGGCGGGGTGCCGTGCCACCGGGTGGTCTTCGCCGACGGCTCGCTCTGCCGCGGCTTCGCCTTCGGCGGGCCGGGCGAGCAGCGCCGCATGCTCGAGGACGAGGGCGTGGCCTTCCTCCCGGACGGCCGCGTCGACCTTGGGATGTCAGGCTGGGAGGTATGAGATGAACTACGCAATCGTCTACAGCTCGCAGACGGGAAACACGCGCAGGCTCGCGGAGCACGCGCGCGAGGTGCTCGGCGAGAAGGGCTGCGACTTCGTCGGCGCGCCCTCTGACGAGGGGTGCCTCGAGGCGCTCCGCGCCGCCGACGTGGTGCTCCTCGGCTCGTGGACGGACAAGGGGGCAATCTCCGCGGAACTCGCTCCCGCCCTGCCCGCGCTCGTCGGCAAGCGGGTGTTCCTGTTCGGGACCTGCGGCTTCGGGGGGAGCGACGCGTACTTCTCCGGCGTGCTCGACCGCTTCGCCTCGGCGCTGCCCGAGGGCGCCGAGGTGGTGGGTCGCTTCATGTGCCAGGGACAGATGCCGCCCTCCGTCCGCGAGCGCTACGTCAGGATGGCCGAGAAGGACCCGGGGCGCTTCGCCCCGATGATCGAGAACTTCGATCGCGCCGTCGGTCACCCCGACGAGGGGGACCTCGCGGCGCTCACCACGGCGCTCGAGGCCGCCGGGCTGGCGTAGCCGCCCTCTGCGGGGCCGCCTCGCCTAGACGTCGATCCCGAGCCGCTCAGAGAGCTCGAGCCACTCGTCCTCGAGGGCCTCGCGCTCCGCCAGGCACTCGTCGAGCGCCGCCTGGGCGGCCATGAGGGCGGCGTAGTCGCTCGCGTCGACCGCTGCCATCTCGGCGCGCAGGCGCTCCGGGTCGGCGGCGGTCTTGTCGAGCCTGCGGCTCACGGAGTCGAAGCGCTTCTTGAGCTCGCGGCGCTCCTGGTTGGTGAGGCCGCCTCCGGCCGGAGCCGGCGGCTCGGGCGCGAGGGCCGCAGGCGCCACAGCGCCGCCGTTCTTCTCGCCAAGCAGGCGCAGGTACTCGTCCACGCCGCCGGGCACGTGGCGCACCCGCCCGTCGAGAAGCGCGAACTGGTCGTCGGTCACGCGCTCCATGAGGTAGCGGTCGTGGGAGACCACGATGAGCGTGCCGGGCCAGCTGTCGAGCAGGTCCTCCATCACGGCGAGCATGTCGGTGTCGAGGTCGTTTCCCGGCTCGTCGAGCACGAGCACGTTGGGCTCCTCGAGGATGACGCACAGCAGGGCCAGGCGTCGGCGCTGGCCGCCGGAGAGGTCGCGCACGAAGTTGGGGAGCTCGCGCTGCTCGAAGCCGAGGCGCTCTATGAGCTGCGTGGGGCTCTGCATCTTGCCGCCCACGAGGTAGCTGCGCTTGTAGCGTCCGAGCACCTCCAGCACGCGCCAGCCGTCCTTCTCGGCGAGCGCGTCGAGGTGCTGGCTCATGAAGCCGAAGCGCACCGACGCGCCGATCTTCACGGTACCCGAGGTCGGCTCGAGTCGGCCGGTCATGAGCGCGAGCAGCGTGGACTTGCCCGCGCCGTTTGCGCCGAGGATGCCGTAGCGGTCGCCGGGTCCGATGATCCAGGAGACGTCGTCGATGACGCGCGGGCCGCCCGCGTAGGAGAAGCTCACGTCCTTCATCTCGATGACCTGCTTGCCAAGGCGGCTCACGGCGAGGCGCCTGAGCTCGAGCGGGTTTCTGAGCGGCGGGTCGTTGGCGATGAGCGCGCGGGCCGCCTCGATGCGGAACTTCGGCTTGCTCGTGCGGGCCTTGGCGCCGTGGGCGAGCCAGTTGAGCTCCTTGCGCAGCGTGTTCTGGCGGCGCTCCTCCATGACGGCGGCCTGGCGGTCGCGCTCCACACGCTGCTGGACGTAGGCGGAGTAGCCGCCCTCGAAGGGATCGATCCTGCGGTCGTGGACCTCCCACATGTGCTCGCAGACCTCGTCGAGGAACCACCGGTCGTGCGTCACGACGAGAAGCGCGCCCGTGCCCGCGGGCCAGCGGCGGCGCAGGTGCCCCGCCAGCCACTCGATGGCGGCGAGGTCGAGGTGGTTGGTGGGCTCGTCCATGCAGATGACGTCCCAGGTGTTGCACAGGACGCGGCAGAGGTCAACGCGGCGGCGCTGGCCTCCGGAGAGCTCGCGCACGGGCCCGTCGAGGTCGAGGTCCCCCACGAGCTCGTCGAGGATGGCGCGGATGCGGGCATCCGAGGCCCAGGTGTAGTCCGGGACGTCGCCGAAGATCGCGCGGCGTACGGAATCGTCGTCGGCGAGGTCGTCGGCCTGGCCGAGGTATCCCACCGAGATGCCGCGGCGCCACGTGACCGATCCCGAGTCTGGCTCGAGAGCGTGGCCCACGATCTCGAGCAGCGTCGACTTGCCGTCGCCGTTGCGTCCGACGATGCCGATCCGGTCCCCCTCGTTGATGCCTATGGTCTGGTCGTCGAGCACGCGCTTTCCCGGCCACTCGTGGCTCACGTGCTCGAGGCCGATGAGGATGCCCATCTACGCGACCCCCTCCCCCGACGCCATGCCGCGCAAGAGGGCGATCTCGGCGGCCCAGCCCTCGAGGCCGTCCTGCGGGGTCTCGAGGACCATCGGCAGGCCGGCGAGGCGCGGCTCAGTGACCACCGCGGCAAACGTCTCCAGCCCCAGCGTGCCCTCCCCGATCCTCTCGTGGCGGTCCTTGTGGCTTCCGAGCGGGTTCTTGGAGTCGTTGAGGTGGAGCGCGCGCAGGCGCTCGAGCCCGACCACGCGGTCGAACTCGTCGAGCACGCCCGAGAGGTCTCCCACGACGTCGTAGCCCGCGTCGGCCACGTGGCAGGTGTCCAGGCACACGCCCAGGAGCTCGTCGTGCGCCACGCCGTCGATGATGCGGGCCAGCTCCTCGAAGGAGCGCCCGACCTCGGTGCCCTTCCCCGCCATGGTCTCCAGCAGCACGCACGTGCGCTGGCCGGGCTCGAGCACCTCGTTCAGGCCCTCGCAGATGAGGCGGATTCCCTCGTCCGCGCCCTGCTTCACGTGGCTGCCGGGGTGGAAGTTGTAGAGGTTGCCCGGCAGCAGCTCCATGCGCTCCAGGTCCTCGCGCATCGCGCGGCGCGCGAACTCCACGGTCTCGGGCTTTGACGAGCAGAGGTTGTAGGTGTAGGGCGCGTGCGCCACGAGCGGGCCCATGCCATGCGCCTCGCAGGTGGAGAGAAACGCGGCCACGTCACCGACATCGAGCTCGCGCGCGTTGCCGCCGCGCGGGTTGCGGGTGAAGAACGCGAACGTGGTGGCTCCTATGGAGACGGCGTCGTCGGCCATGGCCGCGTAGCCACGCGAGGTCGAGAGGTGACAGCCTACGAGAAGTTCGCCCATCGGTCCCCCTACCGCATCGAGTCTCTGTGGGAACCGGGGCGTGCCCCCAACCTGAGGACGGCGTCGAGGACGGCGTCCGCGACGGCGGGCAGGGGCATGGTCTCGAGCTGCTCCACGCCGGAGGCGCTCACGAGGGCCACGCGGTTTGTGTCCGCTCCGAAGGTGGACTCGGGGCGGCTCACGTCGTTTGCCACGATGAGGTCGGCCCCCTTGCGCGCGAGCTTGTCTGCCGCGTGGGCGAGAAGGTCGTCGGTCTCGGCGGCAAAGCCGGCCACCACGCGACCCCCCTTGACGGCGCAGAGGTCGGCCAGGATGTCAGCCGTCTCCACGAGCTCGATGCGGTCCAGGTGCTCGCGGCTCTTCTTGAGCTTGTGGTCGGCCGGCCGCGCCGGCGTGTAGTCGGCCACGGCGGCGCAGCAGATCGCCGCGTCGGCGCCCTCGAAGGCGGAGAGCGCCGCCTCGTGCATCTGCGCCGCGCTGACCACGTCCACGCGGCGCACCTCGCTCGGCAGCGGCAGGGGGCGCGGGATCGGCCCGCACACGAGCGTCACCTCAGCCCCGCGCGCCGCGGCGGCCTCGGCGAGGGCGAAGCCCATCTTGCCGGTGGAGCGGTTTGCGATGTAGCGCACCGGGTCGATGGCCTCGTGCGTGGGACCGGCCGTGACCAGGAGCCGCAGGCCCGCGAGGTCCCTCTCGCGCGGCGCGGCTCCCAGGGCGTCCAGCGCCGCGGCCACGACGTCCTCGACGGGCGCGAGCTTGCCCTCGCCCACGTCGCCGCAGGCGAGCCGACCCGACCCCGGGCCCACCACCGTCACGCCGCGCCCGCGCAGCGCGCTCACGTTGGCCTGCGTGGCGGGGTTGGCCCACATGCGCGTGTTCATGCCCGGAGCCACCATCACGGGGCAGCTGCCGTGGCAGGCCAGAAGCGTGCTCGTGAGGCAGTCGTCGGCGATCCCGCAGGCGAGCTTGGCCATCACGTTGGCCGTGGCCGGCACCACGATCGCCAGGTCGGCCCACTCGGAGAGCTCGATGTGCGGGATGGAGGAGCCGGGGTAGTCGTAGAGGTCGTCGGCCACCGGCGCGCCGGAGAGCGCCTCGAAGGTCACCGCTCCCACGAACCTCTCCGCGTCCGCGGTCATGGTCACCCGCACCTCGCAGCCTGCCTTCTGGAGCCCCCGAAGCACCTCGCACGCCTTGTAGGCGGCTATCCCCCCGCACACGGCGAGAAGGACGTGCGGCGCGCGCCCGGCGCTCACTCCCCCTCCTCCTCGGAGGTGATGAGGATGCGGTGGCAGTAGGGGCACTCGGTGATCTCCTCGCCGTGGGCGAGGTCGTGGAACTGGCTCGGCTGGAGCTTGACGCGGCACACGGAGGGCACGTTGCCCTGCAGGCGCTCCACGGCGAGACCCTTGAAGCGCTTGCGGGCCGCCTCGTAGGCGGCCAGGTGCTCGGCCGAGACGCCCGTCGCGGCGGCGTCGCGCTCGCGCGTGAGCTCGACGATCCTCGAGCGCAGGGCCGCCGACCCCTCGGAAAGCGACGCCTCCGCCGTCGCGCGCTCGCGCTCGAGCCGCTCGGCGGTCAGGCGGGCGTTTCGCTCGGCACGCTCGAGGCGCTCGAGGCGCTCGGAGAGCGGGCCGAGCGCGAACTCGCACTTCTCGATGCGCTTGGCGAGCGACGTGAGCTGCTGCTCGAAGTCGCGGATCTCGCGGTGGGTGTGGGCGCCCTCGTCCGCGGCCGCCTGGACCTCGCGGGTCTTCTCGTGGTAGTGGGCGAGGTTCTCGCGCGTGTCCGCGATCTCGAGCTCGACGTCCTTGCGCTGCCCAACGATCCCGGTGAGCTCGCTGGCGACCTTCTTGGCGGCGAGCGCGATGGTCTTGATGCGCGCCTGCTGCGGCATGGAGGCGAGCGCTGAGGCGCACTTCAGCAGCTCGAGGTCGAGCTCCTGGAGCTTAGTGAGGGCGGTGGCTTCTCTCATTCGGTTCTCATCCTTCTGTCTTGTCGTCAGCGTCGGCGGCCGCGGGCCCGGCCGGCGACGATTCTGGTCAGCGTTTCGGCAAATCGGGAGAGGTCCTCCTCGCCAACGCGCTCGTCGAACGAGACGCGAAGCGACCCGAGCGCCTCGTCGCGCGGGATTCCCATGGCGAGAAGCACGTGGCTCGCGTCAAGGGACCCCGAGGAGCACGCGGAGGCGGCGGAGACCTCGAAGCCCGCCTGGTCGAGCTCGAGGATCATGGTCTCCGAGTCGAGGCCGGGGACCATGACGCTCACGATGCCCGGCAGGCGGTCGCGCGCGTCGGTCGTGGCGACGATCCCGGTCCCCGGGGCGCAGAGGGCCCGAAGGAGCCCCTCGGCGCGCGCGGCGACGAGGGCGCGGGTCTCGGCCAGGGCCCCGCAGCAGGCGCGCGCAGCGGCTGCGAAGGCGAGGGCGCCGCGCACGTCCTGGGTCCCCGCGCGCCTGCCACCCTCCTGGCCGCCGCCGAAGGAGAGCGGGCGCAGCGGGGCGCGTCCGCGGCACGCGAGCGCGCCCACGCCGACGGGGCCCCCGAGCTTGTGGGCGGCCACGCTCACGGCGTCCACGTCAGCGAGCTCGAGCGGCACGTGCCCGAACGCCTGGACCGCGTCGGTGTGGAAGAGCGCCCCGGCGGCGTGCGCCGCCCGCGCGAGCTCGGGGACGGGCATGACGACGCCGGTCTCGTTGTTCGCGTACATGACCGAGACGAGGGCGCACGAGTCGTCGAGAAGCGCGGCGAGGGCCTCGGGCCCGACCACGCCCGAGCGGTCGGGACGGACGAGCTCGACCTCGAGGCCCCGGTCGCGGAGCGGCCCCACGAGGTCGAGGACCGAGTCGTGCTCAACGGCGGAGAGGACGACGCGCCGGCGGCGGGAGTCGCGCGCCCGGGCGCCCTCCGCCAGCCCGAGGACCGCGAGGTTGTTGGACTCGGTTCCTCCCGAGGTGAAGGTGACCTCGGAGGGGCGGAAGCGACCGCCGAGGCAGCGCGCGACGTCGGCGCGGGCCTCGTCGAGCCGTCGCGCCGCGGAGCGCCCGAGCGTGTGCAGCGAGTTGGGGTTGGCGCCCGCCTCCGCGCTGCCGTCGTAGTCACGTTCGGCCTCGAGCGCCTCCGCCCTCATGGGGGCGGAGGCGGCGTAGTCGAGGTATGTGAGCTTTGCCCCCGTCACGGACTAGGCCGTCTTGGAGACGCCGGAGAGGCCGGCGCGGCGGATGTCGGAGATCGCCGTGGCGCGGTCGGAGGCCCCGAAGACGGCGCTGCCGGCCACGAGCACGTTCGCGCCGGCGCCCGTGACCTCGGCCGCGTTGGCGGCGGAGATGCCGCCGTCGACCTCGACGAGCGGGCTCACGCCGTGCTCGTCGCACATGCGGCGCAGGCGACGGAGCTTGCGCAGGGAGGACTCGATGAACTTCTGGCCGCCAAAGCCGGGGTTCACGGTCATGACGAGCACCATGTCGAGGTCGTCGATGATCGGCTCGAGCATGCTGACGGGCGTGGCGGGGTTGAGGGCCACGGAGGCCTTGGCGCCGCGCTCCTTGATGAGGCCGACGAGCCGGTGGGCGTGCGCGGTCGCCTCGTAGTGGAAGGAGACGAGGTCGGCGCCCGCGTCGAGGTACTTCTCGACCATCTCGTCAGGGTTGGTGATCATGAGGTGGACGTCGATCGGCAGGTCCGTAGCGGCCTTGGTGGCGCGCAGGATGTCCAGGCCGAAGGTGAGGTTCGGCACGAAGTGCCCGTCCATGACGTCGTAGTGGACGTAGTCGGCCGTGGCTATGCTCGCGAGTTCCTCGCCGAGGCGCGCGAAGTCGGCCGAGAGCACCGAAGGTGCGATCTTGATCTCTCCAAGCATCACTCGTTCTCCTTGTCTGGGGTTGCGATCCCGTAGAACTCTTCCTTGGGGCGCCTGCCGAGCAGGGCGTCGATTGCGTCTTGAATCCTCGCCCCGCCGTGCAGGACGCCGTAGACGGCCTCGGTGATGGGCACCTCGACGTCGTGGGCGCGCGCGAGGGCGAGCACGCTCTCGGCGGCTCGCGCGCCCTCGACGACCATGCGCGTGCGCTCCTCGAACGACGCGAGGGACTCTCCACGCGCGAGCGCCTCGCCGAACGTTCGGTTGCGGGAGTGGCGCGAGGTGCAGGTCGCGACGAGGTCGCCCATGCCGGCAAGGCCCATCGGGGTGAGCGGGTCTGCGCCGAGCGCCGAGGCCACGCGCCCGATCTCGGCGAGGCCGCGGGTCATGATGACGGCGAGCGTGTTGTCGCCGGCGCCCATGCCCACCGCCGCGCCGCAGGCGATCGCGACGACGTTCTTGACGGCGCCGCAGACCTCGACCCCGGTGACGTCCTGCGAGACGTAGACGCGGAAGTTGGTGTTGACGAGAAGCGCCTGGAGCCGCGCCGCGACCTCGGGGCTCTCGGAAGCGAGCACGGCGGCCGAGAGCGTGCCGAGGCAGACCTCCTCGGCGTGGTTGGGGCCCGAGAGCACCGCGCAGCGGGCCCTCCCGCCCAGCTCCTCGGCGGCCACGTCGAGCATGAGCTCGTGGGTCCCGAGCTCGACGCCCTTGGTGAGCACGAGCACCGGCGCGCGCCGCGGGACGAGCAGCGCGATGTCGGAGCAGACGGGGCGCAGGTAGGCGGAGGGGACGGCCAGCACGACGACCTCGGCGCCCTCGAGCGCCTCGGCGGCGTCGTGCGTGGCACGCACGTTGCCCGGCAGCTCGTAGTCGCTCAGGTGACGGGGGTTGACGTGCGTCTCGTTGATCGCGGCGGCGACGGAGGCGTCGCGGCACCAGAGCACGACCTCGCCCGCGCGCGGCGCGATCAGGCCGGACATTGCGGTCCCCCACGAGCCCGAGCCGATGACGGCGACGCGCCCCGTCACCGGAGCCCTCCCTCGTCCGCGTCCGCCCCGCGGTCGGCGGGCTGTCCCTTCTTGTGGAACGAGAACCGGCGCTCCTCGCCGTGGGCGAGCCGGCGCACGTTCTCGCGGTGCGACCAGATCACGATGAGAGCTGCAAGGGCGATGGGCGCGACGGAGGCGGGCGGGAAGCCGAAGACGGCGCACCACACGGGCAGGGAGGCCGCCGCGGCGAGAGACCCCGCGGAGACGTAGCGCGTGGGGACCACGAGGACGACGAACACGGCGAGCAGCCCGAGCGCGACCGGCCAGCACAGGCCGAGCGCCGCACCGAAGCCCACCGCGATGCCCTTGCCGCCGTGGAGGCGAAGGTAGGGCGAGAACACGTGGCCGCAAATGCAGCCGAGGAAGACGACGGACATGGAGGCGCCGAAGGCCGTGGTGTGGGCAAGAGCCGCCACGTCGCCGCCGAGCGCGAGGGCGGCGATGGCCTGGCGCGAGACCAACATCCAGACGAGCCCCTTGCCCACGTCGAGCAGCAGGGTGAGGGCGGCCGCGGACTTGCCGACCTCGCGCGCCACGTTGGTGGTCCCGATGTTGCCCGAGCCGACCTGGCGGACGTCGACGTGTCCCATGGCGAGGGCCACGACCAGGCCGAACGGGATCCCGCAGACGAGGTAGGCGCCCAGCGTGAAGACGGCGGTCCAGAGCGCGAGGGCCTCCACTAGCGATCGCCCCCCTCGTTCGACTTGCGGAACTTGAGGCGCACGGGCGTGCCCGTGAGGTCAAAGCGGTCGCGCAGGCGGTTCTCGATGAAGCGCTCGAAGTTGTCGTCAACGAGGTCGGGGGCGTTGCACCAGAAGGAGATGACGGGCGGCTTGGACCCGGTCTGGGTGGCGTAGCGGATCTTGAGGCGGCGGCCGCGCTCGCTCCTGGTGTGCCCGCCCTCGCGGATCTGGGCGATGAGGTCGTTGAGCTCGGAGGTCTTGAGCTGGGAGGCGCGGGCCTCGGAGGCGGCCACGGCAAGCCCGAGGACCTTGTCGGTCGCGCGCCCGGTGAGCGCCGAGACGTTGACGGAGGGGATCCAGGGCGCGAAGGCCAGGCGCTTGTCGATGGAGGCGACGATGGCGTCGCGCTGCTGCTCGGTCTCCACGAGGTCCCACTTGTTGAGCACGAGCACGAGGGCGCAGCCGCGGTCGATGGCCATGCCGGCGACCTTCTGGTCCTGCTCGGTCACGCCCACCGTGGCGTCCACGACGAGCAGGCAGACGTCGGCGCGGTCGATGGCCTGCAGGCCGCGGACGAGGCTGTAGTACTCGACGTCCTCGTGGACCTGCGTCTTCTTGCGCATGCCCGCCGTGTCCACGAGCTTGATCGGCATGCCCTTCCACTCGATCATCGTGTCGATGGCGTCGCGCGTGGTGCCCGCCACGTCAGAGACGATGGAGCGCTTCTTGTTGGCGAGGCGGTTGGCGAGGCTCGACTTCCCCACGTTGGGGCGGCCGACGATGGCGAGGGACAGCACGTCGTCGTCGGCCTCCTCGTCCGTGGGCTCGGGGAAGGCGGCCACGATGTCGTCGAGCAGGTCTCCCGTGCCGTGGCCGTGCCCCGCGGAGAGCGGGCGCGGCTCGCCGACGCCGAGGGCGTAGAAGTCCCACAGGCCGTCCTGCTCGGTCGCCGGGTTGTCCTTCTTGTTCACGACGAGGAAGACCGGCTTGTCGGTCTTGCGCAGAATGCGGGCGACCTCCTCGTCCTCGTCGGTAACGCCGGTGGTGCCGTCGACGACGAAGACGATGACGTCCGCCTCCTCGCAGGCCATGAGCGCCTGCTCGCGGATGCGCGGGGCGAAGACGTCCTTGGACTTGGCGGACTCGATGCCGCCGGTGTCGACGAGGGTGAAGTCGCGGCCGTTCCAGTCGGCCTCATGGTACGAGCGGTCTCGCGTGACGCCGCGCGACTCGTGGACGATGGCGTCGCGTGAGACCGCAATGCGGTTCACGAGCGTGGACTTGCCGACGTTGGGGCGGCCGACCACGGCGACTACAGGCTTGGGCATCTTGTCTCCTTGCTATTCCATTGGTGCGATAAGGTTACCACGGGCGGTAGGAATCCGGCGGTAAGCGCAAGAATTGCACAGGTTTGGCGGCAAATATCTCGCTAGGAAGTAAGGAGATGCTGGGCCCGAGCATGAATTAGTTCAAAAGAAAAGGCTGTGCCAGTCCTATTTCGATACGCAAGGTCGGCAAAAATCGCAGCCTTAGTGGCTTCTGTAGTATCTGCATGTAATATGTCAAAATCGAAGAACGAGATGTCTGCCGGCCGAACTGCTTCGCCTTGAGCGCGCACGAGTGAGATTTGATTCTGGGCCCCTCTGATGTAAGTCCAATTTGCCCTGGACTCATTAATATCCAGCGGCAAAAACTTGTCCCAGAGAAGTGGGAAGCGCGACGAGTCAAGCTCTTCCAAGCAGGCAACATTCCATTTGTTCGGTAGATTACAGACCGTCACATTCTTCGTATGCACAAGAGAAGAAGTAAGCCATGTTCCCAATTGTTCATGGGGACTACGCGAGCACCATATTCGCACCGAACTCGCAAGACTAACCTCTTTGAGGAACCTCGTGTACTCGATTTCAAATCTGTCGTCAGTTGAGATTCCCCACGACGCAAGGATATTTTTTCGCACTGGGGCCTCGATTGAGGCTATAGCTCCGCACGGAAGGTAGTCTGGACAATAGACAACATCCTCACAATTTGCGGAGCCTGAAAAAAAGTGCCTAAGTGTTGACCACACTACCCGCGAAAAACAGACGTTAAGCAACGTGAGCCCGCCTTACAAGCCCTCTTGTATAGTCAGGCGTATAGTTGGCAAAGGAGGTCTGCGAAATAGTGTATCCAGAGACGGTAAGACTGTAGTATGCATAAACAGTTTCACCGGAAGGAACATAATAATCCGATACAATATAGTCATCAATTCGCCATGTTGGGATTGGGTTCCAATAACTAATCGACTGAGTATCCATTAACTTGTTACCGCGTGACCGACTGTAAAATTTAACAACACCGGATATTTTGTTAAGCCTGGCGGTGGTATCTGGACACCAGGCATTAACATTTAAAAATGCATAGCCATTCGTTTCTGCGACAAAATCAAATTCTGCATAAACTGTAAGGTTATTAGTCTGTTGCGTTTGGAGTTGAACAGTATGTGTTTCTCCGGGAGCTATTTCTATACATCCCGATTCTGTGGAAAGAGAATCGGAAATCTGAGCATCCGAACCAAAAGCGGGTAGCGGAGTCAGCAGGGAGAGAACCAAGGATGACAAAAGAGCAAAGCAGGTAAATGTGGCCTGTGCCTTCTTCATGACATATTCCCCCTTCGATTCTCCTCACGAGCAGCGATATGCAATATTCATTTAAACCCTCAAGGGAGATAAAGCTACTGGATGAATAGGCTTTTCGACTAAGTTACTTCGGCCAACGGTTCTCAAGATGACAACGACTCAATTGAATCTATAGGCTCTGTCACACTAACTCCGAGCCAGACACTCCCCGCGTACGCCCGCCGTGACCATTGACAGAAAGTCGGCCATAGTAAAAATGCGACAAACACATAGAGAGGCTTATTTAGGCTAAAATCCAGCCTCTTAGGCTGGCAAATCACGAGGACAGTGCGGCGAGAAGTGCGTCCAGGTAGTCTGTTGGGCTCGTGACGGAGACGATGGCGCGGGCGCCACGGCGCTCGAGCTCGTCGAGGATGCGCTCCTGCGTGTCGCCGTCCAGGGTGAGCTTGTCGAAGTTGAACATCACCTCGGGCAGCACTACGAGCATGCCGTTGAGGTCCTTAGGCAGCTGGGCGAGCAGGTCCTCGGAGACGATGAGGCCGGTCACGTTGACGTCCCCGCCGAAGTAGTCGTTGCGGATGGCCGTGACCGAGGCGCGGCCGGACGGTGAGAGGAGCCGCGCGAAGACGTCGATGGTCTCGGCGGCGGCCTCGCCGCAGACGAGCGTGAGGCGCAGGCCCTTCTCGCCGAGGCGCTCGTCGACGAGCGCGAGGTCACCCGGCCGCTCGCGGGCGACGAGCGAGGCCTCGTCGAGGAAGCTCCGCAGCATGCCGATGCCGTCATAGAACTGCGGGTAGCCGTCGTAGGTCTCGGCGGGCGGGACCTCGAGGCGCGCCGCGACGTAGAACTCGTCGGAGAGCTGGAAGCGCGTGATGCCGAGGGCCTCGCGGGCGCGGCGCTGGTAGGGCTCGATGAGGCGCACGACCTCGCGCGCCGCCTCCGGGTCATCGGAGTAGGAGCGGTTGAAGCGGCGGCTGTGCTTGGTGTAGCCGAGCGGCACCACGGCGAGCGACGTTATGCCGGGGCGGGCCTCCGCCCAGTCGAGCGTGGCCGCGAGCTCGGCGCCGTCGTTGATGCCCGGGCAGAGCACGATCTGGGCGTGGACCTCGATGCCGCCCGCGAGCAGGCGCTCCAGGACCTCGATGCCGCGGTCGGCGTGGCGGCCGATGAGGCTTCTGCGCACCTCCGGCGTGATCGCGTGGATGGAGACGTTCATGGGCGAGAGCCCGCAGGTGACGATGCGCTCCGCCTCCTCGTCGGAGACGTTGGTGAGCGTGACGAAGTTGCCCTGCAGGAAGGAGAGGCGGTAGTCGTCATCGCGCAGGGTGAGGCTGGCGCGCGCCTCCGGGGGCAGCATCGTCATGAAGCAGAACTGGCAGGCGTTCACGCAGGTGCGGATGCCGTCGAAGAGCACGTCGGTGAAGTCGACGCCCCAGTCCTGGCCGGGCTCGCGCTCCAGCGTGCAGGGGGTGGTCGTGCCGTCGCGCGGGTCAAAGACCTCGAGGTCGCAGGTGCCGCCGTCGGCCTCCCAGCGCCAGTCGATGAGGTCGCGCGGCTCGACGCCGTTCACGGACACGACGCGCATGCCGGGCTCGATGCCCGCCTCCCAGGCGGGGCTGCCCTCCTCGACTGCGGCGACCCAGGCGCCGTCGGTCTGAGGCCTCGTCGATGCGTAGTCGGCGCGCTTCTGCTCGGCCATCGCTCCCCTTCTCGCGGTCCCTTTCGCCAGCCATTGTGCCACAGGGCCGTGCGTGCGCGCTACGCGCCGACGAGCTCGCCGATCCGCTCGCGCACGGCCTCGATCTGGGAGGCGGGGGTCGACGCGCCCGCGGTGATGCCGATGACGCCCGCGCCCGCGAACCAGTCGGCGCGCAGCTCGTCCGCCCCCTCCACGTGATGGGTGGCGGGGCAGCACGCGGCGGATATCTCCGCGAGGCGCGTGGTGTTGGCGGAGATGCGGCCCCCGATGACGATCATGACGTCGGCCTCGCGGGCGAGCTCCTCGGCCGCTGCCTGGTGCCCGGAGGTCGCCTCGCAGATGGTGTTGACCACGCGGAGCTCCTCGGCCCTCCCGAGCAGCTCTCCCACCACCTCGGCGAGAAGCTCCCTGCGCGCCGTGGTCTGGACGACCACGCCCATGCGCCGCGCGCGCGGGACGGCGCGCGCCTGTTCGGCGGAGCCCACGACGACGGCGCCCGGGGCGTGCGGCAGCGTGGCCTCCACCTCGGGGTGGCCCGCCTCCCCCACCACGACGACCTGGTAGCCCTCGTCGGCGAGGCGCCGCGCGGCGAGGTGGACCTTCTTAACGAACGGACACGTGGCGTCGAGCACCCGCGCGCAGAGCTCGCGCGCGCGGGCCTCCTCCTCGGGCGCCGTCCCGTGGGTGCGCAGCAGCAGCGTGTCCCCGGCGGCCTCGTCGGGCGAGCCGACGGCGTCGACGCCGCGCTCGGCGAGGTCGGCCACGACGCGCGGGTTGTGGATGAGCGGCCCAAGCGTGTGCACGGCCCCCGCGCGCTCGGCCGCGGCCGCCTCTACCATCTGGAGCGCGCGCTCGACCCCGTAGCAGGCCCCGGCCTCGCGCGCGACGCGGATCTCAGCCACGGCTCGCGTCCTCCTCCACCCCGGGGTGCTCGGCGCGCAGCTCGTCGACGAGCGCGTAGACGCGCTCCATGCCGAGGCGCTCCATCTCGGCGACCTGCTCCTTGCGCTTGAGGTCCGCGAGCTCCCCCCACTCGATGGGCTCACCGACGCGCATGTAGACGCGCTTGCGGAAGCGCAGGTCGCGCGCGCCGACGATGGCCACGGGCTGGACGGGCGCCTTGGCGAGCTGCGCCATGATCGCGTAGCCGCCGTGGGTCTCGGCGTCGCTGTCCTGCTTCACGCGGGTCCCCTCGGGGTAGATGAGCACGCACTCGCCGCGCTGCAGCATGGCACGGGCGCGGCGGACGGTCCTCATGTCGGCCGTGCCGCGCTCCACGGGAAAACCGCCGGCGCGCGAGAAGAGCCAGGTGGCCGGAGCGATCCTGTCGAACTCGCTCTTGTAGACGATGCGGACCGGGACGTGCGCCATCCACATCGTGACCACGACGGCGACCGGGTCGAGCATGGACTGGTGGTTCATGATGACCACGCGCCCGCGCGCGTCGTCGAGGAGGAGCTCGGCGCGCTCGATCCTCCACGGCCACAGCAGCTTGGTCACCACCCACAGGATCCGCACGACGGCCCCGATGAGCAGGCGCCCGGGCAGGGGGTGATCGCGCAGGTCGTGGTCGTAGTAGTCGTCGTAGCTGTTTCCGGCGAAGGCGCGCATGCGCTCGCCGGCGCGCCCGCCCCCGCTCATGAGCGCGCCTCCCCGGAGCGAGCCGCGAGCACGGGCGACAGGGCGACGATGCGCTCGACCACCTCGTTGAAGCCGAGCTCGGAGGAGTCGATCGCGACGGCGTCCTCGGCGGCGCGCAGCGGCGACGCCTCGCGGGACGAGTCGTACTCGTCGCGGCGGACGAGGTCGGCGAGGATGGCGCGCTCGACCTCGGCGTCGACGTCCACGTCGTCGCCGGTGGCGAGGTTGCCGCCGCGGCGCTGAACCGCGCGACGCCGCGCACGCGCCTCGGGGGAGGCGCTCAGGAAGACCTTCACCTCGGCGGACGGGAAGACGACGGTGCCGATGTCGCGGCCCTCCGCGACGACGTCGCCCGACGCGGCGCAGGCGCGCTGGAGGGCGACCATCGTCTCGCGCACCTCCGGGTTCGCCGAGACCGGCGAGACCGCGAGCTCGACCTCGGGGGTGCGGATCTGGGCCGTCACGTCGCGCCCGTCGAGAAGGACGCGCTGCCCGTCCCCCTCGCTCACGAACTCGACGCGCGCCGTCCGCGCGACCTCGGCGACCGAGGGCGCGTCCTCGGGGTCGACGCCGCGCTCGAGGCAGGCGAGCGCGACGGATCTGTACATCGCCCCGGTGTCGAGGTAGGTGAGGCCGCAGCGCCGCGCGACCTCGCGCGCGACCGAGGACTTGCCCGAGCCTGACGGCCCGTCGATGGCGACGATCATGAGAGCTTCCTTCCCCCCGTGCCCCAGATGTCACGGGTGTCGTACTCGTTGGGCGTTGTTGCGTGCTGGACGACCTCCTCCGGGGAGAGGTTGAAGCCGCCGAGGGCGAAGGTCCGCCCGTCGCAGGTGAGGTAGTGGGACGAGACGTTGAGGACGTGCTGGTCCCAGAAGCGCGTGAGCGGGATGTCGTAGACCGCGGCGAGCAGCATGCGCAGGTAGCCCCCGTGCGTCACGCACGCGGTGCGACCCTCGAGCGGCCTGAGGAGGTCGAGCGCGCGCAGGCAGCGCTCGCGCAGGCCCTCGAAGCTCTCCGCGCCCGCGGGCGGGTGCGAGGTACCGTCGTCGTCGACCGGCCAGGGGAAGCCGAGCCCCTCGTTCATGGCACGGTCGACGTCCATGCCCTCGAGCGGCCCGAAGTCGATCTCGATCAGGTCGTCGAGCGGGGTGCAGGGGACGCCCAGGCGCTCCGCCGCCATCTCGGCGAGCCCGCGGGCGCGGGAGAGCGGCGAGGTGAAGACGCGGTCGGGCGAGAAGGCGACGAGCGCCTCGACGGCCCGTTCGCGCTGCAGCTCTCCGTGCGGCGTCAGCGGCACGTCGAGCCTCCCGGAGAAGAAGTGCTGGGTGTTGGACACCGTCTCCGGGTGCCTCATGAAGAGGACCCGCTGGGTGACGACGTCTCCCGGCATGCTTGCCATCTACGACTCCCTTCCGTCTCGCGTGGCGAGAAGCGCCTCGAGCGCGCCGGCCTCGCCCCCCGTGAGGGCGCGCCACCCGCCCTCGGAGAGGCCCGTGAGGGCGAGCGGGCCGAACGCGTCCCTGTGAAGCCTCAGGACCCGGTGCCCCACGGCCTGCATCATCTTCTTGACCTGGTGCTTCCTGCCCTCGTGGATGGTCAGCCCCACGACGGCGTTGGGCTCCCCGCCGCCCGTCCGCCCGGCCCCGCGCGGCGCCACGACCGAGAAGAGCGGGTCGCGCGGCGAGAGCAGCTCCGCGGCCGCCGGGGCGGCCCGCCCCTCGTCCTCGAGCTCGACGCCCGCGCGCAGGCGGGCGAGGTCGCGCTCGTCGGGCGTGCCCGACACGAGCGCGACGTAGTGCTTCTCCACGTGGCGCGAGGGGTGCAGGAGGGCCTGCCCGAGCTCTCCGGCGGTGGTGAACAGCAGCAGGCCGGTGGTGTCCTGGTCGAGCCGCCCCACCGGGTAGAGCCCCGGGTGCTCGGAGACGGGCACGAGGTCGGCCACGGTCGGGCGCCCGTAGGGGTCGCTCATGGTGGTGAGGTAGCCGGCGGGCTTGTACAGCATGAGGTGGAAGGGGGCGCTCGCGATCCGGCACTCGCGCCCGTCGACGGTGACGACGTCGCTCGCCGGGTCGACCTTGCTCCCGAGCTCGGTCACGACCTCGCCGTTGACCCGCACGCGACCCGCCGTCATGAGGCGCTCGGATCCGCGGCGGCTCGCGACGCCCGCGCGCGCGAGGAAGCGCTGCAGGCGCATCGGGTAGAGCCCGTCCTCGCGGATGGGGTCACTCATCGGCGCCCTCCCCGGCATCGGCGTCCTCGAGCAGCTCGCGCTCCTCCTCGATGTCGGCGTCCGCCTCCTCCAGCGTGGACGAGATCGAGCGCCCGGAGAGGCGCTCGCGGATGAAGCGCCTCGACTCCTCGTCGGGGGCGAAGTCCTCGAGAGGCGGGAGCTCGCGCAGGCTCCTGAGCCCGAAGTGCTCGAGAAACAGGCGCGTCGTGCCCCAGAGCTGCGCCTGGCCGCGGTCGGCCTCGCGCCCGACCTCGCGCACGAGGCCCTTCTCGCGAAGGGACGCGATGACGCCGTCCGAGTTGACGCCGCGGATGGCGCGCACGCCCTCGCGGGTGACGGGCTGGTGGTAAGCAATCACGGCGAGCGTCTCGAGCGCGGCCTGGGAGAGACGTCTCGTGTCCCAGGAGAGCACGTAGTCCGCCACCTGGTCGTGGTAGGCCGGGTGCGTGAAGAGCCGCCACCCGCCCGCGACCTCGCGCAGCTGGAAGCCGCGATTGGCGTCGGCGTACTCGGCCGAGAGCTCGGCGAGCGCCGAGGCGACCTCGCCGGGCTCCGCGTGCGCGGCGCGCGCGAGGTCGGTGGCGCTCACCGAGTCGTCGGAGACGAGCAGCAGCGCCTCGAGCAGCCCCTTGAGCGAACCCGACTCGACCCTTTCAAGACCGGCCATCTCACTCCTCGCTTTCCGGGCGCGCCCCCGCGGCCTGCGCGTGCGCGTCCTCGTCGTAGTCCTGGGCGAGCTCGGAGAGCACCGACTCGTCGAGCTCGTAGGGATCCGCCCCCTCGACGTGGTCGACCTCGATCTCGCCGAAGAGCTCGTCCTGCCGCACGCTCACGAGCCCGCGCTTGTAGAGCTCGAGGATGGCCAGGAAGTTCGCGACCACCGCCTCGGGGCTGTCCTGGCCGTCGAGAAGCTCGGTGAAGGTGAGGTGCCCCCTCGAGCGCGCGAGGCGGTCGACCGCGGCGATGGTCAGCGCCACGGGGAGCCGGCGAGGCGCGACGTGCTCGGCCTCGAGGAGAAACGTCTCGCGCCGGCTGTCTATGTCGGCGCAGATGACGGCGAGGCTGCGCAGCGAGATCCCCTCGAGGTAGTCCGGCATGAGGCCGAGGAACTCGGGGTCTGCGCCGACAGTGCGCGGGTGCATGCGGCCCTCGGCCTCGGCTCGCGCCCCGAGCGCGGAGGCGGCTCCGCGGAACTGCTTGTAGGCGATGAGGCGGGCGATGAGCACCTCGCGCGCCTCGTCCGGGGAGAGCCCCTCCAGGTCGGCGTCGTCGTCATCGTCTTCGCGGCCGCGCGACGGCGCGTCCTCGGGCACGAGCGACGCGGCCTTGATGTCGAGCAGCGTCGAGGCCACGAGCACGAAGTCGCTCGCCACGTCGAGGTCGAGGTCGGCCATGCGCTCGACCTCCTCGAGGTACTGGCTCGCGACGTCGGAGATGGAGATCGAGCCGATCGTGACGCGCTGGCGGCTCACGAGCTGGAGCAGGAGGTCGAAGGGGCCGGAGTAGGCCTGCGTGCGGACGCGGTAGGACATGGCGCTACATCACCAGGCCAACGAGCGCGAGGTAAAGGCGCCCGGCCGTTGCGTCGAGGTAGGCGCCGAGCGGGTCGACGTAGAGCAGCGTGGGCAGGACGTAGAGCACGAGCAGCAGGATGCCCATCGAGTAGCGCTCGAGCTCGTAGAACCTGCGCCGGGCCTCGCCGGAGAGGAAGAACAGGACGACCTTCGAGCCGTCGAGCGGCGGGAACGGGATCAGGTTGAAGAAGCACAGGACGAGGTTCACGTAGACGTAGGTGGAAAGCGCCTCGAGGAGCCACCAGCCGGGCCCCGTGTAGAGCCAGGCCAGGTCGCCCGCGCCGAGCAGCAGCCCCAGGGCAGCGGTGCCGAGAAGAGCCTGGAGCAGGTTGGACGCGGGGCCCGCGAGGGCCACGAGCAGCTCGCCCACCCGCGCATTGCGTAGGCGTCTCGGGTTGTAGGGCACCGGGCGCGCGAAGGCGAAGACGGGACCGCCCATGAGCGCCATGAGCAGCGGCAGCACGATCGAGCCGAAGCCGTCGAGGTGGGCCCTCGGGTCGAGCGTCAGCCGACCGGCCTCCTTGGCCGTCGGGTCGCCGAGCTTCCAGGCGACCCATCCGTGGGCCACCTCGTGGATGACCGCCGACACCATGACGAGCGCCACGGTGAGCGCGACGGTGAAGAGACGGTTTGCAGAAAGCAACGGGCACTCCCCTCTCGCGGCGTCAGCGCGGCGAGGCAGACAGGCGGCGGAAGATCCAGTCGAGCACGAGCAACACTATAGCAAGCACGGCGAAGTCTCCGCGCAGCGCCCCGCCGAAGGGGGTCTGGAACACGAAGAGGCCGAGCAGCGGCGCGGGCACGAGACGCGAGACGAACCCGTTAACCCCGAGCAGCAGCGTGCGCGGCCCGGCCGGGAGCACGGCGTCGGCAGCGACGAGCGCGAGGAGCGCCCACCCGGCCACGCGGCAGGCGAGCGCGAGCACCCGCAGCGCCGCCCTCGCGCCCGCGCTACGCATCGGCCGCCCCCTCGATCTTCTCGGTGAGCTCGAGCCACTCGGTCTCGAGCGCGGGGACCTTCTTGGAGAGGGCGGCGTACTCGGTCATGCACTCGTCGAAGCGCCTGGCGTCGTTGTAGAGCTCCTGGTCCGCCATCATGGTCTCGAGCTGGGCCAGGCGCTCCTGGGCGGGCCCGAGGGCCGCCTCGACCTGCCTGAGGCGCTCGCGCTCCTTCTTGAGCGCGCGGTTCCTGCGGTTTCGCTCCTCTGCCTCGGCTCGGCGCTGCTCGCGGGTCTTGACGTTGCGCCCGGCAGGCGAGGCGACGGGGTCCGTGCGCCGGGCGGGGCCCGCGTCCTTGGCGGGGGCGCCGCCGGCCGCCTCGGCCTCGCGTGCCTCGAGCTCGGCGCGCTTGAAGAGGTAGTAGTCGTAGTCGCCCTCGTAGACGGTGACCTTGTGGTCGCGCACGTCCACGACCTTGTTGGCCACCGCGCGGACGAGGTGCTCGTCGTGGGAGATGAGCACGATCGTGCCCTTGAAGCCCACGAGCGCGTGCTCGAGCACGTCGACGGAGTCGATGTCGAGGTGGTTGGTCGGCTCGTCGAGCAGCAGCAGCGGGTCGGGGGCCACGAGCATCTTCGCGAGCGCGAGGCGCGCCCGCTCTCCGCCCGAGAGCACGGACACGCGCTTCTCGACGTCGTCGCCGTGGAAGAGGAACGCGCCGAGCAGCCTGCGCTCCTCCGAGGTGGTCCAGCCCGCCGCGACCGAGTCCATCTCGGCGAGGACGGTGTTTGCCTCGTTGAGCTGCTCGAGCTGGTGCTGGGCGTAGTAGGCCTGCGTCACGTTCTTGCCGAGGCTGACCTCGCCGGAGTCCGGGGAGAGCCTGCCGTTCATGAGCTTCATGAGCGTCGACTTGCCGGCGCCGTTGGGGCCGACGAGCACCACGTGGTCGCCGCGGTAGAGCTTGAGGTCGACCCCGGAGTAGACGTGGTTCTCGCCGAAGGACTTGGAGACGCCCTCGAGGCGGACGACCTCGTCGCCGGTGCGGGGCGGCTCGGGGAACGAGAAGTGCACCTTCTTGGTGCCCTCGGGCAGGATGACGAGCTCGCTCTTTATCTGCTCGATCTTCTTCATGCGCTCCTGCGCCTGGGCCGCCTTGGTGGGCTTGTAGCGGAACTTGTCCACGAAGACCTGCATGTGCGCGATCTCGCGCTCCTGGGCGGCGCGCTTGGCGCGCATCTGCTCGAGGTTGTCCTCGCGCTGGCGCAGGTAGCTCGAGTAGTTGCCGGTGTAGGTGGTGATGCGGCGGTTCTCGACCGCGGCGACGTGGGACACGCAGGCATCCATGAACGCACGGTCGTGGCTGACGAGAAGGACCGCGCCGTCGTAGCCGGCCAGGAACTGCTCGAGCCACTTGACGCTCTCGAGGTCGAGGTGGTTGGTGGGCTCGTCGAGCAGGAGCAGGTCGGGGTGGCGCAGCAGCAGCTTGGAGAGGGCGATCCTCATCTGCCAGCCGCCCGAGAAGTCGCGCGCGGGCTTGTCGAAGTCCTCGGTCGGGAATCCCAGGCCGGAGAGGATCTGGCGCGCGCGTGCCTCGAGCTCGTAGCCGCCGAGCCGCTCGAAGCGGTCCTGCGCGTGGCCGTAGCGCTCGAGGAGCTGGTCGAGCTCGGGGCCGAGCGCGCACTCGGAGATCTGTCGCTCGAGCTCAAAGACCAGGCGCTCGACCTCCTTGACCTCGTGCGCCGAGTCGACGACCTCGGCAAGCGCGCTCTTCTCGCCCGCGAGGTGCGTCTCCTGCTCGAGGTAGCCGACGGTGGTGTCGCGCGCGAAGCTCACGGTCCCCTCGTCGGGGGACTCCTCACCCATGATGATGCGCAGAAGCGTCGTCTTTCCCGAGCCGTTGGGGCCGACGAGCGCCCAGCGCTCCTGGGCGTTGAGCTGCAGCGTGGCGCCCGAGTAGAGGGTGCGTCCGCCAAAGGACTTGGTTATCTTGTCAGCGAGTGCGATCACGTGCTTCCTGCTCTCTGGGCCCGCCTACTCCGCCACGGTGAGGTGGATGGCGAAGCCCGCTATCTCCTGCCTGAAGTAGATGAGGTAGGTCCCCGGGAGTCCGTCGGGACGGGCCTTGCGCGAGGACTCGTCGAACTCGACGCCGCGCGCCTCGTACCAGGCCACGGCGGCGTCCACGTCGTCGACGTGCAGCCCGATGTGGCCGCGCGCTCCGCGGCCGCCGTTGCCCATCACCTCGACGAGCGTGCCGGCGAAGGCGGAGACCGGGAACGGCTCCTCTCCGCGCGCGACGCCGAGCAGCGCGCAGAGGGCGTCGGCCGTGGAGGCGGCCCCCTCCATCGTGTCCTCGTTGATGCCCACGTGGGCGACCCTCATGCCAAAGAGCTCGACCGGACTCTCGGAAGCGCTCATGCGATCCTCCCCCTCTCGGGAATGCAAACCAAACGATTATATCGTGTGCCGGGGAGGCTCGGCAGATTGACACAACCGTCATCTGGGCGCGTGGGCGTCCCCACGCGGCGCGGGGACGCTAGAATGGGTGGACGGACGATTCCCGCGCACGCACGCGCGATGTGATAGAAAGCGAGCTTTCATGAGCGCTACCAGGAAGGTCGCGGCCCTCGACGGCCTGCGCGTCCTCGCCATCGCGGCCATCGTGGCATACCACGCCAACCCCACCTGGCTGCCAGGCGGATACTTCGGCGTCACGGTCTTCTTCGTTCTCACCGGCTACCTCATCACGCTCTCCATCGAGCGCGAGATATCCCGCACCGGGGGCTTCGACTACCCGCGCTTCCTGCTCCGGCGCGTGGGGCGCCTGCTTCCCGCCATGCTCGTCGTCGTGGGCGCCTGCGCCCTCATGTGCGCGCTGTTCTCGCCCGCCCTGCTGCCCAAGGTAAAGTCGGACGCCGTCCCCGCGCTGCTGTTCTTCGAGAACCTCTACTACATCGTGCGTAACGTCTCCTACTTCGCCGCCGCCGGCCTGCCCTCGCCGCTCACGCACCTGTGGTTCGTCGGCGTGGCGATGCAGTTCTACCTGGTGTGGCCCCTTGTCCTTCTCGCCCTCTCGCGCGTCGCGCGGCGTCGCTCGACGGCCTGCAGGGTGGTCGCCGTCCTCGCCGTGGCCTCCGCCGTGGCGATGGCCGTCCTCTACGACCCGCTCGGTGACACCAACCGCATCTACTACGGTCCGGACACGCGCGCGGCGGAGCTCCTCGTCGGCGCCCTGTGCGCGCTCGTGACGCGCGGCCACGGCTGGCGCCTCTCGCTCCCGGCGGGGGGACGGGGGCAGGGCGAGGGGGAGGCGCGCCCCGTCCCGGGATGGGCGTTCGACGTGGTGGGCGTGGCCGCGCTCGCCGGGCTCGGCGCGATGATGGTCACGCTCGACGGCTACTCCGAGTTCGCCTACCGGGGCGGAATCTTTCTCGCCGCGCTCCTCTCTGCCGTGGTCGTGGGCGCGGTCTCGAGGCCGCAGAGCCTGCTCGGCCGCGCCCTCGGACTCCGTCCGCTCGCGGAGCTCGGCAAGCGGGGCTTTGCCCTCTACCTGTGGCACTACCCGCTGCTGCTCATCATGAACCCGGCGACCCGCACGACCGAGCTCCCCTGGTGGGGCTGGGTGGTCGAGCTCGCCGTCATCCTCGCCGTGGCCGAGCTCTCCTGGCGCGTCCTCGAGCGGGGCGTGGGCAGGCCCGCGTTCCTCGGCCAGCCGCGCTCGGCGCTCGCCCTCGAGGCCGTGGCGCTCGTCGCCGTGGTCGTGGTGACGCTCGCCCCGATCTCCCCAGAGCAGACGGGCGTGCCGACCGGCGAGCAGTCGAGCTCGTCCGCGCAGGCCTTCAACGCGGACGCCGAGGGCTACGACCTCTCCTCGACCTACCTCGCAGGCACCGCCTTCGACCAGGCGGTCGACACGATCAACCACCTCAACTACGACGTGGACGAGCAGACCGGCGCCACGGACGCGAGCGTGCTTCTCGTGGGCGACTCCGTCTCGCTCGGCGCCCAGGCGCAGTTCCAGAGGGTCTTCCCCAAGGGCTGGATGGACTCCGCCGTAGGCAGGCAGCTCACGGCCGGCCTCGACGTGTACAACCAGTGCGTCGAGGCGGGGCACGGCTCTGACGTCGTGGTCTTTGCGCTCGGGAACAACGGGGTGGCCCGCGAGGACCAGGTTCGCGCGCTCATCGACGCGTGCGGCCCCGACAAGAAGGTCTACCTCGTCACCACGCGCGTCCCGATGGCGCTCCAGGACATCAACAACCAGCTGTTCAAGGACGTCGCCGCCACCTACGACAACGTCGAGGTGATCGACTGGTACGCCGAGAGCGCCGGCCACGACGAGTACTTCTGGGACGACGGAACCCACCTGCGCCCCGAGGGCGCAGAGGCCTACGTGATGATGCTGCGCCGCGCGATCACGGGACGATAGGCAGGGTCCGCGCGGCACGGGGCGACGCGCGTCCGCGCCTCCGCACAATTCCGGAATTGTGCGGAGGCGGGCGGTTCCCCCGGGCAAAACTCCAGTTGAGGTTCTTCTCGTGCTTAGAAAAGCCGGGTCGTGCGACGCGTCACTCGCACAATTCCGGAATTGTGCACCGAAGCAGACGCCGGGAACCGAGAGATCAAGCTACAAAAAAGCCGCCGGGCTCTCACCCGGCGGCATCAACCTCGTGGTGGAGATAAGGGGGTTCGAACCCCTGACCTCGTGACTGCCAGTCACGCGCTCTCCCAACTGAGCTATATCCCCGTGCGTGGTGGGCGATGCTGGATTCGAACCAGCGACCCCTTCCGTGTGAAGGAAGTGCTCTACCCCTGAGCCAATCGCCCTTGCGCGAGGAAGTATGTTAGCAAAAGAATCCGCGTTTGGCACGAGAAATTTTGCAGAGTTGGAAAACTCGTGCAGAGGGGCGGCGAGGCGCGGACGGGACGCACCGGCTCACGGGCGCCCCTCACTCGGCGAGCAGGCCGCCAACGTCGTAGCCGTACTTCTCCATCTGGCCCACTACCACCTGCCTGCGCGCCTCCGCAGCCTCGGCGTCACCGGCCAGCGCGCTCGGCGCGTTGGGAAGCCCGGCCATGAGCGTGCACTCCACCGGCGTCATCTCCGACGCGGGCTTGCCCAGGAGCACGCGCGACGCCTCCGCTATCCCGTAGCACCCCTCCCCGAAGTAGGCGGTGTTCACGTAGAGCTCGAGGATCTCTCGCTTGTCGTAGCGAGCCTCGAGGTCCCACGCCACGAAGACCTCGGCGACCTTCCTCGCAAGCTCCTTGTCCTGCGTGAGGAAGAGGTTCTTGGCGAGCTGCTGGGTGATGGTCGACCCTCCCTGCTCGAGCGAGAGCGTCGTGAGGTCGTGCCACGCGGCGCGGCCGATGGAGATGACGTCCACTCCCCCGTGCTCGTAGAAGCGGTGGTCCTCGACGGCGACGACCGCGTCGAGGTAGGTCTGCGGCAGATCGTCTATGCTCACGTACCCCGGTCGGGCGCGCACGGAGGCCACGACCTCCTCTATCCCCCGTTCGGACACGGCCCTTCGGTACAGCGCGTGCCCACGCCACGCCACCGCCACGGCCCCCAGCAGCGCGACAGCGAGAAGAACCAGCGCGACGCGCCTCACCGCCCTCAGAACACCCCTCATGCCAGCCTCCCTGCTCTCGACGCCCCCATTGTGGGGCCGCCCCGCGCCCGGCGCCATGCGCGCGCCTTACGCGCAGGTGAGAGTTTCGAAAGGTTGGTCCTGCGGCCGCAGAGGGGCGGCCTACCTGCGGCCCTGGCGGTGCAGGCGCGCCATGTCGGTCTCCGCCATGCCCTGCGTGGGGTCGCTGTGACGCCTCTCGTAGAGCGGGTTGTCGCGCTCGTCCCAGAGGCGCTCGGCCACGGGCGCCCACGCCTCGGCGGCCGGCGCGGTCTTCTCGCGCAGCTGCTCGGGGGTCTCCCTCTCCACGAGGTCGGTGGAGTGCGCGCCCGTCTCGGCCACGATGCGCGGAAGCACGTCGGGGTTCTCGAGCATCGGGCAGGGCATGAGGTGGTTGTCGTTGAAGGGCTGTCCCTCGTAGTAGGCCATGAAGATCGGCGACTTGAGGGCCTCGAGCAGGGTCGCCTCGTGGATGTTGGCGTTGGCGTAGTGGATGAAGACGCAGGGCTCAACGTCGCCCGCGGCGTTGATGTGCAGGTAGCGGCGCCCGCCGGCGATGCAGCCGCCCACGTACTCGCCGTCGTTCTGGAAGTCGAGGGTGAAGATGGCCTTCCTGTCGCGCATCTCGCGCACGAAGCGGTACATGCGCTCGCGCTGCTCGGGCGTGGGGATGAGCTCGGCGGTCGACGAGCGGCCCACCGGCATGAAGTGGAAGTACCAGCAGAAGAGCGCCCCCTTCTCGATCATCCAGTCAACGTTGCGCTCGGTGGCGATGGCGTCGGCGTTGGCGCGCGTCCAGCACGCGGAGATGCCGAAGGGTAGCTTGTTCTCGCGCAGCAGGTCCATGGCGCGCTCGATCTTGGCGTAGGTGCCCACGCCGCGCCGCGCGTCGGTGGTGGACTCGGTGCCCTCGGCGCTGATCGCGGGCACGAAGTTGGCCACGCGGATCATCTCCTGGCAGAACGCCTCGTCGATGAGCGTGGCGTTGGTAAAGCAGAGAAAGACGCAGTCCGGGTACCTCTCGCAGATGCGGATGAGGTCCGCCTTGCGCACCATGGGCTCGCCGCCCGTGTAGATGTAGATGTGGGTGCCCAGTTCGCGGCCCTGGTCGACGATGGAGCAGATGTCCTCGTAGGAGAGGTTCTGCGCGTGGCCGTACTCGGCCGCCCAGCAGCCCGTGCAGGCGAGGTTGCAGGCCGAGGTCGGGTCCAGCAGGATGGCCCAGGGGATGTTGCACCGGTGCTTCTCGCGCATCTTCTCCTGGACGGGCCAGGCGAGGATGTTGGCGTCCACCACGAAGGCCTTGAGCAGACGGCGGCGCACCTCGGGGTTGAGGTCGAAGATGCGCATGAGAAGCTGGTACCAGTTGCTGTGCGAGTCGATGGCGCCCCGGATGGCCGAGCGCTGCGCCGGGAAGACCTTCTCGGGCACGAGCTTGTCGGCGAGATCCATGATCTTCTCGAGGTGGGCGGCGGGGTCGTCGTCGAGGTAGTCGATGAGCTTGTTGAGCGCGGCGCGCTCTGCGGCCTGGGTAAGTGCCATGAGGGTCCCCTCTCCGTGTCGATGCGGTGGGCGTCTGCCCGCCCCGTGGAGATAGTACCCAGATAGGGAATAATCAACGTCTGTGGAATAGTATTGTGTCTGTTCAACGAAACGACGCGGTCTGTGGACTAATCCACAGCTCCGACGGAGAGGGGTGCCATGGCGGGGCGAGAGGAACGTGGGGGCACGAACGGCAAGGTCCGGCGAGAGCACCGCCCCGTCGACCGGCGGGTCGCCCGCAGCAGGAGGGCCATCAGGGCGGCCTTCGAGCGGCTCGTCATGGAGCGGCCGCTCGACGAAATCACGGTGAGCGCCATCGCGCGCGAGGCGGACGTGGACAGGAAGACCTTCTACCAGCACTTCGGCAGCGTGGACGGGCTTCTTGACGAGATGGCGCTCGAGGTGGTGGCGCGCGTGCTCGACGACGCCGAGGCGGCCTACTGCGAGCGCGACGCGGACTGCGCGCTCGCAGCGTTCTTCTCGGGACTCGCCCGCGCCCTCTCCGAGAACCTTGCGCTCAACCGGCGCCTGCTCGAGAGCGTCCCTCCCGAGCGGCTGCTGGGCCACCTGGCCGACCCGCTCGCGCACGGGATCCGGGAGCGCGGCCTCGTCTCCCCCGAGATGGACGCCCAGACCTTCGACTACTGCCTCGCCTTCGAGCTCGGCGGACTCGTCGCCGCCCTGCGCGCGTGGGCGCTCGCGGGCGAGGGCGCGCCGCCCGTGGAGGACGTCACGCGCGTGGCGCAGGAGCTCACGAGCGTGGGAATACGGGGCTTCGGGCAGCCTGATTCCACGATGTAGAAGGGCCGACCACGCATACCCCTCGCATTTTGCGCATGTTTGCATGCGAATCGGGGGGGTTATGCGAGGCCGGCCCGAGTGAACCGGGGCTACGCCACCTGGCGGCGCCTCCAGGACACCACGGAGAGCGGCAGCGCCACGATCGCGAGCGCGAGCCACGTCACCGTCACCGCGCCGGCGAGGTCGAGCACCACGGGACCCACCGGGTAGGACGTGAGCGACGTGAAGAGCGTGGAGAAGTTGGAGAAGCCCATCGGGAAGAGCCTGAGCAGGTGCTCGAGGATGCCCGAGCCACCCGAGGGCACCATCCCCGTGAGGAAGACCACCACGACGTCGACCACGATGACCGCGAGCGCGGAGCGCGTGCGCGAAGTAGACCGTGGCGTAGAGAAGCGACGCCGCCACCTTGGCCGCCACGAGCCGCGAGCATCGCGAAGGCGAGAAACGCCACGCAGCTCACGATGTTGTCCCACGCGCCTGCCCAGCCGTAGGAGACGGGCTCGGGAACGCTCGCCTCCATGTCCGTCCAGTAGGCGCGCTCGGCAGTGGTGTACTCCCAGGAGCCGCCCTGCCCCTCGTCAAGGGTGTCCTGCGCGAGCTGCGCCACGGCTTCGTAGTAGTCCGCAAACTCCTCGTCGCTCACGCGCACAGCGGTCTGGTAGGGCTCCTCACCCGAGCGGCGGAAGGGCGACATGAGCCAGGACCAGTATGGGTCGTAGAGCGTGTCGAACTGCTCGTCGGTGAAGGCCTGCGCCGCCGCGCTGTAGGCGGCTGCGTCGGTCATCTCAAGGAGGTCCGCCGCGTCGAGCTCGGACAGCACGAGCTCGCGGTAGCCCTGCACGTCGGACAGGATGCGCTCGACGCTGAGCTGGCCGGCGCGGGCCGCGCGCTCCTCTCGCGCGGCCTGTATGGCCGCGGGCCCGCCGATGAATGAGCCATCGCTCAGGGCGAAGCGCGCCTGCACCACGTTGAGCGCCATGATGCCGCACAGCATCACGAGCACGCCCACGTTCACGACGAGCGCCACGCGCCTCGTGAGCATCTTCTTGAGCTCGAAGAACATGATCCTAGGCATGGCGACCTCCCCTTGCGTGGCGCGCCGCACGCCGCGCGTCTGCTGCCTGCGCGGCCCCGTCGGCAAAGGTGTGGAGGTAGAGGTCCTCGAGCGTGGGGTCCACCGGGCATGCGCCCTCCACGGGCCGCTCGTCGCAGACGATCCTCACGAGCGCCTCGCCTCCCTCGAGGTAGTGGACGTTGCCCACCGTGAGCCGCTCGGCAAGCCGGTCGGCCTCGGCGGCGCCCACGCGGGCCTCCCAGACCCTGCCCGCAACGGCGCGGACGACCTCGTCGGGCGCGCCCTCGAGCACGATCTGACCGGCGCGCATCATCACGATCTGGTCCGCGATGTACTCCACGTCCGAGACGATGTGCGTGGAGAGCAGCACGATCTTGTCCTTGGCGAAGCTCGCGATGAGGTTGCGGAAGCGCACGCGCTCCTTGGGGTCCAGCCCCGCCGTGGGCTCGTCGAGCACGAGGACCTCCGGCTCGTTGAGGACGGCCTGGGCGATGCCCAGGCGCTGCTTCATGCCGCCCGAGAAGGTCCGGATGCGGCGGCGCTCCTCCCCCGCCAGGCCAACGGTGTCGAGCAGCTGAAGCGAGCGCTCGCGCGCCTGACGGCGGTCGACGCCCTTGAGCGAGGCGACGTACTCCATGAAGTCGAGCGCCGTGAACTCCGGGTAGTAGCCGAAATCCTGCGGCAGGTAGCCCAGGCGCGCCCGGTAGGCGTCGCCGAGGCGCGAGACGGGGGCGCCGTCGTAGCGCACCTCGCCGGAGGTGGGGCGCAGCACGCCGCAGACCATGCGCATGAGCGTGGTCTTGCCGGCCCCGTTTGCGCCGAGAAGCCCGTAGACGCCGGGGGTGAGCCGCGCGCTCACGCGGTCGACGGCGATCTTGGGACCGAACTCGCGGGTGAGCCGGTCGAGGGTCAGTTCCATGGTTCTCCCTTCCTCGGGGTTCGTTCGGTTTTGGTATGGGTCTGCGCCCGGGCCCGGGGCGCGGGGTCGTCGATGGTCGCGCCCGCGGCGCTAGAGGGCCGCGCTCCGTGCACGGGCGGGCTCGAAGGGGCACGCGGCGTGCCTGAGCCACAGGGCGGTCTCGCGCACGCACCACAGGGCCGAGGCCGCTGCGGCGACGCACCAGACGCCCGCCGAGCCCGCCTGGAGCAGGACGGGGGTCACGCTGTGCAGGACGGCGCAGGCGGCACACACGCCGAGCGCCCAGGTCACGGTCGCGCCGAGCGCGCCGGCGCTCGAGGACCTTCTCGCCACGAGGAGGCCGCCGGCGCAGGAGAGGAAGTAGGGGGCCGCCGCATGGGCGGCAAGCAGCCACAGGGGCTGGGCGGAGGCACAGAGCAGGGCGCAGGCGAAGAGCGTCAGCGCAGACGCGCAGCCAAGGACCGTAAGCCGCGCGCAGGCCACGGCGTGCGCGTTGAAGGCGCAGGCGCCCTCGAGCTCAACCATGTTGTGACCCTTGGCCGAGACGAGCCCGGTGAGCAGCGTCAGCGAGCGCGAGGCAGCCTGCGAGCACGAGCCAGCAGCCCGGCCGCACGAAGCGAGCCTGCGTGGCGAGAAACGCCAGCGTGTCGAGCGCCGAACGGATCATGCGGCCGGCGGAAAAGCGGCTCACACCGAGCGCGCGCGAGGTCGACGCAGACGTTGCGGGCTATGGTGAGCAGGTAGGCGAGCGGCTTCCCGCGCTCGCGGTAGGCGCCCGCGCGCCGCACGAAGCGCAGGAACGTCTCCTGGCAGGCGTCGGCCGCCTCCTCGGGCGAGGCGGTGTGCCTGCGGCAGTAGGCGAGCACGTCCGCGTAGCGCTCGCTCACGATCTTCTCGACGCCCTGCTCCACGCGCTCACCTCCCCACCCTCTATAACGGCCTGGCCCGACTTTTTGAGCGCCCCTCGAGAATATTTCAGACGACGCGCGCACGGCCAAGTTTGCACGCAAGCTTCCGCGATTCATCTTCGAACGGATGTCGCCTCGCGCTGGGATCCCGACGCCGCCGGCGCCGCTCTGATCAAAAAAGGGGGTTGACCCACGACGGGCGGCTGGCTATAGTATTTCCCGCACCAACGCACGGGGATATAGCTCAGTTGGGAGAGCGCGTGACTGGCAGTCACGAGGTCAGGGGTTCGAACCCCCTTATCTCCACCATGTGAACAATGGCGGCGGCTTCGGTCGCCGCCTTTTTCATACTACGGGCTCTTGGCGCAACGGTTAGCGCAGGGGACTCATAATCCCTGGGTTGGGGGTTCGAATCCCTCAGGGCCCACCAAAAACGACAAGGCCAGAGGGATGGTCCCTCTGGCCTTTTTCAATCAGTTGCAAAACGTGCGCCCCCTCGCGGGACGGTCCCCCTAGCCGTCGCAGGCGAGGTTGATGGCGTGCACGCCCTCGTAGAGCAGCCGTCCCGTCTCCGTGGGTAAGGGCCGGTACCCGCTGCGGTCAAAGAGGGGCGCCCCGACCGCAGCCTCGAGCGCGGAGACGCGCTGCGAGACCGCGGGCTGGGACACGAGCAGCTTGCGGGCGGCGGCCGAGAAGGACCCCTCCTCGACGACCGTCATGAAGAAGACGATCCGCTCGTCGAGCATGTCGCTCCCGCGCACGACGCGCCGCCCTCAGGCGTTCCAGATCAGCTCGCGCGTGATGTCGGCCGTCGTGGCCGCGCCGCACATCTCCATGGCGTCGGCGAGGCCCGAGCGCAGCTCACCGAGGTAGGCGCGCACGCCGTCGGCTCCCCCGCCAAAGGCGGCCACCACGAAGGGGCGGCACACCAGGCACGCGCGGGCGCCCAGGGCAAGCGCGCGGAAGACGTCGAGGCCGCTGCGCACACCGCCGTCGACGAGCACCTCGACCTTCTCGCCCGCGGCCGCCACGATGCTCGGGAGCACCTCGGCCGTGGCCGGCGTGCCGTCCAGCACGCGCCCGCCGTGGTTGGAGACCACGATCGCGTCCACGCCCGCCGCCGCGGCGCGCTCGGCGGCCGCAGGCGTCATCACGCCCTTGAGGACGAACGGCGCGCCGGCCTCATGGCAGCGCGCGGCGACCTCGGCCACCTGCGCGGCCGACTTGGCGCCAGCGGGCGGCTCCTGGCCGCGCAGGAAGGGCAGCCCCGCCGCGTCGATGTCCATGGCCACGGCGGCCGGATGCGCGGCGAGCGCCTGGTCGAGCTTGGAGGCGAGGGTCTTCTCGTCCCAGGGCTTGACCGTGGGGACGCCGGCGCCTCCGAGCTCGGCGATGAGGCTGCAGGCTTCGGCCATGATGGAGGCGTCGAGGCCGTCGCCGGTCCAGGCGAGCGTGCCCTCCCCTGCCGCTGCCTCGAGCACGCGGCGGTTGTAGGAGACCGTGTCGTACTTCTCGCCATAGTGGCGCTGGACGTCGCCGACGGGGCCGATCATGACGGGCAGAGCGAGCTCGCGCCCCAGCACCGTCGTGCGCGTGTCGGCCGCCCAGGACTCGTGCAGGGTGTCCATGCTCACGCGGACGTCCTGCCAAGCTTCCCAGTTGCGGCGCGCCACCCGCCCGACTCCCTTGTCGCCGGGGCCGGGCATCACGCCGGCGCACGCGCGTCCGTCGCAGGTGGGGCACGCCTTGCAGAAGGGGCCGATCTGGCCGCGCGCGGCGGCCGCGAGCTCCGAGTACGTCATCGCTGTCCTTTCTGGGGGCGTGCCCCGGCAGGCCGAGGCCAACCGGGGCACGTATGTGATCTGGGTCTGGGGGGCGCCCCTACGCGCGGGCGGGAACCACGCGCTCCGAGAGCCACGAGGCGACCTCGTCCAGGGGCACCTCGAAGCGCTCGCCGGTCTCGCGGACCTTGACCTCGGCCACGCCGTTCGCAACGCCGCGCTTGCCAAGGATCACCTGGTACGGGATGCCGATGAGGTCCGCGTCGGCGAACTTGACGCCCGGGCGCTCCTTACGGTCGTCGAGAAGGACCTCGAGGTCGGCAGCGGAGAGCTCCTCGACGACGCGCTCGGCGACCGGGGTCACCACGTCGTCGCCCACGGCAAGCGGAACGACCTCGACCTCGTAGGGGGCCACGCAGACGGGCCAGGAGATGCCGTGCTCGTCGTTGTGCTGTTCCACGACGGCGGCCAGCGTGCGGGAGACGCCGATGCCGTAGCAGCCCATGAGGAAGGGCCTCTCCACGCCGTTCTCGTCCGCGAAGGTGGCACCCATGGCCTCGGAGTACTTGGTACCGAGCTGGAAGACCTGGGAGATCTCGATGCCGCGCGCGCTCTTGAGGGGTGCGCCGCAGTGCGGGCAGGGGTCGCCCTCGCGCACGGAGACGAGGTCGGCCCACTCGTCGACGGTGAAGTCGCGGCCCGGGCAGGCGCCGGTGAAGTGGTAGTCCACCTCGTTGGCGCCGCAGGTCCACGAGGTGGACTGCCGCAGGGACTCGTCGCAGACCAGGCGGATCCCCTCGGGGAGGCCGACGGGGCCGATGAACCCCTTGAAGAGGCCTGCCTCCTCGAGCTCCTCGTCGCTCATGAGGTGGTAGGCGCCGAAGAGGTGGCTCGCCTTGATGTCGTTGAGCTCGTGGTCGCCGGGGACGATGGCCACGACGCGCGTGCCGTCCTCTGCGACGAGGGCGAGCGACTTGCGCGTGCCGTTCTCCGGGAAGCCGAAGAAGGCGGCGACGTCCTCGATGGAGCCGAGCCCGGGGGTGTGCACCTTCTGCAGCGTGCCGTCGCCGGGACCCTCGGTCACGGGCACCGAGGTGCTGGCGGCCTCGACGTCGGCCGCGAAGCCGCAGTCGCACCAGACGAGCTCGGCCTCGCCCGCGTCGGCGAGCGCCATGAACTCGACGGACGTGTCGCCGCCGATCTGGCCCGAGTCGGCCACGACGGGCAGCGCGCGGATGCCGCAGCGCTCGGCGACGCGCGCGTAGGCCGCCTTCTGGTCCTCGTAGACCTCCTGGAGCGACTCCTGCGTGGCAGAGAAGCTGTAGGCGTCCTTCATGATGAACTCGCGGCCGCGCATGAGCCCAAAGCGCGGGCGCATCTCGTCGCGGAACTTGTCCTGGATCTGATAGAGCGTGCACGGGAGCTGCTTGTAGGAGCGAAGCTCGTTCTTGACGAGGTCGGTGAAGGTCTCCTCGTGCGTGGGACCCAGGGCGAAGGCGCGGTCGTGGCGGTCGGAGATGCGCATGAGCTCGGGGCCGTAGGCGTCCCAGCGGCCTGACTCGTGCCAGAGCTCGGCCGGCGTGAGGATGGGCACCATCATCTCCTGGGCGCCGATTGCCTCCATCTCGTCGCGGATGACGGCCTCGATCTTGCGGATCGAGCGCCAGGCGAGCGGCAGGTAGCTGTAGAGGCCGGCGGCGGTCTTTCGGATCATGCCGGCGCGCAGCAGCAGCCGGTGGCTCGCGAGCTCTGCCTCGACGGGGTCCTCCTTGAGCGTCGGTGCGTAGAGCCTGCTCATCTTCTCGTAGCGCTTCACGTGGGGTCCTTCCTTTTGAGCGCGTCTGTTCGCAGAGACTGATTCTACGACAAGCGAGCCAGCGACGCTCCTCTCGCTGCGTGCGCCGCGCCCCGGCGAGTGGACGCCCTACGAGAAGCGCCGGTCGATCTCGGAGAAGAGCTCGTCCACGGCGTCGGCCTCGTCCACGGTTCGGATGGGCTCGCCCCCCGCGAAGAGCACGGCCCTGCCGCGGCCGCCGGCGAGCCCGATGTCGGCGTCGCGCGCCTCGCCGGGGCCGTTCACCACGCAGCCCATGACGGCGACCGAGATGGGGGCACGCACGTCGGCGAGCCGGCGCTCGACCTCGGCGGCGACGCCCATGAGGTCCCACTGGCAGCGCCCGCAGGTGGGGCAGCTCACCATCTCCGGGCGCAGGCGGCGGAGCCCGACGGCGGAGAGCAGGTCCCAGGCCACGTTGACCTCCTCGACCGGGTCGGCCGTGAGCGAGAGGCGGATGGTGTTTCCGATGCCCTCCATGAGCAGCGCGCCGACAGCGGCGGCGTTCTTGACCGTGCCCTGACGCGCGCCGCCCGCCTCGGTGACGCCAACGTGCAGCGGAACGTCGGGCAGCTCGCGCGACAGGGCGCGGTTGACCTCGACGGTGGTCACCACGCCGTGGGCCTTGGCGGAGAGCACGACGTCGAGAAATCCCCTCGCGCGGAAGTGCTCGACGAACGAGGCCGCCGAGCCCACGAGCTTCTCGACCTGCGTGAGGTCGCCCCTCTCGGCGAAGGCGGGGTCGAGCGAGCCGGCGTTCACGCCGATGCGGATGGGTATCCCCGCCGCGCCCGCCTCGTCGATGACGGCGTCGACGCGCTCCCAGCTGCCGATGTTTCCCGGGTTGACGCGCAGCGCGGAGGCGCCGCGGCGGCACGCCTCGATGGCGAGGCGGTGGTCGAAGTGGATGTCGGCGACGACGGGCAGCTCCGACTCGGCGCACACGCGCCCGAAGGAGTCGAGCGCCGCCGCGTTGGGGACCGCCACGCGCACGATCTCGCAGCCCGCGGCGCGAAGGCGCGCGATCTGGGAGAGCGTCGCGTCGGCGTCCGCGGTGTCGGTCGTGCACATCGACTGCACCGAGACGGGGGCGTCTCCCCCCACGGTGACGTCGCCCACCCTCACGGGACGCGTGAGCTCGCGAGCCACGGGGTTCTTCTCTGCCGTCATGCCAACCACCTACCCGATCACGAAGCGCAGGATGTCGTTTCTGAGCACCACCACGAAGACGAAGACGATGAAAGCCATGCCAAGGAGGTTGAGGAAGTTGAGCGCGCGGACGGACAGCGGCCGGCGGATGACGAGCTGGATGAGCTCGATCAAGATCTTGCCGCCGTCGAAGGGGGGCACCGGGAGCAGGTTCATGAAGCCGAGGGACATGGAGATCACCGCCGCGAACATCATGAGGGTGTAGGCGCCTGACGAGGCGGCCTCGGCGGCCATGGCGGATATGCCCACGATCGAGGAAGACTGGTCGAGGACCTCCATGGTGTGGGCGGGCTGGATGAGCTGGGCCACGTAGCCCGCAACCTGGCCGGCGTAGTCAAGCGTCGCCCCGGCGGCCTCCGGGAGGCTCGGGTAGTAGGTCTCGACCGGGGCGAGGACGCCGATCTCGTCGACCTCCTGGCCCTCGGGCAGGTCGATGGTGACCTCGCGAGCGACTCCGTCGCGCTCGTAGGAGATCGCGAAGTCCTCTCCCCGCTCGAGGCTCGCGCGGACGGCGCCGACGAGCCCCTCCCAGGTGTCGACCGGCTCGCCCGCGACCGAGGTCACGTGGTCGCCGGCGACAAGCCCCGCCTGCTCGGCGAGCGAACCCTGGGAGACGCCCCCGAGCGTGCTCACGTTGGGGACGTAGTCGGTGCCGCGCACCATGAAGGCGCAGGTGACGATGAGAAACGCGAGGACGACGTTGACGAGCGAGCCGGCGACCAGCATTGCGACCCTCTTGAGGAAGCCGACCCCCTGGTAGGTGCGGGAGCGCTCGCGGGCGAGGAACTCCTCCGGAGTCGAGCCGAGCTCGTGGGGCGCCCCGGCCTCGGTGTAGCCGGGAAGGGAGAAGTCGTGGTCGCGGTCGTACTCGGTGAGGCCGCGACCGTCGCGCGAAAGCGTCTCGAAGGCCGCGGGGTAGGTGCTCTGTCCCGGCGTCTCGCCGAGGTCGGGGTCGTAGTAGGGCCTGATCGAGGCCCAGTCGCAGAGCGTGGCGAGAAGCCCGTAGGCTCGGTCCTCGTCGACGCCGAGCTCGCGCGCGACGGCGTCGGCGCGGACGCGCCCGCGCTCCATCACGAGGGCGAGCGCGGGCGCGAGGAGCTCGTCGTCGGCACCCTCCATCCCGCAGATCCTCGTGTAGCCGCCGAGGAGCAGCGGGGTCACGCCGAACTCGGTGCCGACCTTGCGGCTCCTGCGCGAGAGCTTGACGCGGCACGGCAGGCCAAGGAAGAACTCGGTCGCGCGCACGCGGAGCGCGCGGGCGGCGAGGTAGTGACCCCCCTCGTGGACGAACACGAGGACGGAGAGGACAAGGACGCCCCAGAAGACGGCCGAGACGACGTTCGTGACGGTGCTCAAATGCTGACCTCCGCGAGAAGTGCGCGAGCCCGCTCGCGAGCGCGGGCGTCGACCTCGTCAAGCTGCTCTGTGCTCTCTACCCGCTCGACGCTCGTCTCATCCATGACGGCCCCGACGACGCGCTCGATGTCGAGAAAGCCGCACAGACCTTTGCGGAAGCTTGCGTTCGCGACCTCGTTGGCCGCGTTCATGGCACACGGCAGCGTTCCCCCCGCGCGACCGGCCTCCCGCGCCAGGGCGAGGCACCCGAAGGCGGCCTCGTCGGCCTCGCCGAAGGTGAACGGGTCCTCGACGCACCAGTCGACGCGCCGCGCGCTCGCACCCCAGCGCTGGGGGTAGCTGAGCGCGTACTGGATGGGCGCGCGCATGTCCGAGCTGCCGAGCTGCGCCTTCACGACGCCGTCCACGAACTCGACCATGGAGTGGATCTTGCTCTGCCGGTGCACGAGGACCCTGATCGAGTCGACCGGCTGCGCGAAGAGGTGATGGGCCTCGATGACCTCGAGCCCCTTGTTCATGAGGGTGGCGCAGTCGACCGTGATCTTGTCGCCCATCGACCAGGTCGGGTGCGCGAGGGCGTCGGCCGCGCTCACGCGGGCAAGCTCGTCGCGCCCGCGACCGTAGAAGGGACCGCCGGAGCAGGTGAGCCAGATGCGCTCAACGTCCTCGGGGCGCTCGCCGACCAGGCACTGGAAGATGGCGCTGTGCTCGGAGTCGACCGGGACGATCTGCCCGGGGGCCGCGAGCGGCATCATGAGGTCGCCGCCGCAGACGATCGACTCCTTGTTGGCGTAGGCGAGCCGCTTGCCCGCCGAGAGCGCCGCGAAGCCGGCGTGGATGCCGGCAAAGCCGACGAGCGCGTTCACGACGACGTCGACCTCGGGAAGGGTCGCGAGGTCGGTGACCGCCCGCTGCCCGAAGGAGAGCTCGCAGCCATCTGGCAGCTCCGCGAGCGCGGGGTCGGCGGCTCGGCCGGGATCGGCCACGGCCACGTGGGCGCAGCCGAACTCGCGGGCCGCCGCGACGAGCTGGCGGACCGAGGACCTGACGGAGACCGCGACCACCTGGAGGCGGTCGGCGTGACGGCGGCAGACGTCGAGGGTCTGCGTACCGATGGAGCCGGAGCAGCCGAGTACGGCGACGCGCAGGCGCTCCGGAGCCGGGCGCGCGTCGCGGGCAGAGGTTGTCACAGGATGCCTCCAAAGAGCAGCAGGAAGTAGGCGGCCATGCCTCCGAAGAGCATGGAGTCGCTGCGGTCGAGGAGGCCGCCGTGCCCCGGCATGAGGTTGCCGGAGTCCTTGACCCCCACGCCGCGCTTGAGGCGCGACTCGAAGAGGTCGCCGATGACGGCGGCGAAGCCGACGACGAGGCCGCACACGACGGCCCAGGCGACGCTCAGCTCGCTCACCAGCAGCGAGACGACCACCCACACCACGACCGAACCGAGGATGCCGCCGAAGAACCCCTCGACGCTCTTGCTCGGCGAGATGCGGGGCGCAAGCTTGTGGGAGCCGATCGCGGAGCCGACGAGGTAGGCCATCGCGTCGTTGCCCCAGATGGAGAACATGACGCCGAGCGTCAGGATGGCTCCGGCGGGCCCGCCGTCGCACATGCGCACGAGCACGATGCTCGAGAAGGCGAGCGACGTGTAGAGCGGCCCGAAGGCGGTCGCGGCGACGTCGGCGATGTTGGCGCGCGGCGCGAAGACGTACCAGGCGGCGCAGGCCATGAGCAGGACGAAGATGACCAGGGCGCAGGCGAGAAGCCCGTTGGCGTACGCGGCGACCGGGAAGAGCAGCGCGGCGGCGAGGCCGATCGTCTCGTTGGGCATTCGGCCGCCCATGCGGCAGATGCGAAAGAACTCCGAGCAGCACAGCCACGCCTCGGCCGCGATGAGCAGCGTCGTGGTGAGCGGTCCCACGGTCAGGCACAGGAGTGTCAGGGCGGCGTAGATGGCCCCCGAGGTGCTCCGCGTGAGAAGGCGCTCGGCGGAGCTCCTCACTTTCTGGCCCTTGAGGTCTCCCGCGGCGCGCGCGTCCTCCTTCGAGGCGCGCCGGTCCTCAAGCCGCGCGATCTGGCGGTCGAGGCCGGTTCCGCGGGAGTCCTCGCCCCCCGACTCGCCGCGCACGCTCACGAGCTCACCACTCCCCCGAAGCGCCGGGAGCGGCCCTGGAAGGCGGCGACGGCGCGAAGGAAGTCCCAGCGCGAGAAGTCCGGCCAGAGGGTGTCGGTGACGTAGAACTCGGTGTAGGCGAGCTGCCAGAGCAGGTAGTTGGAGAGCCTGAGCTCGCCCGAGGTGCGAATGAGCAGGTCGGGGTCAGGCAGCCCCGCGGTGTAGAGGCGGCTCGCGATGGCGCCCTCGTCGACCTCGTCGACGCCGAGGCGCCCGGCGGCGACCTCGCGGGCGACCTCGCGGGCCGCGCGGGCGATCTCGGAG
Organism: Olsenella sp. An188; assembly: GCF_002160255.1. Taxonomy (GTDB): domain Bacteria; phylum Actinomycetota; class Coriobacteriia; order Coriobacteriales; family Atopobiaceae; genus Thermophilibacter; species Thermophilibacter avistercoris. The sequence goes on along the minus strand of NZ_NFKF01000001.1, from coordinate 94,277 downwards.
CGCGAACCGTAGTTGACCGCAAGCGCAAACGTCATGCCGTCGTGGTCTGCGGTCTCGTCGAGCCCCTGGTAGAAGACCTTGCGCGTGCGCTCCGGCAGCGCCTCGAGGTCCCCGAGGAACCGCAGGCGGACGTTCTCCTGGTGAAAGAGCGGCAGCTCCTTGACGAGCGTCGTGGCGAAGAGGTGCATGAGCAGGTCGACCTCGCGCTGGGGCCGCCTCCAGTTCTCGGTCGAGAAGGCGTAGACGGACAGGACGTCGAGCCCGAGCCTGACGCTCGTGGTGACCGCCTCGCGCAGCGAGTCGACGCCTGCGACGTGCCCGCGGGAGCGGTCGAGGCCGCGCGCCTGAGCCCAGCGGCCGTTGCCGTCCATGATGATGGAGACGTGCGACGGGATGCGCCCGAGGTCGACGTCGTCCAGGGCGATGTCGGCGGGGGCGTCTGCGTAGTAGGCCCGAAGCTTGTCCAGGTCCATGCGCACCTAGATCTCCATCACTTCCGCGGTCTTGGCCTTGAGAAGCTCGTCGACCTTGGCGACGTAGGTGTCGGTCAGCTTCTGCACGGCCTTCTTCTCGCGCGCCTGCTCGTCCTCGGAGAGCTCCTCGTCGCGCTCGATGCGGCCGTTTGCGTCGCGGCGGACGTTGCGGACGGCGACGCGCCCCTCCTCCGCCATCTGGCTGCACTCCTTGGCGAGCTCGCGACGGCGCTCCTCGGTGGGCTTGGGGAAGGGCAGGCGGATGCAGACGCCGTCGTTGGACGGGGTGATGCCGAGGTCGGAGCCCTCGATGGCCTTCTCGATGGCGCGCAGGGAGCTCTTGTCCCACGGCTCGACGACGAGCATCGAGGCCTCGGGGACCTTGACGCCGGCGAGCTGCGTGATGGGCGTGGGCTGGCCGTAGTAGTCGACCTTGATCGCGTCGAGGATGTGCGGGTTGGCGCGGCCGGTCCGCACGCGCGCGAAGTTGGCCTTGAGGGCCTCGACGCACTTCTCCATGGACCTCTTTGCCTTGTCGGTGTGCTCGCTCATGTCCTAGTCCTCCTCGACGACGGTGGTTCCTACGTGCTCCCCCCGGACGGCCTTCATGAAGACGCCGGGCTGCTTGATGTCAAAGACCATGATGGGCATCTTGTTGTCGTGGCACAGCGCCGTAGCGGTCGCGTCCATGACCTTGAGGTCGCGGTTGAGGACCTCGCGGTAGCTGATGGTTTCGAAGCGGCGCGCGTCCGGGTTCTTCCTGGGGTCGGCGTCATAGATGCCGTCCACGTTGGTCGCCTTCATCAGGACCTCGGCGTTGATCTCGCAGGCGCGCAGGGCGGCTGCGGTGTCGGTGGTGAAGTAGGGGTTGCCGGTGCCGGCCGCGTAGATGGTGATGCGACCCTTCTCGAGGTGGCGGATGGCGCGGCGACGGATGTAGGGCTCGGCGATCTGGCGCATCTCGATCGCGCTCATGACCCGGCAGTCCATGCCGTTGCGCTCGAAGCAGTCCTGGAGCGAGAGCGAGTTGATGACGGTGGCGAGCATGCCCATGTTGTCGCCCTGGGCGCGGTCCATGCCCGCGGCGGCGCCGGAGAGGCCGCGGAAGATGTTTCCGCCGCCCACGACGATGGCGACCTGCACGCCGGCCTCCCAGACGGGCCTGATCTCCTCGGCGAGGCGCTGGGGCACCGCCGGGTCGATTCCGTACGCCTGGGACCCCATCAGGGCCTCGCCGGAGAGCTTGAGCAGCACGCGTCCGTATTTGATGTCAGACAAGCCGGCCTCTCTTTCCTCGATGCCTGCGAGCGCGATGTCGCGCCCCCTCGTGTTCGTCACGTGATTCTAGCAAAAGCGCGCCCGGGGCCGCGCCCGCGCGGGCGAGCGCCCCCGCTTCGCACACGAACGGGGCCGGCGACTGCTCGCCGGCCCCGCGCGAAGTGCGTTGCTTGTGAGCCTACTCGGTCTCGCCGAAGGCGTAGCGGACGAAGCTCATGACCTCGATGTCGTCACCGAGGGACTTGCCGACGTTCTTCGCGAGCTGGCCGACGGTGACGGAGCTGTCCTTGACGAACTCCTGCTCGGTCAGGACGCTCTCCTTGAAGTACTTCTCGAGGCGACCCTGGGCCATCTTCTCCTGGATGGCCTCGGGCTTGCCGGACTCGGCGGCCTGCGCCTTGTAGATGGAGAGCTCGTGCTCGATGACGTCGGCGGGCACGTCGTCGCGACGGGCGGCGACGGGCGCGGCGGCCACGATCTGCATGGCGACGTCGTGGGCGAAGGACTTGAACTCGTCAGAGGCGGCGGTCTCGGACTTGCCGAGCTTGAAGGTCACGATGTCGGCGAGCTTGCCGCCCAGGTGCACGTAGCTGCCGAGGGCGCCGTCAGCAGCCTCGACACGCTGGAAGCGGGTGATCTTCATGTTCTCGCCGATGACGTGGATCATCTCGGTGAGCTCGGCCTCGACGGTCGACTCGCCCATCGCGCAGGCCTTGAGGGCCTCGAGGTCGGCCGGGTCGTTGTCGGCGACGACCTTGGCGAGGTCGAGGGCGAAGCCGCAGAACTTGGGGTTGGTGCCCACGAAGTCGGTCTCGCAGGTGAGCTCGAGAAGGGCGCCGACCTTGGCGTCGTCGGAGACGTAGGTGGCGATGGTGCCCTCGTTGGTGTCGCGGCCGGCGCGCTTGACGGCCTTGGCGATGCCCATGGTGCGAAGGATGTCGACGGCCTTGTCGATGTCGCCATCTGCCTCGACGAGGGCCTTCTTGCACTCCATCATCGGGGAGTCGGTCATCTCGCGGAGCTGCTTGACGAGGGCGGCGGTAACCTGAGCCATTATCTTCTCCTCTACTCGTGTCGTGCGGTGGCTGGACTACTCGGCAGCCGGGGCCTCGGCCTCGGCGGCGGGCTCGGCCTCGGTGGTGGCGGCCATCTCCTCGGCGGTGATCTGCTCCTTGCCGGTGCCGGCGAGGATGGCGTCGGCGGCGAGCTCGCACATCAGCGAGACGGAGCGGATGGCGTCGTCGTTGGCGGGCACGCCGTAATCGATCACGTCGGGGTCGGAGTTGGTGTCGAGCAGGCCCACGACCGGGATGTGCAGGCGGTTGGCCTCGCGGACGCCGATCTCCTCGCGCTTGGTGTCAACGACGAAGATGGCCTGCGGCAGGGAGGTCATGGTGCGGGCGCCGCCGAGGTTGGCCTGCAGCTTGGCGAGCTCCTTGGTGAGGACCGCCTGCTCCTTCTTGGGCAGCAGCGCCATGCGGCCGTCCTCGACCATGGCCTCGAGCTCCTCCATGCGGCTGATGCGGGCGCGGATCGTCACGAAGTTGGTGAGCATGCCGCCGAGCCAGCGCTGGTTGATGTAGGGCATGCCGCAGCGCTCGGCCTGGGCGGCGACGGCCTCCTGGGCCTGCTTCTTGGTGCCCACGAAGAGCACGGTGCCACCCTTGGCGGCCGTCTCCTTGAGGAAGGTGTAGGCGCGGTCGGCGCCGATCATGGTCTGCTTGAGGTCGAGGATATAGATGCCGTTGCGCTCGCCGAAGATGTAGGACTTCATCTTGGGGTTCCAGCGGCGGGTCTGGTGACCGTAGTGGCAGCCGGCGTCGAGCAGGGTCTGGATGGTGATCTTAGCCATGGTAACCTCCTGTGGTTGGTCCTCCGCGCGAGGTCATCCCCTATGCGCCACCCCCTAGCTGGCTAACCAGGGGGCACCACGGCGCACGAGTCGTCGCGCGTGTGTGATGGTGCCGCGCGGGCGCGCGACATGCCGTGCTTGTGCACAACGCTCGAGAGTATAGCGGCTCGCGGGGCCGCTGTCGAGCGCAAACGCAACCTCCACGAGTGCCTACGCCCGCGGGTGGGCGCCCTCCGCCGCTCGGCGCAGCCGCTCGACGGACAGGTGCGTGTAGACCTGCGTCGTGGAGAGGCTCTCGTGGCCGAGGAGCTCCTGGACGCTCCTGAGGTCCGCGCCCCCGTCGAGGAGCTCAGTCGCGAAGGCGTGGCGCATCGCGTGCGGCGTCGTCGCCGGGTCGAGCCCGGCCTCGGTCACCCTTCTCTCGAACGCCGTGCGCAGCGCGTCGGCCGACATGCGCCGGCCGCGCGTGGAGAGGAAGAGCGCCTCGGTCGGATCCTTGGCGCGGGCGAGAAGGACGGGGCGGGACTCGTCAAGGTAGCGGCGCAGCCAGCCGAGCGCCGTCTCGTAGAGCGGGACGATGCGCTCCTTGGAGCCCTTGCCGAACAGGCTCGCCTGACCCTGGGCGAGGTCGAGGTCGGAGACGTCGAGCCGCGACACCTCCGACACGCGCGCGCCGCTCGCGTAGAGCAGCTCGAGAAACGCGCGGTCGCGCAGGTCGACGGGGCAGCCGTCACCAACCGAGCCGAGCAGGCGGTCGACCTCGGCATCGCTCGGCGCTCGCGGGAGCGTCCTGGCGAGCTTCGGGCTCGCCACCACGGAGGCGGCCTCGTCCTCGCACGCCCCCTCCCTCACGAGCCAGCGGTAGAGCCCCCTCAGCGCGGAGAGCCGGCGGTTCAGCGTGCGGGGGACGTAGCCCGCGCGGGCGAGCTCGGCGAGGTAGCCCCTGAGCTCGCGGTGGGTGGGCGCGAGCGGGCGGACGCCGCGCCGGCGCACCCACGAAACGTAGGAGGCGAGGTCCGCCCGGTAGGAGCGCACGGTGTTGTCCGAGAGCCCGCGCACCTCGAGCAGGTACCGGCAGTAGCGCTCGACGAGCCCCTCGAACTCCGCGAGGGCGTCCTCGCGGCCCCCGCTCACGGCCTCGCGCCCCCGTCCGGGAACAGGTCGCGTCGGGCCGCGAGGTAGCGGCGAAGGTCCTCGCGGGCGCGCGCGGCGAGCGCGGCGCGCTTCTCGGCCTTGCCCCTCGGGGGGTCGGCCAGCGGGGGGACGAGGCCGTAGTTGACGTGCATGGGCTGGTAGTCCCTGGTCTGCGGGTCCGTTGCGTAGGCGACGAGGGAGCCGAGCGCGCCCGTCGCGGGCAGCGCGACGGGCTCGGCGCCGACGAGCTCGGCGTAGGTGTTGAGCGCGGCGAGCAGCCCGGAGGCGATCGCCTCGACGTAGCCCTCGGTCCCCGTGATCTGCCCCGCGAGGCGCGCCTGCGTGCCGGGGATCTTGAAGGTCGCGTCGAGCGCGTGGGGCGCGTCGACGAAGCTGTTCCTGTGCATGACGCCGTAGCGGAGGAACTCCGCCCCGCCGAGCCCCGGGATCATGCGGAAGACGCGCCGCTGCTCGGGCCAGGTCAGGTTGGTCTGGAAGCCCACCAGGTTGTAGGCGCTGCGCGCGGCGTTCTCGGCGCGAAGCTGCACGGCCGCCCACGGCCGCCGCCCCGTCCTAGGGTCCGTGAGGCCGACGGGCTTCATCGCGCCGAAGCGCAGGGAGTCGTGCCCGGTCCTTCCCACCTCCTCGACGGGCTGGCAGGCGCAGAAGAGGTCGGCCTGCTCGAACTCGCGGGCCACGACGCGCTCGGCGCCGAGGAGCGCCTCCATGAACGCGTCGTACTCCTCGCGCCCCATCGGGCAGTTGAGGTAGTCTCCGCCCCCCTCGCCCCCGTAGCGGGACTGCTCGAACACGACGTCGCGGTCGAGCGTGTCCGCGTCGACGATGGGTGCGGCGGCGTCGAAGAAGCTCATCCTCGAGCCACCCACGGCCCCGGAGATTGCGTCGAACAGCTCGTCGGCGCACAGTGGGCCGGCTGCGATGACGCACGGGCCCTCGGGGATCCGCGTGACGCGCTCGCGCACGAGCTCGATCAGGGGCTCCTCCCCCACAAGGCGCCCCACCTCCGCGGAGAAGGCGTCCCGGTCGACCGCGAGGGCGCCGCCGGCGGGCACGGCGCTGCTCCTGGCGCAGGCGAGCAGGGAGCATCCCATGAGGTCGAGCTCGTCCTTGAGCAGCCCCGCGGCCGTCTCGGGCTTGGTCGACTTGAGCGAGTTCGAGCAGACGAGCTCCGCGAGCGCGCCGGTATGATGCGCGGGCGAGGGGTGGCCCGGGCGCTGCTCGTAGAGACGGACGGCGACCCCCCTGCGCGCGAGCTGCAGCGCGCACTCGCATCCGGCGAGGCCTCCCCCGACGACGCTCACGACCTGCCCCATGCACCTCTCCCCTCCCGGCGCCGCGCGCCGACCTCTTCACGTACCCCTATTCTGCCCCAAGACGTAGGCGCGCGTGGCGCAGTATCTCCCGTCGGGCAGGCGCTCCGCGAGCCCGCGGGCCTCGAAGTCGGTCAGGGTCCTGAGGACGGTCAGCACGCTTTCCCCCAGGCGCGCGGCCAGCTCGTCGGGCCGGGAGGGGGAGGCCACGAGGGCGGACATGACCGGCCCCATCTCCTTGCGCTCGCCCTCCCGCGAGAAGCGGGCGACCCCGTAGTCGAGCGAGATCGCCAGGGCGAGGGAGTGCTCGTCGGCGATCACGCGGGCACCCTCGGCGATCAGCCGGTTCGTTCCCACAGAGCCTGGGGAGAAGATGGACCCGGGGATCCCGTAGACGATCCTTCCGAGCTCGGACGCCACGTCCGCGGTCGACATGGTCCCCGAGCGCACGCCCGCCTCGGTCACGACGAGCACCTCGGAGAGGGCCGCTATGACGGCGTTTCTCTTCGGGAAGGCCCATCGCCGAGGCCCAGCCCCCCAGCGCTCCATCGACACGACCGCGCCACCGCCCGAGACCGCCCCCTCGAAGAGGTCCCTCGATCCCTGCGGGTATACGACGTCGGCCCCGCACCCCGAGACCACCACCGTCCTCCCGCCCGAGGCGAGCGCGGCCATGCCGGCGGCGCGGTCACACCCCATGGCACCTCCGGAGACGACCGTGACTCCGCACTCGGCCGCGACGCGGGCGGCCATCTCGGCGACCGCCTCCCCGTAGGGCGTCGCCCTCCGGGCGCCGACGATCGAGATGCACGGCCCGAGGAGCGCCCCGGGGTCTCCCCTGCCGAAGAGGCGCTCCGGTGGGCTGGGGAGGTCCTCGAGCGCGGAGGGCCACCCCCGTGCCCCGCGCTCCATGACCCAGTCACCACGCGATGAACCCATGACTTCCTCCCTACCCCATGCCGCGCGACCTGAAGCCGAGCGCCTCCACGACGTCATCCTCGCTCACGCGCTCGTGTCCGGCGAGGTCGGCTATGGTGCGCGCGACGCGGCTCACCCTCACGATGGCGCGCCCGCCGAGGGCGAGCCCCTCGGCAAGGCTCTCGAAGGTCGCCTGCGCCCGCGGGTCGAGGCGGGCAGACTCGAGCGCCCCGCGCGCTGACCGCCCGTCACGGCGCTCCCTCCAGCCCCTGAACTCGCGTGCGGCCTCGACCTGCTCCGCGAGCTCCCTCGACCCCACGCCGGACTGGCCGCGGATGACCTTCGCGGTGGACGGCCTGGCCACGTCCACCACGACGTCGATGCGGTCCAGGAGGGGGCCGCCGACGCGGCTTTGGTAGGCGGCGACCTTCGCCGGCGGGCACGTGCACTCGTGCCCCGGGTCGCCGAGGTGGCCGCACGGGCAGGGGTTGGCCGCGGCGACGAGCTGAAAGTCGCACGGGAACGTGTGGACCCCGTCGACGCGCACGATCCTCACCTCATGGTCCTCGAGCGGCTGCCTGAGCGCCTGAAGCGCGCCGCGCGCGAACTCGGGAAGCTCGTCGAGGAAGAGGACGCCCTCGTGCGCGAGCGAAATCTCCCCCGGCGTGACCGGTCGCCCGCCCCCGACGAGTCCACCGAGGGAGATGGAGTGGTGAGGAGCCCGAAAGGGCCTCCTGCCGCAGGCGAGCTGCCCGGCGTCCTGCCCGGCGACCGAGTAGACGAGAAGAGCCTGCGCCTGCTCCTCCTCGCTGAGCGGGGGCAAGATCGTGGGCAGCCTGCGCGCGAGCATCGTCTTTCCCGATCCCGGCGGGCCTACCATGAGCAGCCCGTGTCGCCCCGCGGCCGCTATCGTCATGGCGCGCTTGGCGAGCTCCTGGTCGACGACGTCGGCGAAGTCGAGCTCGGTCGCCGGTTCCGTCGCAGGGGCGGGCGCGAGGGAGCCGAGCTGTGGCAGGGCCCCCAGGCCCAGACGAAGCTCGCCGAGATCGACGAGCGCCCTGGAACCCTCCGCCCAGGCTCCCGCGAGGGGGCTCTCGGCAGAGGTCACGAGCGTGAGGTCGCTCTCGCGCGCAAGCATCGCGTAGGCCATGTCCCCCCTGACGGGGCAGACCGTCCCGTCGAGGGCGAGCTCCCCGAGGAAGAGGGCGCCCTCGGCGACGGACGGCGGGAGCTGGCCGGTCGCGACGAGGATGGCGACGGCGATGGCGAGGTCGTAGCCCGTGCCCGTCTTTCGGCGCTCGCCGGGGGCAAGGTTGATCGTCACGTGGAGCCGGGGCAGCTCGAACCCGCAGGCGCGCAGGGCGCACCGCACGCGCGAGCGCGCCTCGAGCACGGCGGAGTCGGGCATGCCGACCACGTCGAGCCCCGGGATGCCCCCAGAGGTGCTCACCTCGACGTTGACGAGGCTCGCCGTGACCCCGCGCAGCGAGGCCGCGAGCGTGACTGCGGACCCGCCGTCCATCACATGCCCCCGCAGAAGGCGTTGCTGATGTGGCGCAGGTGCGCGTGCCCGTCGCCTGTCGCGGTAATGGCGATGACGTCAAAGCGGACCGAGCCGACCTCGGGGTGCGCCTGCCCGTAGACCCCCGCCAGCCTCACGTATCTGCGCGCCTTCTCGTCGTCGACGGCGAGCTCAGGCATGGGGTCGGGCGCCCCCTGGGGGCAGCTCCTCGTCTTGACCTCGACGAGCGCGAGCTGCCCGTCCGGGTCGCGAGCCACGATGTCGACCTCGCCGAGCTGGCAGCGCCAGTTCCTCTCGACCACCTCCCAGCCGCGGCGCTCGAGCGACCTCACCGCGGCGTCCTCGCCGCGCGACCCGAGCTCGCGGGCCCCGCCCGCGCCCGGGTCGCCCCAGGTCTCGGCCTGGGACGGCGCAATCTGCCAGCTACCCTGCGTTCCCACTGTCGTCTCCATGTCTGCCTCCACTTCCTTGTGGTCAGCAGAGCATGGCAGGCGAGGCTTGCACGAGGCTTACGGCTGGCTTGCGGCTATCTTCCGCGCAGCTTCGCCCTCAAGGCGGGCGGCATACCGCGCCGCAGCTCAAGGGGCTCGCCCGCAGCGGGACGTGGCCGGTGCGTCAAAAACGGGGGCTCAGAACAGGCGCGCGGTCTCGAGAAAGTTTCCACAGAACGAGACGCGGTGGATGGGCGTGAGCCCCCGCTCGCGTATGGCGGCGATGTGCTCTGCGGACCCGTATCCCTTCGACTCCGCGAGGTGGTAGCCGGGGTACTCCTCGTCGTAGGCGACCATGAGCGCGTCTCGGGTGACCTTCGCCACGATCGAGGCGGCGGCGATCGAGGCGACGCGGGCGTCGCCCTTTACGAGACAGCGCTCCGCTGGGTGCGCGTGGACGGGGTTGCCGTCGATGAGCACGCAGTCCGGGTCGAGCCCGGTGTCGCCCACCGCGCGCGCCATGGCCTGCCTGAGCGACAGCGCCATGCCGAGGGCGTCGATCGAGGCGGGCTCCACGTGCGCGATGCCGATGGCGAGCGCCACGTCTGCGATCTGCGCGGCGAGGGCCTCGCGTCGGGAGGGGGTGAGCTGCTTGGAGTCGTTGAGCCCCCAGACGATCGGGCTGGCGGGGAGCCGCACGGCGGCAACCGTCAGCGGCCCCGCCAGCGCACCGCGGCCGACCTCGTCCACGCCGACGACGACGCCATCCCCGCCGAGCTCGCGCTCGAGCGCGTACATCGCCTCGACGCGGTCCCGCTCGGCCTCCTCGCGCTCGATGCGGCGACGCGCGACCTCCACGGCACGCATGACCTGCTTGCGCGGGTCCTCGCGGTAGCGCTCGACGAGCTCGCGCGCCTCATCGAGTGGGGCGTCGGAGAGCATCCCGACGACCTCTCGGGCGGTCGCGGGACGTGAGATGACGGACATGGCTGCCTCCATACAAAGAGAGCCGCCCCCTGCGCGGGGGCGGCTCGACAAAAACGTGGTGCGATTGCCTAGTCGCGCTTCTCGCGAATGCGGGCGGCCTTGCCGACGCGGTCGCGGAGGTAGTAGAGCTTGGCGCGACGGACGTCACCGTGACGGACGACGTCGAGCTTGGCGATCTTGGGGCTGTGCAGCGGGAAGGTGCGCTCGACGCCCACGGAGAAGCTGATCTTGCGGACGGTGAAGGTCTCGCGGGCACCGGCGCCGCTCATGCGGATGACGTCGCCCTCGAAGACCTGCTCGCGGGTGCGGTCGCCCTCGACGATGCGGTAGTGCACCTTGACGTGGTCGCCAACGCGGACGGCGGGGATGTCCTCGCGGATCTGCTGGCGCTCGATTGCGCGAATGTAGTCCATGCTCTTTCCTTGTCTCTAGAGGTGCCGCCGCACGTGAGCGACACATAGGTTTACACACAGCGGATGATTATAGGGCACGCGGGGCGCGCGGACAAGAACCACACAACCACATTTTTACAGGCACAGCCCGACCGTGACGCCGGCCTCCGTGCTCGCGAGCGCCGTCGTCGACGGGTAGCCGCTTGCCATGACCTGGTAGAAGTAGCTCGCATCCTCCCCCGTGAAGCTGTAGGGGTATGACGTTCGGTACCACCACGCCACGTCCGCGCCCGCCCAGTCGAGCGCGAGCACGTGTCCGGGGTCGGACGAGCCGCTCACCCCGGCGTCGGCGAAGTAGGCGTACTGCTCCCCCTCCGCCGCGAGGATGTCGTCGTAGACGGAGAAGTCGACGTAGCCGGTGTAGGCGTTGGGCTCCTCGCCGTACTCCTGCGCAAACCAGCCGGGGGCCCCGCAGACCTCGGAGGCGGAGAAGAGCCACAGCCGGTCCGAGGTCTGGGTGACCGCGGCGGCGTCCGAGCTCACGCCGGCGTTGTTCGTCGACTTGCTCACGGCAACGACCGCGTCGGCGAGGGCGTCTGGCAGCAGCGCCGAGCCCTCGGTATCGAGCCACGCCCTGAGCTCGCTCGCCTCCCAGCCCCCCGCGTTGGTGTCGGTCGTGTTCATGGGGCGCACCGCGATCGGGGACGCCATGAGGGTGAGGCCGGCGACCCCCGAGCCGTCCGCACGCTCGTCGGCGCGCACCCCCACGACGGTGAGGGTCGCCTGCCGGCCGTCGTCGAACGCAAGCGGTCTCGTGGCCCCCACGCCGACGCCGTACTCCTCCGCCAGGGCGGCACCCTCCTCGTCGCTCGTCGCCGCGGCGACGAGCCGCGCCACCTCGGCGAGCTCCTCCCAGCTGTACTCCGAGAAGGGCTTCGGCTCGACCTCGGCCCCTTCGGACGCGATCGTCGCGGGGACGGGGGCGCCTCCGGACGAGACGAGCCAGAGCAGCCCCGCGCCGAGAGCGACGAGCGCAAGCCCAAGAACGACGGCCACCGCCGTCAGACAACCGCCCCCGCGCCTCTCCACGTCGTCTCCCCTCGTTGCCTCCGGAAAGACACATTCTACCCGCAATGCGCCGCGCATGTCGTGACGTGCGCGTTTGTGACCCCCCGTAGCTTTCTGGCGGGATTGTCCGGCTCGTTCTCCCTAGCGGGCGCGCCAGGACTTGGGGATCTTGAGGTCCTCGTAGAGACGCACGGCGTAGCGGTCCGTCATCCCCGAGACGAAGTCGGCAACCTGCACGTCGGGCGCGTCGTCGTGGAGGCGGTACTCGGAGGGGACCTCGTCGACGTGTGACACGAAGTGGTCGAAGAGCTCCTCGAGCATTGCGTACGCCTTGGGCTCCTCCCACTTGGCGTCACCGTGCGAGTAGAGGTTGTCGAAGAGAAACGAGCGCATCGCCATCATGGCACTCCAGACCGGCTCGGACATCCCCACGTCGCCCCTCTGGGCACTTCTCGTCACCACGTCGTGAACCATGGTCTCGATGCGCTCCGACGAGCTCGCGCCGAGGACCGCGCGCGGGCCTGCGGGCAGGTCGCGCTCGCTGAGCAGCCCCGCCCGCTCGGCGTCGTCGATGTCGTGACAGACGTAGGCGATCCGGTCGGCGAGGGCGACGACGCGGCCCTCGGGCGTGGCGGCCCTGAGCGAGCCGGTGTGGCATCGGATCCCGTCGACGACCTCGCGCGTGAGGTTGAGGCCGCGACCGTCACGCTCGAGCAGCTCCACTATCCGGGCGCCCTGCTCGTTGTGGCGGAACAGCCGCTTCGAGGCGGGGTCGTCCGGGTCGAGCCCGCGGTAGCGCGCGATGGCGTGGCTGAGGGCGCGCTCCCCGACGTGCCCGAAGGGGGTGTGCCCGAGGTCGTGGCCGAGCGCAACCGCCTCGGTCAGGTCCTCGTTGAGCCCCAGGGGCCGCGCGATGGAGCGGGCGACCTGGGCGACCTCGAGCGTGTGGATGAGCCGCGTCCGGTAGTGGTCCCCCTCGGGGGCGAGAAACACCTGGGTCTTGTGGGCGAGGCGGCGGAAGCTCTTGCTGTGCAGGATGCGGTCCCTGTCGCACTGGAAGCAGGTGCGCAGGCGGTCGGGCTCCTCTCGCACGCGCCGTCCCGCGCTCGCGTCGGCGAAGGTCGCGTCCTCGGAGAGTCGCTCGCGCTCGGCGCGCTCGAGGTCTTCCCTGGTCTTGAGCCTCATGTCCACTCCTCGATAAAGAAGAGGGGGAAGGGCACAAGGCCCCTCCCCCGTCATGACACGCTGGTCTCGAAGAGCCCTACTTCTCGAGCTTCTTCGCGCCGCCGTTGGCCTCCATCTTGGCCTGGGCAGCCGCGAGGCGCGCGATGGGCACGCGGTACGGCGAGCAGGACACGTAGTCGAGGCCGAGGTCGTAGTACATGTGGATGGACTCGGGGTCGCCGCCGGTCTCGCCGCAGACGCCGCAGACGATGTCCGGGTTGCCCTTGTGGCCACCCTCGACGCCCATCTCGACGAGCTTGGCGACGCCCTTGTCGAGCGTGGCGAACGGGTTCGTCTTGACGATCTTCTTGTCGAGGTAGAGCGGCATGAAGGCAGCCTCGACGTCGTCACGCGAGAAGCCAAGGCCCATCTGGGTGAGGTCGTTGGTGCCGAAGGAGAAGAAGTCGGCGTGCTTGGCGATGTCCTCGCTCATGACGGCCGCGCGCGGAATCTCGATCATGGTGCCGACCGGGATGTCGAGCTCGACGCCGTACTCCTCGGCCGTGGCCTTGATGTTCTCCTCGACGGTCTCGCGGACGAGGGCGAGCTCCTCCTCGAAGGCCACGAGCGGAATCATGATCTCCGGCTTGGGGTCGAGGCCCTGCTTCTTGAGCTCGGCGGTGGCGGAGGCGATGGCCTTCACCTGCATGACGTTGAGCTCGGGGTAGACCAGGCCGAGGCGGCAGCCACGCAGGCCGAGCATCGGGTTGGCCTCCTGGAAGGAGTCGAGCTTGGCGAGAAGGGCCTTCTTCTCGGCGACGTCGGCGCCGGCGGCCTCGTCCTTGGCGATCTCGACGTCGAGGTCGCGCGGGGACTCGAGGAACTCGTGCAGGGGCGGATCGAGCAGGCGCACGATGACGGGCATGCCGTCCATGGCCTTGAACATCTCGAGGAAGTCGCCCTTCTGGGCCGCGCCGAGCTTCTCGACGGCGTCGGCCTTGACGGCATCGTCGTCGGCGAGGATGAAGTTCTGGATGAGCTGCTTGCGCTCACCGAGGAACATGTGTTCGGTGCGGCACAGGCCGATGCCGGAGGCGCCGTTGTCCTTGGAGAGCTGGGCGTCGGCGGGGTTGTCGGCGTTGGCGCGCACGCCGATCACGCGACCGCGGTCGGCGTCGAGGCGAATCTCGTCGGCCCACTCGAGGATGGTCTGGAGGTCGCCGCCGAGCTCGGGGCGAACCAGGGGCACCTCGCCGAGGATGACGTCGCCGGTGGTGCCGTCGATGGAGATGATGTCGCCCTCGTGGAGCACGACGTCGGTGCCGGCGACGGCGCAGACCTTGTTGACCGCGTCGATCTGCAGGGCGTCGACGCCGCAGACGCACGGCGCGCCCATGCCGCGGGCGATGACGGCGGCATGCGAGGTCTTGCCGCCGTGGGAGGTCAGAATGCCCTCGGCCGCGACCATGCCGTGCAGGTCGTCGGGCGTGGTCTCCCAGCGGACCAGGATGCAGGGCTTGCCGGCCTCGGCGTAGGCCTCGGCGTCTGCGGAGGAGAAGACCACGGCGCCCACGGCCGCGCCCGGGGAGGCGTTGAGGCCCTTGGCGAGCACCTCGTACTTGACGGAGGTGTCGAACTGCGGGTGCAGGAGCTGGTCGAGCTGCTCGGGGGCAACGCGGGAGACGGCCTGCTCCTTGGTGATGCGGCCCTCGTTGTACATCTGGATGGCGACCTTCAGGGCGGACAGCGCCGTGCGCTTGCCCACGCGGGTCTGGAGCATCCAGAGCTTGCCCTGCTCGATGGTGAACTCGAGGTCCATCATGTCGGCGTAGTGGTCCTCGAGGATCTCGAAGACGTGGAAGAGCTCCTTGCCCGCCTCCTCGAGGCCGGGGACCTTGGGCAGGTCGGCGATCGGCTCGGTGTTGCGGATGCCGGCCACGACGTCCTCGCCCTGGGCGTTGACGAGGAAGTCGCCGTAGCGCTCGTTGGTGCCGTCGGCGGGGTTGCGCGTGAAGGCGACGCCGGTGGCGGAGGTGTTGCCCTTGTTGCCGAAGGCCATGACCTGGACGTTCACGGCCGTGCCGAGCTCGTCGGGGATCTTGTTCTGCTTGCGGTAGAGGATGGCGCGGTCAGTGTTCCAGGAGCCGAAGACGGCCTGCTCGGCCAGGCGCAGCTGGAGCAGCGGGTCGTGCGGGAAGGCGACCTTGCCGTCAACGACGACCTCGGGGTACTTCTCGGTGTCGACGTTGTCGGCGAAGATCTTCTTGAAGGTCTCGACGAGGTCCTTGAGGTCGTCGGCGTCCAGCTCGGTGTCGAGCTTGACGCCCTTCTCGGCCTTCTTGGCGGAGATGGCGTCCTCGAAGAGCTGGCCGGAGACGCCCATGACGACGTCGGAGAACATCTGGATGAAGCGGCGGTAGGAGTCGTAGGCGAAGCGCGGGTTCTCGGTCTGCTTGATGAGGCCCTGGACGGAGTCGTCGTTCAGGCCGAG
This sequence comes from Olsenella sp. An188, assembly GCF_002160255.1. Taxonomy (GTDB): domain Bacteria; phylum Actinomycetota; class Coriobacteriia; order Coriobacteriales; family Atopobiaceae; genus Thermophilibacter; species Thermophilibacter avistercoris. Next base: position 79,236 of record NZ_NFKF01000001.1, on the reverse strand, counting down.
GTTGAGGACGGTGTCCATCATGCCGGGCATGGAGAACGGGGCGCCGGAGCGCACGGAGACGAGCAGCGGGTCCTCGGAGTCGCCGAGCTTCTTGCCCATGCGCTCCTCGAGGTCCTTGCGGTACTCGTCGATCTCGTCGAGGACGCCCTCAGGCCACACGTTGCCGGCGCTGGAGTAGGCGACGCAGGTCTGGCACGTGATGGTGAAGCCGGGAGGGACGGGCAGGCCGATGTTGGCCATCTCGGCGAGGTTGGCGCCCTTGCCGCCCGTGATCCACTTGGCCTGGTCGACGGACTCGCCGGCGACCTCGGTCACGTTGTTGCCGTTGGCGTCGAAGCCGAAGCGGTATACGTGCTTTTCTGCCATGTTTTCCCCTTGCTTTCTCTGGGACCGGACGCGCCCGGGGGGCGCGCACTTACTGCAGGCCGCCGGGCATGCCCCGCGGCCTCAGGAAATGGTAGCAACGCGCCCGCGGGAGACTGGCTGTTTTCGGTCACCTGTCACAGCTTGGGGGTAAGCGGCGGCTCGAGACAAAATATGGGGTCGAGCCATGCAGCCCGACCCCAGAGGTAGTAACATGGGTTGCGATTTGGCCTTACTTGGCCGCCTCATCCTTGTACAGAGCGCCGATCTCGCGCGTGGGCTCCTCGCCCGTGAGCGTGGAGATGACCGTCACCGCAGGGCCGAGCAGGTCGATCGAGGGGATGCCCCTGCGGTCGAGCTCGCGACGGATCTCGCGACGGAGGATGCCGTCGGCAAACGTGTGGAACACCGCGCACGGGCGGCTGGCGTCGTAGTGCTCGTCGAAGTAGGCGCGCACCGTGTCGACGTCCTTGACGTTGGAGAGTCGCTGGATTTCGACCGAGCCGTCGCCGAACTGGGCGGCGGCGGCCATGACGACGGTGTTGGCGGTCTCGCCGCGCGCGTCGGAAAGTACGTAGATGAGCGGGACGACGTGTCCGAAGATGTCGTCGTCGAGATCGAGCTTGGCCATCACGAGTCCTCCTGTACCTCTTCCGGCTTCACAGGGCTTACGCCTTCTCCACCCTACCCTACTTCTTGCTACTTCTTGCGCGAGAGCGCGCCGACGTCGGCAACCCCCACGAAGACTTCAACGAAGCGGTTGAGCAGCCTGAGGCGGTTCTCCCTTACCGCAGTATCCTCGTCCATGACAAGTACGTCGTCGAAGAATCGGTCGATGGGGGCCTTCAGTTCGGCAAGTGCGGAGATGGCGCCGGAGAAGTCACGCTCGGCGAGCGCGTCGCGCACGCGGGAGCGGCCGCGGTCGCACGCGTCGAGAAGGGAGCGCTCCGCGTCGCCGAGCAGGCCGGCGTCGACGTCGGTGCCGAGGGAGGCGTCGGCGAGGTGCGCGGCGCGGGCGTAGGCCTGGGCGAGGTCCTCGAAGAGCTCGCGGCGCTCGGAGCGCGCGTCCTCGAGCGCGTGGGCGCGGTCGAGGAACTCGGCGGGGTCGACGACGCCCACGGCGCTCACGGCCTCGACGGTGTCGGGAGAGACGCCCTCGTCGCGGGCGATCGAGGCAAGGCGCCCCTGGAAGAAGGAGCGGACGCCCTCGAGCGTCGCGGCGCGGTCGAAGGCGAGGCCCTGGGCCTCGTAGGCGTCGAGGGCGGCACCGATGAGCTCGTCGAGGGCGCCGGCGGGCGCGAGGCGCAGCATCGCGATGACGCCGATGGCGCTCCTGCGAACGGCGAAGGGGTCGGAGGAGCCGGTGGGCGGCTGCTCGATGGCGAACATGCCGCAGATGGTGTCGAGCTTGTCGGCCACGGCGACGGCCACGCCGACGGGGCCGGCGGGCGGCTCGTCTCCCGCGAAGCGCGGGCGGTACTGGTCGCGGATCGCCTCGCAGACCTCGTCGGGCTCGCCCGCGGCAGCGGCGTAGTAGCCGCCCATCACGCCCTGCTGGCTCGTGAACTCGACGACGGCCTGGGTGACGAGGTCGGCCTTGGCAAGCCTCGCCGCGCGAGCCGCCATGGCGGCTCGCCCCTCGTCGAGCAGCAGGGAGCGGCTCGCCACGACGGGCGCCACGCGCTCCATGCGCTCTGCCTTCTGCAGGACGGTGCCGAGCCTCTCCTGGAAGGTGACCTCGCCGAGCTTGGGCAGGTAGGCCTCGAGCGGGCGCTTGAGGTCCTCCTCGTAGAAGAACTTGGCGTCGTCGAGGCGGGCGCGCACCACGCACTCGTTGCCCTCGATCACACGCCCGGCGTTCTCGGGACGCGTGTTGGAGACGACCACGAACTCGCGCGTGAGGTTGCCCTCGGCGTCGTAGATCGGGAAGTAGCGCTGGTTGGAGAGCATCGACTCGCAGATGATCTCGTGCGGCACGGCGAGGAACTCCTCGTCGAAGGTGCCCACGAGCACGCTCGGCCACTCGGTGAGGTTGACGACCTCGTCGAGCACGCGCTTGGGCGTGTCGACGTGCGCGCCGCCCCGCTCGGCCTCCACGCGGGCGATCCCCTCGGCGATGACCTCGCGGCGACGGTCCTCGGTGAGGACCCCGGCGGACTCGAGCACGGCCTCGTAGGCGGCCGGCTCGCTCACGACGTGCTCGCCCGGGCCCAGGACGCGGTGCCCGCGGGTGGTGTTCCCGCTCGTAACGTCGGCGTAGCGCACCGGAACGACCTCGCTGCCGAGAAGGGCGCAGATCCAGCGGATGGGCCTCACGAAGGTCTGGTGCTCGCCGCCCCAGCGCTGGCTGCGGTAGTTGGGCCACTCGAGCGAGGCGATCACGCGCTCGGAGAGGCTCGAGAGGATCGGCATGGCCGGCGCGGCGGCCACGCTGCGCTCGGCGAAGACGTACTCGCGGCCGTCGGTGTCGACGCGGCGCACGAGGTCGGAGGCGCTCGCGCCGAACTTGCGCGCGAACCCCTCGGCGGCCTTGGTCGGGGCGCCGGACTCGTCGAAGGCGATCGAGGCGGCCGGGCCGCGTCTCACCTCGTGGATCTCCTCGGTCTGGCAGGCGACGTCGGAGACGATGGCCGCCAGGCGACGCGGGGAGGAGACGACGCGGACCGCGCCGTGGGCGAGGCCGGCCTCGTCGAGGCCCCGCTCGACGAGCGGGCCAAGCTGCTTGACGGCGTTGATCAGCGGGGCTGAGGGCATCTCCTCGCAGCCGATCTCGAGCAGGAAGTCACGGGTCTCGGCCATCTAGGCCACCTCCCCCTTCTCGGCGGCGTCGGCGCGGCCGGCGACCTCGGCGAGGTACGCCTCGCAGCAGGCCTTGGCGACGGCGCGGACGCGCAGGATGTAGTTGGCGCGCTCGACGGCGGAGAGGGCCCCGCGCGCGTCGAGCAGGTTGAAGGCGTGGGAGCACTTCATGACGCAGTCGTAGGCGGGCAGCGGCAGGTGCGCCTCGAGGCACGAGTGGCACTCCCGCTCGTAGTCGTCGAACTTCGCCCGCATCATCTCGACGTTGGCGACCTCGAAGTTGTAGGCGGAGAACTCGCGCTCGTTCTCGAGGAAGACGTCGCCATAGGTCATGGGGGTGCCGTCGGGCAGGTAGCTCCAGACGAGGTCGTAGACGCTCGTCACGCCCTGGATGTACATGGCGATGCGCTCGAGGCCATAGGTGATCTCCACCGGAACCGGGTCGACCTCGATGCCGCCCACCTGCTGGAAGTAGGTGAACTGCGTGACCTCCTGGCCGTCGAGCCAGACCTCCCAGCCCAGGCCCCATGCGCCGAGCGTCGGGCTCTCCCAGTCGTCCTCCACGAAACGAACGTCGTGCAGGTCGGGGTCGAGGCCGATGGCCTCGAGGGAGCCGAGGTAGAGGTCCTGCGAGTCGGCCGGGGAGGGCTTGAGGAGCACCTGGAACTGGTAGTAGTGCTGCAGGCGGTTGGGGTTCTCGCCGTAGCGGCCGTCGGCGGGGCGACGGCAGGGCTGCGGGTAGCAGGTGCGCCAGGCGCCGGGCCCGAGCGAGCGCAGGGTGGTCGCCGTGTGGAACGTGCCGGCGCCGACCTCGGAGTCGTAGGGCTGCATGACGGTGCAGCCCTGGCCCGCCCAGTAGCGCTCGAGCGCGAGGATCATGTCCTGGAATGTAAGCACCTTTTCGGTCATGGTCGTCCTTCTCTCGTAACCGGGGCGCCTAGAGCGCTCTGACGTCCCAGATCGGCCAGTAGATGAAGCGTGCCCTCGATGTTACGTCATCGACGCTCACGGGGCCGAAGTAGCGCGAGTCCTTCGAGTTGGTGCGGTTGTCCCCCATCACCCAGACCGTTCCCTCGGGGACCACGTAGGGGTAGGTGATGCCCTCGGAGCCGGCGAGGTCGGAGAGGGACTCGGTGGGTCGCCCGCCCACGTATGGCTCGTCGAGGGCCTCCCCGTCCACGTACACGACCCCGTCGCGCAGGTCGATGGTCTGCCCGCCCACGGCGATCACGCGCTTGACGAGCGTCTCCCCCTCCTCGAGGGGGCTGTCGAAGGTCACGATGTCGCCGGGGTTGGGGTCGTCGAAGGCAAGCGAGACGCGCTCGCCGAGCAGCAGGTCCCCCTCGTGGATGGTGTCGAGCATCGATCCCGAGGGGACGTAGTAGACGCCGAAGACGAAGGTCCTGAGCAGAAACGCGCCCACCAGGCCGAGCACGACGGCGCCCAGGATCCAGAACCTCGGCGCCACGTGGCGCTCCACGCGCCACGTCACGGGCTCGCCCCCGCGCAGGTGACGTGCCATCCTAGTCCCCCTCTCCCCGCTCCGCGAGCTCGAGCGCCCGCGCGCGCTCCTCCGCAGTCAGGTCCGCCGACTCAATGAGGTCGGGGCGCCAGCGGGCCGTGCGCTCGATTGCGCTGGCGCGCCTCCACGCGTCGACGCGCGCGTGGTCTCCGCTGAGAAGCACCTCGGGCACGTCCATGCCGCGGTAGCTCGCGGGCCGGGTGTACTGCGCGTACTCGAGCAGGCCGGCGGCCGAGAACGACTCGTCCACCGCGCTCATCTCGTCGCCGAGCGCGCCGGGCAGCAGCCGGACAACCGAGTCCATGACCACGAGCGCGGCAAGCTCGCCTCCCGTGAGGACGTAGTCGCCGATGGACAGGACGTCGTCGGCGAGCGAGTAGACGCGCTCGTCGGTCCCCTCGTAGCGCCCGCAGACGAACAGCAGGCGCTCGTGCCGCGAGAGCCGCTCGGCGGTGCGCTGGCAGAAGCGCTCCCCGCACGGCGAGAAGAACACCACGTGCGGCCTGGCCGGGGGCCGGGAGCACAGGTCGTCGAGCGCCTCGAAGATGGGCTCGGGCTTCATGAGCATGCCCTGCCCCCCGCCGAACGGCGCGTCGTCGACCGTGCGATGGCGGTCGTGCGTCCAGTCGCGCAGGTCGTGCGCCTCGAAGGAGAAGACGCCCGAGCGCTGGGCGCGCCCCATGATCGAGGCGCCCATGTAGGGTCCGAAGAGCTCGGGGAAGACCGAGAGGGTCTCGAGGATCATCGTCACCTCGCCTCCCAGGAGAGCCCGCGCGGGACGCGCACGCTCACGGCCCCCTCATCGGGGACGTTGTCGACGACCTCGGGAATCACCGGCAGGAGCACCTCGCCCGCCGGCCCGCGCACGACCCAGACGTCGTTGGCAGGCCCGGTCAGGACCTCGGCGATCGCCCCCCTCGTGCCACGCTCGTCAACGACCTCGCGCCCGACGAGGCGCTCGCGGTCGTGGAGGGCGAGGTCGGCAGGAAGGTCCGCCACGGAGGCGAGGAGGTATCGACCGACGAGGTCCTCGGCCTCCCCGAGGCTCGTCACGCCGCTCAGGGCCACGAGGTCGCCCGAGCGGCCGCCCGAGGAGCACGACGAGACGACGTGCCAGCGCGAGCCGGACGCGGACGGGGGCACGACGGCCACCTCGAGGCCCTCGTGCACAAGAGAGGGAAGGCCGTGGACGGGAACCGTCACGACCTCCCCTCTTCTCCCGTGCGGCTTCTCCACACGGGCTATGCAGCGATACTGAGCGCGCATGCCAGACTAGCCCACGACCTCGACTTCGACGGCGGTGCCGACGCGCTGGCCCAGGGCGCGGGCGAGGGTGCGGATTGCCTTGATTGTGCGACCCTTGCGCCCGATGACCCTGCCGGCGTCCTCCTCGGAGCAGGTGACCTCGATGAGGGCCCCCTCCTCGGAGTCGGTGACGTCGAGCGAGACGCTCTGCTCGTCGTCAACGAGGCCGCAGACGATGTACTCGACGAGGTCGGCGACCTTGTCGGACGGCAGCTCCCGCTCCTCGGTCCCGTCGAGGACGCTGTCCGTGGTCCCCATGGGAAGACCTACTCGGCGTCAGCGGCGGCCTCGGCCTCGGCCTCGGCGGCAGCGGCGGCCTTGGCGGCAGCCTTCTTCGAGATCTTGGTCTTCTTCTCGACGACGGGCTGGCCGTTCCTGGCAACGTCGATGAGGTGGGACACAGCGTTGGTGGGCTGGGCGCCCTTGGCGACCCACTCGTCGACCTTCTCGAGGTTGATGTCGATGACCTTGGGGTTGGTCAGCGGGTTGTAACGGCCGACCTCCTCGATGTAGCGGCCGTCGCGCGGCATGCGGCTATCGGCGACGACGACGCGGTAGTACGGGCGCTTCTTGGCACCGTGACGGGCCAGACGGATCTTGACTGCCAATGAAAACTCCTCCAGACGAGCGGTGCGCGTGGACTCAGGTGGTGGCCGCACCGCGTGGCCACAAAACAGCTACTAATCATACGACTCTTCATTGTGGCTGCAAGGTGCAGTTTTTGTGAACGTGTCGTGCCCACCTGCGAGCGGCCCGGGGCATTCAGAAGAAATTCAGTGCCGCTGGGTAGGATAACAGGGTCGAGGCGGCCTCGCCGCAGCAAACCGAGAGGACCTTCCCATGAACGTACTGGTGATTGAGGACGAACGCAACCTCGCCGACGCCATCGTGCACATACTCGAGGGTGACTCCTACCACGCCGAGGCCTTCTACGACGGGCGCAGCGGCCTTCGCGCCGCCCTCTCGGGCACGTACGACGCCATCGTGCTCGACGTGATGCTTCCCGGCATGGACGGCACCGAGCTCGTCCACGAGCTGCGCCGCCAGGGCATCGCGGTCCCGGTCCTCATGCTGACCGCGCGGACCTCGACCGATGACAAGGTCCGCGGGCTCGACGCCGGGGCGGACGACTACATGACCAAGCCCTTCGAGGCGCCCGAGCTTCTCGCCCGCCTGCGCGCGCTCACGCGCCGCCGCGGCGACGTCATGCTCGACGAGATCACCTTCGCCGACGTCACGCTCGACCTCACCACGCACGACCTCGCCTGTGCGGACTCGTCCGTGCACCTCTCCGGAAAGGAGTTCGAGGTCATGCGCATCCTCATGGGCTCGAGCGCGCGCGTCGTCTCCAAGCAGGACCTGCTCGCGCGCGTCTGGGGGGACACCGACGCCTCCGAGAACTCCGTCGAGGCCTACATCTCCTTCCTGCGCAAGAAGCTCGCCCACATCGGCTCGGGCGTCCAGATAACCACCCTGCGCATGCTGGGCTACCGCCTCGAGGTCTTTGGCGAGTAGGCGGGACCCGAGGTGCTCGCCAAGCTCAGGCGGGAGTTCGTCGCCATCACCATGGTGCTCGTCGGGCTCGTCCTGCTCGGCGTCCTCGGCTCGTCGTTCGCCTCGAGCGCTCTGACGCAGCGCGACCTCACGCGCCAGGCCCTCGAGCGTGCCCTCGAGGGCGACGTGAGCGGGGTGCGCTTCGGCGACTCGACGGGCCAGGACGGCCCCGACGTCATGCTCACCGTCACGCTCAACGTCTACTGGGACGGCTCGGCCGAGAAGGTCAGCGACTCGCTCCTCGACATAGGGGACGACACGCTCGAAGACGTGCTGAACGAGGTCATGGCGAGCAGCGACCCCCTCGGCGAGAGCTCCACCTACCCCATCTCCTGGCTGCGCGCGGACGCCCCGTGGGGCTGGCGCGTCGCCCTCGCGGACACCTACTCGCGCGACGCGACGCTGCGCGCCCAGGCGAAAAACGACATCGTCATCTTCGCCGCGTCCATGGGCGTGGTCTTCGTCATGGCGTACCTCTTCTCCGGCTGGGCGCTCAAGCCCGTGGCCAAGGCGTGGGAGCGGCAGAGGCGCTTCGTGTCCGACGCGTCCCACGAGCTCAAGACGCCGCTCGCCGTCATCCTCGCGAACACGCAGATACTCGAGGGGGACCAGACGCTTCCCGACGAGGCGCGCCGCTGGGTCGACAGCACCTCCGACGAGGCCAAGCACCTGCAGGGGCTCGTCGAGGACCTGCTCACGCTCGCCCGTGCCGACGAGCAGGAGGCGTCGGGGGCCACCTCCCCGACCACGAGGCCGGGCGTCGACGTGACGGGGCTCGTCTCCGGCTGCGCGCTCGAGTTCGACGCCGTCGCCTTCGAGCGCGGGTGCTCCATCGAGTGCGACCTCGCCGAGGGCGTGACGGCCACCGCCGATCCCGACCAGCTCAGGCGCGTGGTGAGGACCCTGCTCGACAACGCGACCAAGTACGCCGACGCCGGGACGGCCGTGACGGTGCGCCTCGTGCGCGACGGGCGCCGGGCGAGGCTCGCCGTCAACAACCGGGGCGAGGTCATCTCCCCCGACGCCCTCGAGCACCTCTTCGACCGCTTCTACCGCACCGACGGCGCCCGCGAGCGCCAGAAGACCGGCGGCTTCGGCCTGGGGCTTGCGATCGCGAAGAGCCTCGTCGAGGCCATGGGCGGCAAGATATCGGCCGCGTCGAGCGAGCGGGACGGAACGACCTTCACCGTCACGCTCTGAGCACAGGCTCGGGAGTCGCGCCGAACGTGCATAATGGACCCATGGAGCGAAGCGAGGACATGAGCCGGACGGGCACGGGCGACGCGCTCGCGTGGAGGGGGCCCGCGGTGGGCCTTCTCGACCTCGACGCGTTCTTCGCGTCCGTCGAGCAGCTCGACCACCCCGAGTGGCGCGGCAGGCCGGTCATCGTGGGCGGCTCCGCCGAGCGCCGCGGCGTGGTCTCGACGGCCTCCTACGAGGCGCGTCGCTTCGGGGTGCACTCCGCCATGCCCTCGGCTACCGCCCGGCGCCTGTGCCCGGACGCCATATGGACCCAGGGCAACTACGCCCGCTACCGCGAGATGAGCGACCGCGTCATGGCCGTGCTCGACGCCGAGACCCCCCTCGTCGAGCAGGTCTCCATCGACGAGGCCTTCTTCGACGTGACCCCGGGGCGCTTCTCGAGGGAGAGCCCCGTGGAGATCTGCAGGCGCGTGCAGCGGCGCGTGGCCGAGCTCGGCGTGACCTGCTCGATCGGCATCGGCGTCAACAAGACCGTGGCCAAGATCGCCTCGGAGCGCGAGAAGCCCTGCGGGCTCACCGTGGTGCTCCCGGGGACGGAGCGCGCGTTTCTCGCCCCGCTTCCCGTCGGCGCCATGAGCGGAGTGGGACCCGCCACCGAGCGACGGCTCAAGGCGTTGGGAGTGCGCACCCTCGGCGAGCTCTCCCGCGTCGACCCGGGGCTGCTGGAGCGCACCTTCGGCGTGCTGGGGCCGCGCATGGCAGAGCGGGCAGCCGGGCTCGAGCGCAGCCAGGTCGCCGAGGCGGCCGCCCCGGACGAGGCCAAGTCGGTGTCTAACGAGCGCACCTTCGAGCGCGACCTGCTCGACGAGGACGAGATCAGGGCCGCGGTGCGCCACGTCGCCTCGGTGGTGGGCCGCCGGCTGCGCCGGAAGGGCCTCGCCGGCCGCACGGTGACCCTCAAGGTCAAGTACGACGCCACGCGCTCGCGCACCGCGCAGCACCAGCTCGGCGCGAGGACCGACGACGAGCGCGTGTTCGGCGAGGTTGCGGTCGGCCTTCTCGACGAGCTCTGGCAGCCGGGGGACCACGTGCGCCTCGTCGGCGTGGGCGTCTCCGGCTTTGACGACGCGACGGCCGAGCAGCTCAGCCTCTTTTCCGAGGGTACCCCGGCCGCGCGCGGGCGCGACCTCGCGGCGCTGTCCCGCGTGACCGACGAGCTGCGGGACCGCTTCGGGGACGACGCGGTCGGCTACGGGCGCGACCTGCGCTTCCGCGGCCGGACCTCGGACACCATGCCCATGAACAAGGACGACTTCTAGCGACGGCCGGGCCTAGCCGAGGTCGAGCTCCACGCGCGGCGCGTCTGCCCAGAGCGACTCGAGGCGATAGTAGTCGCGCGTCTCCGGGCGAAACACGTGCACGACGACCGAGCCGTAGTCCAGCAGCACCCAGGAGAGCCCCTCGCGCCCCTCGCACGAGAGCGGCGAGACGCCGCAGTTTGCGCTGACCTTCTCGCGCACTTCGTCGACGATCGCGTCGACCTGGCGGGCGTTGTCGCCGGAGCAGACGAGGAAGTAGTCGCAGACGTCGGTCACGGGCGACAGGTCGAGAAGGACGACGTCGGAGGCTTTCTTGGAGTCGGCGGCGAGCGCCGCGACGCGGGCGAGCTCGAGCGGGGTTGTGGGCATTCGTTCTCCTTACGCGCGGTCTGCGGCCCGTCTGGCCGCAAGCGCATTGTACACGTCGACGGTTCCAGGGTAGAGGTAGCGCCCGCCCTCGACGACGTAGACGACGCCGCCGACGAACGACTCCCAGAAGAGGTCGTCGAGGGTGGCCTCGCCCACGAGGGAGCGCACGCGCTCGATGCCCGGCGAGGGCGGGCGCAGCGGCTCGATGCCATCGGCGACGAACAGGACCTCGTCGAGCGGGCCCATGTCCGCGGCCGCGACGGTGTGCGTCTCGATGGCGTGCCACACCTCGTCGGGAAGCTCGGGGTAGCGCGCCGGGAGCGCGCGCGCCGCGATGATTCCGTGGAGCAGCGGGCGGACGAGCGAGAGGTCCACGCCCATGTCGATCCCGAGCTCGCGGGCGCGAGCCTCCTGCTCGACCCCGGACGCGGCCTTCTCCCAGTCGTGCAGCAGTCCCGCGCAGCGCGCGAGGAACGGGTCGACGCCGTAGGCCATCGCGAGCCGCTCGGCCGTGTCCGCGACGGAGCGCGAGTGGGCGAGGCGGCGGGGCTTCGATGAGAGCTGGGCGGCGAGGTCGGACTCGATACGCGCCAGGAGCTCCTCCCGGGCGTCTGCGCGCGAGGGGTCGCGGTGCGCGCTCATCAGGCGACCACCTCCCTCGTCTGCCCGTAGCGGCTGCGAGCCGCCCCGTAGAGGCCGTGCTTGTGCAGGTAGCCGGTCACCTGGTCGGGCGTGAGGTAGCGCAGGCTCTGCCCGGCGCGCACCCGCTCGCGCAGGTAGCTCGACGAGATGGCGAGCGCGGGCACGGACAGGTAGGTCACGTCGAAGTCGAGCCCCGATGCCGCGATGGCGTCCCACGCGCGGTCGAGGTCGTAGCCGGGGCGCGTTGCGGCCACGAGGTGGGCGAGGCGCGCGATGTCCGCCGCGTCTCGCCAGGTGACGATCTCCGTTATCGCGTCGGCGCCGGTGATGAAGTAGAACTCCACGTTGTCGGGGTAGAGCTCGCGCAGCAGGCGCAGCGTGTCCGCCGTGTAGGTGACGCCCGCGCGGTCTATCTCGAAGCGGGACGCGACGAAGTGGGGGTTGTCGGCGGTTGCCAGCAGCGTCATGGCAAAGCGCTCCTCGCCCGAGGTCACGCTCTGGTCGAGCTTGAAGGCCGGCCTGCCGGCCGGCATGAAGACCACGAGGTCAAGCCTCAGGTCGTCGAAGGCCTGCTCCGCGGCGACGAGGTGGCCGTAGTGGATGGGGTCGAAGGTCCCGCCCATGATGCCGAGCCGGTAGGTGCGCCCGCTCTCCGCCCCGAGCACGGGGAGGTCGGCGGCGCGCAGGGCCCGCTCCCCGGCGCTCATCTCGTCTGCCCGTCCCCGCGCAGGACGTACTTGGTCGTGGTGAGCGCCTCGGCGCCCATGGGCCCCCGCGCGTGGAGCTTCTGCGTGGAGATGCCGATCTCCCCTCCCAGGCCGAAGACCCCACCGTCGGTGAAACGCGTGGAGGCGTTGGCGTAGACGGCGGCGGCGTCCACGCCGGCGAGAAACGCCTCGCAGGCGGCGTAGGACTCGCTCACGATGGCCTCGGAGTGACCGGTGCCGTAGCGGTTGACGTGCGCTATCGCGGCCTCGACGCCGTCCACGCAGGCGACGCTCATCTTGAGGTCGAGGTACTCGCTCCCCCAGTCGGACTCGGTGGCCTCCCCCATCGAGACGCCCGCCCCCGAGGCGACCTCGCGCGCGAGGGCGTCGCCCACGAGCTCGACCCCGCGCTCGGAGAGCGCGGCGAGGACGGGTGGCAGGAGGCGGCGCGCGGCACAGGCGTCGACGAGAAGCGACTCGGCCGCGTTGCAGACGCCCGGCCGGCTGCACTTGGCGTTGACGACGATGTCCACGGCCTTCTCGACGTCGGCGTCCTCGTGCAGGTAGACGTGGCAGTTGCCGGTGCCCGTCTCGATGACCGGGACCGTTGCGCACTCCACGCAGTGACGGATGAGCGAGGCCCCCCCGCGCGGAACGAGCACGTCCACGAGGCCGTTGGCGCGCAGGAGCGCGGTGGTCTCGGAGTGGGACGCGTCGTCGGGGACGTACTGCGCCGCGTCTGCGGGCAGGCCGGCCTCGGCGAGCGCGTCACGGCAGCAGTCGACGATCGCCTCGCAGGAGTCCTGCGCGGCCGAGCCCCCCTTGAGCACGCAGGCGTTGCCGGAGCGCAGGCAGAGCGCGAAGGCGTCGGCCGTGACGTTGGGGCGCGCCTCGTAGATGACGGCGACCACCCCGAGCGGGACGCGGAGCTGCTCGACGCGCACGCCCGAGGAGAGCGTGCGACCCCCCGTGACGCGGCCGACCGGGTCGTCCTGCCGGGCGATCTCGCGCAGCGACGAGGCTATCGAGCCCAGGCGGGCCCCGTCGAGGAGCAGGCGGTCCTGGAGCGGCGCGGGCATCCCGGCCGCGCGGGCGCGCCGGAGGTCGGCGGCGTTGGCGGCGCAGATGGCCTCCGCGCGCGCCTCGATGAGACCTGCGGCCGCCTCGATGGCGCGGGAGCGCGCGGCCGCGGGGGCGCGGGAGATGACGCGCGAGGCCTCGCGCGCGAGCTCGGCCTTTCTCAGAGCCTCTGACATGATGCCCCTTCCCTCGGTGTTCTACAGGACCAGCAGGTCGTCGCGGTGCACGGCAGGCTGCGCGCGCTCGGGCCCGAGGAAGCGCGCGACTATGTCGAGCTTGACCCCGCGGACGCGCTCCATGTCGTCGGAGGAGTAGCGCGCCACGCCGCGGCCGAGGAGGTCGCCCGCCTCGGAGCGCACGGTGACGACGTCGCCCGCCTCGTAGGAGCCGCTCGTCGAGCGGACCCCCACGGGCAGCACGGACGCCCCGCGCTCGAGCACGGCGCGCGTCGCGCCCTCGTCGAGCACGATCGTGCCTCGCGGGACCTCGGCGAGGCCGATCCAGAGCTTGCGCCCGCCCTCGTGCGGCGCGCCCTCCGGGGCCTCGAACCGCGTTCCGACCGACTCGCCGCGCGCGACCTCGATCAGCACGTCGTCGCGTCGCCCGCGACAGATGACCGTGGGTATGCCCGCGGCGAGCATGGCCCGCGCCGCACGCAGCTTGGAGGACATCCCTCCGGTGCCGTACGACGTGCCGGCGCCGCCCGCCATCTCGCTCACGCGCTGGTCGACCTCGCTCACGCGCTCGACGAGCGTCGCGGACGGGTCCTCCTGCGGGTTGGAGGTGTAGAGCCCGTCGACGTCCGAGCAGATGACGTAGAGGTCGGCGCCGACGAGCGCGGCCACGAGCGCGCCGAGCATGTCGTTGTCTCCGAAGGCGAACTCGGCGGTGGAGACGGTGTCGTTCTCGTTCACGACCGGCACCGCGCCGAGCTCGAGGAGCCGCTCGATCGTGGTCCGGGCGTTCAGGAAGCCGTCACGGTCCATGACGTCGCGACGGGTGAGGAGCACCTGGCCGCAGGGGATGTCGCGCTCGGCGAGCACGTCGGCGTAGGCCTGCGTGAGGCGAGCCTGGCCGGCGGAGGCGCAGGCCTGGAGGGTGGCGATGTCGGACGGGCGCTCGCGGAAGCCGAGCACGTCGCGACCGGCCGCCGCCGCGCCCGACGACACCACGACCACGCGCGTCCCGTCCGACACGAGGCGTGCGACCTGGTCGCAGAGCGAGCGAACGAACCCGCGGTCGAGCGCGCCGGCGTCGTCGACGAGCGTGGACGAGCCGACCTTGACGACCATGAGCCTGGGCTTGGTCACCTCAGAGCTCCCCCTCCCCGTCGTCGACGGCCTCGAGGAGCTCGAGCTCCTCCTCAGCGCCCTCGTCCGCGGCGGCGCCGGGGGCTCCCTCGTAGGTGAAGGCGAGCTCGAGGATGCGCACCTCGTCGCCGCCCACGGCGCCGGCCCGGGCGAGCGCGTCGTCAACGCCGCAGCGCTCGAAGCGGTGCTGCAGATACGCGACGGCCTCGTCGTTGTCCCAGTCGGTCTGGATGACCATGCGCTCCACCGCGGAGCCCGTGACGCGCCAGGCGTGACGCTCCTCGCGGCTGACGTGGATCTGGCGGTCGCGGCGCTGGCGCTCCCGCTCCCAGCGCTCGGTGAGGTCGAGCGTCGGGTCGCCGGTGACGCCCTCGGCCCGCAGGCGCGCCACCTCGGCGGCGCACGCGGACACGAGCTCGTCGAGTCCGGCGCCCGTCGCGGCGGACACGGCGAAGAACGCGTGGCCGTCGCGTTCGGCGAGCTCGCGCAGGCTCCGGCACGCCTCCTCGCATCCGGGGAGGTCGCACTTGTTGGCGACCACGATCTGCGGGCGCGCGGCGAGCTCCGAGGCGTAGGCGGCGAGCTCGGAGTTGATGGTGCGGTAGTCCTGCGCCGCGTCGCGCCCCTCGTAGCCCCCCGTCACGTCGACGACGTGCAGGATGAGGGCCGTGCGCTCGATGTGGCGCAGGAACTGGTAGCCAAGCCCCCTGCCCTCGCTCGCGCCCTCGATGAGGCCGGGCACGTCGGCGACCACGAACGACTGGCCGCTCGCGGCGCGCGCGACCCCGAGGTTGGGGACGAGCGTGGTGAACGGGTAGTCGGCGATCTTGGGCCGGGCGGCGCTGATGCGCGCGATGATGGAGCTCTTGCCGACGCTCGGCATGCCCACGAGGGCCGCGTCGGCCATGAGCTTCATCTCGAGCTCGATCCAGTGCTCGCGGGCCGGCTCGCCCTTCTCGGCAAACGCCGGGGCGCGCCGCACCGAGGTGACGAAGTGGATGTTGCCGCGGCCGCCCGCGCCGCCGGGCGCCACGATGACGCGCTCGCCGGGCTGCGTGAGGTCGGCGATGTCGTAGGCGGGCGTCTGCGTGACGGGGTCGAGCTCCCTGACCACGGTGCCCACCGGCACGCGCAGCACGAGGTCGGCGCCGTCGCGGCCGTGACGGCGGGCGCCCTGGCCGTGCGTGCCGCGCTCGGCGCGGAAGTGGTGCTTGTAGCGGTAGTCGATGAGCGAGGACAGCTGCGGGTCGGCCTCGACCACCACGTCTCCGCCGCGCCCGCCGTCGCCGCCGTCCGGGCCGCCCTTGGGCACGTAGGCCTCGCGCCTAAAGGACATGCAGCCCGCGCCGCCGTCGCCGCCGCGCACGTTGATGTGGGAAAGGTCGGTAAACGTGTTCTCCACGGGACTCTCCTTCTGTCGGTCTCTCATGGTACGGCAAGCGCGCGGGCACGTCGAGCGGCGTGCCGCCCGGCCGGCGCCGCGGGCGTCCTCGTCTACCCGCGCGCGTCGCCCATGGGGCCTCCCCCGCCACAAACCCGGTGCGATTGGGTGGCGTGCTTGATGCGGCAGCCCGGAATGCACGTTATTCTCGCCAGGCGAGAAGGACGCGAGCTGGCAAAACGCCGCCGGGAGCGCGCGAGGGCGCCCGCGGTGCCCGGGAACTTGCTTCTGCGCATCAAGGATGCCGCCCAATCGCACCGCCTTCCGGACACGGGAGCCGCACTGGCGGACGCATGGAACCGCGCGGCCCCGCAAACGAACGAGTGAACGTAAAACAATTCAACCAGACGCGACGGAGGCCTCGCGGGGGACCTCACGCCCACTTGGGCGCGCAGGCGCACAAAAAAGAGCCCCGACCGCAACCGGGGCTCCGAGTCGTGCTGTGTTGCGTCGGCGAGAGCCTAGGCCTCGCGAACGTGGACGCGGTGCTTGACGCCCTTGGTGAACTCGACGGTGCCGGCCGTGAGGGCGAACAGGGTGTCGTCCTTGCCGATGCCCACGTTGTCACCGGGGTGGATGTGGGTGCCGCGCTGGCGGACGAGAATCTCGCCGGCCTTCACGAACTGACCGCCGTAGCGCTTGGTGCCGAGGCGCTGAGCCTGGGAATCGCGGCCGTTGCGAGACGAGCCGAGACCTTTCTTGTGAGCCATGAGAGAACCTGCCTTCTGATACCGAGAAAAACGAGACTTACGCGGGGAGCTCGACGACCTTGATCTTCGTCAGGTTCTGACGGTGGCCGTTGGCGCGGTGGTAGCGCTTGCGCTTCTTGAGCTTGAAGACGAGGACCTTCTCGCCCTTGAACTGCTCGACGACCTCGGCGGTGACCTTCTTGTCCTGGAGCGGGGCAGAGCCAACGATGGTCTTGTCGCCGTCGTTCAGGAGAAGGACGGGGAGCTCGACCTTGTCGCCAGGCTGCGCGTCGAGCTTCTCGACGTCGATGACGTCGCCCTTGGCAACCTTATACTGCTTGCCACCAGTTGCTACGATTGCGTACATGTGCGAAACCCTTCATTGCTGGCGTGAATGCAACAGTTGCTTATATTACTAGCACCACCTTGGCTCGTCAACGAAGAGTTGGCTTGACCTGCGGATACCGTAAGGGAAAAGACGGCACCCCGGCCCGCGCCCGGGCGATGCAACCTTGCTCAGGATAATGGTGCGGGCGGCTGCGGTCCAAAGGGTCCCAAAGGTTCCACAATTAGACCATCTTCCTCGTGCTCCTGCGCCACCCTGCGCACCCGCGCGGAGGCGAGGCTCGCGCCGACGACCTCGGCGATCGCCGCGTCGAGAAGGACCCGCGGCCGCAGCGCCCCGGCGGGGCCCGAGCGCGTCACGAGCGTCGCGTCGACGACGCCGGGGGCGACGTCGCGCGCCTCGATGCCCCCGAGCGTGGCAGCGAGGTCGACGCGCTTCTCCCTTTCCCCGCGCAGGTATGTCAGGGTCCCGCGCTCGCGCACGCGGCCCACCGCCCCCTCGAGCGCCGCGGCCGTGAGCCCGGGAGCCTCGCACCTGAGCTCCCAGGTGGCCCGGTTGAGCCAGGCCTCGAGCGCCGGCGCGCGGCCGTCGACGTAGCAGGCGCGCGACGGGGCGAGCGCGGAGGGCGTGGCCGCGCGCAGCAGGCGCAGCGCCTCGCCGGGCTCGACGCGCTCGGTGAGCCGGACGTCGAAGTACTCGCACGAGGAGCTCGCCCCCACCGGCAGCGCGCTGGAGAACTGGATGCGCATCCTGCGGGCGAAGCCGTTGCCGACCGAGAAGGGCAGGCCGGCGCGCCGGATGCAGCGCTCGACCGTGGCGATGAGGTCGAGGTGGCCGAGGTAGGCGAGCCGCTCGCTCTTCCCGTACTCGACGCGCAGGCGGGCGAGGTCGGCCTTGACCGGAAGGTCCTGCGGGCGCGCCCCGGTGGGCTGCGGACGGCTCATGCGCGCACCTCCTGAACGACGTTGTGGACCCCGAGCGACGGGCACACGCCACAGCCCGTGCAGCTCGCGCGCGTGCAGTCGGGCGTGGTCTCGCCCCGCGTGGCGCGCAGCCACTCGCGCTGCAGGTAACCCTTGTCGACGCCCGGGGAGGTGTGGTCCCACGGCAGCGCGGCCGAGAGCGGGAAGTCCTCGCAGGCCACGTCCTCGAGGTCGAGCCCGCATGCCTCGGCCGCCGAGCGCCAGGCGTCGAAGTCAAACTCGCTCGTCCACGCGTCGAAGCGGCATCCGCGCCCCCAGGCGGCGCGCAGCAGCTCGAAGCCGGCGCGGCCCATCTTGGAGAGCGCGCCCTCGACGAGCGAGACGTCGGCGTCGTGGTAGGAGACGCGTATCGCGCGGTCGCGCACCTCGGAGAGGAGCAGCTGCTGGCGGCGGCGCACCTCCTCGGGGCGGCACTGGCCCACCCACTGGAAGGGCGTGTAGGCCTTCGGGACGAGCACGGCCACCGAGATGGAGACCGACACGCCCGCCCGCCGGCCGCAGACCTCGCGGCCGATCTCGAGCACGCGCTCGGCCATGCGGGCGATTCCCACCACGTCCTCGTCGGTCTCGGTGGGAAGGCCGATCATGAAGTAGAGCTTGCAGCGCCTCCACCCCATCTCGAAGGCGTTTCTCGCCGCCGACTCGAGGTCCTGCTCGCTGACGTTCTTGTTGATGACGTCGCGCAGGCGCTGGCTGCCCGCCTCGGGCGCGAAGGTGAGGCCGCCGCGCTTGCCCCCGGCCACCGCCGCCGCCATCTCGACGCCAAAGGAGTCGAGGCGCTGCGAGGGGATGGAGACCCGGATGCCGCGGCCCTCGAGCGCGCCGTCGAGCTCGCGCAGGATGCGGGCGCACTGCGAGTGGTCGGTCGTCGAGAGCGAGGTGAGCGATATCTCGTTGTGCCCGCTCGCGAGAAGCCCCTCGACGCTTGCGGAGACGACCTGCTCCGCGGGGCGCTCGCGCACGGGCCGGTAGGTCATGCCGGCCTGGCAGAAGCGGCACCCGCGCGCGCAGCCGCGCAGCACCTCGAGCGAGAGGCGGTCCTGCACGATGCCCATGTACGGGACGATCCTCTGCGCGACGGCCGGCGTCGCGGCGAAGTCCTGCACGCAGCGCTTGAGCACGGTCGCGGGCACGTCCTCGCCGGCGCGCGGCACGGCCCGGCCCCAGCGCGTGGTGGTCTCGTCGACCACCACGTCGTAGAGGGAGGGGACGTAGGTCCCCGGCACGCGCGCGAGGCGCCGCAGGATCTCCGCGCGGCTGACACCCTCGGCGCGCGCGTCGCGGATGCAGGCGCACGCGTCGACGATGTGCTCCTCGCCGTCGCCGAGAAGGACCGCGTCGAGCGCGGGGGCGAGCGGCTCGCAGTTCCAGGCGGAGGGCCCGCCGGCCAGAATGATCGGGTCGTCCTCGTCGCGCTCTGCCGAGGTGAGGGCGATGCCGGCGAGGTCGAGGGCCTCGAGGACGTTGGTGGCGATGAGCTCGTGGGCGAGCGTGAAGCCGATCGCGTCGAAGGACGCGAGCGGGGCCGCGGCCTCGAGCGAGAGCAGCGGCACGCCGCGCTCGCGCATCAGGTCGGCCATGTCCTTCCAGGGCAGGTAGCAGCGCTCGCAGCTCATGCCCTCCTGGGCGTTCACCTGGTTGTAGAGGATGGCGACGCCGAGGTTGGGCTGGCCGACCTCGTAGACGTCCGCGTAGACCATGGCGAGGTGGAAGGGGCCGTCCTGCTCCTGGCACGAGCCCCACTCGTGGTCGAGGTAGCGCGCCGGGTGCTCGACGCTCCCGAGCAGCGGCTCGATGAGGTGGAACAGGCTCTCTCTGCGTGCTCTCACTCGGCGCTCCCCCCGATCTGCACGTACCCGTCGTCGTCGGCGTCCGGGCTGGCGAGAAGGATGGCGGGTGCCTCGGGCTCGTCCGCGGGCGAGGCGGGGCGGGCGAGCTCGGCCTCGAAGCGCAGCCTGAGCGCGTTTCCCGTCGCCATCGTCCCGCCGAAGCCGACGCCGGCCTTGAGCAGGACGCCCACGCCGGGGAGCATCCCCACGAGCGTCCGGGCGACGGCGCGCCAGAGCAGTCCCCCGCCCACGACCCCGGCGAGCTCCGCCGCGCGCGAGGGCTCGACGCCGCGACCGTAGGCGGCCGCGATGTCGAGCGCGAGCTTCGCCTGGTTGGCCGTCATGACCGGGAGGTCGGACCCGGGGATGAGGCTGATCGCCCCGACGGCCGCGTTCTCCACGGCGCAGCGGGCGACGAGCGAATCGACCACGGCGCGCCTGCAGAAGGGGAAGTTCGCGGCGAGCGCGATGCCCTTGTCGGTGGCCGAGGCGAGCCAGGAGGCGAGGTGGTCGGGAAGCGCGTCCGGCTCCGAGCAGGCGACGACCCCCACGAGGGCGGCGGCCTGCTCGGGGAGCTCGATCGCCGGGGCGTCGAGCGCGCCCTCGACGACGATGCCGACCGGGACGCCGGAGCGCGCGTACGACCCCACGAGCTCGGCCACGTCAGACTTCCCGGCGAGGACCACCGCCGCGTCGGGCCGCTCCCCCGCCGGCGGGGCCCCGACCGGGGCGACCTCTACCACCCCGCCGAGCCGCTCGGCGGCGAGCGCGCGGCGGGTCGCGAGCGCGAGCCCGCGCGGGCAGAGCGGGTCGACGAGCACGTGGATCACCACGCGCTCGTCACGGCCGCGAAAGGCGACGCGCCCCGCGTGGGCGACGTCGGCCACGCGGCCGAAAGACACCTTCCTTGCCATCATCGGCCTCCAAACGGGGGCGTGCCCCCAAGAAACGTCTCCTACGCCGCCTTCTGGCGGTGCCTCCAGACCGACTGGACGATCCCCACGGCCATGAGCTGGACGAGCATCGAGGACGAGCCGTAGCTCACGAAGGGCAGCGGGATGCCCGTGATCGGCATGATGCCCAGGCACATGCCGACGTTCTCGAGGATCTGGAACGTCCACATGGCCACGCAGCCCACCAGGAGGAGCTTGGAGAAGGTCGACTCCGTCCTCATGGCGAGCAGGATCGTCGAGAGGATCATCCAGGCGTAGAGCCCGAGCAGCACGAGCGATCCGACGAAGCCGAACTGCTCGGCGAAGAGCGAGAACACGAAGTCGGTCTGCGCCTCGGGGACGAACCCGGTGAGCGCCTGCGAGGCGTTGCCGAGGCCCTTGCCGAAGAAGCCCCCGGAGCCGACCGCGATCATGGCCTGGCGCAGGTTGTAGCCGCTGCCCGTGGGGTCCACGCCCGGGTCGACGAAGACGATGAGTCGGTTGAGCTGGTACTCCTTGAGTATGTGGGGCAGCCCGTCGATCATGGAGGTGATGACGACGAACGCGGCGGCGCCCACGATGAGCGCGATCGTGACGAGGACCCACGAGCGCGGCGCGCCCGAGCAGATGATGATGGCAGCGCCGATGAAGAAGATGACGAGGCCGGTGCCCAGGTCGAGCGTGAGGATGAGCAGCAGCGGCACGAGCAGCGTGGCGCAGAGCTTGGCGTAGTCGCGGAAGGTCTCGATCTTGCCGTTGTACTGGGCGCACGCCGAGGCCATGAGGAAGATCGTGACGATCTTGGAGGGCTCGGAGGGCTGGAAGCGCAGCGGGCCGATCCGCACCCAGCCCATCATGCCGTTGACCTCGTAGCCAAGCCCGGGGATGCGGGGCATGATCATGAGGAAGCAGGCCAGCACGAACAGCGCCGTCGTCATGTTCGAGAGGGAGCGGCAGTCGTAGCGCCACACGACGGCGGCCGCGGCGCACCCGATCGCCACGCCCGCGAGGTGGCTCGTGAAGCTCGCCTCGGGGATGGTGAGCGAGGCGGACCAGATCGTGACGACCCCTATGAGGACCACGAGAAGCGCCGGGATGAGCTGCGAGAGGTACAGGTCGGCGAGCGGGCCGCGCTTCCTGCTCACGCGCGCCGCGCCGCCGCGGCCCGTCGCCCGCTGGGCGAGCGAGGACAGCGCGCCTCCGCCCGTTCCCGGGCCCGTCATGTCGAGCGCCATCGAATCCCTCCCCTAGTCAGCGATGGTGGTCGTGGCCGTCGAGGTGTCGGGCTGGCCGTAGATCGCGCCGAAGACGTCGCGAACCACGTACATGGCCGAGCTCGCGCCCTGGAGGACGCGGTCCATGTTGCCACCGACCACGTACTTGGGGTCGTCGGCGGGGGCGTAGGCGATGAACCACCCGATCGGGTCGCCGCCCGGCTGCTCTGCGGTTCCCGTCTTGCCGCGCACGGTCACGTCGAGGTTGGTCCAGTGCGATGCCTGCGAGGGGTCCTCGCGGTAGATGACGCCCTCCATGCCCTGGGCGATCACGTCCCTGAACGACTGGTCCTCCTCGACGTCCCTGATCTGCTCGCAGCGGTACTCGGAGACGAAGCCGTCCCCTATCTTGGAGCGGACGCCGCGCATCACGTGCGGCTTCCAGACGGGGCCGCCGTTGGCGATGCTGCAGTAGGCGCAGACCATCTGGATCGCCGTGACGAGCATGTCGCCCTGCCCGATGGCGATGTTGGCGTTGTCGCCGCCCTTCCAGGAGCTGTCCTCGTCGGAGTAGCCGAGCTCCTTGAAGTAGTTCCACTTCCACTCGGCGTCCGGCACGCGCCCGGACGCCTCCGACGGCAGGTCGATGCCGGTGAGGGAGCCCAGGCCGTAGCGGCGGAAGGTCTCCTGCATCCCCTCGGAGTCGATGTTGTAGAAGCCCTTGCCGATCTCGTAGAAGACGACGTCGCACGAGAAGGTGATGCCGTCGGCAAGGCTCATGGAGCCGTGCCCGGTCTCCCACCAGCAGTTCATGACGGGCAGGCTGTTGGGGTCGCCGTCCCACGTCCACCAGCCCGAGCAGTACCAGCTGCTGCCTGTGTTGCACACGCCGTAGTCGAGCGCGGCGAAGGAGGTGAGCGGCTTGATGACGGAGCCGGAGGGGTACTGCCCGGAGATAGCGCGGTTCATCATCGGGTAGTTGGCGCCCTCGTCGTTGAGCGCGTTCCAGTCTGCCGTCGAGATGCCGCCGGTGAAGACGCTCGGCGAGAAGGTCGGTGCGCTCGCGAGGGCGATGACCTCTCCGTTGGTGCAGTCGACCGCGACGACGCAGCCGCCCGTCGCGGCGTAGCCGGTGTCGCGCAGCTCGTTCATCACGCGCTCGAGCGAGTCCTCGGCCGCCTGCTGGACGTCGAGGTCGATCGTGAGGACGAGGTCCGAGCCGCTCTGCTCCTCGACGCTCGAGGAGAGGCCGAGCACGTTGCCGTCGGCGTCGACGTAGACGACCTGCTCGCCGCGGATGCCCTGCAGGACGCTCTCGTACTGGTACTCGACGCCGGACTGCCCCACCACGTCCCCGGATCGGTACTGCATGCCGTCGGTCGCCTCGGCGCTCGCCTCGAGCTGCTCGGCCGTTACGGTGCCGGTGTAGCCGACGATGTGGGCCGCGAGCGAGCCGTGCGGGTAGGACCGCACGCTGCGCTCCTGGGTCGCCACGCCCGGGAAGACCTCGGGGTGCTCGCCGATGAACGCCACGACGCGGCGCGAGACGTCGGTGGAGACGGTCCTCAGGCTCTGCTGGCCCTCGGTCGTGTCCTGGATCTTGCGGCGGACCGCCTGCGTAGGCATGCCAATGAGGTTGGCGAGCAGCTGCATCTCGACGTCGTCGTCGAGCACGTCCGAGCTCGCCACCACCGTGAGGCTCGGTCGGTTGACCACGATCTCGCGCCCGTTGCGGTCGAGGATCCGCCCGCGCGGGGCCTGCGTGTAGACGGTGCTCGTGCGGTTGCTCTCCGCCTGGGCGGCGTACTCGTCGCTCGAGACGAGCTGCATGGACCACAGGCGCGCGAGGAGCGTGGTGAACACGCCGCCCACCACCACGGCCAGCCCGACGAGCCGCCCGGAGAGGGTCTTCTCGGTCGAGGAGTCGGAGCCGCCCGAGGCGCGCGGGGAGGCGCCTCCGATGTCGAAGGTGAAGTTGGCCTCCGAGCGCCCGAAGACGACGAAGACCACCACGAGCGCGACCGCAACGACCACGCACACTATGACGATGAGCAGCGTGAGGTCCATGGCCGCCCTACAGACCCTTCTTGGAGAAGTGCCCGCCGCGCGCCGCGCGAGACGAGCCGAGGCCCGATCCGGACGAGCGGACCCTCGAGAAGTAGTAGGCGAACGGGAGGAAGAAGACGACGCTCAGGGCCGCGGTGGGGAGCGTGCGCAGGAACAGGACGTCCACCACGGAGTCGGCCTGGCCGACGAGCAGCATGGCGAGGTGGTAGACGAGCGAGACCGCGAGCGCCGAGGCCGAGAAGAGCGCCACGGACGCGCCGAGGTCGCCCGACATGCGGTCGCGTCCCTCGAGGCCGAGCACGTAGGAGCTGACCGTCAGGCAAAACGCCATGAGCCCGACGGGCCCGGTCGTCGAGAGGTCGAAGAAGAGGCCGGCGACAAACCCCGCCACGACGCCGCGCCTCCCGCCCATGAGCAGGGCCACGCACGAGGAGAACACGAGCGCGAAGTTTGCCCGCCCGTTGCCGAGGCCGACGTTGGGGGCGAGGGCGAGCTGTGCGACGGCGCACACGATCGCGAGGACCACGCAGGTCCTGACGTCACGGTTCTTGTCGGCTACGAGCATCCCGCACCTCCCCTACTGCTGTCCCGCGTCGTCCGACGCGCCCTCTTCGGAGCCGTCGGTCGGGGCGTCCGTCCCCTCGTCGGTCGAGGAGGCCCCGGAGCCCTCGCGCTCCTGCGCGTCCGCCTCGGCGATGTCCTCGGCGCTCGCCTGCTGCTCCTCGGTGAGCGAGGTGATGACGAGCACCTCCTCGGTGGTCTCCGCCTTGGCGAAGAGCTCGACCACGATGTCGAGGTAGAGCGAGCCGGGGTTGTTCTCGACGCTCGTGACCTGGCCGATGGCGAGCCCCTTGGGGAAGACGCCCCCCAGGCCGCTCGTCACCACGGTGTCCCCGACGCTCACCTGCTGGTTCGTACGGACGAGCGTGAGGGTGACCTCCCCCGTTGCCGAGCCGTCGAGCATGCCCTGGGCACGACTCGACTGGATCATCGCGGAGATCGAGGAGTTCTCGTCGGTGAGCAGGCGCACGACGGAGGTCGAGGCGCTGCAGGAGATGATCTGCCCGACGATGCCGCTCGAGGAGGTCACGGGCATCCCCGCGGTGAGCCCCGAGCTCGTGCCCTTGTCGATGGTGACCGTGGAGCTCCAGGAGTCGGTCGACCCGGAGATGATGCGGGCCGCCGTCGACTGGAGGTTGTTGGCGTCGCGCAGGTCGAGCAGGTCCTGGAGGCGCTGGGCACTCTCGGCGTCCTCCTCGAGCTCGACGTTCCTCGCGCGGAGCTGGTCGTTCTCGGCCTGCAGCTCGGAGAGCGTGGCCTGGTCGGCGGTGAGGTTGGTGAAGATGTTGCCGAGCCCCTGGAAGGGTGCCGCGACGGTCGCCCCGAGGTAGCGGACCGGCATCGTGACGGTCTGGAAGGCGGAGCGCACGACGCCGAGCGGGCCGGACTCCCCCGTCCTGCAGCTCAGCGTGAAGAGCGCCACCGACAGGACGGCGCACACCACGAGGGCGCGCCCACCTGATGACTGCCTGCTGTTCCCTATGGTCGGCGCCGCCCCCCGACCCCTGGTGGAGAGGGGCACGCCTACTGGCCCGTGCTCTGGACGAAGCCGCCCGAGAGCGCGTTGGCCTCGAGGACCTTGGCGCAGCCGTTCACCACGTTCTCGAGGGCCGTGGGGCTCACGTTGACGGGGACGCCCGTCTCCTCGCGCAGGCGCTGGTCGAGCCCGCGCAGCAGGCCGCCGCCACCCGTGAGCAGGATGCCGTAGTACATGAGGTCGGAGGCGAGGTCCGGGGGCGTGACGTCGAGCGCGTCCTTGACGGCCTTGGTGACCTCGTCGAGCGGGCGGTCGAGCGCCCGGCGGATCTCCTCGCTCTCGATGCGGACCGTCTTGGGCAGGCCGCTCATCACGTCACGGCCATTGACCTCGACGTCGAGCTCCTCGGCGAGCGGGGCCGCGGAGCCGACCTTGATCTTGATGTCCTCGGCGGTGCGCTCGCCGATGGAGAGGTTGTAGGCGTCGCGGACGTGCTGCAGGATCGTCTGGTCGAACTCGTCGCCCGCGGTGCGGATGGACTGCGACACGACGATGCCGCCCATCGAGATGACGGCCACCTCCGTGGTGCCGCCGCCGATGTCGACGACCATCGAGCCGGTCGGGTCCTCGATCGGCAGGTCGGCGCCGATGGCGGCCGCCATGGGCTCCTCGATGAGGTAGGCCTGGCGCGCGCCGGCCTGGATGGTGGCCTCGAAGACCGCGCGCTTCTCGACGGAGGTCACGCCCGAGGGGACGCACACGACGACGCGCGGGCGCGGGGACCACGGGTAGCGGCGCTCGCGCGCCTTCTCGATGAAGTAGCGGAGCATGACCTCGGTGACGTCGAAGTCGGCGATGACGCCGTCCTTGAGCGGGCGCTCCGCGATGATGGAGCCGGGCGTGCGGCCGATCATGCGCTTGGCGTCGGCGCCCACGGCAAGCACGCGGCTCTCGGACTTGTCGATGGCGACGACCGAGGGCTCGTTGATGACGATGCCCTGGCCGCGCACCGCCACGAGCGTGTTAGCGGTGCCGAGGTCGATGGCGAGGTCGCCGCCGTACTCACCGAAGAGAGAGTCAAGAATTGACATGGTCCGTCCCTAGTTCGTCGAGGTGCCGGAGCCGCTCTGGGATGCGTAGGTCGGCGTGACGGAGCTGACCTTCCAGCCGATGCCGTCGCGCACGAGCTCCACGGTGTAGTCCTGCTCGCCGCCGGCCGCCAGCGTGGCGGAGACGCTGACGGTGGAGTCGGTCATCGAGCGGTCAATGCCGGTGATGCTGACCTGCGCGCCGGCGGGAAGGGCGTCGGACATCTCCTGGAGCTGCGTGGAGGAGGTGCCCGTCGCCGCGTACTGCGAGATGTCGGTGCCGTCGGTCTTGGCCTGGAAGAGGGACTCGACGACGTCCTGCTGCGTGGGCCAGCCGTAGCCCTGCGTGTACCCGAAGACGACGGCGCCCACCACCAGGACGAGAAGGACGAGCACGAAGACGAGCACCTTGAGGCCGGTGTGGCGGTGCTTGCGGCGCACCCTGCGGTCGGCCTTGTCCTGCTGGACGAGGTCCTCCTCGGTGACCGAGAAGAAGCCGGTGTCCTCGGGGGACGGCATGAGCTCGCCGGACTCGCCCGTGGGGTCGAGCGGGTCGTAGCCGCCGCCGTAGCCGGCCGCGGCCAGGAAGGCGTCGGTCTCGGAGGGCCGGCGGCTCGAGATGGAGGCGACGGCCTTGCGGGCGGCGTCGTAGGAGGCCTGGGCCTCCGGGGAGAGCTGGAAGCTGCCGTCGGAGGTCGCGTGCGCGAAGGCGTCGACGGCCTCGGACATGCGGTTGGCGGCCACGTAGGCGAGCGCGAGGTCGCACCAGATCTGGTTCTGGCTCTCGAGCGGCGTGGTGAAGTCGAGCGCGGTGCGGTATGCCTCGACGGCGTCCACGGCGCGCCCGAGCCTCATGAAGCAGCTGCCGAGGTCGCACAGGGCGACGGAGGGCGCGGGGTTGGACTCGTCGATGGCGGCGGCGCGGTAGGCGATGCCGGCGTTGCGGACGTCCCCCAGCCGCTCGTAGGCGGAGCCGAGGGCCATGTAGGCCTTGTAGGGCGTCGCGTAGGAGCCGTCCTGGACGGCCTCGGTGAGGGCGGAGACGGCCTCCTGGTCGCGTCCGGCGGCGAGAAGCGCGCGGCCGCGGTTGCAGGAGAGCGCGCCGCGCTTGCCGTAGGCGGCGTCGGCGAGGGCCGACTCGTAGGACAGGGCGGCGGACTCGAACTGCCCGAGCTTCATGTAGGCGTTGCCGCGCAGGTGGTCGACCTCGCCCGAGAGCTCTCCGGCGGCCTTGGCCTCGCCGAGGTAGGTGACGGCGCCCAGCCAGTCGCCGCTCTGGTACGCGCGCTTGCCCGATTCGTATGCCTGCTGGTTCACGGTGGCCTCCCGGAAGGTGACGGCGCTAGGCGCCGACGTGCTCGATGGTGACGGAGTTGATGACGTCGCCCTGGCGCAGCGCGGAGATGACGTCCATGCCCTCGACGGTCTGCCCGAAGACGGTGTAGCCCGAGTCGAGGCCGTGCTGGGGGCCGAGGCAGAAGTAGAACTGCGACCCCGCGGAGTCGGGGTCCATGGAGCGCGCCATGGCGAGCGCGCCGTCCTCGTGAGAGTTGCGCGGGTTGGTGGTGAACTCCTGGCGGATGCGGTAGCCGGGCCCGCCCGTCCCCGGGCGCCCGGTCGGGCCGGCCTCGCCGCGGGCGACCGCCTCGGGGGTCATGTCGCGCGTGTTGGGGCAGCCGCCCTGGATCACGAAGCCCGGGACGTAGCGGTGGAACTTGAGGCCGTCGTAGAAGCCCTTCTCGGCGAGCTCGCAGAAGTTGGCCACGTGCACGGGGGCGCCGGCGCCGTCGAGGCGCACGCGGATCGTGCCCTGGGAGGTGTCGAGCACGGCGACCTCGTCACCGACGACCTCGTAGGCAGGCGTGTAGAGCGCATCGCGAATGAAACCCATGTTCGTCCCTTTCGAACGGGCGAGCGGACCTCCCCCTTGCTTCAGCTCTTAGATTCTAGCAGGAAGGAGCCCGTTTCACATATTCGGCAGAGACGATCACGAGGCCTGCTCGGGCTTCCACGCATCGTAGTTCTCCGAGAAGAGCCTGGCGTAGTCGGAGGAGCCCTCCACCGGGGCCAGGATCGAGGACGCGGAGGCCGCGGGGTCCTCGGCGTCCACCGAGCGCTGCCACGCCTCGGTGAGGGCGTCGCAGCGGTTGCGCAGCCAGTTTCCGAGCGTGATGACGTTGGAGATGTCGTCCGAGTAGGCTCCGCCCCCGTCGTCGAGCATGCCGACCTGAGAGATGAGGTTGGAGACCTCGAGCGAGATCGCCTGCGCGTCGGAGAGGCCCTTGGAGCGCGCGTCGTCGTCTCCCGAGACGCCAACGTCGCGCAGGCTCTCCTCGCTCGCGTCGACGCGCTCGGAGAGCGCGGAGAGGGACTCGTAGGAGCTCTCCAGGACGCTGAAGGCGTCGAGCTGCTCGGCCCCCTCCCCGTCCGACCCGCCGCGGACGTCCTGGCCCGTCAGGGACTCGAGGATGCCGGGGAAGCCCGACATGGAGGTGTCGGCGGGCGTCGTGGCCTTGGTCTGCGTCGCGGTCGGGTCCCAGGGGTGCGTGATGAGCACCGCGGCGCCGCCCACCACGACCACGGCGAGAAGCGCGGCGAGCGCGAACGAGCGCGGCCGCGGGATGCGGTCGCGCAGGGCCGAGCGCGACGACTCGTCCCCCTCGGGCGGGATCGCGCTCTCGATGCGGGTCATGACGCCGGTCTCGCCCGAGTCGAGCGCGTCCATCATGCCCGTGTTGCCTATCTCGGGCAGGTCGAGGTCGCGCGTGGGGCGCACCGGGTCCTCCGGGACGAGCGACGAGCCGCACTTGGGACACGTCTGCTCCCCCGGCGCGACGAGCGCGCCGCAGCTCGGGCACCACGTCGCGTCGCCGAGGGAGATCTTCTGCGTGACGTCGAGCGCGGTCCTGCAGGCGGGGCACGAGAGCGCGCCGTCAGGCACGCCCGCGCCGCAGTGGGGGCACTTCATCGAGGGCGGTCACTCCCTCCCGGGCTCGTCAAGGCTCTCGAGTACGTACGGGAGGATACCACCCCTCGAGAGGAAGGCCCCCTCCATCGGCGTGTCGATGCGCACGACGCACTCGAAGCTGAACGCGGAGCCGTCCGGTCGCGTCGCCGTCACCTCGACGGTCCGGGGGCACGGGAGCCCGCCCGAGAGGTCGACCGGGGCGACGTCGAAGGTCTCGTCGCCGCGGATGCCGAGCGAGTCGGCGCCCTGGCCCTCCATGAACTGCAGCGGCAGGACGCCCATCTGGACGAGGTTGGACCGGTGGATGCGCTCGAAGCTCTCCGCGATGACGGCGCGCACGCCCAAAAGCAGCGGCCCCTTGCCCGCCCAGTCGCGGCTCGATCCGGACCCGTAGAGCTTGCCCGCGACCACGACCAGGGGGACGCCCGCGGCCCGGTACGCCTCGGCCGCGTCGAAGATCGTCTCGATCTCCCCGCTGAGCAGGTTCCTCGTCCAGCCGCCCACGCGTCCGTCCGCGAGGGCGTTTCTGAGCTTGACGTTGGCGAAGGTGCCGCGCGCCATCACCTCGTGGTTGCCGCGGCGCGCCCCGTAGGTGTTGAAGTCGGCGGGGGCCACGCCGCGCTCCTCGAGGTAGCGCGCGGCCGGGGAGCCGGCGGCGATCGATCCCGCCGGGGAGATGTGGTCGGTGGTCACGAAGTCGCCGAGCAGCGCGAGCGCGCGGGCCCCCTCGACCTCGACGACGCTCCGCTCGCGCGCGAGCTCGAAGTAGGGCGCGCGCCGGACGTAGGTGGAGTCGGGGTCCCAGGCGAAGGTCGACCGGGACTCCCCCGCCTCGATGGAGCGCCAGGCCTCGGAGCCCTCGAGCAGGCCTCGCGAGCCCTCCTCGAACAGCGAGGCGTCGAGGTGGGCGTCGAGCGTGGCGCGGAGCTCCTCGTCGGTGGGCATGATGTCGCCGAGCATGACGGGCTCGCCGAGCGCGCCGTACCCGACCGGCTCGCTCGTGAGGTCCACGTCCATCGTCCCCGCGAGCGAGTAGGCGACCACGAGCGCGGGGGCGCAGAGGTAGTTCTGGCTCACGTCGGGGGAGATGCGACCCTCGAAGTTACGGTTGCCCGACAGGACGCTCGTGAGCTCGAGGCGAGAGGCGAGGTCCTTGAGGCAGGCCTTGATCTCGCCGGAGTTGCCGATGCAGCTCATGCAGCCGAATCCGCAGGTAGAGAAGCCGAGCGCGCGCAGGGGCTCGGCAAGGCCGCAGCGCTCGAGCAGAAGCTCGGTCGCGTGGCTGCCGGGCGCGAGCACCTTCTTGACCCAGGGCCTCGGCGAGAGCCCGCGCTCGACGGCGTGGCGCGCGACGAGGCCAGCGGCGACCATCATGGCCGGGTCGGTGGCCGTGGTGCAGCTCGTGATCGCGGCGATGGCGATGGCCCCGTGGCCGAGCTCGCCGACGCCGTCGACCTCGACGCGCTCGGACAGGTCGCGCCCGGCCGCGGTCGCCGCGGACTCGAAGCGCTCGCGCACGCCGGACACGCCGACGCGGTCGTGCGGCCGAGACGGGCCCGCCAGCGAGGGCTCGACCGCGCCGAGGTCGAGCTCGAGGGTGCGCGCGTAGGTGCGCTCCCCGCCGGCGCCGAGCACGCCCTGCGCCTCGAGGTAGGCGCGCGCGAAGGCGAGCTCAGCGTCGTCGCGCCCCGCGAGGGCGAGGTAGTCGAAGGTCGCGTCGTCGACCGGGAAGAGCGTCGCGGTGGCCCCGTACTCGGGAGTCATGTTCGCCACGCAGGCGCGCTGGGTGGCCGTGAGCGTGGCCGCCCCGTCGCCGGTGACCTCGACGATGGAGCCGACGACCCCCGCCGACCTCAGGAGCTCGGCCACGGTGAGCGCCAGGTCCATGCCCGAGGTCCCGGCCGGGAGGCTCCCGGAGAGCCTGAGCTCGGTGACGGGCGGGACGAGCATGGAGACGGGCTGCCCGAGGGCGGCCGCCTCGGCCTCGATGCCCCCGACGCCCCAGCCGAGCACGCCCACCCCGTTGGCCGTCGTGGTGTGGGAGTCGGTGCCCACGAGCGTGTCGAAGCACGCGACCTCGGAGGGCGCGCTCAGGGCGTCGGTCGTCACCACGTCGCAGAAGCGCTCGATGTTGAGCTGGTGGCAGATGCCGCCGCCGGGCGGGACGATCTCGACGTTCTCGAAGGAGCGGCCCGCCCACTTGAGGAAGGCAAAGCGCTCTCGGTTGCGCTCGGCCTCGACCTGCTGGTTCTTCTCGACGGCGCAGGCGCACTCCGCCACGTCGGCGATCACCGAGTGGTCCACGACGAGCGTGCAGGGGATCTGCGGGTTGACGCGCATCGGGTCTCCGCCGCGCTCGACCATCGCGTCGCGCATCGCGGCGAAGTCGACGAACACGGGCACGCCCGTGAAGTCCTGGAACAGCACGCGGGCCGGCATGAACTCGATCTCGGAGCCCGCCTCGCCGGCGCACCCGGCGCTCACCACGGCCTGCGCCATGCGCACGGCGTCCTCGTCGGTCGCGGCGCGGCGCACCACGTTCTCGAGAAGCACCACGAGCGCGCGCGGGAGCCTGCTCGCCCCGGGGATGCCGGAGACGAGGTAGGCGAGCCGGCTCAGCCCGCCCGCCTCGACCTTGGTGGGACGGCGGGCGAGAAGAACCGCCTCGCGAAGCTCGCTACTTGCTGCCATGTCTACCCTCCACCTTCCTGACCAGCCGGGCGAATCTCTCGCTCGACTCGTAGCTCGCAAGCGAGCGGTCGTACATCCAGTTGAAGAAGGCAACCGCGACCACGCCCGCGGCCACGATCACCACCCCCATGCTACCCGTCAGACCCACGATCTCGAAGAACGGGGCCGCGAGCGTACATCCACCCGCAACAATGGCGACGACAACGGCGAGCAGGGCCACGCGCAGCGGCGTGAGGGGCTGGGAGATGCGCCAGACGAGCGCCACGCCCACGAAGGCGACGAGCACGGTGCAGACCGTCGAGATCTCGTCGAAGGAGTGGCCGAGCGCGCGTCCGGCCAGAAGCTCGGCGACGAGCGCGACCACGATGGCCGCCGAGGCGGGCAGCGACCGCGCGAGGACGTTGGCGAGGAAGCTGCCGCGCACGAGCTCGTGGTTGGGCTCGAGCGCCAGGACGAACGACGGGATGCCGATCACGGCCGTGGAGAGCAGAGACATCTGGATCGGGACGAACGGGTAGGGCGGCATCACGATGCAGACCAGGGCGAGCGCGGCGGTGAACACCGTCTTTACGAGGAACAGCGACGCGGAGCGCTGCAGGTTGTTGATGGACCTGCGACCCTCGGCGACCACCTCCGGCATGTGGGCGAAGTCGTTGTCGGCGAGCACGATCTCGGAGACGTTGCGCGCGGCCGCGGACCCGGAGGCCATGGCGACCGAGCAGTCGGCCTCGCGCAGCGCGAGCACGTCGTTGACGCCGTCCCCGGTCATGGCGACCGTGCGCCCGCGCCGGTGGAGCGCTGCGACGAGCTCGCGCTTCTGCTGCGGGGTCACGCGGCCGAAGACGCGCGCCTCGTCCACGGCGGCGTCGAGCCTCTCGGGGGTGTCGAGCGTCGTGGCGTCCACGTAGCGCTCGGCGAGCGGGACGCCGGCGCGCGCGGCGATCGCGGAGACCGTGCGCGGGTCGTCGCCCGAGATGACGCGTAGCTCGACCCCCTGGTCGAGGAAGAAGCGCATGGTCTCGGCCGCGGTGGGGCGGATCTCGTCGCGTATGGCCACGCAGCCGAGCAGGCGCACGTCGCCCACGATGGCGTCGTCCTCGGAGAAGCCGGCGGCCTCCCCCACCACCAGGACGCGCTCGGTCGCGTCGAAGGAGCGGGCGAGCGCGTCGGCCTCGGAGGCGCGCCCAGCCCCGAGCACGAAGGCGGCGGCGCCCATGACGAGCGCGCGGCCCCCGGCGGTGACGCATCCGGAGTACTTGCGCGCGGACGAGAAGGGCACCGCGCGCGCGACCCCCTCGGCTGCAATCCCGCGCTCGGCTGCGTGGCGCAGTATGGCGCGCGCGGTCTCGTTGGCGTCGGCCTCGTTGGCCGAGACGATGGTGGCCAGCGCGCGCGAGGCCTCGTCCCTCCCGGCGCCGGGCGCGCCCACCACCTCGGCGACCTCCATCTCGCCGGTGGTGATGGTGCCCGTCTTGTCGAGGCAGAGGGTGTCCACCCGCGCGAGGGTCTCGACGCAGTAGGACTGCTGGACGAGCACCATGCGGCGCCCGAGCCGGAAGGTGGCGATCGCCAGGACCGAGGAGGTGAGCAGCACGAGGCCCTGGGGGATCATGCCGATCACGGCGGCCACCGAGGTGAGGATGGCGTCGTTGAGGCTGCCGCCGTCCATGAGCACCGACCGCAGGAAGAGCCCGAGTCCGAGCGGGACGAGCGCGATCGTGCCGAGGCGGATGATCGCGCGCAGGGTGTCCTGGATCTCGGAGCGGACCGCCTTGACGTACTTCGCCTCGGCGTTGATGCGCGCGGCGTAGCCCTCGGCGCCCACGCGCGTCACGCGCGCGACGAGGCTTCCCGAGTCGACGAAGCTGCCGGAGAGCAGCTCGTCGCCAGGACCCTTCGACACCGGGGTCGACTCGCCCGTGAGCAGGCTCTCGTTCATCGAGACGAAGCCGGACACTATGACGGCGTCGGCCGGGACCTGATCGCCGTGCGCGAGCCTCACGAGGTCGTCCGCCACGAGCTCCGAGGGGGCGACGGCGCGCTCGCCGGAGGCGCGCACGACCGTGACCTCCTTCTGCGTGAGGATCGTGAGGCGGTCGACCATGCGCTTCGCGCGAACCTCCTGGACGACGCCGATGAGCAGGTTCGCCCCCACGACGCACATGAAGAGCATGTTGCGGTACTGCCCGGTGACGAGCACGAGCAGGGCGAGCGCGAGGTTCACGCCGTTGAAGAGCGTGAGGGTGTGCTCGGCGAGTATCTGGCGAACCGACTTGGTGCGGACGTCGGTGTTTGCGTTGGTCCGGCCGTCGGCCACGCGCTCGGCCACCTCCGCGTCGGTGAGGCCGGCGAGCGGCGCGTCCTTCTCGTTGGTCATGTCATCTCTTTCCGCGGCGGCTCATACGTCGAACATTGTGCCACGCGCCGGCGGGTCCTATTCGTTTCTTACGAAAGAGATAGATTGGCGAGAAGAGAGCGGCGGGCGGGCGGGCCGTCCGCGAGACACCCTCCCGGAGAAAGGCGCAGGTTGTGGTCGAATTCGGCCGCCAAACCGTCCGCAACCTGCACGCCCGTCACAAACGTGCGGCTTGCGGACGCTTTCCGGAAGCATTCCGTCTATAACCTGCACGCACCGGGAGCGGCACGTCCTGCGGCGAGAAGAACGTGAGAGGCCCAGGCCGCACGCGACGACCCGGGCCTCCTGCCAGCAATGGTGCGCCCAGGGGGATTCGAACCCACGACCTTCTGCTCCGGAGGCAGACGCTCTAATCCACTGAGCTATGGGCGCGCGTGGGCACAGTATAGCGAATCGACCCGCACGATGCACGCATCGAGGGCAAGGCGGTCGCGCGTCATCGCGCGCCCGCCGTAACCGCGCCGATACATCCCTGTGCTAGCATGGCGTCTGCTTTTTTGGATAAGGACCGGACCAGGAGGCCCGCGTGATAACAGTCATCAAGGAGACCGCCACCCCCGAGCAGCTCGACCAGTTCGTGAGCTGGATCGAGGGCCGCGGCTTCAAGACCAACGTCTCCCAGGGAGACAACGAGACCATCGTCGGCATCATCGGCGACACCACGCGCATCGACCCGTTCCTGCTGGAGAGCATGGACATCGTCGAGCGCGTCCAGCGCGTGACCGAGCCCTACAAGCTCGCCAACCGCAAGTTCCACCCCGAGGACACCGTCGTCGACTGCGGCCACGGCGTGCTCGTGGGCGGCGGCAACTTCCAGGTCATCGCCGGGCCCTGCTCGGTGGAGGGCGACAACCTCATCAAGATCGCGCGCGCGGTCAAGGCCGCCGGCGCCACGATGCTGCGCGGCG
Source organism: Olsenella sp. An188 (assembly GCF_002160255.1). GTDB lineage: Bacteria > Actinomycetota > Coriobacteriia > Coriobacteriales > Atopobiaceae > Thermophilibacter > Thermophilibacter avistercoris. Next base: position 43,954 of record NZ_NFKF01000001.1, on the reverse strand, counting down.
GCGCGTTCAAGCCCCGCACCTCCCCCTACACGAGCCAGGGCATGGGCGAGCGCGGCCTCGACCTTCTCATGGAGGCCGGCGCCGAGCTGGACATGCCGGTCGTGACCGAGGTCATGGACCCGCGCGACGTGGCCATGTTCGTCGAGAAGGGCGTGGACGTCCTGCAGATCGGGGCCCGCAACGCCCAGAACTTCCCCCTGCTTCGCGAGGTGGGCCGCGCCGGGCGCCCCGTGCTGCTCAAGCGCGGCATGTCCGAGACCATAGACGAGCTGCTCATGAGTGCCGAGTACGTGATGAGCGAGGGCAACGCCGACGTGATGCTGTGCGAGCGCGGCATCCGCACCTTCGAGACGCGCACGAGAAACACCTTCGACGTGAACGCCGTGCCGGTGCTGCACCACCTCACGCACCTGCCCGTCATCGCCGACCCGAGCCACTCCACCGGCTACACGCGCTACGTGCGCCCCGCCGCCTACGCAGCCACCGCGGCCGGCGCCGACGGCCTGGAGGTCGAGGTCCACGACTGCCCGCAGGCCGCCTGGTCCGACGGCGCCCAGGCCCTCACGCCAAGGCAGTTCGAGGACGCCATGCGCCGCATCGCGCTCATCCGCGAGGCCGTCTGCGCGCCGATCGAGGAGGCATAGTGGCTGGCGAGAAGAACGCAGGCGGCGCGGGCGAGACGTCGACGTTCGCGCCCGGACGCGTCGGCATCGTGGGGCTCGGCCTCATGGGCGGCTCGTTCGCGCGCGCCTTCGCCGCCGCGGGCGTGGAGGTCTTCGCCTGGAACCGCACGCGCTCCACGCTCGAGCTCGCGATGATCGAGACCGTGGCCGGCGAGCTCGACGAGGCCACCGTCGGCACCTGCGAGCTCATCATCCTCGCCGGCTACCCCGCATCGGCCATCGAGTGGCTCGAGGCAAACGCGCACCTGGTGGCGCCCGGCGCCATCGTCATCGACACCGTTGGCGTGAAGCGCGTCATCTGCGAGCGCTGCGAGGCCATCTGCGCGGGGCGCCCCTTCACCTTCGTGGGCTGCCACCCCATGGCCGGCACCCAGTACTCGGGCTTCGCGCACTCGCGCGCCACGATGTTCAGGGGCGCGCCGCTCGTGGTGGTGCCGCCCGCGATGGACGACTTCGCCCGCGTCGAGGTGCTCGAGCGCCTGAAGGGCCTTCTCGAGCCCTGCGCCTTCGGGAGCTTCACGCTGGCCACCGCCGAGGAGCACGACCGCATCATCGCCTTCACCTCCCAGCTCGCCCACGTGGTCTCCAACGCCTACGTGAAGAGCCCCACCGCCCGCGAGCACAAGGGCTTCTCGGCCGGCTCGTACAAGGACCTCACGCGCGTGGCGCGCCTGAACGCGCCCATGTGGACCGAGCTCTTCCTGGACAACGCCGACTTCCTCTCGGAGGAGATCGGCACCATCATCGAGAGCCTGCAGGCGTACAAGGACGCCATCGACGAGCGCAACGCAGCGCGCCTCGAGGCGCTTCTCGCCGAGGGCGACCGCATCAAGCGCGAGGTGGAGGGCAGATGAGCGAGAAGGGCCTTGCCGCGGCGCCCCGCGTCGTGCACGTGAGCGCGGCGTCGGCGGACTATGACGTGACCGTGGGCGCCGGCGTGCTCTCTGAGCTGGGGCGCATTGCCCGCAGCGCGGCCGGCGGCGCCCGCTGCTGCGTGGTGAGCGAGACCAACGTGGCCCCGCTCTACGCGGACGCGGCCGAGGCGTCGCTGGCGGGGGCGGGCTATAGCGTCGCCGAGCGCGTCGTGTTCGCCGCCGGCGAGCAGAGCAAGCGGCTCGCCACGCTCGGGGAGATCCTCGAGGCGCTGGCCGAGCGCGAGCTCACGCGCGCCGACGTGGTGGTGGCCCTGGGCGGCGGCGTGACCGGCGACATGGCGGGACTTGCCGCGGCCCTCTACCTGCGCGGCGTTGCCGTGGTGCAGGTGCCCACGTCGCTTCTGGCGATGGTGGACTCCTCCGTGGGCGGAAAGACCGCCGTGGACCTCGCCGCGGGCAAGAACCTCGCCGGCGCCTTCTGGCAGCCCGCTGCCGTGGTGGCGGACGTGCGCTGCCTCGCGAGCGTCTCGCCCGAGCTCTTCCGCGACTCCTGCGGAGAGGTGATCAAGCATGCGGTGCTCGCTGACGCCGCGCTGCTCGACGAGCTTATTGCGCGCCCGATCACGGCCGACCAGCTCGACGAGGCGCGGCTCGCCGACGTGGTGGCCCGCAACGTGGCCATCAAGCGCGACGTGGTCGACGCGGACGAGCGCGAGAGCGGCGTGCGCCAGACGCTCAACCTCGGGCACACGATCGGCCACGCCATCGAGGCCGCGAGCGACTTCACGCTCGGGCACGGCTCGTGCGTCGCGGCGGGACTCTGCATGATGGCGCGCGCCTCCGCGCGGCGCGGCTGGTGCTCGGACGAGACGGCCGGGCGCGTCGAGGCCTGCGTGGCCGCCCACGGCCTGCCCACGGGCTCGGAGCTGGGCGCAGACGTGCTCATGCGCTACATGGCACACGACAAGAAGCGCCGCGGCGACGGCGTCAACGTGGTCGTGCCCGCCGAGGTCGGCCGCTGCGAGGTGCGCCGCGTCAGCCTCGACGAGCTCGCCGAGCTGGTCGCCCTGGGACGGTAGCGCACCCGCCGCGCCACGCGCCGGCGTTTCTCGCCTGTGACGCCGCCTGCACCGCCGAGGCGCGCCGCGCTAGCATAGTCCGCAAGCAAACCCACGACTCTGGAGGCCACTTGAACGTCACCGTAGAGCCCGGCCCCCTCGCCGGGGAGGTCACCGCGCCGTCCTCCAAGTCCGAGGCGCACCGCCTGCTGATCTGCGCCGCCTTCGCCCCCGGGACGACGGACATCGACTGCACCACCACGTCCGAGGACATCGACGCGACCGCGCGCTGCCTCTCGGCGCTCGGCGCGCGCGTCACCCGCACGAGGCGCGGCTTCCGCGTGGTGCCCGTGCGCGGGACCTCGGCCACCGACAACATCCCCGAGGCGGCCCGCGGGGCCCTGCTCGACTGCGGGGAGTCCGGATCCACGCTGCGCTTCCTGCTGCCGGTTGCGGCCGCCCTCGGCTGCGACGCCAGCCTCACCGGGCACGGGAGGCTCCCGGAGCGCCCGCTCTCGCCGCTCTACGAGGAGCTCGTCGCGCACGGGACGGAGCTCTCGCCCCAGGGCAGGATGCCGCTTCGCGTGGGCGGCCGCCTGCGGGCGGGGCGCTTCTCGCTTCCCGGGAACGTCTCCTCGCAGTACGTGAGCGGGCTCCTGCTGGCCGCCCCCCTGCTGGCCGCCCCCGTCGAGGTCGTCGTGAGCGAGCCGGTGGAGTCGCTCCCCTACATAGACATCACCGTGTCCGCGCTCAGGCGCTTCGGCGTCGGCGTCGACGAGGGGCGCGTCGAGGGCCCGGACGGCCCCGCGCGCTCCTACGTCGTCTCCGGGTCGGACGGCCTCGTCTCGCCGGGTACGGTGTCGGTCGGCGGCGACTGGTCAAACGCCGCCTTCTGGCTCGCCGCCGGGGCGCTCTCGGACGACGGGGTCGCCGTCCGCGGGCTTGACGTGAGAAGCGCGCAGGGAGACCGCCAGGCGCTCGCGGCGCTGGCGCTTCTGGGGGCGCGCGTGCTGCGCGGGGCGGAGGGCGCCGCGTGCGCCCACGACGGCCTCGCGGGGCGCGAGCTCGACGTCTCGAGCTGCCCCGACCTCGTCCCGCCGCTCGCCGCCGTCGCCGCGTTCGCGGAGGGCGTCACGCGCATCACCGGGGCCGCCAGGCTGCGCCTCAAGGAGTCGGACCGAATCGCCACCGTCTCCGCGGCCATCAACTCTCTCGGGGGCCGGGCGACGGCCCTCGACGACGGCCTCGTCATCGAGGGGGCGCGCGAGCTCGCCGGCGGAACCGTCGACGCGGCGAACGACCACCGCATCGCCATGATGGCCGCGGTGATGGCCGGGCGCTGCGCGGGACCGGTGACCATCCTCGGGGCCGAGTGCGTCAACAAGTCCTACCCCGCCTTCTTCGAGGACCTCTCCTCGCTCGGCGGCAACGTGAGAAAGGAGAGCTGATGCCCTCTTCGCTTGGCACCGCCCTCACCGTGAGCGTCTTCGGGCAGTCCCACTCCCCCGCCGTCGGCTGCGTGGTCGAGGGCCTTCCCGCCGGCATGCCGGTCGACCAGGACGCGCTCGCCGCCTTCGTGGCGCGCCGAGCGCCCGGCAACGACCCGTGGGGCACCCCGCGCAGGGAGCCCGACCTCCCGCGCATCGTCTCCGGCCTCAACGTCGACGGCGAGACGTGCGGGGCGCCGCTCGCCGTCATCATCGAGAACACCAACACGCGCTCCCAGGACTACAGCAACCTGCTCGACGTTCCTCGCCCGGGCCACGCCGACTTCACCGCGTGGGCCAAGTGGCACGGCGCGCAGGACGTCCCCGGCGGCGGGCACTTCTCGGGCCGCCTCACCGGCCCCCTGTGCGCCGCCGGCGCCCTCGCGCTGCAGTGGCTCGCCACGCGCGGCGTGAGCGTCCGCGCCCACGTGGCCGAGCTCGCGGGCATCGAGGACGCGCCCTTCTCGGCGCTCGACAACTCCGTCGAGGCGCGCGAGGCGCTCGCCCGCGAGATGTCCGCGCTCGCGGACGGCCGTCGCATGCCCACCCTCGACGTCGAGGCGGGCCAGCGCATGATCGATGCCGTCATGGCCGCGCGCGCCGAGAGGGACACCGTGGGCGGCGTCGTCGAGTGCGCGTGCTGCGGGCTGCCCGCGGGCGTGGGCTCGCCGATGTTCGACGGCATCGAGAACGTGATGGCCCGGGCCCTCTTTGGCATCCCCGCGGTCAAGGGCGTCGAGTTCGGCCGCGGCTTTGCCGCGGCCCGCATGCGGGGGACCGAGAACAACGACCCCTACGAGGTCCGGGACGGCGCCTGCGTGCCGCGCACCAACAACGCCGGAGGCATCCTCGGCGGCATCACCACCGGGGCTCCCCTGCTCGTGCGCTGCGCGTTCAAGCCCATCTCGAGCGTCATGGTGGAGCAGGACTCGGTCGACCTCGCAAGCATGGAGCCGGCGCGGCTGAAGGTCCACGGGCGCCACGACACCACCGCCGTGATCCGCGCCGTCCCCGTGGTCGAGGCCGTCTGCGCGCTCGCCGTTGCCGACGCGCTTCTCGCCTGGCCGCCGCAGGAGTGAGTCGTCGGGGGTCGGCGGCAAAAGGTCCGGCGCTCGGACAGCTTGCCGAGAAGAGCGCTCGGCAAGAACTCGCGGCGGACCTTTTGCCGCCGACCCTCTTGCGGTATCACCTGACCCGGGGCGAGCGAGAACGTGACGGGCTGCGGCGGGGCGGGAAGGCCCGCCGCGAGTTCTGCAGCGCGCGTCCTGTGCGCGCGAAGCTGTCCGAGCGCCGGGTCTTCCCGCCCCGCCGCCCGGTAACGCACGGGTACGTACATGAGAGGAAGGAACGACATGGCTGAGCTCTCCGAGCTGAGACAGCAGATAGACGAGATTGACGCGGAGATCTTCCGCCTCTTCGGCCGGCGCGCGGAGGTCTCCGAGGGCGTCGCCGCCTACAAGCGCGAGCACGGCATGCGCGTCTTCGACCCCGCGCGCGAGCGGGCGAAGGTGGCCGACGCCGCGCGACGCGCCCCGGAGGACCTCGCCACCTACGCGCAGGTGCTGATGGAGCTCCTCATGGAGGCCTCGCGCTCGCGCCAGCACGCGCTTCTCGCCGACACGAACGAGGACCCCACGCTCGCGCGCGTCGAGGCCGCCCGCGCGAGCACGCCCGAGCTCTTCCCTCCCTCCGCCCACGTGGCCTGCCAGGGGGTCGAGGGCGCCTACTCGCAGATAGCCGCCGAGCGCATCTTCCGCCACCCCACCATCAGCTACGCCACCACCTTCGACGGCGTCTTTCGCTCCGTCGAGCAGGGCCTCGCCGACTACGGCGTCCTGCCGCTGGAGAACTCCACGGCCGGCTCGGTCAACCAGGTCTTCGACCTGATGATGGAGCACTCCTTCTACGTGGTGCGCACCACGCGCGTCAAGGTCGACCACAACCTGCTCGCCCGCCCGGGCGCGCGCCTCGAGGCGATCCGCGACATCTACAGCCACGAGCAGGCCGTCAACCAGTGCGCCGAGTTCCTCTCGGGCCTGCCCGACGTCCGCGTGCACGTGTGCGAGAACACCGCCGTCGCCGCCAAGCGCGTCGCGGAGTCCGGCCGCGACGACGTCGCCGCGCTCTCGTCGCGCCCCTGCGCCGACCTCTACGGGCTCGAGGTCCTGCGCGCGAGCGTCCAGGACCGCGACAACAACTACACGCGCTTCGCCTGCATCTCCAAGCGACTCGAGGTCTACCCCGGGGCCGACCGCGCCTCGCTCATGATCGTCCTGCCGCACGAGCCGGGCACGCTCTACAAGCTCCTCGCAAAGTTCTACGCGCTCGACGTCAACATCCTCAAGCTCGAGAGCCGCCCCATCCCGGAGCGCGACTTCGAGTTCATGTTCTACTTCGACGTCGACTGCCCCGCGGCATCCCCCGAGTTCGCCTCCCTCCTCTCCACGGTCGGCGGCCTCGCACAGGAGTTCCGCTACCTCGGAAGCTACACGGAGGTGCTCTAGATGGGCGAGAAGGACCTCGACGCCGCCCCGTTCGGCCTCGTCGGGCGCACGCTCGGACACAGCTGGTCGCGGCAGATCCACGAGCGCCTGGGGTCCGCCCCCTACGCGCTCCACGAGCTCGAGCCCGACGAGGTGGCCCCGTTCGTGCGCGACGGGGCGTGGTGCGGCCTCAACGTGACCATCCCCTACAAGCGCCGCGCGGCCGAGCTCGCCAACGAGCGCAGCCCGCGCGTCGAGCGGCTCGGCGCGGCGAACACGCTCGTACGCCGGGAGGACGGGTCGATCCTCGCCGAGAACACCGACGTCCTCGGGTTCTTCTGGATGCTCACCCGCTTCTGCCGGCGCGAGCTGGGCTCGAGCGTGAGCGAGGCGCTCGGCTCCCGCAAGGCGCTCGTGCTCGGCTCGGGCGGGGCGTCGCAGGCCGTCCGCCTCGCGCTGGAGGAGTACGCCGGGATGGACGTGGTCACCGTCTCGCGCAGCGGAAAGGAGACCTACGAGGGGCTCGCCCGGCGCCACGCCGACGCCGCGCTCGTCGTGAACACAACGCCCGTCGGGATGTTCCCCAACTGCCCCGCCTCGCCGCTCGACGAGGCGACCCTCTCCGCCCTCACCGGGCTCGTCGCCGTCCTCGACGTGGTCTACAACCCGCGCAGGACCGGCCTTCTGCTCGCGGCGGAGCGACTGGGGCTGCCCGCCGAGAGCGGGCTCGCCATGCTTGTCGCCCAGGCGCTCTACGCAAGCGAGCTCTTCCAGGGGCGCAACCTCGACGACTCGCTCGTGGCCGAGGTCGAGGGCCAGATTCGCGCCCAGACGGAGAACGTGGTGCTCATCGGCATGCCGGGTGCGGGGAAGTCGAGCTGCGGCCGCGCGCTCGCCCGCCTGCTGGGGAGGCCCTTCGTGGACGTCGACGAGGCCATCGCGCTCGAGTGCGGGCGCTCGGCGGCGCAGATCATCCGCGAGGACGGCGAGGAGGCGTTCCGTGCCGTCGAGACCGAGGTCACCGGCCGCTACGCCGCGCGCTCGGGACTCGTGCTCGCCTGCGGCGGCGGGGTCGTCACGCGCGAGGAGAACCGCGACCTCATCCGGCAGAACGCACGCGTGGTGTTTCTCGACCGGCCTATCGCCGAGCTCTCGGACGACGGGAGGCCCATGTCCCAGACCAAGGGGGTCGAGCGCCTCGCCGCGGAGCGGATGGACGCCTACCGCTCGTGGGCGGACGTGACGCTCCCGTGCACGGGATCGCCCGCAGGCGACGCAGAGCTCGCCCGCAGGCTGCTTGTGCTTTAAACGTGCAGTTTTGCGGCGCTTCTCGCCGTCTGCGGGACCGCTCGGCGGTCTGAGGCGGGGGCGTCGGGCGACCCCCGTATACTGTGCAGGGAATCTAGGCCAGAGCATGTGTCGGGAAATGTGGTGAGTGAGGAGACGGGGCTCCCGCTCGCGATTCGACGACGGGAAGGGTCGCGACGTGGACAGACAGCAGATAGCGGAGGAGGTCCTCGCCGCAGTGGGCGGCCGGGACAACGTCACTGCCAACGACATCTGCATGACGCGCCTGAGGATCAAGACGGAGAACCCCTCCCTCGTTGACACCGACCAGCTCTCCGCGGCGCACGGGGTCCTCGGCTTTGTCAAGCGCGGCGAGAACGGCATCGAGGTCGTCTTTGGCCCCGGCAAGGTCGAGGCCGTGCACGAGGCGCTCGTCAAGCTCACCGGCATCGAGGGCGTGGACGACGACTTCGCCGGCTCCGGCGCCCCGGCGGCCCCGCTCCACGTCCACATCACCCAGAACCCGCTGCTCGGGGCAGCGCTCGCCGCCGGGGAGGGAGACTCCGCCCGGGACGAGGAGGACGAGACGAGCGTCGAGGACCTGGTGAGCCTGCTCGACACGATGGACGCACCTGCGGCCGACGAGGGCGTCGCGGCAGGTCCCGACGAGACCTCCCCCGCACGCGCCGCGGCACCCGCGCGCGTGCTCGTGATCAACGGGCCCAACATCAACATGCTCGGCATCCGCGAGCCCGACATCTACGGGCACGACTCCTACCAGGACATGCTGCGCATCTGCCACGAGGCGGCGCGCGACGCAGGCTTCGCCGAGTGCACGTGCTTCCAGTCCAACCACGAGGGCGACCTCATCGACGCCATCCAGGACGCCTACGGCTCCTACGCCGGCATCGTCATCAACCCCGGCGCCTACACGCACACCTCGATCGCCATCCTCGACGCCGCCAAGGCGGTCGGCCTCCCGATGATCGAGATCCACATCTCCAAGGTGGACGAGCGCGAGGAGTTCCGCAAGGTGAGCTACATCCGCGCGGCGTGCTTCGAGACGATCGCCGGCATGGGCGTGGAGGGCTATCGCAAGGCCATGTTCGACATGGCGGCGCACCTCGGCATCTAGCCAGGATCAGCGATACGCGCGGCAGCCCCAGACGCCGCCCTCGGTGCAGATGAAGTCTACCGGGACGTCGGTCCCGTCGTGCGGCAGCGGGTTTGACGAGAGCATCGTGGTTCTCGCCAGGCCGATCTTGTCACCCGGGTAGAACGCCAGGAACCGGTCGTAGTAGCCGCCGCCGTAGCCCACGCGGTGCCCCGCGCCGTCGAAGATGAGCCCGGGGACCAGGCAGACCGAGCCAACCATGTCCGGCACCGTGAGCGCCGGCGCGTCCTCGTCCGGCTCGAGGATGCCGTGGGCGCCCGGCAGGAGCTCGCCGAGGCCGCCGATCTCGCAGAAGTCCATGCGGCGGCGCTCCCCGTCCACGCGCGGCACGGCCACGCGACGGCCCCCGGCGATGAGGGCGCAGATGAGCTCGCGCGTGTCCACCTCGGCCCCGAAGGAGACGTAGGAAAGCACCGTACGGGCGTGCGAGAAGAGCTCGAAGCGCTCCAGCTGCGCGCGGATGGCGGAGTCGGAGGAGACGCGACTCGCGGCGGGGATGGTCCGACGGACGCTGAGGTAGTTGCTCCTGAGGGAGCTCTTGTCGGCGTCCGTGCCGTATGAGCTTGCCACGGGACCTCCCCTCGCGTCTCGGACTGCAATTGCTCCATTCTAGCAGGGTTGCGCTGACGCTCGGTCCACAGCGGCGCCGGTTTGCCGTACCATAGTGAGCCGACTGAGCACGCGCGAGAGAAACGGGAGCGATCATGCCCAACGAGGGAAGCTACGAGGCGGCAAAGCGAAGGAGCGACGAGGTCCACGCCGACCTTCTCGCCAACGCGGGGAACTACACCATGCTCACGGGCGACCGCCCGACGGGCCGGCTGCACCTGGGCCACTACTTCGGCACGCTCGTGGACCGCGTGCGCCTGCAGGACATGGGCGTCAACACCAACATCATCATCGCGGACTACCAGGTCATCACCGACCGCGACACCACCGAGCACATCCGCGACAACGTCTACAACATGGTCATCGACTACCTGGCCTGCGGCATCGACCCGGCCAAGACGATGATCTTCACGCACTCCGCGGTGCCCGAGCTCAACCAGCTCATGCTGCCGTTCCTCTCCCTCGTGACCGAGGCAGAGATGGAGCGCAACCCCACCGTCAAGGCCGAGCAGGAGGCCTCCGGCCACGCGCTCACGGGCCTTCTGCTCACCTACCCGGTGCACCAGGCCTGCGACATCCTGTTCTGCAAGGGCAACATCGTGCCCGTGGGCCGCGACCAGCTGCCCCACATCGAGATCACCGACAAGATCGCCCGCCGCTTCAACGAGCGCTACGCCCACGTCTTCCCGGAGCCGGTGGGGCTCCTCACCTCCACGCCGCTGCTGCCGGGCCTCGACGGGCGCAAGATGAGCAAGTCCTACGGCAACGCGATCTCCATCTCCATGACTGCGGAGGAGACGGCCAGGCTCATCAAGAAGTCCAAGAGCGACTCCGAGCGCATGATCACCTTCGACCCGGAGAGCCGCCCGGAGATCTCCGGCCTGCTCACCACCGCCGGCATCTGCACCGGGCGCGACCCGCGCGAGATTGCCGAGGAGATCGGCATGGGCGGCGCAGGCCAGCTCAAGAGGTACGTGACCCAGGCCGTCAACGACTACTTCGCCCCCATCCGCGAGCGGCGCGCCCAGATCGAGAAGGACATGGGCTACGTCACCGACGTCCTCGCCGAGGGCAACCGCCGCGCCCGCGAGATCGCCGCGGCCACGCTCGACGAGGTCCGCGAGGCCATGGGCATGGTGTACTAGCGCACGGTCCTTCTCGCCCCTGCGCGCGGGGCCTCCGCCCAACTTCGAGCTGTGCACGAGCAAAACTCGGAGTTGGGCGATTTCATGCTGTATACCAGCAGGTAGACGGCAAGCCCGCACTTCTCAACCGGCGAGAAGTGCGGGCTTGCTCGTGCATAGCTCGGACCTTGGCGCGGCGCAGCACCGCCGACGCGCACCTACCTGAGCGTGGCGTACATCACGGCCTTGATGGAGTGCAGGCGGTTCTCGGCCTCGTCGAAGACGCGGCTGCACGGCCCCTCGAAGACCTCGTCGGTCACCTCGAGCTCGGGCAGGCCGAACTTCTGGAAGACCTCCTCGCCGATGGTGGTCTTGCGGTCGTGGAAGCTCGGCAGGCAGTGCATGAAGATCGCGTCGGGCGCGGCCTTGGCCATGAGCTCGGCGTTGACCTGGTACGGGGAGAGCAGGCGGATGCGCTCGCCCCAGAGGTCGGCCGACTCCCCCATGGAGACCCAGATGTCGGTGTAGATGACGCTCGCGCCGGCAGCGCCCTCGTCGACGCTCTCGGTCAGCGTGATCGTGGCGCCCGTCTCGGCCGCGACGGCGCGGCACTGCTCCACGAGCGCGGCGTCCGGCATCTGCTCGGCCGGCCCGCAGGCACAAAAGTCAATGCCGAGCTTGGCGCAGACCACCATGAGCGAGTTGCCCACGTTGTTGCCCGCGTCGCCCATGAAGGTGACCTTGCGGCCGCGCATGCCGTCGCGGCCGAACTCCTCCTCCATGGTGAGGACGTCGGCGATCATCTGCGTGGGGTGGAACTCCGTGGTGAGGCCGTTCCACACCGGGACGCCCGCGTACTCGGCGAGCTCCTCGACGCGCTCCTGGCCGAAGCCGCGGTACTCGATGCCGTCGAACATGCGGCCGAGCACGCGCGCGGTGTCGGCGATGGACTCCTTCTTGCCGATCTGCGAGGCGCTCGGGTCCAGGTAGACGGCGTGCATGCCGAGGTCGGCGGCGCCCACCTCGAAGGCGCAGCGCGTGCGCGTGGAGGTCTTCTCGAAGATGAGGGCGACGTTTCTGCCCTCGAGGTAGCGGTGCGGCTCGTGGCTGCGCTTCTTGGCCTTGAGCTCGGCCGAGAGGTCGATGAGGTAGCGGATCTCCTCGGGCGTGAAGTCGAGGAGCTTCAGGAAGTGACGTCCGGAAAGGCTGACGGGCATGTTGTTCTCCCTTCGGGGTGCTTTGGCTGGCCCCGATTGTACCGCAGCGCTGGGTCCGCGGCGCGCGCTTCTCGCCGCCGCCCTACAGGTCGTCTCGCCAGAAGGCCATGGACATGCAGTGCGGGCCGCCGCGGCCGCGCGAGAGCTCGGCCGAGGGGATCTCCAGGAGCTCGACGCCCGCGCGGTCCAGGATGTCGTTGGTGACCGCGTTTCTCTGGTAGACCATCACGCGGCCCGGGCGCACCGCGAGCGTGTTGGAGCCGTCGTTCCACTGCTCGCGCGCCGCGGCTATGGGGTCGTCCCCGCCGCACTTGACGAGGCGCACCGCGTCGAGGCCGAGCGCGCGGGCCAGGATGGTGTCGAGCGTGTCGTCGAGCCGGCGGATGCGCACCTCCCCCTCGCGCGCGCCGCGCGTGAGCTCGAAGACGTGCAGCGTCCCCAGGATGCCGGGGTGGACGGTGAAGGTGTCGACGTCAACCTGGGTGAACACCGTGTCGAGGTGCATGAACGAGCGCTTGTGCGGTATCGAGAAGGCCATCACGCGGCCGATCCCGGACTCCCCCGCCCGCGCGCCCCGCGCCTCGCCCGGGGCCGAGCCCCACAGGAGCCGGTGCGCCAGCACGTCGATGGCGGCCGCCGAGGTTCGCTCGGAGATGCCCACGGCCACCACGTCCGCGCCCAAGACGAGCACGTCGCCGCCCTCGATGTTGTGCGCGTCGTCGCGGCGGTACCACAGGGGCGCGCCGGCGTACTCGGGGTGGTAGCGGAAGACGAACTCCCCGAGGAGCCCCTCGCGGCGGCGCGTGGACGTGAGCATGCTGTTGAGCGAGACCCCGGAGCCGATCACCGAGAACGTGTCGCGCGTGAAGTAGACGTTGGGGATCGGGTCGATTACGAGCGGGGAGCCCGCGTTGCCGTCGGTGAGCATGAGGTCGGCGAGGGAGGACGCCGAGGACGGGGCGAGGTCGAGCTCGTCGGCGCGCACGCCCGCGATGCAGCGGTCCACGAGAGAGCGCGTGTCCTCGACGTCGTCCAGCAGCTCGCGCACCGCGCGGCGCGCCGAGGCGGCGCACAGGCCGGACTCGTCGAGCCACCGCTCGCAGAACTCCTCGCGCGCCCCCGGGACGGCGTCGAGCGCCTCGGCGACGAGCTCGTCGAGGTAGAGCACCTCCACGCCCTCCTCGGAGAGCATCCGGGCGAAGGCGTCGTGCTCGCGCTGTGCCTCCTCCAGAAACGGGATGTCGTCGAACAGCAGCGGGGCGAGCGTGTCCGGAGAGAGGTTCAGCAGCTCGGCGCCGGGCCGTGACAGCATCACCTTGCGCAGACGCCCGATCTCCGAGCGGACGTTGAGACCCTCGCACATGGCACCTCCCGAAAGCGCGTTTCCTTTCACAACCATAACGCAGGGGCCCGCGCCCCGCACGCCCGCGGCTGCTATCATCAAGAGATGCCATATTTCGGCGCCGGGGGCGCCGCGAGACGAGAGGGGCACGATGCCCATGAGCAAGGAGATCTCCGAGAAGGCCGCTCGCGCGGAGAGGGGCGACCACGCCGAGAGGGCGGAGCGTCCCAAGGGCGAGAAGGACCACGGCAAGGGCGAGAAGGGCGGCCAGAAGGAGAAGGGCTCCGCCAAGTCGGAGAAGCGCGACTTCTCCTACACCCAGAACCGCGAGGTCAGCTGGCTGCGCTTCGACGACCGCATCCTCGACGAGGCCTACGACCCCGAGGTGCCCATCTTCGAGCGCCTGAAGTTCTGCGAGATCGTGGAGTCCAACCTCGACGAGTGGTTCATGATCCGCGTGGGAGGCCTCTCCGACCTCGCCTCGCTCAAGAACCAGCCCAAGGACAACAAGTCCAACATGACGCCCGCCGAGCAGCTCGACGCCATCTTCGAGACGCTGCCCCCGCTCATCGGCCGCCACGAGCGCGCGCTCGCCGAGGTCGAGGCCCAGCTCGCCGAGAAGGGCCTCGTGCGCGTCTCCCCCGGCGACTACACCGAGGCCGACCGCGCCGCCGTGGCGCGCCACTTCGACCGCCGGCTCGCCCCGATCATCTCCCCGCTCATCGTGGACCCGCGCCACCCCTTCCCCAACCTGCGCAACGGCCGCCTCTTCGTGGCCTGCTCGCTCGACGGCCGCGAGGAGACGGGGCTTCTCGGCATCATCGAGGTGCCGGCCACCGAGGCGCGCGTGGTCGCGCTGCCCTCCTCCCCCAAGGCCTGGCGCTACACCCTGCTCGAGGACGTGCTCGAGACCAACCTCGACCAGTGCTTCGGCGACTACGTCCCCAAGCGCTCCGCGGTGCTGCGCGTGACCCGCAACGCCGACATCGACCCGGACGGCGAGGGCGTCGAGGAGGAGGAGGACTACCGCCAGCACATGAAGAAGGTCCTCAAGCTCCGCCAGCGCCTCCAGCCCGTGCGCCTCGAGATCCGCGGCAAGCTGGGCAAGGCGCTCGAGGGCCTCATCGCCGACGAGCTCTCCCTCGAGCCGCGCCGCATCTTCCGCCTCGAGCGCCCGATCGACCTGGGCTACGTCTACGGCCTCGAGTCCCACATCCCCGACCACGAGCACGCCGCCTGCGTCTTCCGCCCCTTCGAGCCGCAGGTCTCTCCGATGGTCGACCTCTCGCTGCCCATGCGCGGGCAGGTCGAGGACCACGACGTCCTGCTCACCTACCCCTACGAGTCCATGACGCCGCTGCTGCGCCTCGTGCGCGAGGCCTCGGCCGACGACGCCTGCATCTCCATCAAGATCACGCTCTACCGCGTGGCCAAGAGCTCGCACCTGTGCGAGAGCCTCATCGCCGCCGCCGAGGCGGGCAAGGACGTCACCGTGCTCATGGAGCTGCGCGCCCGCTTCGACGAGGCGAACAACATCGCCTGGGCCGAGCGCCTCGAGGACGCGGGCTGCACCGTGATCTACGGCTCGGAGGGCTTCAAGTGCCACTCCAAGATCTGCCAGATCACCTACCACGACCGCGACGGCATCTCCCGCATCACCTGCCTCGGCACGGGCAACTTCAACGAGAAGACCGCCAAGCTCTACTCCGACTTCATGCTCCTGACCGCGGACGAGGGCATCGGCGCCGACGGAAACACCTTCTTCCGCAACCTCTCGCTCGGCAACCTCCGCGGCTCCTACAAGCACCTCGGCGTCGCCCCCGTCGGGCTCAAGCCCCTCGTCATGCGCGGGCTCGACCGCGAGATCTCGCGCGCCCGCGAGGGCGCCCCGGCGCGCGTGGTCCTCAAGATGAACTCGCTCACCGACCGCGACGTCATCGACAAGATCTCCGAGGCCTGCGAGGCGGGCGTCCAGGTGGTCATGATCGTGCGCGGCATCTGCTGCATCAAGGCGGGCGTGCCGGGCAAGACCGACGGCCTCGTCGTGCGCCAGATCGCCGGCCGCTTCCTCGAGCACGCGCGCATCTACGCCTTCGGCGAGTACATGGACACGATCTACCTCTCGAGCGCGGACATGATGACGAGAAACACCGAGCGACGCGTGGAGATCGCCTACCCCGTGCGCGACCCCGCGTGCTCCGAGATCGTGCGCCACTTCGTGAAGCTGCAGCTCTCCGACAACGTCAAGGCGCGCCAGCTCACCGCGGACGGCACGTGGGCCCACGTCGAGGGCGAGGAGGGCGCGCCGCGCGTCAACTGCCAGGAGGTCCTGCTGCGCGAGGCCTACGAGCGCGCACGCGCCGCAGTCGAGGAGCGCGCCGCGGCGCGCAAGGCCGAGCGCATCGAGCCGGTCCCCGACGCCGCCCCGGCGCTCGCGCCCGTGCGCGAGGAGGCGGCGGAGGAGGAGGCCGCGGCCGACGGCTACGTCGAGGTCGTCCCCGCGACGACGGACCCGGAGCCCCTCGCGCCCGAGGAGGCCGTTGCCGCCCCGCGCCGCGAGGAGACGCCCTCCCCCGTCCCGCCTGCGCCGGCCGCCCCGAGGCGCGGGCGCGTCTCCCGCGCGCTCTCCCTCTTCGGCCAGGCCTTCGGGACCCTCTTCGGCGGGGGTGACGAGTGAGCCGGGAGGAGGGCGTCGAGACGCGGGAGGTCGTCCTTCTCGCCGAGCGAATGAGCTACGGGCCCGACGCCGTGGCCCACGACGCGGACGGCAAGACCGTCTTCGTCTCGGGCGCCGTGGCGGGGGACCGCGTGCGCGCCGTGGTGGACCGCGACGAGGGGCGCTTCTCGCACGCGCGCGCCGTCGAGGTGCTCGAGGCCTCGGCCGACCGCGTGGCCCCCGCGTGCCCCTACGCGGGCGTCTGCGGCGGCTGCCCCTGGGCCTCGCTCTCCTACGAGGCCCAGGCCGCGGCAAAGCGCTCCGGCGTGGTCGACTCCCTCGCGCGCATCGCCCACATGGGCGCCGAGCGGGCCGAGGGCCTCGTGGCGCCGATCGTCTCGCCGGGCGAGCCCTGGGGATACCGCAACAAGGTCGAGCTCGCGGTGGCGACCGAGGGAGGGCGCCCCGCGCTCGGGATGCACGCGGCCGCCGGCGAGGGCGTGGTGCGCGTCAAGGAGTGCCCGCTTCTGGACGGGCGCCACGCCAAGGCCGTGCGCGCCGTCTCGGGCGCGCTCGGCTACCTCGCGGGCAGTCACGGCCTCGACCTCGAGCGCGTTGGCATCCGCGTCTCGCGCCGCACGCGTGAGGTGGAGGTGGCGCTCTGGGGTCGCCCGGGGGCCTTCCCGCGCGCGCAGGCGTCCAAGGTGCTCGCCGACGCGCTCAGGCCCACCTCGGTCGTGCGCGTCATGCAGAAGGGACCCGCCAAGGCGCGCCGGATCGCCGGCGTGGAGTGCCTCTCGGGGGCGGGCTCCTGGGGCGAGCAGGTGGGTTCCGAGCGCATGCGCGTCTCGGCCCCGAGCTTCTTCCAGGTCAACACCCGCGGCGCCGAGAAGCTCGTCGAGCTCGTGATGGACGCGTTGCAGCCCGGCGAGGACGAGGAGGCCATGGACCTCTACTGCGGAGCCGGCACCTTCACGCTGCCGCTCGCGCGGCGCGCGGGCTTCGTGAGCGCGGTGGAGTCCTACGGCCCGGCCGTGCGCGACCTGCGTCGCAACCTGGAGTCCGCCGGGCTGGACAACGTCGACCCCATCGGCGGCGACGCGGGCCTCGAGTTCCCGGACACCGACGCGGACGTCATCGTGGTGGACCCGCCGCGCGCGGGGCTGGCCGAGGACGTGGTGAGGCAGCTCTCCGAGCGGCCCGCACGCGCGATCGCCTACGTGAGCTGCGACCCCGCCACCCTGGCGCGCGACCTCGCCCGCTTCGAGCTGGCCGGGACCTTCTCGCCGAGGCGCGTGACGCCGGTCGACCTCTTCCCGCAGACCTTCCACGTGGAGACCGTGACCCTGCTCGAGCGCGCGTAGGGGGCGCTCGGGGCATCGCCGAGAGGACGTGGCAGCGACATGAGACAGACCGAGGCCATAGATGCCATAGCCGGGGCGGCCATGGCCGACGGGCTCGTCGAGGCAGCGCTTCTCAAGGGCTCGTTCGGCCGCGGTGACGAGGACGCGTTCTCTGACGTCGACCTCTACCTCGTGGCCTCGCCCGCCGCGCGAGAGGCCGTGCTCGCGCGGCGGCGAGCATACCTGGCCGCCTTCGACGAGCCGGTCTTTCTCGAGGAGGTGAGCTTCGGGCTACCGCAGCTCGTGGCAATTTTCGACGACGCGACCCACGTTGACCTCTACGTGGCGCTGAGGGAGGAGATCGGCCACGAGGACCCCATCCGCGTGTGGAGCGACCCGAGTGGCCTGTTCGAGGGCTTCGCATGGGAGCGCGCGGCGGTGAGCGACGAGACCCTGGCACGGCTCTTCTCGAGCGCGCTCTACGGCATCGTGGAGGCCGACAGCGCCTATCGCCGCGACAACTACGCGTGGGCGGCCAAGATCCTAGGCGACGCCGCCGGGTCCGCCGCCGTCCTGCTGCGCTGGTCGGACGACCCGACCCACGCGTTTCTCGGCCTCAAGAAGCTCAACCAGATCGTGTCGCCGGAGCGCTACCGCCTGCTGGAGGGTATCTACGCCCACCTGAGCGGGCCGGAGCTGCCGCGGGCCGCCAGGCTCCTGACGCAGGCACTCGGCGCGTTTCTCGCCGAGGCGGGGCCGTCCCTGCGTGCGCAGCTTGACCTCCGCTTCTGGGAGTGGGTTCGCTCGGGCCTGGGCACGACGCTCTTCCCCGCCGGGCGCTGACGCGGCGATCCGCCTGGGCAGCAGGAGACGGAGGCCTCACGCTCTCGATACGCCGCATGACCGAGAAGGACCTCGGGCCCCTCACGGCGCTTCTCGCCGCCCGGGCGCACGCGGGCGGGCGAGATGCGGTCATCGAGTGCTCCCCCAGTCACGCAGCAAGCCGTCGGGTCGCCGAGAAGTGCGGCTTCATCGTGAGCTGGACACGCGACGACCTGCTTGTTCTGCGTCTGGCCGCGACGGCCACGCCGTAGCGCGCGCAGTGCCTCCGAGCGTCGGGGCGCACATTTCTGAGGTTCTTCTCGCCTCTCTCAGCTTGCGTCCGTGAACTTGAGTCCGCACAATTCCCAAATTGTGCGGATAGTGCCCCGGACAACCCCGATTATCTAAGCGCGAGAAGGACCTCAACTGGCGCTTTGCACTCAAGTGCCCGCCCGCGGGCGCACAATTCCGGAATTGTGCGGAACGGGCAGGGCAACGCAGGCGGGTGCGGAACGGGCAGGGCAACGCGGGCGGGAGCCCCACGGGCGGGGCGGCCGCCCGGCCCGCGGAGCCAAGCAAAACCCACTCTGCAGCTAGGAATATAATCCCAGCTCAGGGCCGTCTGAGAGCCATTTTTGGCTATACGCCGCTAACAGTTGCGCACGGGGGCGGAAACGTGTAAAAAAATAGCAAGACCTGGGCAGGGGGCCCAGGCAGGAGAGAGGATTCCAACATGAAGGCTACGGTCAACGAGGATTGCATCGGCTGCGGGCTCTGCGAGGGCACCTGCCCCGACGTCTTCTCCATCTCCGACGACGGCGTCGCCGTCGCCATCGAGGAGGACGTCCCCGAGGACGCCGAGGACAGCTGCCAGGAGGCTGCCGACAACTGCCCCGTCTCCGCCATCACGGTCGAGTAGCTCGGGCGCACTCAGCACGCTTGGCGGGGGTCGCGTTGCGGCTCCCGCCTTTTTTGTAGGCACGTTTGGAGGTTGCCCATGATCTTGGCCTCGCAGTCGCCACGCCGCAGGGAGCTGCTGGAGCAGGCCGGCTTCGAGCTCTCGCTCGCGCCCGCGGACATAGACGAGTCCCGCCTCCCCGGCGAGAGGCCCGTGGAGCTCGTCGAGCGCCTCGCGCGCGAGAAGGCCGAGGCGGCGCTCGCCGGGCTCGGGGCCGCGCGCCTCGCGGGGCAGGGCGCGCTCGTGGCCGCCGACACCATCGTCTGGACCGCAGACGACGTGCTCGGCAAGCCCGCCGACGCCACCGACGCCACGCGCATGCTGCGTGAGCTCTCGGGTCGCACGCACCACGTCTCGACCGGCGCGTGCCTCGTGGCGCTTTCCCCCGCCGGCGAGCCCACGGCCCGCACGAGCTTCGTGGAGACCACCGACGTCACCTTCTGGGACCTCACGGACGAGGAGGTCGCCGCCTACGTGGACTCCGGCGAGCCGCTGGACAAGGCGGGCGCCTACGGCATCCAGGGGGCGGGCCGCCTGCTCGTGCGCCGCATCTCGGGAGACTACCAGAACGTCGTCGGGCTGCCGGTGGCGCGCCTCGTGCGCGAGCTCGGGAGGCTGCTCGGCACCCAGGACCTTGTTGCCGCCTCGATCAGAGAGGGAGGACCCCTTGCCTAGCGAGAAGGGCGCCGAGCGCGCCATCACGAGCGTCACGCAGATCCCCGGCATCCTCGCCGGCCACGCCACGCTGCCCGACGCGGCCACGGGCTGCACCGTCATCGTCTGCCCCGAGGGCGCGACGGGAGGCGTGGACGTGCGCGGCGGCGCGCCCGCCACGCGCGAGACCGACCTGCTTCGCCCCGAGGAGACCGTCGACGTGCTGCACGCCGTCGTGCTCTCGGGCGGCAGCGCCTACGGACTGGCCGCCTCCTGCGGCGTGGCCGAGGAGCTCGAGCGCCGCGGCTACGGCCTCGACGTGGGCGTGGCGCGCGTGCCGATCGTCTCCGGCGCGTGCCTGTTCGACCTCGCGTGCGGCGACCCGCACGTCCGGCCCGGCGTCGAGGAGGGCCGCGCGGCGTGCGCGGCGGCCTTCGGGCGCGCCGGGGAGCCGCTGGAGCGCGGCAACGCGGGCGCAGGGGCAGGCTGCACCGTGGGCAAGCTGGCAGGTCCGGGGCGTGCGATGAAGTCCGGCCTCGGGGAGGACGTCGAGTGCGCCGGAGAGCTCGTCTGCGGCGCGGTCTCTGCCGTGAACGCCTGCGGCGACGTGCGCGACCCGGACACGGGCGAGATGGTCGCGGGGATGCGCACCGAGGACGGCCGCGCGCTCGCGAGCAGCACGGATGCCCTTCTCGGCGGGTACGCCCAGATGCCGCTCGAGCGCACCAACACCACCATCTCCTGCGTAGTCACCAACGCGCGTCTCACCAAGGCGCAGGCCACCAAGGTCGCGCAGATGGCGGCCGACGCTTACGCGCACGCCATCTCCCCCACCCACACCACCAACGACGGCGACACCGTCTTCGTGATGGCGACCGGCGCGGTTGAGGCGCCCGTGGACGCGGTGGGCGCCCTGGCCGTCCGCGCGCTCGGGCGCGCCATAGCCGACGGTGCGCGCCAGGCCGAGGGCGCCCACGGCTACCCCGCGGCGCGCGACCTCGGCGGCTCGCAGGGGTGACGTTCCCCGAGGTTCTTCTCCCCTGTCCCTCAAAACGGACACCCCGTGCCCGCGCCATCTATGTCACCCCCCCCAAACCCACGTTTATCGACTCGGTCCGTAGGTTTAGGCGGCATTAAGCAAACTGAACCCTCCCAAACCAACGATCTGACGAGAAGAACGTGGGTTTGGGAGGGTCAACTATCCCAGATGGGACCGGACCGCGCAGGTGGGCGCTAGTTGAACTTCACGAGCTTCTGCGCGGCGCGATACCCCGCCAGCGTGAGCGCCCTGCCCACGGTGCCGGGCAGGTTGGTGGCGAGCCCCACCACGCCGTGGCGCGCGCGGCGGTACATCCGGTGGTCGTAGGCCCTGAGCTCGTCCCAGAGCCTCTGCAGCTCGTCCATGGCGTCCGGACGGTCGCTCTTCTTGGAGAAGACCGAGCAGATGGCCATGATGATCGTGAAGTAGTTCATCATGTAGCTGCGCAGCTTGGCCGAGGAGATGTCGTCGTAGACGTGGTAGGCGTGCATCATGACGCGCGCCACGCGCCAGTAGTGGTCCACGCGGCTCGTGAGGACCTTGTCGTTGACGGACTGGTCCTCGCGCCCTATGAAGTAGCGGTAGACGTCCACGTCGAGGTAGTAGATGCTGCGGCAGGCCGGGAACGGGACGTAGGCGTAGATGTTGTCCACGTAGAAGGTGTGCGGCGGCATGTCGAGCCCGGCCTCGCGCAGCACGTCCACGCGGTACGTGAGCGCGTGCATGAGCAGGTACTGCCACATCATGAAGTGGCCCATGTCGTTCCAGGTGAAGACCTTGCCCACCGGCAGCACGCGGCGGTAGTCAACCACGTTGCGCGTGTCGTCCTCCACGTGCTCGTAGACGTAGTTGGTGATCACGAGGTCGACGTGCTCCCCGAGCTCGATGAAGTGGCGCAGCTGGGCGAGAAGCGCGCTCACGGCCTCGGCGTCCACCCAGTCGTCGGAGTCGACGTTCTTGAAGTAGACGCCGCTCGCGTTGCGCACGGCCTGCATGACCGCGGCGCCGTGGCCCCCGTTCTCCTGGTGGATGGCGCGGATGATCTTGGGGTGGCGCTCGGCCCACTCGTCGGCCTTGGCGGGCGTCTCGTCCTTGGCCGAGCCGTCGTCCACGATGATGATCTCGACGTCCTCGGCATAGCCCGTGCCCTCCAGGATGGACTCGATGCAGTGGTCCATGTAGGCGGCGGAGTTGTAGCACGGGATGCCGAAGGTGATGGTCTTGTTCATGTCAGTCCTTGTCCGCAGGCATGGGTCGGGCCCCTTCCGGGGCCCGACGCGCGCGAGCGTCTACGTTAGTTGTGCTGGGCGATGATCTCGTCGGAGAGGTCGAGCGCTGAGGCCACGACCCCGTCCATGTCGTAGTAGCGGTACTCCGCCAGGCGCCCCACGCAGTGGAAGTTCACCAGGCCGGAGACGCGCTCGCGGTAGCGGCGGTACAGCTCGAGGTTCTCGTCCTCGAGGATCGCGTAGTAGGGGGTCTCGCCGGAGCCGGGCGTGTAGGCCTTGGAGTACTCCTTCATGATGGTGGTCTTGCCGGGCACCACCTGGCCGGTCATGTTCTTGAACTCGGTGATGCGCGTGAAGTCCTCGCTCGTGGTGTAGTTGACGGTGCCCACGGGCTGGAACTGGTCCATGTCCAGGGTCTCGAAGACCATGTCGAGCGTGCGGTACGGCAGCGCGCCGAGGTCGAGGCCAAAGAGCTCGTCAAGCGGGCCGGTGTAGATGATCTCGCCGCCGTAGGGGCGCCCGCACACGCTCACGCTCGTCTCCGTGACGCCGAGCACCTCGCGGGCGTCCACGCCGAGGAAGACGTCGATGAGGTCGTGGTCGAGCATGTGCTCGAAGAGCGCGGTGTAGCCCTCGGCCGGCATGCCCTGGTGCGGGGCGCCCGGGAAGTAGCGGTCGTCGTCTCCGACGAAGACGGGCACGCGGCCGGTGATGGACGGGTCGATCTGGTCGGGCGTCTGGCCCCACTGCTTCATCGTGTAGTGGAGGAAGACGTTCTCGAAGACGTAGTCGGCGACCTCGACGAGCTCCGGGTCGTTCTTCTCGCGGAGCTCCATGATCGGCACCTTCTTGTTCTCGCCGAAGGTGGCCACGAGCTTCTGGTAGAGCTTCTCGCCCTTCTCCTCGCCAAAGGCGAGCTTGAGGGAGCGGTGGTTGAAGGGCACCGGCATGAGCGTGCCGTGGATGTTGGCCAGGACCTTGTGCTGGTAGTCGGTCCACTCGGTGAAGCGGGAGAGGAACTCGTTCACGCGGTCGTTGACGGTGTGGTAGATGTGCGGTCCGTACTTGTGCACGAGGACGCCCGCCTCGTCGGTGTAGTCGTAGGCGTTGCCGGCGATGTGGTCGCGGCGCTCGAGCACGCAGACCTTGAAGCCGCACGACTCGGCCAGGCGGCGCGCGCAGGTGGCGCCGGCATAGCCTGCCCCCACGATGATCGCGTCATAGGCGTCGGGCGAGAAGCCCGCGGGCAGACCGTTCTCGATACCCATTGATAATCCTCTCTGCAAGCTCCGGGGGCGCGCCCCGCACACGGCGAGAAGGACGAGCGCGCTCGCCCAATCGTCCGCTCGATTCTAGCACCTCGCCCCTATAATGGTCCCGGGCGTGCGCCCGCACCGCCAACCTGCACATATTTGCGGCGTGAGCGCGCAAGGATTCGAGCGTTTTGTGAAGGAGCGCACATGAGCGATTTTCTCGCACGGATGAAGGCCGCCGCGAAGGCCTACAAGAAGACGATCGTCCTGCCTGAGGGCGAGGACCCGCGCACCATCGAGGCCGCGCGCAAGATCGTGGCCGAGGACCTCGCCGACCTCGTCATCCTTGGCGACCCGGCCAAGATCGACGTGGAGGGCGTGACCGTCATCGACCCGACCTCGCCCACCGCCCCCAGGCACGAGGCCTACGCCCAGAAGTTCGCCGAGCTGCGCGCCAAGAAGGGCGTGACCATCGAGCAGGCCCGCGCCCAGATGATGGACGCCACCTACTACGGCACCATGATGGTCAAGATGGGCGACGCCGACGGCCTGGTCTCCGGCGCCTGCCACTCCACCGCCAACACGCTGCGTCCGGCGCTCCAGATCCTCAAGACCGCCCCGGGCACCAAGCTCGTCTCCGCCTTCATGGTCATGTGCACGCAGACCCCCGAGTTCGGCGAGGACGGCACCCTTGTCTTTGCCGACTGCGGCCTCAACATCGACCCGACCTCCGACGAGCTCTCCGAGATCGCCATCGCCTCGGCCAACTCCTTCGCCACGTTCATGGACGACGTCGAGCCCAAGGTGGCCATGCTCTCCTACTCCACGATGGGCTCGGCCGGCGGCGACACAGCCAAGAAGGTCCAGGAGGCCACCAAGTTCGCCAAGGAGAAGGCCCCCGAGCTCGCCATCGACGGCGACCTGCAGCTCGACGCCGCCATCGTGCCCGAGGTGGCCGCGCTCAAGGCGCCGGAGAGCGCCGTGGCCGGCCACGCCAACGTGCTCGTGTTCCCCAACCTCGAGACCGGTAACATCGGCTACAAGCTGGTCCAGCGCTTCGGCCGCGCCGAGGCCTACGGCCCCATCCTGCAGGGCATCGCCAAGCCGGTGAACGACCTGTCCCGCGGCTGCTCCGCAGACGACATCGTGGGCGTGGTGGCCATCACCTCCGTCCAGGCGCAGATGAGCGAGTAAGCTCAGGCCCTGGCGAGAAGAACCTCACGTCCCAGACGTACGGCCCGGTTGCACGCGCAGCCGGGCCGCTTTTTAGCTCTGCATCATCGCGTTAAACAGCGGTCTAGAGTTTTGCCGCATCCTCGATCTCCGCGCGGATGGTCCAGTTCTCCCCCGGAGTCACCTCAGCCTCGAAGACGCAGTTGAGTCCGTTTCTCATGGCAAGGTCGATGAGGCGGCGGTCCATGGTGAAGAGCGTCGCGGCGTTCCTACGGGCGAGGACGAAGTAGAAGATGTCATAGGGCGAGTGTCCCAGACGCAGCGACTCGCTCAGCGCCTCCACATAGAGGTCCTTCATAGGCACAAAACGATCGACCATCGAGATAGCCGCCTCGACCTTTTCCTTCACCTCTTTGTCGCTCATGAGTCCCGCGCGAGCATATTTAGTAAACGCGCTGAGCACCTCACCGTAAAGGAGATCCACCGAGATGATTGTCTCCCCGTTGTAGACAAGTCCCTCGAGAGTGCTTCCCGCCTCGGTACGCTGCACCATCTCAAGCGCTGCGCACGCGTCGAGGACAATCATCGGGAATCACGCAGCTCACGGATGATTTCCTCCGGAGTGGGAAAGTCCTCCGGAATCTCGGCCTTGGGCATGGCGTCAATCCGGGCGAAGATCGCCTTGCGCTTGGCGATGCGCGCCTGGCGCTCTTCCTCCTCGGTGAGCTGGCGCGCCGGCTGCTCTGCGGGCGGCACCATCCTCAGGTGCTCCTCGATGGCAACGGTCGCCTGTTGCGCAAGGCTGCGGTGCTCGCACTCGGCGCGCAGCTTGAGCTCGTCGTAGAGCCCCTGCGGAAGGTCGCGTATCTGCAAGGCAGGCATGCTCTCTCCCCTCTTCGCATGCGTTTTGCATGCAGTATACATCTTCTGGTGGACGGGGTTGTTGCGCCACCCAGGAGCGCTCGTCGAGGGTCGGACCCGATCGACAGCAAAGCCCGAGCCAAAGTCACGGAATCGAGGATCGAGGCGTGACTTTGGCTCGGGCTAACGGTCAGTCGTGCATCGGAACGGGCCGCGCGTGCGCTACCCCATGATCGGGTGCGGGCCGGCGGCGCGCACCTCGGGGGCCATCGTCTTGAGGCGCTTCTCGGCGTTGTCCACGAACATCTGGGCCAGGCGCTCGGCCGTCTCGTCGTAGGCGGCGCGGTCCTCCCAGGTGTTGCGGGCGTTGAGCAGCTCGGAGGGCACGCCGGGGCAGGTGGTGGGCACGTCGAGGTTGAAGCGCTCGTCGTGCACGAACTCGCAGTCGTCGATGATGCCGGTCTGCGCCGCCTCGACCATCTTGCGCGTGTAGGCGAGCTTCATGCGCTTGCCGGTGCCGTAGGGGCCGCCGGTCCAGCCGGTGTTGATGAGGTAGACGCGCACGCCGCCGGCGTCGATCTTCTCGCCGAGCATCTGCGCGTAGACGTTGGGGTCGAGCGGCATGAACGGCTCGCCGAAGAGCGAGGAGAACGTGGGCTGCGGCTCCACGACGCCGCGTTCGGTTCCAGCGACCTTGGAGGTGAAGCCGGTCATGAAGTGGTACATGGCGGCGTTGCGGTCGAGCTTGGAGATCGGGGGCAGCACGCCGAAGGCGTCGGCCGTCAGGAAGATCACGACGTCGGGGGTGCGCTTGGCGCGGCCCTTGGCCACCGCGCCCGGGACGAACTCGACCGGGTAGGCCACGCGGCCGTTCTCGGTGAGCGAGGTGTCGAAGTAGTCCGCCTCGCGCGTCTCGGGGTCGATCACCACGTTCTCGCACATGGAGCCGAAGCGGATGGCGTTCCAGATCTGAGGCTCGGTCTCCGGCGTGATGTCGATGGTCTTGGCGTAGCAGCCTCCCTCGATGTTGAAGACCTTGTCCTCGGCCCAGCCGTGCTCGTCGTCGCCGATGAGCAGGCGCCCCTCGGCGGCCGAGAGCGTGGTCTTGCCCGTGCCGGAGAGGCCGAAGAAGACCGTGGTGCCGTGCGAGGTGGGGTTCATGTTGCAGGAGCAGTGCATCGTGAGCACGTGGTCCTCGACGGGCATCAGGTAGTTCATGACCGAGAAGATCGCCTTCTTGATCTCACCGCTGTACTGGGTGCCCACCACGAGGATCATCCGCTCCTGGAAGTTGATGAGGACGGCGGCCTCGGAGTGAGTGCCGAAGACCTCCGGGTCGAGCTTGAGGGAGGGCGCGGCCATCACGCAGAAGTCGGCGTCGCCGAAGTCGCGCAGCTCCTTCTCGTCCGGGCGCACGAGCATCTGGTGGACGAAGAGCGCCTGGCTCGCGAGCTCGCAGATGGCGACGATCTTGCGGGAGTAGCGGCGGTCGGCCCCCGCCAGGCCGTGCACCACGAAGAGACGGCGCTCGGAGAGGTGACCGATGACCTCGCTCTTGACCTTCTGGTAGTTCTCGACGCTAAAGGGCACGTTGACGCTGCCCCAGGCGATCTTGTCGTGCACGTCGGGCGTGTCCACGATGAAGCGGTCCTTGGGCGAGCGGCCCGTGTACTGCCCCGTGATGACGGAGAGCGAGCCCGTGCTCGTGAGCTCGCCCTCGCCGCGCTCGACGGCCGTCTCTATGAGGACCGCGGGAGACGCGTCGATGACGGTCTTCTCCTCGGTGTGCGCGATGCCGTAGCGTGCGAGTTCCTCGATGATCATGCGTACCTCCTTCGGACGGCACGGAGCCGCCGTGAACGATGACTGCGAGACGAGCGCCTCAGAGAGCGCCCCTAAGATTGTTCCCCAAAGCGGGAGCGCACCAAGCAAAGTTAACAAAGACCGAACCGTTTTCAAATCTTGACCCCGCTTGCCCGATAAAAACGCTCGCTCGCGGGAGAGCGCACTTGCGCTAGGAAAAACTAGGCTATTGTTTTGAGTGTATGAGTTTCAACGACGGGAGGAACCATGTCGGAGATCGTCTCCATCTCGGACGGCACGGTCGGCGCACGCATCGACTCCATGGGAGCTCAGCTCATGAGCCTCACGCTGGGCGGCGCGGAGTACCTCTGGCAGGGCGACGAGCGCTTCTGGCCGCGCCGGGCCCCGGTTCTCTTCCCCATCGTCGGCTGCCTGCGAAACGACCACGCCAAGAGCGCACAGGGTCCCGTGAGCCTCAAGCGCCACGGCATCGCGCGCCTCTACGACCACGCCGTCGTCGAGAGGGGCGAGAGCCACGTGACCTTCGAGCTCTCCTCCACGGACGAGACGCGCGCGGCCTACCCCTTCGACTTCCGCCTCAACATGACCTACGCCGTCGCGGACGGCGCGCTCTCCCAGACCTTCGCCGTGACCAACACCGGCTCGGTCGACCTGCCCTTCACGCTCGGCGGCCACCCGGCCTTCAACGTGCCCGCGCCCGGCGACGAGGGGGCGTCCTTCTCGGACTACGCGCTCGTCTTCCCCGAGCGGTGGACGGCCGTCGTACCCACGATCGACGAGGCGGGGCTGCACGACTTCTCCGTCACGCACGAGGTCATGCGCGACGCTGACCGCCTGCCCCTCTCCCACGAGCTCTTCGAGCGCCTGCTCACGGTGGTGCTGGTCGACGTCCCCGGGCGCAGCGTGCGCCTGGAGGGGCCGGCGGGCCACGGCGTGGAGGTGTCCTTCGACGGGTTCGACTACCTGGGCGTGTGGACGGCGTCCGTGGACGCGCCGTTCGTGGCGATCGAGCCGTGGGTGGGCTGCGCCACCGCCTACGACGAGTCCGACGTCTTCGAGGAGAAGCGCGGCACCATCACCCTCGCCCCGGGTGAGTCCTGCGAGAAGACCTTCTCGATGAGGCCCCTCTAGTGGCCGCCGACATACGCCCGGCGACCGAGGCAGACCTCGACGCGGTGGCTGCGATCTACGACGCAGCCCGGGCCTTCATGCGCGCCAACGGAAACGACGTGCAGTGGGTGGGCGGCTACCCCGGCCGCGAGAGCGCCGCGCGCGACCTCGCGGGCGGCTGGCTGTGGGTGCTCGACGAGGGAGCGGGCCCCGTGGGCTGCATGAGCGTGCTGCCGGGGCCGGACCGCACCTATACCTCGATAGAGGGCGAGCCGTGGCTCAACGACGGGCCCTACACCGTGATGCACCGGCTCGCGGTGGCCGAGAGCGGGCATGGCCGCGGGGGCGCGCTCCTCGCCTGGCTCTGCGAGCGCCACGACAACGTGCGAGCGGACACGCACGAGCTCAACCTCCCCATGCAGCGCGCGCTCGAGCGCGCGGGCTTCGTCCGCCGCGGCACCGTCATCTGCGACGACGGCACCCCGCGCGTGGCGTACCACTTCGTGCGCGCCTAGCGGCACGCCTCGACGAACGAGCGCCACAGCGAGAAGTCCGTCTCGAGGCTGCGCCAGGTGTACTCGGGGTGCCACTGCACGCCGAGCGCGAAGCGCCTGCCCTCGACCTCGATGCCCTCCGGCACGCCGTCCGTGGCGCGCGCCACGAGCCGCACCCCCTCGCCGAGCCGCTCGACACAGCAGTGGTGGCTCGAGTTGGCCTGCACGAGCGTAGCGCCGCCGAGCGCGCGGGAGAGCAGCGACCCCTCCTCTACCTCCACCGGGTGCACGGGGTCCGTGAGCACCATCTGGTGGCGCCACAGCGCCATCCCCTCGCGGGGCTCGAGGCCCGGAACGTCCATGCAGAGCGTGCCGCCGAGGACCACGTTGAGGAGCTGCGTGCCGCGGCAGGTGGTGAAGACGGGCTTGTCGAGCTCGAGCGCGCGGCGCAGCACGCGGCCCTCGAACGCGTCGCGCTCGTGGCACAGCAGCGCCTCGTCGTAGCCGGAGTCGTCCCCCCACAGGCGCGGGTCGACGTCCTGGCCGCCCGGCACCGCGATGCCGTCGGCCATCTCGAGGTAGCCGTCGATGACGCCCTCGTCCTCCGTGAGCGCCATCATGAGCGGCGTGCCCCCCGCGGCCACGATGGCGTCCGCGAAGACGCAGGCCATGGTCTCCTCGGGCGCGAGCGGCTCAGGCACGCGCACGCTCGGGACCTGCTGCTCCCAACGCGGGGTGATGAGAATCAGGGGGCGACGTGAGGCCATGCGGGATGGCTCCTTTCGAAATCGGAAGGCTCGTTGATGATGCGGTAGGGTCAGGGGCCTGGCTAGTGGCCCTTGATGGAGTCCAGGAAGTCGCGGGCGCGCTGGGTCCTGGGGTGGTCGAAGAACTCGTCAGGGGCGCCCTCCTCGACGATCTGGCCGTCCGCCATGAAGACCACGCGGTCGGCCACGCGCCGGGCGAAGTTCATCTCGTGCGTGACCACGACCATCGTCATGCCCTCGCGCGCGAGCTCCACCATGACGTCGAGCACCTCGTTGATCATCTCGGGGTCAAGGGCGCTCGTGGGCTCGTCGAACATCATGGCCTTGGGCCTCATGGCGAGCGAGCGGGCGATGGCGGCGCGCTGCTGCTGCCCGCCCGAGAGCTGCGCGGGCACCTTCTGGGCCTGCTCGGCCACGCCCACGCGCTCGAGCAGCTCCATGGCGCGCCTCTCGGCCTCGTCCCTGGGGACGCCGAGCACCTCGCGCGGGCCCAGGGTCACGTTGTCGAGGATCGTCATGTGGGCGAAGAGGTTGAACTGCTGGAACACCATACCCAGCTCGGCGCGCATGCGCGTGAGCTCGGCGCCCTCCTGCGGCAGCGGCTCGCCCTCGATGAGGATCTCTCCGGAGTCTATGGTCTCGAGACGGTTGATGGTGCGGCACATCGTTGACTTGCCCGAGCCGGAGGGCCCGATCACCACGAGCACCTCGCCCTTCTCGACGGTGAGGTTGATGTCTCGCAGGACGTGCAGGTCTCCGAAGTGCTTGTCGACGTGGCGAAGCTCGATGACGGGCACGCTCTTCTCGGCGGCACTTTGCTCTTTCATGGCTCTCCGATCGGACGCGGTTTAGCGGATGATCTTGACGCCGGTCTTGTTTGCGATATAGACGGACGCCCTGTTGATCAGGTAGTTGATGAGGATGTAGATGACGGCCACCACCAGGTACATGGAGACGAGCGCGTCGTAGCTCGTGATGAGGACGCGCGCGTTCTGCATGAGGTCGGGGTAGCTCACCACGTAGGCCACCGTCGTGTCCTTGACGACCACCACGAGCTGGGCGATGAGCGAGGGGATCACGTAGCGCACGGCCTGCGGCAGCACGATCTTGAACATCGTCTTGGCCGACGAGAGGCCGATCGACATGGCGGCCTCCACCTGGCCCCTGGGCACGGCGTTGACGCCGGCGCGAAACACCTCCGCGAGCACGCCCGAGGCGGCCAGCGCCACCGGGAGCGTGAGCATCCAGAAGCTCGGCATCTTGAGCCCGAGCTGCGCCGGCACAAAGAAGAAGAAATAGATGAGCAGCAGGCTCGGGACGCCGCGGAAGAAGTCCGTGACCACGCGGCAGAGCGCCGAGAGCGGCCGGACGCCGCTCGTGCGCCCGAGCATCAGCAGCAGGCCCAGGACGAGCGCGATGACGCCCGCCGTGAGCGCCACCTGCACGGTGCCCATGAGGCCCTGGAGCAGGAAGCGCCAGGTGGTCCACTCGAGGAGGAACGACCAGTAGCGCGGCGCGAGCTGGCCGGTGACGTAGAACTGGCGGATGACGGCCGCCACGCCCAGGGCCACGAGCGCCAGCGAGATGACCGTCCCGACGACGATCTTGCGGCGCGTGCGCGGGCCGGGAGCCTCGTAGAGGGCGTCGCGCATGGAGGTCGCGGAGTTTGCTCTGCTCATCGGAGAATCCTCACCCTCCTGTCGATGCGGTTGCCCGCGAGCGAGATGACCAGCGCGGTGCCCACGTAGCCCACGGCAGAGACGAGAAACGCCAGGATGCCGCCCGTGGCGCGCGTGTTGACGTAGGAGACGACGCCCGTGAGCTCCTGCGGGCTGAGCGGCACCTGCGAGCCGAGGGCCGTGGTGAGCATCACGGCGATGAGCAGGTTGGTCATGGGCAGCACCGTGGTCCTGAGCGCCTGCGGGATCACGATGCGGCGCAGGATCTGCCCGAAGGACAGCCCGATGGAGCGCGCCGCCTCAATCTGGCCCACGCCGATGGTGTTGATGCCGCTCATGAAGTTCTCGGAGCCGAAGGCCGAGCCCATGAGGATGGTGGTCACGATGACGCAGGTGCGCCAGTCGAGCACCACGTTCAGGTCAGGCAGGGCGTAGGCGATGATGATGAGCAGGGCGACGCCGGGGATGTTCCTGAAGACCTGCACGTAGAGGTCGCCGACCACGCGCAGCGGCGCGAACGGCGAGACCCGCATGACGGTCACGGCGACGGCGAGCACCATCACGAAGACGAAGGAGACCGCCGTCAGCGACCAGGTGGTGAGCAGTCCGTTCAGGTAGTTCTGCCCGTATGTGCCGAGAAGCTCGGTGAGCCCCATGGAACCTCCTTACGCGTGCGGGGCCCGTCACCTCCTGCGTGAGCGACGGGCCCCGCGTGCGATTCAAGACCGAGAGGCGCCTGCGCTAGGCGCCGATGGCGGGCGGCTCCGGCACGGTGTCGATGCCGGCGCGGTCGCCGATGCAGACCTTCCAGAGGTCGGCCCACATGCCCTCGTCCTCGATGCGCTGCAGCCACGCGTTGACGAACTCGACGCCGTCGGAGTCGTGCGGCAGGCCGATGCCGTAGGGGTCGACGGGGCCGAACTCCTCTCCGGCCAGTCGGTAGCGGCCGGGGTTGCGCGTCATGCTGCCCATCTGCATGGCGGTGTCGATGACGTAGGCGTCCACGCGGCCCTGCTCGAGGGCGCTTCTCGCCTCCTCGTCGGTGGCGAACTCCTGGACGTTGGCGTCCGGCGCGTACTCCTCGAGGATGGAGGGGCCGGTGGAGCCGGACTGCGCGGCCACGTTGCGGCCGGCGAGGTCCTCCACGGAGTTGATGTCCGTGTTGTCGGCCATCACGAGGATGGACTGCTGGGTGGTGTAGTACGGGCCGGCGAAGGAGATAACCTCCTTGCGCTCGTCGTTGATCGAGTAGGTGGCGAAGACGGCGTCCACCTGGTCGTTCTGCAGGACGCTCTCGCGGGTGTTTGAGGTGACCTGCGTGATCTCCTGTGCGTTCTCGTCGCCCAGGATGTAGCGCGTGAGCAGCTGGGAGAGGCCGGCGTCAAAGCCGCGCGTCTTGCCGTCCACCTCGTTGAGCAGCGAGAAGAGCATCGAGGTCTGGACGCCGCCGATGCGCATGGTGCCGGCCTCCTTGACCTTGGTAGCCCACTCGCTGGCGGCGATCTCCTCGTCGGTGGCCACGGCGCCGGTGGCGATGAGCGCGTCATAGGCCTCGGCGTCGAGCTGGGCCTCCTCAGAGGCCTGGTCGTCGGAGCCGGTGGACGGGGCGTCCGCGCCCTCGCCCGAGTCGCAGGCGGCGAGGCCGAAGGTCGCGAGCGCGGCGGCGCCGAAGCCGAGGGCCTGGCGACGGCTGAGCATGAGGTCGTTGATGGACATCCTGCGTTCCTTTCCCTTGGGTTCCGCAGTGCATATTTCTGAAGTCTACCCAACTTTCAGGCGCCTCTATTCATACCGGGGCGCTTGGAAATCAACCGATAACCACGGGACGGCTGGGCGCGGACGCAAAAGGGCGGCCCCGACGCGTGCCGGGACCGCCCGAAGGTGAGCCGAGGTGCCCTGGGAACCTAGCCGAGGAGCTCCTCGACGTCGAGGGCGATCATGTACTCCTCGTTGGTCGGGACCACCAGGACGGTGATGGCGGAGTCGTCCGTGGAGATGACGCGCGGCTCGTCCGAGCGCACGGCGTTCTTCTCGGGATCGATCTTGACGCCCATCCAGGCGAGGCGCTCGGCGACGCCGGCGCGCATCTCGGGGGCGTTCTCGCCGATGCCGGCCGTGAAGGCCATGGTGTCGACGCCCTCCATCGAGGAGGCCATCTCGGCGAAGAGCTGGGCGGTGCGGTAGTAGAACATGTCGAGCGCCATCTGGCAGTTCTCGTCGCCCTTCGCGGCGCCGTCCTCGATGTCGCGGGAGTCGGAGGAGACGCCCGAGACGGCGAGGAGGCCGGACTGCTTGTTCATCATCGTGTCGATGTCGTCGATCGAGTAGCCGCCCACGCGGTTGAGGTAGAAGACCGTGGCGGGGTCGAGGGTGCCGCAGCGCGTGCCCATGATGAGGCCGTCGAGCGGGGTGAGGCCCATCGTGGTGTCCATGCACTGGCCGTCCTCGATGGCGCAGAGGCTGGCGCCGGAGCCGAGGTGGCAGCTCACGAGCTTGTGGGTCTTGTCGCCCATGAGCTCGTGGACGGTGCGCCAGATGAAGCGGTGGCTCGTGCCGTGGGCGCCGTACTTGCGCACGTGGTACTTGTCCACCACGTCACGCGGCAGGGCGTAGCGCCAGGCGCGCTCGGGCATGTTGTAGTGGAAGGCGGTGTCCGGGACGATGACGTTTCCGATCTCGGGGAACATCTCGCGGCAGATCTCGATGACGTCGGCCTCGGCGTAGTTGTGGAGCGGCGCGAGCGGGGCGACCTCGCGGACCCAGCCGAGCGTCTCGTCGGTCACGACGGCAGACTCGGGGAAGTACCAGCCGCCCTGGACCACGCGGTGGCCGATGCCGCCGATGGGCTTGTCGATGGTCTTGAGGATGTCGAAGACGTGGCGGATGGCGGTCTTGTGGTCCGGCAGCGCGACCTCGAGCTTCTGCTTCTCCCCGCCCATCTCCTGGTGGCCGACGAACGAGCCGTCGATGCCGATGCGCTCGCAGTTGCCCTTGGCGTAGACCTCGCGCGTGTCGACGTCGAGGAGCTGGTACTTGAGCGACGAGCTACCAGCATTGATGACCAGAACGTTCATGACTCTCCTCTCGCGGGACTCCCCCGCCCTCCGGATTTCCCAACAACGTTCATATAATACGCCCTCGCGCACCGCGAGTTCGGCGCGGGACGTGTGGGTTTTGTGCGGGAGGGCGAGCGCGTCGGCGGGCGTGCGCCGCGCCTAGGCCGGGATGAGCCCCTCGCCGAGGTCGCGGCCGCCGAGGACGTGCATGTGCAGGTGCATGACCGTCTGCCCGGCGGCGGCGCCCGTGTTCATGATGCAGCGGAACCCCGACTCGGAGACGCCGGTCGCCTCGGCGACGGCGCGCACGGCGCGCTCCATGGAGGCGAGCGTCTCGGCGGGGACGTCGTCGACGAAGTTCTCGTGGTGGGCCTTGGGGACCACGAGGACGTGGACGGGCGCCTGCGGATTGAGGTCCCTGAACGCCACGACGTTGTCGTCCTCGTAGAGGAACTCGCTCGGGATCTCCCCGTTGGCGATCTTGCAGAAGACGCAGTCGGACATGGTCTCTCCCCTCTTCTCGGGTGGCTGGCTTACTCGTTGATGTAGGCGGTGCTCGGCGCGGAGGCGGTGTCGGTCACGGGGGCGTTCTCGTCCGTGGCGTCGAGAAGGACGCGGACACGCTGCTCGGCAGACGCGAGGCGCTCGCGCAGGCTCCTCAGCAGCTCGACGCCGCGGCTATAGCGCTCGAGCGACTCCTCGAGCTCGAGCTCGCCGCCCTCGAGGGAGCGCACGATCTGCTCGAGCTCGACCGAGGCCTCCTTGAAGGTCATCTCGTCGATGGGGCGGTAGGTCGTCTCTGACATGTTTCTCTCCTCTCGGGGCACGTGCCCCAGCTAGACGTTTACGCTCGTGACGCTCGCGCCGAACGACCCCGAGCCGAGCAGCACGGTGACCTCGTCGCCCGCCGAGAGCTCGGCGGCGTCCTTCATCACGTGACCGCGCGCGTCGCGCGCGATGGCGTAGCCGCGGGAGAGCACCGAGAGCGGCGAGAGCGCGTCGAGCGACGCGGCGAGGCGTGCGAGCGTGGCCTCGGCGGGACGGGTGAGGCGCGCGGAGACCTCCACAAGGCGCCTCCCGGAGCGCTCCACTCCCTCGCGGTCGCGCGAGAGGGCGCGTGGGATGGCGTCGTGGAGCCGCTCCTCGGTCTGCGCGAGGTCCGCGGCGCGGTCGCGCACGGGGGCGAGCGGGTCGGTGAGGCAGCGCCGGGCCGCGAAGCCGTCGAGCGCCACGCGGCGGCGCGCGAGCTCGCCCTCGGCCGAGGCGGCCATCACGCGCCCGAGGGCGTCTGCCCTCTGGCGCCGCACCTCGATCGCCGCGGACATGGCGCGACCGAGCCTGACCTGGCGCTGGAGCATCTGCCGCTCCACCTCGTCGATGGCGGGGGCGACCGACTCGGCGGCGGCCGTCGGGGTCGAGGCGCGCCGGTCCGCCACCATGTCGGCGATCGTGGTGTCGGGCTCGTGGCCGATCCCGGTGACCACCGGGACCTCGCAGCCGGCGATGGCGCGCGCCACGGACTCGTCGTTGAAGCACATGAGGTCCTCGAACGAGCCGCCCCCGCGCACGAGCAGTATCGCGTCGGGGTGGGACGAGGCGGCGGTGCCGAGGGCCCGGACGATGGTGGCCGGGGCGTCCGCGCCCTGCACCGAGCAGCCGACCACGTCGATCTCCACGAGGGGGTTCCTGCGGGCGAGCGTGCGCTTGACGTCCTCGATGACCGAGCCGGAGAGCGACGTCACCACGCAGACGCGCGAGCAGAACACCGGGACGCGCCTCTTGCGCTCGTCCGCCATGAGGCCCTCGCGCTCGAGGCGCCGCGCGAGCTCCGCGACCTGCTGGCGCAGGAGCCCCTCGCCCGCCGCCTCGACCTTGCTCGCCACGAAGGAGAGCTTGCCGGACGCCTTGTAGACGTCGAACTTGCCCGTGAGCTGGACCGAGAGCCCGTCGCGCAGCTCGAAGCCCATCTTCGCCGCGGTGCCGCGCCACACGATGACGCTCATCGAGGCGCCGTCGTCCTTCACCTCGAAGTAGCAGTGGCCCGAGCGGGCGTTGGGGCCGCGGAACCCGGAGACCTCGCCGTTGACCACGAGCGTGGGCCACGCGGAGACGGCGCCCTTGGCGAGCGCCACCGCGTCGGTGACGGAGAGGGGCGCGGCGCCCTTCTCGGCAGCCATTACTCGTTGCCCCGGTTTCCGTAGCGCCCGAGCAGGTAGACGAGCTGGATGATCGAGGTGAGGGCACCGGCGACGTAGGTGAGGGCGGCGGCGGTGAGCACCGAGCGGGCGCCCTTCTCGTCGAGGCCCGCGCCGTGCGCGGAGAGGTAGGCGACGGCGCGCCGGGAGGCGTCTATCTCCACGGGAAGCGTCACGAGCTGGAAGACCACGGCGACCCCGAACAGCGCGATGGCGAGCTGCACGAGCCCGAAGGCGTTGAGCAGGAGGCCGAGCACCAGGACGACCACCCAGAACTGCTGGGCGAGGTTGACCGCCGGCACGAGTGCGGAGCGCAGGCGGTAGAGCCCGAAGCCCTGCGCCGCCTGGATGGCGTGACCGGCCTCGTGGCAGGCCACGGCGACCGAGGCGACCGAGGCCCCGCGGTAGTTGTCGTCGGAGAGGTGCAGGCGGTTGTCCCGCGGGTCGTAGTGGTCGGTCAGGCTCCCCGGGGTGCGCGTGATCCCCACGGCCGAGGCGCCGCCGTCGGCGAGCATGCGCCGGGCGACGTCGGCCCCGGTGCCCGGGATGTGGGCGTCCACCTGGGACCACTTGCGGTAGGTGCTCTTGATGTAGGCCTGGGCGGCCCCGCCGATGACGAGGGCGACGAGGGCGACCAGCAGGTAGCCCATGTCGATCCCGTACCCGAAACCGTATCCGTAGAAGTGCAGCGGCATCGTCTCTCCAATCGTAGGCTTGAGGTCCATTCTACCCACCGGCCGGACGATAATTCGCCGCGCGAGGGAGGCACCGGCGCGCTACTCGGGGTAGGCGATCACGTCGGAGTGGCCGAAGCGGGAGGAGCCGTCGTCGGCGGTCCCGTAGGGGCTCATCGCGTCGACCACGATGCGCACCGCCGCGGGGAGGACGCGCGCCTCGTAGGAGCGCACCGTGCCGGGCAGGGCCTCCCCGTCGACCTCGATGGGCACAGGCTCGGAGCACTCGACGCGGACCTCGCGGCCCTTGAAGCTCTCGAGGTGGGGCCTGCCTATCGCCTTGCCGCTCCGGTCCACCAGCCCGAAGGCGAGCGGCTTGAGCAGCTGCGCCGCGCCCGAGGTCTCGACCACGATGACGTCGAGGAGCCCGTCGTCCATGCGGCAGTCGGGGACGATCTGGATGTCCCCCTGCATCATCGCGTTGTTGGCGACGAGGCACGCGATCCCCTCGCGCTCGAGGGTCCGCCCGTCCACGGTGATCGAGAAGCGCTCGACGGCCGGCCGCGGGTTGGCGAGGGCGGCCGCGAAGTAGGCTGCCTGCCCCATGACGGCCTTGTTGGGCAGCGCCGCCTGCATGAGCTGGGCGTCGAAGCCGGTGCCGGACATGAGCGCGAAGCCACGGACGTGACGCTCGCCGCCCTCCCCCTCCCAGGAGATCTCGCACAGGTCGACCGGCGCCGTCTTGCCGACGCGGCAGGCGCGGGCGAGCGCGGAGGGCTCGGGGGCGTTGCCGATGTTGGCGCACAGGAGGTTGGCGGTGCCGGAGGGGAAGACGCACGCCGGGACGTCACGGCCGCGCAGGGCGTAGAGCAGCGAGGCGACCGTCCCGTCTCCCCCCGAGGCCACGACCATGTCGAACGACTCGGCGTCGGAGCACGCCCGGTCCGCCGCGAAGTCGTCCTCGAGCATGCGCATCACGCACTCGTCCCCGGCGCTGACAAGCGCGCGCACGAACTGGAAGATGGCGTCCGACCCAAAGCCGGACTTTGGATTGTGGATGACGAGCGTGCGCACGGCTCTCCTCCCCAAGAAGCGACGTGGCGTTTCTGTATCATGGTGGGGCCGTCGGCGCACGACCGACGCCCCGTTCCACCAAGTGTACCCAAACCTCGCACGGGAGAATCGAGCGCCCTTGTACCTTTCGACCCAAGAAGAGCTCGCCGCGTTCTGCGAGCGCGCCGCCACCGCCAAGGTCATCGCCGTGGACACGGAGTTTCTCCGCGAGAAGACCTACTACCCGCGGCTCTGCCTCGTCCAGGTGGCCGCGGCGGGAGAGACCGCCGCGATCGACCCCATCCTCATCGAGGACCTCTCCCCCCTCGCGGCGCTACTCGGGGACGAGACCGTGACGAAGGTCTTCCACGCCTGCACGCAGGACCTCGAGGTCCTTCTCGACGGCATGGGCGTGGCGTGCGCGCCGGTCTTTGACACCCAGCTCGCCGCGGCGTTTCTTGGCATGCGCCAGCAGGTGAGCTACGGCTCGCTCGTGGAGGCGTACTGCGGCGTCCACCTGCCCAAGGCGGAGTCGCTCACCGACTGGTCGCGCCGGCCGCTCGACCCCGAGCAGCTCGCCTACGCCGAGGACGACGTACGCTACCTGCCCGGCATCTACGAGCGCATGATGGCCCAGCTCGTCGAGAGGGACCGCCTCTCGTGGGTCGCCCCCGAGATGGAGGAGCTCGCCGACCTCTCGCGCATCCGCCGCGCCCCCGAGGAGGCGTACCTGCGCCTGCGCCGCGCGGGCTCGCTGACGCGCCGCCAGCTCGCGATCGCGCGCGAGGTCTGCGCCTGGCGCGAGCGCAGCGCGGCGGAGCGCGACCTCCCGCGCAAGTGGGTGGCGTCCGACGAGGTCGTGGTCGAGGTCTGCAAGCGGGCCCCCTCGACCATGGAGCGCCTGCGCCGCATCCGCGGGACCGACCAGATATCGGAGCGCGAGGGCCGGTCGCTGATCGAGGCGGTGGCCCGCGGCCTCGCCTGCCCCGCCGAGCTCTGCCCCAAGGTGTCGCGCCACCTGCGCCCCTCCCCCGAGACCGAGGGCGTCGTCGACCTCATGTACGCCGTGCTGCGGCTCGTCTCCGAGAGAAGCGGCGTCGCCACCCAGCTCATCGCCACCCGAGACGACCTCCTCGAGTTCCTCCAGGACCGCGGGGCGTCGCGACTCTCGGGCGGCTGGCGCTGGGAGCTCGCGGGCGCCACGCTCGACAGGCTACTCTCCGGCGAGGTCGGCCTCACCGTCAAGGAGGGCCGCATCGAGCTGCTCTAGCGCGACCGGCCCGGGACGGGGCCGCGCTCACGCCACGGCGCCCACGAGCGCGTAGGCGACCATCCCCACGAGCGCGCACCAGACGAGCGAGCCAGTCCTTCTCGCCACCACCACGACGAGCGCGGCGGCGAGAAGCGCCGGCCACGAGGGTCCCGCGGCGGGGTCGAAGAGGTCGTTGGCCACGAGCGCGGCGAAGGCGGCCGGCGGGATGAGGCCGAGCGCCTCGCTCACGCGCGGCGAGAGCTCGCGGCCCTTGAGGGCGAGCAGGGGGACGCAGCGGCACGCGAGGATGACCGCGAGCACGCAGACGTAGAAGACGGCAAAGTCGGTCCCGCTCACCGCGGCGCCCCCTCCCCCCGGCCGAGCGCGCCGGCCGCCATCCCGGCGCCCACGCCGACGAGAGCGCCGAGCAGCACCGCGAGCGAGCCGGCGCCGAGCGCCTTGAGCGCGACGACGGCGACGGCCGAGCAGGCGGCCACGACGACGGTGACGCGCGCCCACCGCTGCCCCACGAGCAGGCAGATGAATATCGACGTCATGGCGAACGACATGATCGCCGTGGGGATGGCGAGCGCCGGCCCGACCGCGGCGCCGAGCGCGTTGGCGGCCGCCCACGAGAGCATGCTCGCCACGTTGACGAGAGTCGCGCGCACGGGCGTCCAGGAGTCGTCGGAAGCGAGGCGCGAGAGGTTCACGCCGAAGCTCTCGTCGGTCACCGTCGCCGCGAAGAGCGCCGCGAGCGGGCGCGGCGCCCGGGAGAGGTAGGGCGAGAGGGCAGCGGAGTAGAGCAGCTGGCGGCAGCTCACCAGGGCGACGCTCGCCACCATCGAGGCGACCGGCGTGCCCGCGAGCGCGAGCGACGCCATCATGAACTGGCCCGCCCCCGAGTAGAACGTCGCGGAGAGGAGGAACGCCACGGCGGGCGAGAGCCCCACCTCGGCAGACATGACGCCGCAGGGTATGCCTATCGCGACGTATCCGAGCATGACGGGCAGGGCCGCGGAGAGGGCGGCACGCACGTCGGCGTGCGAGGGCAAGGCTACCCCTCGAGGTCCGCCGGGAAGCGCACGCCCACCTGGCGGCGAATCTCGTCCATCACGGCGAGGGAGTCGAGCGTCACGCGCTCCCAGCGGTCGCGGGCGGCGAGGGCGGCCTCGTCCCCGCGGACGGCGGCCGTGAAGTCGTCGATCTCGCAGACCATGTCGTTGTCGGGCACCTCGACCTCGATCGGACGCGTCTGCGCCTGCTCCATGCGAAAGATCAGGCCCTTGTCCTCGTGCTCGTGGACGCGGGGGTTGACCGGGCAGGACGTCTGGTCCCAGAGCAGCGTCGCGCGCTCGCCCTCCACCTGGGAGGGAAGCACGTCGTCGCTCATCTTGCCGTACGAGAGGCTCACGATCTTGTCGCCGTAGCCGAGCAGGGCCTCGCCCGCGAGGTCGCAGGTGGAGCAGGGGTCGCCCTCGGCGCAGCCGGGCACCGCGGAGGTCACGGCCAGGGCGCGCACGGTCTCGGGGCGCCCGAAGAGCGCCACGGCGGGCTCGACGCAGTAGACGCCGATGTCCATGAGGGCGCCGCCGGCCAGGGCGGGGTCGAACACGTTCAGGCGCTCCCCGGCGCGCAGACGCGCCATGCGCGAGGTCACCTTGGAGAAGCGCAGCGTGGCGAGGCGCACCGCGCCGAGCTCGGAGCCCACCGCCCGTTCGATCGCCGCGAAGGTCGGGACGTGGAGGTTGCGCATCGCCTCGAGGACGACGACGCCAGCCTCGCGCGCGGCGTCGAAGACGTCGCGGGCCTCGCGCTCGTTGGAGGCGAGCGCCTTCTCGACGAGGACGTGCTTGCCGCCCGCGATCATGGCGAGGGCCTGTGGGGCGTGCGCGCCGTTGGGGCTCGCGATGTAGACGGCGTCGACCTCGTCCGAGGCGGCGAGCTCGGAGAGGTCGTCGAAGAAGAGGCGCGCGCCGTACTTCTCGCCGAACGCGCGGGCACGGGCGGCGTCGCGCGAGTACGCGGCCACGTACTCGACCCCGGACGCCTCCGGGAGCGCCTCGAGGAATCGCTCGCAGATCCCGCTCGTGCCGATGGTCGCAAACCTGACAGTGTCCATTGCCTCCCCTTTCGTCGTCGCTGGCACGATTCTACACAATGCTTTTCTCGTGCGCCCGCCCGCGGAGCTGGTATGGTTTTCTGCGGACGAAAAGATGGGAGTGGACGTGTACTCATTCGATTCCCGCATCCGCTACAGCGAGTGTGACGAGACGGGGCGCCTCTCGCCCCTCTCCATGATGAACTACCTCCAGGACTGCTCGACGTTCCAGTCGCAGGAGCTCGGCATCGGCATCGAGGGGCTCACCGGGCAGGGCCTCGCGTGGGTGCTCGCCAGCTGGACCATCGAGGTCGACGAGCTCCCGCCCTTCGGCACGGACGTCACGGTCTCGACCTGGTGCTACGCGATGACGCGGGCGCACGCGCTGCGCTGCTTCCAGATCGCCGGCGCGCACGGGCGGCCGATCGTGCGCGCCGACTCCCAGTGGTTCGTCTTCGACGTCGAGCGGCGGCGCGCCACGCGCGTGCCCGAGAGCCAGCTCGTCTACGTCGGCGACGAGCGTCGCCTGGACATGGCCCCGCTCGCGCGCCGCATACGCGTCG
This sequence comes from Olsenella sp. An188, assembly GCF_002160255.1. Lineage (GTDB taxonomy): Bacteria > Actinomycetota > Coriobacteriia > Coriobacteriales > Atopobiaceae > Thermophilibacter > Thermophilibacter avistercoris. The sequence goes on along the minus strand of NZ_NFKF01000001.1, from coordinate 1,859 downwards.
AGGGGCCTGGCCGCGCCGCGCCCGAGCACGTGGTCGCCCACGCGGACCTCGACACCAACCACCACGTCAACAACGCCCGCTACGTCCGCATCGCCCTCGACGCGCTCGAGGCGCTCGGGTGCGAGGCCCCCGCCGTCCCGCTCACGCTCCAGGTCCAGTACCGGTCCATGGCGCTTCTCGGCGACGTCGTGCGCCCGCGCGTCCACCCCTGCGCGGGCGGCTGGGACGTCGACCTCGCCGACGCGGCGGGGAGCACCTACGCGGTCGTCAGAATCCAGGCACGACAGGAGGGACAGCAATGAGCGTTCACGTAGCCGCCGCCATCATCCACCGCGACGGGCGCGTCCTTGCGGCGAGAAGGGCCGGCGGGGAGCAGGGCGGCCTCTGGGAGCTGCCCGGGGGCAAGGTCGAGCAGGGCGAGACCGCACAGGCGGCGCTTCGGCGCGAGGTCCGCGAGGAGCTCGGCTGCGAGCTGGGCGCGGCGTGGCCCTACGACACGGTGGAGTTCGACTACCCCAGCTTCCACCTGGTCATGGACTGCTTCGTCTGCACCCTCGCCGAGGGGGCGACGCCCGCGCCCGACCCGGCCGTCCACTCGGAGCTCCGCTGGGTCGCGCGCGACGAGCTCGAGGCGCTCGAGTGGCTCCCCGCCGACGTGGCGCTCGCGCAGACGCTCGCCTACTACTGGGACGAGACCTTCGAGGACCAGCTCCTCTAGGCGCGCGAGCGCGCCTGCTAAGATGGAGCCCAGACGAGAGGAGACCCCATGACCACCGACGAGAGGGACGCGAACGCCCCCGAGGAGCACGTCATCGAGAGCGCGAGCGCCACGACGAGCCGCGACAACGCAAACTCCGGCAACGCCGCCTACGTCATATTCGGCGTGGTGGTGGCCGTCCTCTTCCTCCTGCTCTTCGGCGTGTCGAGCTGCACCTCCGCGCTCGGCGACGCCACCGCGCGCGGCCTCGGGGACGCCGTGTCGGGCTGGGAGTGGGAGTATCGCCTGGAGTGGGGCGACGAGCCCCGGGGCAACGACGGCATGGACGGCCTCGAGGACCTCTACTACTACGACGACCTCTACGGCAGCGGCCTCGACGGCCGCCTCGACGCGTAGGCGGGAGGAACGCATGAGCAAGGCAGACGACCTCTTCATCTCCATGTGCGCCGACATCATCGAGCGCGGCACCACCACGGAGGGCCAGAAGGTCCGCCCGCGCTGGGAGGACGGGACCCCGGCCTACACGATCAAGCGCTTCGGCGTGGTGAACCGCTACGACCTGCGCGAGGAGTTCCCCGCCCTCACGCTGCGCCGCACGGCGCTCAAGTCCGCGATGGACGAGGTGCTCTGGATCTACCAGCGCAAGTCCAACAACGTGCACGACCTCAAGCCCCACATCTGGGACGAGTGGGCGGACGAGACGGGCTCGATCGGCAAGGCCTACGGCTACCAGGTGGGCCAGGTCACCCACTACGCGGACGGCGACTTCGACCAGATGGACCGCGTCCTGCACGACCTGCGCGTGAACCCCTACTCGCGCCGCATCATGACCAACCTCTACAACTTTGCCGACCTGCCCGAGATGAACCTCTACCCCTGCGCCTACAACGCCATCTACAACGTGACGCAGGAGCCGGGCGAGGCGCGCCCCACGCTCAACATGGTGCTCGTCCAGCGCAGCCAGGACGTGCTGGCCGCCAACAACTGGAACGTCTGCCAGTACGCGATCCTGCTCATGATGGTGGCCCAGGTGAGCGGCATGAGGGCCGGCGAGCTCGTGCACATGATCGCCGACGCGCACATCTACGACCGCCACGTCGACGTGGTCCGCGAGCTCATCTCCCGCCCGACCCACCCCGCC